>CAYSXP010000019.1:0-83896 GCA_964435015.1 uncultured Rikenellaceae bacterium
TGAAAAAAGTAAAATTAACATTGATAAGGATTTATTGATCAATACAGCAAAGGGACATGAAACTGCTGTTAAAATGGGAGAAAGAATTGGTGATGCTTCTCATTCTCAATAACTGACTGCATGTGCCGGCGGACCTGACCACTCTCCGCCGGAGCTAATTGGCTGCCCACCGCCGGTTGCAAATAACTGTTATCATATAGTTTACAGATTTGAATTAACACCGGCTGAAAGTGGTCAGGACGTCCGGTTTTTGCACAAGCCGGTCATATGATTTCCAAAAGCCTGAAGTCTGTCAGAAGTCAAAAAGCTTCTGCAAGGAAATTATGGCATAAAAGGATAATACACAGCTGATGGTTCTGATAAACCAGAATCCGATCAATGTCCATGCTCTGGTTTAATTACCCTGGCCAGTGCGGCAGGGATCTGGAACAAGTCATAGTCATCACTGTAGATCAGGTATTTATTATGCCATACCGGCGAATATTTCTCCTTAAAGAATCTCAGTCCCTTGTAATGGGAAAAGGATCTGATCTTTTCATACGCAAATTTAAGTGTCCTTTCCTGGAATGTGTGCGGATCCTTGATGCCGCTCATGGGGGCAAACCCGAGATTTGTTCCCGTGCAGCCCTTTGATTTAAGATACCCTAACATCTCTATCATCAGGAAATCAAGTACTCCGTGCGGTGCATCATTAGCTTTCCTCATCAGATCGTATGTGCATTCTCCTGCTACAAAGTCAGGAATGATATTTGCGAAGGCAATCACTTTTTCTTCCGGGTTCTCCACCGTTAGAATTGTTTGATTCTTCAGCTCGTTCCACAGGAACATTCCTTGTGAAAAGACTATCTCATGCCGTCCGGTCGACAGCAGCCACTCATCCGAGACGGATTTGAGTTTCTGCATCAGTCCGTCCCTGATCGGAGGCTGATGAACCGATGATCTGTAACCTTCATCTTTTACCTTGTTTACCGCATTTCTTAGAGCCTTGTTCTTCCCTCCTTCCAGGGTAAAGGCGCCCAGGTCGACGACTCCTTCCTGCCCCACAAACAATGACCTCTTTGAATGCTTCGAGTAAATGGAGAGGCTTTCTTCAGGCACCCTGAAGTATATGTTCCTCAGACCGTTGGCAAAACAGAATTCATCGAACATTGTGATGCATTTTTTCATTGCATCCTGATCACCGGCAACCGGGTCTTCAAGTACAACTGCAAAATTTCCCGTGGTCCTGTATGAAATGAAGGCATCCAGCTCCTGCGGACTGAAGATCAGTTTATCATTATAAGTTTTGAAATAATCAAGAGATGATTTCCCGTAATTGTTTACCAGGCGTTCTGCTTTTTCCCTGTCTTCCGGCGAAGTGGTTCCTTTATAAATAAAAGGTCGCAGCAGTGTATATGCCAGGAACGACAAGGATCCAAGTCCGCTGATGTTAATTGATAATATAAAATATCTTGCAAAATGACTGTGGGAATTGAGCCCTGCATTTCCCAGAAGAACAAAGTTTCGGAGCGTATGAGCGATGCTTTGCCAGAGGTTGAATCCCATTCCGAAATGTTTTTTGTCGAGGAGATAAAATCCTGCTGATCCGTAAATGATTACTGCCGCAATACTGAGTACGGCCGTCCATATACCGATAGTATGAAGCCTGGGGTTTCCCCGCACAATGTATTGTTTTCCCGACATCAGTAACACTGCAATTATTGCCGCGGCAAGCATGGCCTCCTCATAGTCGATCGCTTTTGTCAGATGGCCAATGCATGAAAGCACACTGAGAATAAGGGCGATCCACCAGGCGCTCCGTAGTCCCTTCAGCATGAATACGGAAGTAAGCAGCATGAATGCACCTGCGACAAGTACAAAATAATTGGAAGCCGCGATTGCATCGAATGGAATGAACTCCTCCAGAAGTCGTACCCTCGCATGGATGGCAGGTGTCATCGCCGACACGATATTGGTTATACCCAGCAGGAAAATGAGAAGTGCCGGGACTATCCTCATCAGCAGCCTGTTAAATTTCGAAAGGAATGCGACAACTCCTGAAATCAGGGGAAGCCAGAATTCAAAAAAACGGTAAACCAGCGTTATTGCAACTGCATCAGCACTCTGGCAGCCAAGCCTGGTCAGAACAAACGACATTGATATCTCCACGGCTCCGAGTCCTCTCATAAACGGGGAAACCGAGAGCGACAATACACCTGTCAGGTATCCAAGCGCCGCATAGAGCAATGAGGCTTTTGCACCAATGGCTGCCATGGCTATATAAAGATGCAGGATCCCCGTGATGTCAATTATTATTGAAACGAAAATCGTTATCAGGAAGAATGATGTGCTTATATTATGACTTGTCATTTCTTCAAGTATCTCTTCGGACGAAGGGAGGAATCTGATCACCAGCCTGTAAAGCAGCTTTTTCTTTATCAGTGACCTGAACAATAAATACAGAATAGTGATCCACAGTACCATGGCAGCGAGTCCAAGAGTCTCGCCCGTACCGGTCATCCCCTCTATCATAGTGTATATTATAACAGGAATGGCAATCGTGACCACTGTCAGCATTCCGACAAAGGCATAAATGGAAGAGGCGAGATGTATTTTTGTTTTTGACCTCTCCTCTTTTTCAATCTCGTCCGTAAAGAAAGCAAGGGAAGCGATGCCGCCGGCAGGCATGAATATGCTTATCAGGTTTCGTTTCAGGAACAGTACAATGGTTTTTGTAATGGGGACTTCCTTCCTGACAGAGGCAAACGCCATTTTATACATAAGCCCCTGCAGGGCTATATATACAAATGTCAGGAAGATCCCAAGGATAATTAAAACGGGTCTGGCGCTTCCCAGGATACCTCTGATATTTCCCAGTTCAGGCTGTTCATGTTTGAAAAACCAGGCACCTGCCGCTATAAAAATGAGAGCAAGCAGAAACTGAGCCACGATCCTGCTGTGATCTTTTACCGGGCTTAACCATCCGGCCAGTACGGACCTTAGTGAACCGCTTCCGGGTGAAGTCTTATTCATAGCCAATAAAGCCGGACGAAATTAAATAATTGCCATGAATTTCAAAAGGCAGGCGAGCAATGCAATGTAAAAAGGATAATAAAGATGTCCATGATACCGGGATGATTCTGAGCCGGAACAGAGTGTTGCGGACCGGTCTTTCTCCCCGGTCAATTCTTATTCACTTAAAGATAATATCCGTGTTAAGATAAAGGGGAGTTTAACCATTGATAATACCTATATCCATGACATCCGTTATACAAACAGATGCGGAAAGCATTTGCATGAGGGATATCTCCCATGCTCACTTTTTCCCACATTCCCTGGCCTGTCTCCCCATATCATATGTTTTATTGCACCTTAGACCTGTGAACCGTAGAAAAGACTTAAATTTCGTAAATTGTATTTCCGTAAGCTTTATGAATTGTATAATTCATATATGAAATTTGGCTGATGGCGAAAATTCATCCGTAGATTTTAAAAACAATCGCAGGATGACAGGGAAAAAAATTCATCTTTCATTGCAACCATCTATGTTTCTTCTCGTCATAATATCGATAATTACAACCGGAAGTCCGTAAAATCGGGGAAGATGAAAAACAACGGGATTATAATGGTTTTCATGCTGCTTCTTGCCAGTGCATGGGGCTGCCAGAAGGAAGATTATACTCTTCCGGCCAGCCTCAGCCTTAACATGTCAATAAGCAAGAAACCGGTAATGGGAGGAACACTGGTTGTTGATGAAATAAAAATAAGATTGAACTCGGTCGATATACAAGGATACAGGGAAACAGGCGGTGATGTTTTCATGACCAGGCCATACAAAAAAGGGAAAATATTTACAATAATCACCGGTGCAGGAAATGAATCTATAAAATTTGATATACCACAGGGTGTTTATAACCCGCTGGCTTTCTCATTTGTTTTTCAGCATGACGATGAGGAGGATGAACTTACCGAAAACATTGAAGAATGGTATCAGGATGTTATGGAAGGTAATGACGAGCCTGAAGAGCTCGAGGAAGAATTAGGATCCATAATTGATGACTATATTGAAGATATTGATCCGTCTATTTTAATTCTTGGAAGGTACAGGAGCAACAAGGTGAATGCCCGTTTAATTCTTCTTGTGAATGATCCGATGACATTTCGTATTTTTTCAAAAAACGCGGATGGGTCATCGGAAGTGATTCTTGATAAAGGAAGGGAAAATTCAGGCAATCTTGTCTTTGATCCATCATACTGGTTCTCAGTAATCACTCCTGAACTGATGAATAATGCATTTATTGGCAGGGATGACGGTGTTATTTACATTTTTTTAAGCAAATACGTTAACAGTCAGATCTATCATGCAGTTTTCAACAGGATAGAGGAGTCAACCTTCATTATAATTAGAAATTAATAGCGAACCATTGTCCTTCATGATCGATAGTTTAAATGAAGAGGATCGGGTATTGCTGAAAGGCTGTATGGAAAATGACAGGCGGTTTCAGAAGCGATTATTCGAGAAGTATTTTGGAAAGATGTTTCGGATCTGCCTTTCATATAGCGGCGACAGGATTGAAGCAAAGGATATTTTACAGGAAGCTTTCATAAAAGTTTTTACCGGACTGGACAAGTTTGATTCACGAGGTTCGCTGGAAGGCTGGATACGGAGAATAGTCACCAATACAGCCATTGATTATTTCAGGCAAAGAAAGAAGCTTGTTTACACCAGTGCGTTTTCCGATGAAACGGATGAGGATGAACACGGCAGTAATTTGTTTCAGGAACTGACAAACGATGTTATCCTGCACTATATCAGACAGCTTCCTGACGGAGCAAGGATGGTTTTCAACCTTTTTGCAGTTGACGGTATGTCACACAGGGAAATAGGTAAAAAGCTGAATATTTCGGAAGGTACCTCAAAATCACAATATAAAAGGGCAAGGGGGCTTCTTCAGAAATGGCTCTGCGATTACAAACAAAACACGCCATGATCAGGAAGGATTTTGATAAGGAGTTCCTTGAATGGCTTCAGCAGCTTGATGTTGATGAAGCCGGCCCTGTCTGGTCTGCAATAGAGAATGAGCTTGACCTGACAGAAACCTGGTCCGGAATTGACATGGAACTGAACAGGGTTTTGCCGCAAAGGAAAAAGATCATCCCGTTGCAGTTCCTTAAAATCGTCGGGGTCGCTGCTATAATATTGATGATTTCCATCCCCCTGTTGTTTGTTTTGAAGAAGGAAAAGATCTCCCGCACTCCGGTGAAACAGGTGGTTTCAGAAGTAACTTCCCCGGGTTCAGTTTCGGATAATTCGGCAGTTCCTGCTCAGGCGGAGGCTGCCGGTCGCAGCATTCCTCAAAAAATCCCGGATGATCCCGGCCTGGTTCCTTCCGGTACCGGAAACGCACTCGCTCACAATGAGATACAAAAAGCTTACCCTACAGATTTTATTGATGTTGGAATTACGCCCCCCCCTGAAATAACGCGATTGGGAACTTCAGGAAAAACAATGGCAGGAGATCCTGTTCCAGAGAGAGTAGAACCTCCCATATCCAGGATTGTCGACATGCGAACTGAAACTGGATGGCTTCTGGCAAACGGCTATGATAATACCTCCGGTCTTATTGTCTCCATGATTGAAACCACAGCAACACCGGAAACGAGTCCGGTCAGTTTTTTCCGCATTCTTGATGCCGGACTCGTGTACAGTTACAAAAACTCATGGCTGCTGAACTACGAGACCTGGAATTGCTTAAATCCGGCGAAACCTGGAAACATCATGCCCACTTTCCGTCATGATATTGGAATAACATCAGCCGTTGCCTTTAAAGAAAAGCATCATTTTGGCCTTGAGTTTTTCTGGATATCCGGTGCTGGTCAGAACTATCAGCAATACATCGATGCAAGTTTTGTTGACAGAAAGATAGCGCTGAACTATTTCAAGCTGCAGGCCTTTTATCTGTGGAATCACCGAAAAATTCCGGGCAGTACCATTTTCGGGGGTTACTATGCAAGACTGGGAATGGCTGAAGAAATTCAGGGAGGACAAAAATTCAGGGTAACCGATGACTACCGTGATCACGACTATGGTCTGGTTCTGGGCCACCAGTTGAATATACCACTGGTTAACAGCATCGTGATAACCCCTGGTATCAGGATAAACTATAACCTGATGAATATTTTTGAAGGTCATCCCGGGGCGGTAAATATTTTCAAGAGCACCAACAATTTCAGTGCAGGATTAAACCTCGCCGTCAGCTACAGTTTAAAAAAATAGTTATTTCATTGCAACCTTTTTCGATTTTTGCGTCTTATTGTCAGAAGGACGAATCATAAACCAGTTTTATAAACTAAAAATATAGAAAATGAAAAAAATCTTTATTTCTTTAAGTTTTGCTGTAATGACCGTTTCATTACTTGTTTCCTGCAGCAAGGAAAACGAAATGACAACAAATCTGCAACTTGGTATAAAAACCACACAGAAACAGTTGACATTGGCCATCGCTGCTATGCCGGAGGCAATTGATGCCAAGTCCTCCAAGGGAATGTCTCTTGTCCTGGATAAATTCCTGATAAATATCAGGGAAATTGAATTTGGGTTTGAAAAGCCTCATTCCGGATTTAAAGGGTCGCATAACTGCGAATGTGATAATAAGGATAAAGAAGATCATGAATGTGAAATAACATTCGAGGGGCCCTTTCTCATCGACATAGTATCCCCCGAAGCTTTAACCGGTCTCCTTCTCGGCAATTTCCCCCTCCCGTCTGCCTTCTATGATGAGATTGAGCTTGACATTGCCCCATCCGGCGACATGGGAAATAAGCTGATCGGCGGACGCTCTGTTTATGTTTCCGGCAAAATTGGTGAAAAGCCTTTTCAACTATGGACAAACTTTCAGGCAGAACTTGAAATTGAATTTCCCGGGAAAAAGAATATCAATCTTAGCCGGGATGATGCCAGTCTCTGGATAAAAATAAGTCTTGACCGGATCCTGTCGAACCTTGCCACGATGGATCTTTCCAATTCTGCCGACGGCAATGGCAATGGCATCATAGAAATAGGTCATGACGACAAGGATGGAAACAATGCGCTGGCTGTTAAATTGTTCAATTCTTTCAATGGATGCTTTGAGATGGACGATCAGGATGACGACTAGTTTCCGGGGGGGTTAATGAAGCAGTTCATTTAATGTATGCTTCCGGTATTATTAGGTTGTCCATTAATGAGTGCGGGTATTTACTGAATCAAGTACACGCACTTTTAAGTTACACCACGTGAGGATCAGTGGACATAAGTTGCTGTAGATTCATGTCTAAACCGATCAGGGATCAGGTCTGTCCTTGCAGGATAATTTATTAGACAGATGAGTCAGGCATGGAGGAAAAAAGGAACGTCCGGATCGAAGTGAATAACGGGCATCCGGCTCCGGTTACCGAAGATGATGGTTCCATTACCGTTCACCTCACCGGCGTTCAGCCTTCCCCGTTAAACTCCTTAACGGCATTATATGCAGCAATGATGTTTTCAGGAGAGACTTCCGCGAGAATATTATGTATTGGAGCGAAAACGAAACCTCCGCCCTTCGAGAAAATCTCGCAGCGCCTGAGAACATCTTCCCTGACCTGTTCAGGCGTACCGTGATTGATCACTGATGCGGTGTCAACGCCTCCTCCCCAGAAAACAATATCCTTTCCATATTCCTTCTTCAGGCTTTCAGGATCCATATCCGCTGAGTTGGTCTGGACAGGATTTAATATGTCAATGCCGATCTCAATGAGATCGGGTATGAATTGCCTTACACTGCCGCATGAATGGAAGAATATCTTCATGCCGCTATTCTTCCTGACATAATCGCAGAGAATTTTATACCGGGGTTTGAAAAACCTGCGGAATGTGCCAATATCCATGAATGGCCCTGTTTTCATGCCCAGGTCGTCGCCAAAGCGGATCACATCTGCAACATCACCCAGTGAACTGCACTTCTTTTCCAGGCCTGCAAGATGCATGTCAACAAGCCGGTCAAGAAGCGCCGACAGTTTTTCCGGTTCAACCAGGAGGTCGACCAGGAAATTATCCATTCTCCTGATGAAGAATCCCAATTCAAGCAGTTTAACGCCGCCTGACATCACCAGGGCCCTGCCGGTGTTCTCCCTGATTTTTATCAGCCTCTCCCGCAACTCCTCAGTATTCAGGTTTGATGCATGTGAATGAATGACCCAGCTTATTTTTTTCATTGCATCCTGCAGGTTATCGAAATTCCCGGGATATCCGTTTTCGTAGGGGAAACACATCTGATCAAAACATGCGGCCCCCGCAGGCATCCTTGACAGGAGCGTCCCGTCAGCATCAAAGGTCTGCCATGAGCCGTCAGGCATCCTGACGGGCCGGTACCAACGGGGGTACTCCACCCGTATGCCATCTGAAAGATCAACCTCGTACCAGTCGCCGGTTTCCGCCGGGACCCTGCTCACATCAAGGGCATCGACCCCGAAGAGATCAATAACCTCCATATCGACGCTGGCCAGCTGCTGAACAACGTCAAAAACACGGGTCGGCCTGTTTATGCCCAATGCTTTTTTCAGATTGCTGTAGGCAATGGCAGAAATGCCTGTGACTGTCGAGGCGCCCAGGTCAACCGGCACCCTGTCGGGTTGCCTGTGATTCAATGATGCCAGTATTCTTTCGCGCGAATTCATGATTGTAAGCCATTCATACTCAAAAGTAGGATTTATTCCGGTCAGATCAAATATAGCTGCCTCCGGACAGTAAAAAGAAAGCCGTTTATTTATGATCCGGGCAGATGAATCCGGAACCGGCTAAAGATTTTTATCTTCCGGATTTATTCTACAACGCTGAGAATGAGAGCTGATTTTGGTTTTCATAAAAGATCCCGGATAATTTGCGGAATTAAACTGATTTTTTCTTAACTTTATTAGATATACATATGTTCATTCTATGAATATATGTGATGTAAAGAGAATTCTATTACTAATCTAATCTTGAAAATCATGAAAAGGAAACTACTTCTATTTTCTGCCCTTGTCCTGACTGGTGCAGGTTTGATAATTTTCGTCATTTCATGTAAAAAGGAGGTTGCTACTCAGTTGACAATCAGTCAGAGTTCAACACCTAAGCTTAACATTGGTGATAAGGCCACTGCCACAATCACAATCGTCACTGAGGGGATAGAGTCATTCAGGTATTATAAGCTTGTGGATAATCAGAGGGATGCAGGGACTGATGTAAAGTCGCAGCTAAGCCGTACAGATAAAACATATACATACGACTTCAGCTATCAGGTTAAGGAATTCGATGACCTGCACACCCTCGGGTTTGAGTTTGAGCTCATCGATGAAAAGAAAGAAATGATAAAAGTGGGCCTGGTTGTAAACATCAACATTTCGCTAAAATCAATGTTTGTCAAATATGACTGGAAGGTTACTGCCAGCACATGGCTTGATGGGAATGTGCTTACTCCCGCCGATGCTGCCATTGTATACAGATTTCATGAGAACGGAACCTATCAGGAGGATCTCAGCCCGGCATTTGCCGCCGACAATCACCATTTCTGCTTCTGGGTCTTCAAGGAAACCCCCAGCAGGGGAGACACCATAGCCATCGTCAGATTGCTCAGGAGACTGAAACAGGGTGATACTGCGATAGATGAATATTATGACTACAGGATCACCGCTGCCACGGAAACGGAAATGACCATGTACTGGGATCTGGCTGTTTGGGGTTTGCTTGACATAGAGAACAAATTCAAGTCTCAGCCAAAGGGAGCCTTCGTACCGTACGGCACTGCCGAAATGGAGGGAATTGTGAATGCCAATGCCTCATTAAGCTGCAGTAATATCAGTCAGTCGCTGATGACAATACCATAACTGAATTTATACCTCCCCGACCCGGGTTGTCTGTTAATACCGGAACAGCCCGATCGTTAATTCAACGATGAAATACCTGGTTTTTCCATGGATTTCATCGTTGACTAAAATTATTTTAAAGGCTCTGCATTTTTGGTATAAGCATTTGTACTCCGCTGAAATCTTCTGAGAATGAAAAAGTTTTTTCTTTTGATTATTTTTTTGCTGTCCGCCTCATCAGTTTTTGCCCAGCAAATCACAATCAGGGGCAGGGTTCTGGATGAGAATAAGGAACCTATGCCCGGTGTTGCGGTAGTCATTGACGGAACCACCACCGGTACAACCACCAATGCTGACGGTGAGTTCACCCTGACAGCCGACAGGGGCAGGGCAAATTCGATATCATGTTCCTTCGTGGGTTACACCCGGAATACCAGGAAGATCTCAGGTGACATTGCCTACTATGAATTCACAATGGTACCTGAGGCTGTCGAACTGGACCCGATTGTTGTGATCGGATATGGCACACAGCGCAGGGGGGATGTTACTGTTTCAATATCTTCTGTGAAGGCAAAGGAACTGGATTCACCTGTCATAACATCTCTTGATCAGTCACTTCAGGGACAGGCGGCCGGCGTGGTGGTCAGCCAGTCATCCGGAAAACCCGGGGCTCCGGTTTCCATCCGTATCAGGGGAACCACTTCCATTAACGGAACGAATGAGCCTCTTTACGTCATCGATGGTATTCCGATAATCACCGATCCGACGCAACTCACCACCGGTACCATCCAGGGCTCTGAAATCAATCCACTGTCGAGCATCAATCCGCAGGACATAGAATCGATCCAGATACTGAAAGACGCTTCGGCAACAGCCATTTATGGTGCCAGGGGGGCCAACGGGGTCATCCTCATAAATACCAAGAGGGGGAAAAAAGGAGATTTTCAGGTAAACCTTAATCTTTCATACGGCTACCAGCAGCTGGCAAAAAAGATCCGCCTCCTCAATGCAAGGGAACTGGCGGAACTCGGGAATGATGCTGTTACGGAAGCAAGGAAATACTATCCTGAAATCGCCTATGGAAGCAATTTTGCGGTCCCCAGCCGTTTCGGGAAAGGCACCGACTGGCAGGATCAGATCTTCCGCACCGCTCCGCTGACCAATTCCCAGATCTCTTTACAGGGCGGAGCAGGCAACATCAGGTACTTCCTTTCTGCCAACCTGGTCACTAATAAGGGGATCATTCATAACTCTGATTTCAACAAGGGAACTGTCAGGTTCAATCTCGACACTGACCTGTCAGAGAAGGTCAGGACAGGCATAAACCTGAACATGTCGCAGTCCGTCAGCCACGGTGTCACTACAGGGGTACCCAATGTGGCTTCCAGCGTGACTGCCATGGCCCTGCTGTTCAATCCCGGACAGGAAGTGTATGACACCACAAGGGTGGGAGGATATACATATGAGAGCAATACCATCAATAATATCCCGAACCCGGTTGCGGAGATAAATGAAACCGACATTGTAATAACCACTGACAGGCTCATTGGCGATTATTATGTCGACTGGGATATTGTTAAAAACCTGCAGTTCAAATTCAAGGTCGGTGCAGACGCCTTCTTCAACAAGGAACAGCAATACATTCCAAGCTTCATTAAACGCGGCCAGGACAAGGGAAAAGGGTCGAATGTCGACATCAAAGGCTATACATGGCTGATGGAAAATACGCTGACCTACAAGTTTGCAGCTGACCGGCATCATTTCAATGTGCTCCTGGGCCAGACCGCCCAGAAGTTTGTTTCTGAGAGAGCAGAGATAGCGGTCGAGCGCTTCGAGGATGAACGACTTACTTATTACAATCTGGGCATGGGGCTTGACAAGACCATTATGTCGGGATACAGCTCCTGGGCCATGTTGTCGGGGCTTGGCAGGATAATGTATGATTTCGACAGTAAATACTACCTTACTGTGTCAGGCAGGCTTGACGGGTCGTCAAAGTTCGGAACGGAAAACAAATGGGGATTTTTCCCGTCAGTATCTGCTGCATGGCGCATCTCAAAGGAGAATTTTTTCTCCGGTGTTAAAACCATTAATGATCTGAAACTCCGGCTTAGTGCCGGAAGCGTCGGCAATGAGGGTATCCCTTCCGGTGCCACATTGAGCCTGATGGGGACGCATCCCTATTTTTACGGGGAAGGATCCAACGCTGAAGTTATCGGCACATACGTTTATTCACTCAGGAACAACGACCTGAAATGGGAAGTTACCCGGCAGTATGATGCAGGCATAGACCTCAGCCTCCTGAAATCGCGCCTGGAGTTTACTGCGGAAGCATACCTGAAAAACACCTCCGACCTGCTTCTGTTCCTGCCGGTCAACAGGTCCTCTGGATTTGAATATGTCTGGGCCAACGTTGGTGACCTGCAGAACAAGGGTGTCGAGTTTTCAATGAACACTGTCAATTTCGAGGGGGATTTTCGCTGGAACACCCGCTTTAATCTCTCGTTTAACAGGAACAAAGTGACAAACCTCGACAAGTCGGACAGGATCTATGGGGTTTCCGTGCTGAATATCCTTGACTGGACAATGATCACTGAAGGAGAACCGATAGGGGTTATTTACGGCTACAAATCGAACGGGATCATCCAGCGCAACGAAGAACTGTCGCAAATCCCATTCTTCCCTTCCAAGATTGCCAGATACGGCGACCGGAAATACATCGACAGGAACAAGGATGGCAAGCTTACCGTGGATGACTATTTTAAGCTGGGAAATGCCAACCCCGATTTCTCCTTTGGGCTGAGGAACACCTTTTCATACAAGAATTTCTCACTTGATATCTATCTTCAGGGTGATTACGGCAATGAGATTGTCAATTTCAACAGGTTCCAGCTCGAGAGCTTTGACGGATTCCAGAATAACTCTGCAGTGGCATTGCAGAGATGGACCGAGACCAATCCGACGAACAAGTATCCCAGGGCCAATGCATCGCCACATGGAACCATCATGTCCGATGTGTATGTAGAAGATGGTTCCTATGTCAGGCTCAAACAGGTGTCCCTCTCCTACACCCTGCCGCAGAAGCTGCTGAACAGCATAAGAACACGCAATATCCAGCTGTCGCTCAGCGGTTACAACCTCTACACACTGACCCGGTATTCAGGATACGACCCGGAAGTGTCAATTTTCGGCGGGAGTGTCTTCGGAAAGGGAGCGGATTACGGCGCATACCCTACTGCAAGATCCCTGTTGTTCAGCATAAATGCAACTTTTTAACCGGTCAGGCAGGACCATGAGATCCGGGTGATTGACCAAAAACACAAACACGAATGAATACAATTGCGTTCAATCATGTGTGGTTCCCTGACCGGGGGGTCAGACAGGCATCCGACCTAAAAATAAATTATATACGATGAAAAAAATCATTATTATACTGACAGTGCTGCTTTCACTTGGAGGCTGCATGGATTTTCTTGAGCAGGACCTGCGTTCGGAACTGAACTACGACAATTACTTTCTCGCCGAAAAGGACCTGGTAAGCTTTGCTGACGGCATGTTCGGCGGATTGATCACCTGGACCTGGACCGGAGGTGGTTTGTTTTTTAATAACTATTGGGTATTGCAGGATCTGGCATCCGACAATTGCTATGAAACGGGGTCCTCAATCGACATGCTTGACCTTTCACAATTCACATTCGATGTGAATAATGCCACGGTATATTATATCTGGGTTGGCTGCTATGAAGTGATAAACTCAACCAATGTTTTGCTCGAGGAGTCAGAGAATATCAAACATTATTCCAGACCGGAGATTAAGGATCACCTCAGGGGGGAGGCATATTTTCTTCGGGGCATGCTTTATTTTGATCTTGTCAGGCTGTTCGGCGATATCCCGCTGCAGCTCTTTTCAACCAAAACAGCTGCAGAGACCCAGATTCCCAGGACCCCGGTGGCAGAAGTCTATGAAAGCATTATAAGTGATCTTGAGAAAGCAGAACAGCTGCTAAGGATCAACCCTTTTCCCAACAGGGTTCAGGGAATGCCCACCAGCCTTGCTGCATCAGCCCTGCTGGCAAAGGTTTACCTGACCCGGGGTGCGCTGACCAACAATACCGGTGATTTCAATCTGGCAAAAACCAGCCTTGAAAAGGTCATCGGGCATTACACTCTTGAACCTGAGTTTGCTGACATTTTCAGGCTGAAAAACGCAAATGCCGGTGAGATCATCTGGGCCGTCAATTTCAGCGGAACACTGGGTGAAGGTTGGACAACAAACCAGTTCATCGTGCGCCTCATGCCCACCACGGTCGCGGCAAACGGAACCCGCAACGGACAGGGCTGGGAGCGTCCGCTGGACTTCCTTTACAACAGCTTTGCGCCAGGCGACAAAAGAAAAGCAGCAACTTTCATAACAGAGTTTGAAGGTGAGGTTTTCAGCGGACCCTATATCAGGAAGTACTGGGACCAGGAAGCAGAAGGAGGAAGACAGAACGGGGAGTCTGATGCCGACTTTATTTATCTCCGCTATTCCGACGTGCTTCTGATGTATGCCGAGGCACTCAATGAAATTCACCACGGGCCCGCGGCTGAAGCCTATAATTCCATAAATGCAATTCGCAACAGGGCCGGTCTGGATGATCTTGCCGCCGGTCTGGATTACCAGGCTTTCAGGGATGCCGTGTTGCAGGAAAGACAATGGGAATTCGTCATGGAGGGCCACAGATGGTTCGACCTGATAAGGATGGGAAAGCTTTTTGAACGGATCCGTCTCGCAAAGCCCACTGCCAACATACAGCCACATAATATTCTTTTTCCGGTACCACAGAAAGAAAGGTACCTAAACCCGAACCTCACGCAGAATAACGGATATAATTAAAAATTATGGCAGCAGTTCAACCTGGCATCAATTAAACAACGGCAGCACATGGCAGGATCCAACAACGGATATTTCAGCGGCAATAAAAATCTCCGGCCGGGCCATTGTTGCTCCTTCCTGAACCGGATCCCGGAAAACCGGCCTTTCAGGTGGACCTGAAGTAAGAATGTATTCAAAAAAATATAAACTTAATGAATGACAGACATGAAGAAACCGATCCTAATCATGGTCCTTCCGGTGGTAATGATCCTTGCATCCTGCAAAAGCCATACAAATGATCAGTCTTCGCCGTACAATGCCATACCGTCACTCGACGAACTGTCAGCATTCTGGGTATCAACCGACACCGTTGAAATGGAGCCTTCCATCAGGAACTTCCGCGGACAGGCCCTGCTGAACAGGGACATGACATCGATAAGCTGGTTTGTCTCCGCACCCTTCTCCGGCGGATATCACAGCGGTACCCTGAGAATAAACGGCAAGACACCGAAAGTGAATTCATGGCGCTGGCAGCCTTACCAGGGGCTCAGGAAGGGTTCCCTCGACAACCTTGAGATCCTCAGCTCTACCCGGATGCTGTTTGATAAGGATGCAGTTATGTGGGAAGTGGAAATAACCAATAAAGACTCCGTTGCACGGGAGATCAGTCCCGAACTTGATCTGATCGGGTTTGTCAGCAAATACGGCGGAGACTGGCAATGGTGGTATCCGTACCCAGGCATGTCGGGCACGGTCACAAACCGCAATGAAGAAGTTGAAAATATAAGGGAGCACCTCGGTGAACAGATATTTGAAAAGGAGGGCCTGTCATGGGAACTGGTCAGCGGCAAGCCGGTGCTTCAGAAGGTTCTGATGAAATGGCCACGGGATGAGGAAATAATGAACAGCAGGAAATTCACAACCTCAGTTGAAAACAATGTCATATATATTCAGGATACGGAGTCGGAAGCAATAACTTCCTTTTCAGTGGTAACCGCCCCTGATCAGGTCTCTCCTAAAAAATGCGGCGCCACAGTGTCATGGAAATTCAGGATGGAGCCCGGCGCAACCCGAAAAATCAGGTACCTTATGTCTTACGGAGACAATCCTGACACAATAAAACAAAATGTTCTGGAATGGTCTGCCGGTTTTGAGGGCTATTTCAGGGGAATCAGGGACAGCTGGGAAGAAAAATGGAAAACAATGTTCCAACCGGGCAATTCATTTATTTCAGGATGTTTTCCCATTCTGGAAACCAGCGATATGTCAGCCAGGAAAGTTTATTACACAAGCCCCCTGACGATGCTGTACATGACAAATACCAATCTTCCCCGGCACAGTAAGGTATTTCTCACAGGCGGGCCGCGCTGGGGCGCATCCATCACGTTTTTCTGGGATATCACATTGTGGTCAACACTCTGGGCAGTGGTTGATCCCGCGATGATGAAGGAGCACATATCGTCATGGATAATGATCGATCCGAGCAAGTATTACGGGATGGATAATTTTGGCGGTAAGGGCGTGGGAAACGGGTATTCCGCAAATTACTGGGCCCTGTTCCAGATGATCCGCGACTATATTGCCGTCACCGGTGATTATGCCTTCCTTGATGAAACCATCGGCACCAAAACCGTTCTGCAACATCTTGATGACTACGCAATGAACTGGAAAAGGATCTCCCTCTATGGCACTGAGGGCTGTACAGATGATATCTACAAACTTGCCGATTTCGGTGACGATGAATGGAACCTTCTCGAGTGTGTTCCTACCTACAAGCATATAGTGCCGTCATTCAATATCGGCTATGCCTGGATGATGCGCGAGACTGCCAAGCTGCACCGGCATCGGGGTGAACAGCAGAAAGCAGACTCGCTGAACACCCTGGCTTCGGAAATGATCGGACGCATTCTTAAGCTTTATGCCGGCAACGGCGTCTGGAACAGCCTTTATCCCGGGAACAAAACGATCCAGGTCAGGCATTGCCTTGATTTTGCCTTCTTCGGCAAATATATCCCCGATGAAATTCCAGACTCAATAAAGAGCGAGATGCTTGAATTTCTGTATAACGAACTGATCACGGATCATTGGATGAGGGCACAGTCACTCAGTGATCCTGCCGCCGACAAATCGGACCGGGCTGACCACGGGCCGTTCGGCGCCTTCGACGGATGGCCGGTGGATATTATGGATGCACTCACGCAAATGGGTTATCCGGATAAGGCACTGAACTTCTACCATGCTGTTGAGCCTGTCACCAATGAAGGCATATGGGCCCAGGCCCATGAATTATGGGGAGAAAACAAAACCAGCAAAAAGGCATTGGTCAGAATAGCCGAGCGCGACTGGTGCAACAGGGAGTCGTCCTCAGGTGTCGCATTTGCCCAGACCATGCTCAAGGACTTCTTCGGTTTCTATCCTGACCCCAACGGTACGGCAATCAAACCACCCAAAGACTTCACTTTCAACGGACGCATGCATCATGTATATTACAGGAATGAATACTATACCATTGAATACAGGTCGGGCAAACCTGTAATGATCAGGGAGAGGGAGAGGAACCGGAAACAATAACAAAAAAAAAGATTATATCGTGACCAGCAAACTGAAACAACCTCCTTCCATTATTACAAAACTACTTATTCCCGGATTTTTATCCGGCCTTGCTGTTATGCCCTGCAGTATCCAGGCACAGGAAGTGGTCCGGGAAGCCATGGAGCATTTCGTGAAATTCAACAATGTGCCGGGAGGATGGCTCGCAGCCGATGCAACTATCTCCCTTCTCCTGCCTGACAATAAAACCCTCTGGCTGTTCGGTGACAGTTTCATAGGGGAAAGGACCGGGGAATTCAGCATCAATCCGGGAAAATCACGATTCATAAATAATTCAGCTATACTTGAGTCAGGAAATGAAATGACAACCTTATATGCAGGCACACCTGCAAACCCGTCGTCGTTCATTCCCGGAGAGGGAAAAGATATTTTCTGGCCCGAGCATGCTGTAATTGAAAATGATACGGTTAAGGTCTTTGCCGTCAGAATAAAGCCCGGGAACACCGGGGTTCCAGGCTTCAACTTCATTGTGGGAACAACATACAAGGCATCGTTCAAATATCCCGGCTTTGAATACATCTCAACAACCCCGTTCAAATCCGTGACTGACTCTGCCTTCAGGTTCGGCGCCTGCGTCATTAAAAGCGGTGATCATACCTATATTTTCGGGGTGAAGGATACAACGTCGGGGCAATACACCTATCCGCTTCCTTACCTCGCCCGTGTGTCGGAAACCATTGAAGAACCATGGGAGTTCTATGCAGGGCCCGACACCTGGTCACGTAACATCGCCGATGCCGTACCTGTCGGGAACCGGCCGATGAGTGAATCATTCTATGTATATGAAAGAAACGGCAGGTTTTACCTGTTGATGCATGAAATATGGCTTGTAGGCGAGCTTTGGGTCCTTGAAGCCGGCAAAATCACCGGACCGTGGAACACCAGGGCTGCCGGAGGCATTGAAAACCGGTTTGCGGTCATTACCAAGCCAAAGGCGAATATGACCTATAATCTGTTTGCCCATCCGCAGTTCCGGGAAAACGGCGAGATCCTCATTTCCTTCAATGTGAACACCACAAACTTCAATTCCATTTACAGTGATACCAGGAATTACCGGGGCCGTTTCTTCTGGCTCGATCCTGAAGCTGCTGTTGCCGTGATAAAACCGGATACCATTAAGCTCTTCAATACCCCGGTCGCTGTCGACCCCGTGCCTGACGATAATGCCCCAGCCAGAATTATTTACCATCCGGCAACAGGAATAATTCATATACGGAACGTCAATACCCCGTCAATGCTCAGTATTTACGGACTTGACGGAAGACTGTACATGTCACGCATGATCAAAGCCGATACCGGGATAGATTGCAGCCGCTTCCCTGCAACATTGGTGATTGCCCGCCTGCAATGGGACAGGGGCGTTGAAACCAGGAAGATTCTGTTAAGATAAAAGAATGGCCTTTTAACGTTTCGCCGGCCCGGGTCTGATTTCCCGGATTTGCAGCACTGAAATGCCTTAATGATAATCAGTTCCTATGAAACCCACACGATACAAAATCACAAACAAGCATGAAAATAAAATTCATGTGGGTTCCATGTGAACAACTTGATCTTCAGTAGTATATAAATTTATTTTCACATGAAAAAATATATTCTGCTGTTTGCTTTGATTGTATCGGCTGCAGTACTTTCAGCACAGAAACAATCAATGGAGCCGGTTGACTATGTTGATCCGCTCATGGGTACTTCCTTCCCGCAATGGACACTTTTCCCGGGGGCAACCACGCCTGCAGGAATGGTGAAGATCAGTCCGGATAACCAGGCGAACGGCTGGAAAGCAGGATACGATTATAATGTAGAAAGCATAGCCGGCTTCAGTCATATCCATTCAAGGACCATGGGAGGGCTTCTTGTCATGCCTGTTACCGGCAGACTCAAAACCTTCCGGGGAAGCCCGGAGGATCCGGATTCCGGTTACCGCTCAAGGTTCAGTCACCGGAACGAGAAAGCACAACCAGGCTATTATTCTGTCATTCTGGATGATTATAAAATAAAAGCCGAACTAACATCAACCACAAGGGCTGCCTTCCAGAAGTATACCTATCCTGAAAGTGACACGGCCCGGCTGCTCTTCGATCTGAAGATCCCCACCGGCCATGGGTATGAGATTACCGGAGCAGGCATCAGGAAAGTAAGCAACACGGAGATAGCCGGTTTTTCAATCCAGCAAAGCCTGATGGGTGCCGAAGCCAACAGGTACACAATTCATTTTGTGATTCGCCTCAGCAAGCCTTTTAAATCATTCAATGGATGGATTGGAGACAGGATCATCCGCAACGCGGAAGAGATCAACCTGTCGTATGACGACAAGGGTATTGGCGCCTTCCTGAATTTCAGCACCAAAGAGGGCGAAGAGATACTGGTTCAGTCGGGCATATCACTTGTGAGTGTGGATCAGGCCAGGCTTAACCTTGAAACCGAGCTTGGGCCGTTTGCATGGGACTTCAGTTCAGTCAGGGAAAAAAGCAGGGATGAATGGAACAGGCTTCTGAAGAGCATATTGGTGGAAGGTGGTGATGAAGAGAACCTGAAGCTGTTCTACACCTCAATGTATCGGGCGTTTGCCGGACAAACCACATGGAGCGATGTTAACGGCATGTATGTTGACATGGATGAGAAAGTGCAGGTCCCTGGCAACCCTGATTATCCTGTTTACGGATGTGACCCTCCGGGTGCAGGGGCCATTGCCCTTTTCCAGCTCAGGAATCTGTGCCAGCCTGACTTGTCCAACAAGTGTGTGCTTTCATTGCTGGAAACCGGTCAGAAAGGAGGATGGCTGCCTGAAGCTGCGGAGGGAGTGGAGTATCCGGCAACGCCGGTGGTTTCGTACGGGATCCCTATGATGGTAAGCGCCTACCAGCAGAACATCCGCAACTATGACACAAGCATGATGTACAGGGCGGTCGTTCATGATCTGACGGTCGCGGGAGCTCCTCACCGGGGCGGGGGATTTGCCGGTGTCATGTATCTCGATGCATATCTTAAAACAGGTATTGCAGGAGGAACCGCCGACTCAGCTGCCATTACCCGCGGATATGCCTTCACTGACTGGACAGCCGCGCAAATGGCGAAAAGATCAGGTAATATTCCGGACTTCAGGACATTTACAAAAAGAGCTTTCAATTATAAAAATGTACTCCCGCAGGAGAACAAGCCCCTGTCGGCTTTTGTTCCGCATGATGTTAATGGACTGCTGATCTCTGCCGGCCGCGAAAAGTTTATCCGAAGGCTGGAAGAAAGCATCGACAGTTCCCTGAAGTCCGGCGGCTCCGGCAAAACCAGTCCCGACCTGATAAAAGAATTTCTGTATTCGGGTGAGTACAGCACGGAACAACTGCCTCTGCAGGCAGCATGGCTTTTCAATTATGCCGGTCAGCCTTGGCTGACCCAGAAACTGACACGTGATATCATGGCGGAATACAGGTCAGGGAAGGCAGGAGCATTCAATCCGTGCCATGATCCCCTCCAGGCAGGGGCATTGTACGTTATGAGCGCAATTGGACTATTTCAGACAGATGGCGGCACATCAGCCGATCCCGTATTTGAAACAGGCAGTCCTCTTTTTGAGAAAATAACCATCCGTCTGGACAAAGAATATTACCCAGGAAAAGAATTTGTCATTAAAACAGTGAATAATTCAGCCGAAAACAAATATATCCGCAGGGCCGCGCTTAACGGCACCGTCCTTAACAAGCCATGGTTCAGGCAGGCAGACCTGGCCGCAGGGGGAATGCTTGAACTTGTAATGGGGCCGGCCCCTGACCGGAAATGGGGTAGTCATCCTGACAGTCCGCCGCCATCCATGAGCACCCTGCTGACCCGGGAAGAAACCGGGGCAATTATGGCCTACGATAAGTATGCCGAGGATCTTGCAGCCTGGAACCAGGCACTCAGGGCATACTATTACCATAAAAAAGAACATTTTGAGAGCCTGCCAGACACCCCAAACGAGATCATCTTTCTGGGAAACAGCATCACTGACAACTGCGAATGGTGGGAGCTTTTCAGTAATCCCAACATCAAGAACAGGGGTATAGGCGGCGACGATACCGACGGCATCCTCGAACGTCTTGATGAAGTCACTGAATCCAACCCGTCCAAAATATTCATCATGATCGGAACCAATGACCTGTCGAACGGGAAAAGTGTTGAATACATTGTTGGGAACTACAGGAGAATAATCGAACGCATAAGACAATCGTCTCCGGGTACGAGGATCTATATCCAGAGTGTTCTGCCCACGGATGACGGCATCCACTATACACGCCGGAACACGGAAATAATCAGGATCAATGGTCATCTTAAGGATATTGCGACTGAAAACGGATTGACATATATTGATCTTTTCAACATTTTCCAGACGGAAAATCACAGGCTGAACCCGCAATACAGCATTGACGGGCTGCATCTGAACGGCAGGGGTTATCTGTTATGGAAGGATGCAATAATAAAGTACGTTGAGGAATAAACTGAAACCAATGACTTTGAGCAGGAATTAATCATGAAAACCACAGCCTTCATTGTCACATCAGCTGCAGTGCTGGCCGGCTGCTGCACTTCATGCGGCCCCGGCGCTTCCTGCGGTCAGGCAGGGCCCATGGATCCCCTTTGCTTTACAAGCGAACCGGCTCCTGAATGGACCGCCCTGATGGAGCGGACTTCCGGCTGGTTTGCGGCTGACGGTATTTTTTCCATCCCGCTTGATGGTGTAGAAGATCAGCTAAACAAGAACAAACAAACCCTCTTTATCTTCAGTGATACATACATTGGCGAAGTAAGGAACAATGTGCCCCTGCCTGGCAACGTCATGGTAAACAACACCACTGCCTGGATGACCGGAGTCATACCGGCTGAATCAGCAATTGTTTTCTGTTACAACAAGGACAATGAGGGGAACCCTGTGTCATATTTCATTCCCGACAACAGGAACAGCCGTGACGGGGAGTATTTCTGGCTTGGGGATGGATTTGTCAATCATGCAAAAAAGAATTCCCTTTACATTTTCGCCTACCATGTTCATAAAACTGGTCCCAATGTTTTTGACTTTGAGGCCACCAATGTGGCCATTCTGAAAATCAGGGAGCCCACCCCGGAGGGTCTGGGTACCTGTGAGCAGATACCCACCGGCCTCGGATTTGTGCATCCTGTTCACGGAAGGGTATACTTTGGCAGCGGAATCTTTGTTAATACCGCGAAAGCCGGCGCCCCCCGCCCCGATGGCTATGTATACATATACGGAATTGCAGGGGAGAAAAAATCACTGGTTGCTGCGCGGGTCAGACCGGAACACTTTGAAGAGACAAGCCGATGGACTTTCTGGAACGGAGAAGCATGGATCGCAGGAAAAGAGAACATCTCCCCCATTACCGACGCGGTTTCCAACGAACTCAGTGTCACACCCGCTGATGACGGCAGATACCTGCTCACATTTACCGTAATGGGTATATCGGATAAAATAGGCATCAGGGTTGGCACTGGTCCGGCCGGGCCCTTCGGAGAAACCAATGAAGTATATACATGTCCCGAATACAGGGAAAAAGGTTTGCTGCCTTATAATGCCAAGGCTCATTATCATCTCTCAAAACCCGGTGAACTGCTGGTCAGTTACAACACGATCACACTGAATTTCTGGGAAGACATTCAGAAGGATGCCACTATTTATCACCCGCGGTTCATTACTGTCAGATACAGGCCGCATGAAAAAACAGAAGAAAAGATCCATACAGATAAAGTAATGTACAAATGAAAATTAACAGGAATGATCTCGTCAGGTTCACAGCCGTCGTATTTTTATTTTCTCTGCTGTCACACCAGTCATGCAAATCCGGCGCTGATCCTACATCGTACCCGGTGATCCCTGATAAGGAATTCGGCTCCTTATTCTATTCCGATTCCGGCGGGGTCACCGGTGCGGACGGACTTTTCTCCTTCCTTTTACCGGATAAATCATCCGTTTTCCTTCTGGGCGATTGTTTCCTCGGGAAAGTAGTGAACGGGGCGCGTGATATGAGCACACCCATGCTGCGAAATGCCTTCATTGTTGTAAACAGGGAACAGACAGGTACCCGGGCAATAGTCAGGGGAAGCACTGATGATCCCCGCACTTTCATGGAACCGGTAAATGAGCCGGGAGATTCCACATACCGCTGGTACTGGCCGGGCCACGGATTTATAATGAATGACACTGTTTATGTATTTGCCCTCAGCCTGGTGAATGATACTTCGGTTATAATAAACATCAGGCTCCCTGAAGGGGCAGATGATGAAACAGGCAGAATGGCAGAGGAGATATTCTCGTTCCGGATATCCCATATTGATCTGCTGTCATTCAGTTATCCCGGTTTCAGGCATATTGAAACTCAAACCGTAAATATTGATTATCCCTCCAGCCTGATCGATTTCGGTAACTGCGTGATGGTGGATAAAGGATGGATATATATATATGGCACCAGGAACCTGCCGGACATGTCAAAAATACATGTGGCCCGCGTTCCCTTCAGCAGTAACATTTTTAAATCAGACTGGGAATACTATACAGGTTCATCGTGGGATAAGGACATCAGGAAATCAATGCCTCTCGATATCGACATTTCCGTCTCAGAACAATTCAGCATATTCAGATACGGCAGGAAATACATTCTGCTGACCCAGGAAAGGGCCGGTGCCGATATTTATACCTACATATCGGATTCTCCTTACAGGGGCTTCCATAACAAGAAAATGATTTACCACACAACGGAAATGGAGTCTGATCCGAACAAACGTGTAATTACGTATAATGCTCTTGCTCACAGGCAGTACATTGAAAACGGCATGCTCCTGGTTTCATATTGTGTAAATTCATTAAACCCTGTTGATATCTTCAGGGATGTTGATAAATACCGGGCGCGTTTCATCAGGGTTCCCATGAAGCTGATACTGAGATAAATTAAATAGTCATACAGGAAGTCTGGCAGGATCCCGCTACCTGGTTTCTGTCATGCCAGTTTTATTTCCAGTGAGCCTCCCATTGCAACCTGGTCATCCTTCACTATTACAACCGACATGATCTCAGGTACTTTAAGTGCTTTTTCCGTCACAGCGCCCAGCTGCTCTTTTCCTTTAACTTCATTTCCGAAGGCTGTTGCGAGAGCGTCAGCCAGTGCGCCGTCACGGCAGGCAATCACGCATGCGTCAGCCACCCCGAAGCTGAGCGAGTGGCCCACCGTTCCCGATGAGCAGCAGACGGCAAGGGGAGTGTCGGAAGGTGCCGGCCGGAGTGCGATCTTTTCCGACAGGGGGGAATCGCCGGCGTACACGGCCACGGTGACGGGTGCAGTTAATTTCATAAAGATGTCGCCTCCGTTCTCTATTATCACCTCTTCTGCCCTGAATTTCTCAATTATGTCTCTGCAGATATATTCCGCGGTTGCTCCGGCAACGGCGCTCAGGGGGCCCGTTCCTGCCTGCCGTGCGGCCCCGCTCATTGAGATGATTAGCGGATGTGACCCGGCCGGCACCGATACCGGGGTGAGCGAATCACGGAACTCGGGCCGGAGTGAAATAAACTCTTCAAGGATATCACGGTAGTATACTATTCTATCCAGGGTAAACCTTTCGGCTTCGTGCTGATAGTGCTCCCTGTCAATTGCCGCCCAAAGGTCCGTCTCGCGCCAGGCGGCCCTGAAGCACATCCAGCGCCTGTTACCCATAGTTTCCCGGTAAAGGCGCGGCTGGTATGCATGGATCTTAGCCAAGATCGATTGAGAAAAGCTTCAGCGGGCAGGCGGTGAGGCACAGCTCGCACACCACACACTTCTCGGGGTCAAAGGTAAGTTCTGCCGTTTTCCGGACCATGGTAAGCGCCCCGGCAAAACAGACTGCCGAACAGGCGCCGCAGTGAATGCACATATCTTTCCGGTAGGTGATCCTGCGGTCAATGGAAACACACTCCACATTATGCTCCCTGATGTATTCAAGACCCTCATTCAGAATCTTTGGCGGGGCGGTCATTTCCATCACCAGGTGGCCGATATGGCCCGGTGTCACATCAGCCTTCACAATGTTGACCATTATATCGAATTTCCTGATAAGGTTATATGTTATCGGCTCACCTGTTGTTTCAGGAGGAAAGGTCAGCACAAATCTTCTGCTTTTCATCTGAATGTAAATTTATTTTGTTAAAGCCTTATTTTCAGACTATTCAATCCCCGGGTCTTTCTGAAGCCCTCAACCGGGGCTGTCAGGAAGAAATTCCCCGATAAAATCTCACTGCGAAGCCTTTCAGCAATCTCGCGGGCGATTTTCAGGCTTGACAGCGGGGCAGTGCGTATTTTTTTCCCGTTGAGGCTCATCTCACCCGAGAACAGCGACCTGTAGTCGGTACGGCCGAGTATTTCATGACCAGGGGAGCCGTAATCAACTATATTGGTCTCAATCTGGCTGTTGCGCACCATTACCCGCCGGGCCATATCCTCATCGAGTACAGGTATGGGGATCCCCACGCCTATGTAAATGGAGACCCCGTACTTCTCAAAATATGCGGCCCTTATGAACTGAGTGCTCATCCCTTTTGCATCGCCAATAAGGGTCAGGGTAGCTGCATTGCCCACAGGAACACCGTGTTTATTCAGCGGCTTCCCGGTATTGAACTGGGTGCCGTGCCATGCCACATATCCGGTGGCTCCGCCGAGGAAGATGCGGGTACCGATACCAATGGTTCTCATTTCCGGATCGTTAAGGAGAGGACTGAGTTCGCCCGATGTGGAGAAAGTGGCATTGCCGAATGAGGGCAGCAGGGTACCCATATAGGTATATTTCATTTCCCGGGTGCTGTTCACCGCTGCATTATAGTTCTGGTAGGCATTGCGGGGATTGAACATTATCATCTCGTTGACCGAGTCCCTGCTGATAAGTGTCTTCACCTCGGTGCGCGGATAACAATCGGTACCCTTGGCCGTGGCCTGAAGCAATACATCCTTTCCGGCAATCAGATCCTCGATGACATGGGCGCCGCCGTACTGATCGTGGGGCAGCGCGGTTTCCGTGGCTCCGATGTAGGCGTCAACGGCAGCAATGCCCGCAAAGACGGGAACATTGTTCAGCGTAACCTTCTCCATGCGGATCGGCGGATCGGCATGGCCGAAGTTTATAAACATTCCCGATGAGCACATCGGCCCGAAAGTTCCGGTGGTAACAACATCAACCTTTTCAGCCACTCCGGCAGATCCTGTTTCGCGGCCCATCTCCGCAACCTGCTCTGCTGTGAGAACGACGGCATTCCCTTTGCGGATCTTCTCATTTATCTCTTCAACAGTTCGTTTACGCGACATAACAACAAATTAAAACAACATTAATCCTTCCGTATCAAATTCCAAAGATATGCTTAGATCATCAATTGCCGCCCCGGTTTTGGATTTCTTTTTTTACCGGAATTTTCATTGATAGTTTGTTTGTCATTGAAATCTGCCTGGCGAGGTTTCATGTATTCTTTTATTTTTGTTTATTTTACATGACAAACCTGTGCGGGTTTTTTCCATGCAATGGAAACCGGATATGATACAGATGACCAGTGTTATTTAATTAACAATACTCAGGTTGTTTCTGTTCAGCGTCAGAATCGGGTTAACTCATGAACAATAAATAATATCTGACAAGATGAAAATATCAATGCAGATACCGGTTGTAATGGCCATCCTGATCATGACAGGATACTCCTGTCAACACAGGGACAGCCGGGAAATAATCGCCTGCGGGGATGACAGGGTGCTGATAACTGACCTTGATAATTCGACCGGTGAAGATGTTAAAGTAGTCTGGGAATGGACCGCCGGGGATGCTGCGGATCTTTCTCCCGGAATGAAGAAACTTATGGTTCCGACAGACGATTGCAAACCTGTGGATGTAGGCAAAAAGATACTGGTAACCTCCTCAGGCGGAGGAGTTGTACTGATTGACAGGCAGACAAAAAAAAGTCTGTTCAGCGCAAGTGTCCCGATGGCACATTCAGCCGAATACCTTCCGGGAGGGTTGATAGCTGTTGCCCTCTCAACCCATAAAGGCGGGAACAGCCTGGAACTATATGATATAAAAAAGGTCCGGACATTCAACAGGTGATGCTGCCTGAAAATGGAGCTTTCGCACCGGGTTTCATCAGCATTTATTTCCAGGTAAGATTTTTCTGATCTGAAAAACCCTGGCCGGAAGCTGTCTGTGCAAGTCCTGGCAAAACGCCGGCCGGAGCTGTCTGGTATCCGGCAGGCTTCGGATTCAGACTGAATTGCTTTTTTAATTATTTTAGCCATAAAGTAATATAAACATACATAAACTGATATGAACAGACATTATTTTCTCTCCCGAACGGTGAAACCATCCGGATGGTTCAGATCATTATGCCGCGCTTTTCCTGCAGTGCTGCTTCTGCTGTCTTTTAGCCTGCCATTGTCAGCTCAGCAGATCAGGGTAATGACATACAATATCTACCATGGGGAGCAGCATTATAATCCCGGCAAGAGCAACCTGGCAATGGTTGCGGAGGTGATCAATAAATACAAGCCCGACTTTGTGGCACTCCAGGAAGTGGACAGCATGACGATGCGTTCGGCAAAATTGAATAATGACATCCCCGTGGATCTGGTTGCCGAACTTGCACGGATGACCGGAATGCACGGATTCTTCGGAAAAGCAATTGATTACAGCAGCGGAGGTTACGGAGAAGGATTACTGGCACGCTTTCCCGCGGAATCTTCAAATTACAGTCTCCCGATCCCTGAAGGAGGAGAAGGAAGGGCTTTGCTGCTGGTCAGCCATACATTTCCCAACGGGCAGAAAATAATTTTTGCCGGCACGCATTTATGCCATCAGTATGCTAAAAACAGGCTTGCCCAGGCAAAAGCAGTCCGTGAAATACTTGAGGGAACAAAGCTGCCGGTGATCTTAGGCGGGGATTTCAATTTTACGCCCGGCAGTGAACCCTACAAAGTGATCACAGGCGGATTCAAAGATGCAGCTTTGCTTAAAGGAGATCCCCGGTTTACACACTCATTTGAGAAGCCTGACTCAAGAATAGATTTTATTTTCCTCTCGGGTGGCCATGACTGGACAGTCAGGGATGTAGAAGTCATTCCTGCCTCTGCCTCGGATCATATGCCGGTCCTGGTAACCATTGAACTGAATGGGCGGTAGCTTGTATTTCTTATCGGGTCAGTTATGTTACTTACCATTTCAGATAACTTAATACCCCGACAGAATCCTCAAATCTGGAAATCATTAATTCCATCCTGAGTCTGTGAACGAATATTAATAATAATAAGACATGAAAAGAAGCTTGCTTTTTTTACCGGTGCTGTTATC
This sequence comes from uncultured Rikenellaceae bacterium, assembly GCA_964435015.1. Lineage (GTDB taxonomy): Bacteria > Bacteroidota > Bacteroidia > Bacteroidales > VadinHA17 > LD21. The sequence goes on from CAYSXP010000019.1 coordinate 28,640, forward strand.
AGTTAACCTTCTTGCCTACGGTCAGGAGCTGCCTTTCAGGATAACTCATGGGCCCTGGCTTTGCGACATGACTGAAACAGGAGTCACAATAGTATGGATGACAAATAAGAACGCCCTTTCATGGGTCGAAGTTGCCCCTGATGACGGAAGTCATTTCTACGGAAAGGAACGTCCGAAATACTACGATACGCATCTGGGCCGCAAACAGGCTGCCACGAATCTCCATAAGGTCAGGATAGAGAATCTCAGCCCCGGAACCAGGTACCGTTATGCTGTCTTCTCAAAGGAAGTCCTGCACTGGGAGAATGATGCAAGAATCATTTTCGGCACTACCATCGCCAATCCTGCATACAGCTGGAACTCCCTGTCATTTAAAACATTCAGTGAAAACGATGATACTGTATCATTCATCATGCTGAATGATATCCACGGAAGGGCAGAATTCATGAAGGACCTTTGCAGGGACATTGATTTCAGTTCGATTGACCTGGTGATCTTTAACGGGGATATGTCAACCTGGATCATCAGTGAGGAACAAATATTCTCCGATTTCCTTGATGCTGCAGCCGACCTGTTTGCAAAACGGGTGCCGATAGTATTTACCAGGGGAAATCATGAAACCCGCGGGCCATATGCCGATTTTCTAATGAACTATTTCCCGGTCAAAGACGGGAAAATATACAGGATTGTCCATGTTGGAAAGGTTGCATTCATCATACTGGATTGTGGAGAGGACAAACCCGATTCCGACATTGAATACAGCGGTCTTGCTGATTTTGATGCTTACAGGGATGAGCAGGCGGAATGGCTTAAACAGGCTGTTCAGCACAAGTCATTCAGGGATGCGGTGAACAGGATCGTTGTACTGCACATGCCTCCCGGTGTGAGTGACTGGCACGGCACCCTGCATCTTGATGAGACATTGCTGCCGGTGCTCAGCGAGGCCCGCATTGATGCCGCACTGAGCGGTCACATGCACAGGTATTCCTACAATCCCCCGGTTACAGGGAAAACGGCCTTTCCGGTTATTGTTAACAGCAATAACACATATCTGAGGGGCGATATTATCAACGGCACGATAAGGATCAGGATGCTTGGCGCAGAAGGCGGGAAACCGACAGAGCATATTCTTGATTAACAATACGCTCTGGCTGTCGTCCCGCCTTCCTCCAGGACATGAAAATAAAAAAACCATCCTGGTTTTTCCTGCAATTATCTTCGTCCGGCATTCCTGACGATTACCGCTTGCCCTGTCCTGGCACCTCTGGCAGCACTCATATTCCTGTGGCCTTGTCTCGCCTGCGCGCTGACAATCGCTCCCTTGCCCTTACCGCCGGGTGTCTGTCTTGCAGTTTTGCTTACCGTTGCTCCATGATTCGCGTTCCTGGTCCGGGCTTGCTGCGTCATTGCCGGATCACAGCTTTGATCCCTTAACTGCTTTTTTGATCTGAGACGGGTCTGATCCTTCGACATTGCGGGATCACCGCTCTGATCCTGTAACTTTATTTGTTCCCTTGTCCTGGTCCGTGTCATGTCAGGGTCGCCGCTCACGGCATTTTCCCGGATTTGAGTCTGTTGTTTTGTCTCCGTCCTCAGTTGTTTTTTCGTTTTTGTCTGTTCCTGCAACGGTTCTGTGGTTTGTGATGTAACACCGGCACTGATTAGAAGTGCCAAAACGCCGAAAAGGATTTTCTTTTTCATTATGCTCATTTTTAAAGTTTATTTTCAAATTACAGATCAAAAATAAACCCCGGAAATGAAGCTATCATGAATTTACCGGGAAATGGAAAATAAATTGCGTCCCTTTGCCAGGTTCTGATATAACTTTTATATCTATGTTATGGAAATCGGCTATTGATTTGGTAATTGCAAGTCCCAGACCCATACTGTCAGCGGCCGGGCCTGATCTGTTGCTGAAACGTGTGAAGAGTTTGTCAAGCTGTTCACGTGACATTCCCCTGCCGGTATCACGGATGGAAACATCAAAGCGCCCTGCGTTCTCCCCTGCCGTGATCACAATACTTCCTCCCCGCGGAGTATGCTTTACCGCGTTGTTTAAAACATTGAAAAGCATGGAAAAAAGCAGTGACCTGTTTACTTTGCCAAATAAACCTGTCCCCTCACACTGAAGACTGATGCTTATTCCTCCGTCTTCCGCCAGGGGAGAAAGTTCACCGGTCACTTCCCTGATAAGTTCACAGAGTTCCACGTTCTCCTCTTTCAGATACTGACTGCTCTCCATGCGGGCAATCATCAGCATTGAATTCACCAGGGTCTTAAGCCGGTAGAGAATTCGTAGTGTTTCTTCAATACCTGCTTCAACTGAAGGATCGAGATTATTCCGCAAGAGAATGTTCTCAAGCTTGCCGCGTATCACCGAGACAGGAGTCATCAGCTCGTGCGATATGTTTACCGTTATCTCCTTCTCCTTTCTGAAGAGTTCGTCGATCTTTTTCATCATTTCCCTGAGGGTCCGGTCAAGCCGGGCAAAGTCGTCGGTTGTAGTAATAAGCGGTCCGGATGCGTCAAACGAATGGGAGGAGATCTTACCGAGCCTGCCGGTAATGATCCTCAACGGGCGAAGTATTCGTGCTGTATATATAATATCAGAAATGAAGCTGACAAGAATAAAAAAGGCCAGAAATACCAGGATGATATTCCGTATGTTCCGTCCGGTCTTGGAGATACTTGATAAACTCTTTCCTATTTCCAGCAGGTAACATGCTCCGTCAATCCTGAGAGAGTAGTGAATCACCCGGTAATCAATGGTTTCTTCATCAATCATTCTTTTGGTGACGTCAATAAAGTTCAGCTCATCACAGGTATCAGCTCTTTCCAGACTGATATACTCTTCCTTTAAAATATTAAAACTGCCGAAGCCTCCTGCAGTATCAGAAACGATAAATGGCTCAATACCTGTATCCGAGATAAGGCTGACCACTTCTTCCCTTTTGTTTATCAGCTCATTGTCGGTCTGCCGGATATTTATCCGTTCGATGATAAAAGGAAGGGAACCGGTGAATAAGGCGGAGAACACTACTTTGGAGAGCAGATTGAAAAGTGCCAGTTTTGTCCGGAGTTTCATCATACTCCCTGAGTTCATTAATTGTCAGTGCTTATCCTGTAGCCCACTCCCCTGACGGTCTCCAGCCAGGGAGCAGGAGCGCGGGCATTCAGTTTCTTCCGGATATTCTTGATATGAACATCGATAAAATTGCTGTCGTACTGATCATCAAGCATATTTCCCCATATGTGTTCGTAAAGCTGGTGCCGGGTAAGGACTTTGTTCCTGTTGATAGCCAGATAAAAAAGCAGGTCGAATTCCTTTTTTGTCATCTCAACTTCGTGGTTGCCGTGCATCAGTTTTCTTCCTGCCATTATCATTACAAATTCCCCGAGAGCAATATCAGGAGAGGATATACTGAACTTCCTCCTGGCTACGGCCATAATGCGGGCATGGAGCTCAGGCAGCGCGAAAGGTTTCGGAAGGTAGTCATCTGCACCCAGATCAAGCCCTTTTACCCTGTCTTCAACAGCACCGCGGGCGGTGATAATTATAAAAGAGACATCTGCATTGTTCTTCCTTGCTTCTCTTATAAGATCAAGGCCGTCATAATCAGGAAGGCCAAGATCGAGCAGTACGAAATCATACAGGTTGACCGCGATTTTTTCAGAAGCTTCAGCCCCGGTATTAGCCATATCACAAAGAAAATTCTCCCTTTTAAGGAAAATAGCGATCTCATTGGCCAGGCTTTTTTCATCTTCAACGATGAGGACATTCATAAGTTAGAAAATTTTGAGGAAGAGACTTGCCATAAACAGGAAACCTCCGGTACCGGATGAACCTTCCACGGAGTACAGCGGAATAACATAACCCGGCTCCAGCTCAATGGTAAAAAAGTCATAGCTGAAGGCTGCAGGGAATCCGAAATCTATTTCCATCAGGCCAAAATATTCGCTGTAAGTGGTTACAGGTGATGGATTTGATCCCTGTCTTTTTTTTCTCCAGGGTCTGAATCCCGGGGAAACGGTGGTTTCCTTAATATCGTCTGAAGTTTCAATGCTCACAACTGTCCCCGACAGAATATTTATGTAAGGGTCAAACGAGAAGAATGCTTTTCCTCCTGCAAAAGATGGAGTTTCAAAATATCTTGAATGTCTTGTTTGCAGATAAAACTGTTTATCGCCGGTAAAAAGGCTTCCTGCTGAAATTTTTGAATACAATATTTTCCAGTCGAATCCCAGAGTTACATCGGCATAGGTGAAATTACCGAAAAGAGTATCTCTCAGTGATGCTGAGACATTGTACCGTGCAAGGCCAGCGCTTATATCGAACCATGAATTGAAAGTATGGTTGAAACTGAGGCCCAGGCTGTAAAAGGCTGTGAATGGAGAGATTTTGTTGACAGTAAAACCTGTGGCAGAGAAATAAATCTTGTCCATCAATCCGTATGAAACCGAGGCAAATTCGAAACCATGGCCCTGCGACATGGTGGATCCGAGATACAACAGGTTGTTGCCGCCGCCGATACCGGCATAGAAGGAATGAATGCGGTTCTGTGCTGCCGTATCGGTTGCATCTTTATAAGCTGCCGGGGCAGACAGCGGCCGTGTCTGGGCATGTACAGCAAGCGTCTGCAGTGCAAGGCTGCCGGCAAGTGTATATAACCGAATCCTGTTTCGCATCATGTCATTCATTCCTGTTATACCTATCTCCTGCCGGGTCCTTTTGCACCTCCCGGTTTGCCTGCTCCTTTGGGGATTCTTGAACCAGAGGGTCTTTCAACCGATGCCGGTCGTGCACCTCTGGCCCTGCTCCAGTCAGGCCTGGCTCCCCGGATCTTCTTTACTTCTCCGGCATTGGCCTGCCGGGACTGTGGTGTGTCACCATTGCCGGCCTGGCCACCCTGCCCCGCCTGGTTCTGCGACCGGGTTTGATTCTGACGGTCCTGGCGCTCCCCGGCACCTGAATGCTCCCTAGCCTCCCGCTCCTCTTGCCGGTTCATTGCTGCTGTGTCCTGACGAACCCTGACTGTCTGCCCGTTAACCAGAAATTGGGTCACTGATATCATGATCAGCAGCATCAGGATCTTTTTTGCCGTTTTCATGATAATTCTGCTCCTTAAACTGTCAATTGTGTCTGAATCTATTTTCTCCCTGCCTGAACATCTGTCCGCAGATCATAAATATCACAAAATTAAACATTCATCATGAAGAAATGATGAAATATGATCCCGGTCGCCCGGTTATTCTTAAAGTATCCCGGATCCATGGCTCCTGAAGATGTTTCACAGGCCTAATATCCAGGCAGCAATGGAGAAATAGATCCATACACCCATTATATCAGCTATTGAGGTAATGAGCGGGGCACTTGCCGTGGCAGGGTCAAGTTTGAGTTTTGTAAAGATGAACGGGATAGTTAACCCCACCAGGCTCCCGGCCATCACGGCAAGGATCATGGTAAGGGCAACCACAAGAATGATCTCCGGAGACCTTACGCTGGCAATCAGTGAAACTCCTGCGGCCATGGTTATCCCAAGCAGAAAGGATACTGCAAACTCCTTTCCCACAAGTCTGAACCAGTGTTTCATTTCGACGTCTCCCACCGCCAGCGACCTGATCATCAGGGTCGCCGACTGTGAGCCTGCATTACCACCGCTGGCAATAAGGAGAGGCAGAAAGAAGATAAGCGACACCGATGATTGTATCACGTTCTCAAATCCGGCAATGGCGGCCCCTGAGAAAATGTTCATGAATACAAGTATCGTCAGCCAGACTACCCGCTTCTGATACAGGAAGGAGATCGTGGCCTTCAGGGGATCAATGATCACATCCTGAAAAGAACCGAACTTGTGAAAGTCCTCTGTAGCCTCCTCTTCCTCTATGTCCATGATATCATCGAAGGTTACTATTCCAAGGAGGATTCCTTCCGAATCAGTTACGGGCAAGGCAACCCGGTCGTGATCCTTGAAAACCCTGACCGCCGATTCCTGGTCATCATATGCATTGAGCGAGACATAACGGCTGTCAAACAATTCCAGAATTTTCTGGTCAGGATCAGCAAGTATTATTTCCCTGATCTTTATGTCATCTATCAGCTTCCACTTGTCATCGACCACATAAATCACATTGAGGGTTTCGGAATCATGGCCAAAGATCCTGATGTGATCAAGCGTCTGACCAACCGTAAAATGGGCTTTGACAGCAACAAACTCGGGTGTCATGAGCCTCCCTATACTTTCTTCGGGATAACCGAGGAGATTGACGGCAATTTTACGTTCCTCAGGCGACAGCAGCTGAATAAGCTTCTGTGAAACCTCGCCGGGCAGCTCCTCGAAAAACGCAGTCCGGTCATCAGGATCAAGGTCGTTAAGCAAAGCCGACAGTTTGCTGGTGTTCCTTGCCAGACTCTCAATTATCTGTTCCTGCTTTTCATATGAAAGAAGCTGAAAGCTGTTTTTCGCCTGTTTTTTGGACAGTAAGCGGAAAATGACTATGTCATCCCCGGTGGGTAATTCTTCAATAAGCTCGGCAATATCCAGATCTTCATGTTCAGCCAGTCTCTTCCGCAGTGTTTTCCACTCCTTGTTTTCAAGAAGCTCCCCGAATCCATCAATTTCTACAACCATAACTTGTTAGCGTAAAGTATTAACCTTCAAGTAATCCAACTGTGACGCCGGCAGAGGTCCAAAAACTGCAACTGCCGTTTACAGGAAATTCAGCCGGCATTTTTCCGGCAAATCAACAAAAGTAACCTTTATTGCTGCTGAAAACCAATATCCCTGTTGTTTATTGTCTGATTCATCATCTGCTGTTGCAAACCATATTAACGGACCGGGCAGGAGTCTTTTCAGGCCATAATCAAGACAGGCTGCAAAACCTGTTTCCAAAGAATGTTAATACAATTCAGGTTCTGTGAATATCTCCTGCGGGCAGCCTGAGATCATATTTTTATTTTTGGCCCGTAATTCATGATTGATGAAGATCAGAAGACTACGGCTGCGAAAGGAATACAGGCTGAAAGCATGGCTCTTTTTCATAATGACCTTCTCATTGTGTGCGATCTTCATACCTTATTCAAACAGGGCCCTGATGCTGAATTTCTTCAGCAGTAAATGCAGGAATTATCAGCAGGTATACAGTAAAAGGCTGAACGACCGGATCGTTGATTATTCAGACAAGGCCAGGTCAAAAGGAATAGAGAAATGTGCTGATGCGGGTGATATCCGGAACAGGATATCGGCAAGGCAGCTCAGAAAGGTCAGTACCGGCAGGTATTACAGGATTGAAAACATGACCCACAGCTATCCCTTTCTTACTTCTGACAGTAAAAAACTTCTTGATGAAATAGGTAAAAGATTCAGGGAGAAAACAGCAAAAGAGGGATTCCCCGGATCAAGGTTCGTCATCACATCAATGACCCGTACTTCCAAAAACATTGCTGCCCTTGGAAAGGCGAACATAAATGCCTCTGCTGACAGCCCGCATCTTTACGGGAATGCCTTTGACATTTCCTATGCCCGTTTCCTGTTCAGAAAATTCAGGGTCACGGATTGTGATAAATGGTATATGAAGGAAGCGCTTGCAGAGGTAATCTATGAATTGAAGCAGGAAAAAAAATGCTGGGCCACATATGAAAGACAACAGGGTTGCTTCCATGTGGTATCGAGATGAAAAAATGAATGATAGCCGGGCAGGGTATTATTATATATGATTGCCCGTTAAATATTCTGCTTTTTGCAGCAGGTTTTCAAGTCAATACTTCATTCATCGATCCGGTCCGGTAACCGGTCAGATCAATTGCAACATATACAAATCCGGCATTTCTGCATATCTCGGTCAGAACCCCGCGGCATTCCCAGGCCCTGTCCATTTCCCCTGGCCTGAATTCGAGCCTGGCCATATTTTCGTGGCTCCTTATCCGGAACTGGCTGAAGCCGAGTAATCTGAATTCCAGTTCGGCCGCCGACAGCCTTTCAAGTTTTTCAATGGTAATTTTCTCTCCGTAAGGGAACCGTGATGCAAGGCAGGCATAGGATTGCTTATTTGCAGTAGGCAGATTCAGGATCCCGGAATAATGCCTGATATCTGCCTTGGTGAACCCGCATTCAGCCAGGGGTGAGATTACACCTTTTTCATGTTTTGCCCTGAGCCCTGGCCTGAAATCATTCAGGTCATCAGCATTGCTGCCGTCGAATATCACCTCATATCCTTCCTGGCGGGCAATGAATGAGATCTTTCCAAACAGTTCGCTTTTGCAGTAATAACACCTGTCGGGCGGGTTTTCGGAATATCCGGGGATATCAATCTCTTCGGAAACGATCACCTTATGCTTAATATTCATCATTGATGCAAGCGTTCCGGCTTCTTCCAGCTCATAAAAAGGATATGTACTGGATGAGGCGGTTATCAGCATCAGCCTGTCGCCGTAAACATCTTTTGCCACCCGTGCCAGGAAAGTGCTGTCCACCCCGCCTGAAAAAGCTATCACCGCACTCTTGTATTCACCCAGTTTGTGCTTCAGTATGTCCAGTTTATCTTTAGTTTCCATAGTCTTTAATCTTAACCAGGCCATCGCGTAAAAAGTACTTCTCAAAGCAATGGTTTTTCATATAAGCATTTTTCAGCCCTTTTTGTTCAATAATCTTACATGCCCGGGAGAAAAAACAGCATTTCAAGTTGAAAATATCACATGTGGAACTCTTCCCCGACTTGTGTAGAAAAGCAGGAACGAATCAACCCGGGACGGATCCGGAAATTGTGAGCGGTTCAGTTAAATTTAATAATGATATTTCCGCCTGAAAAGCCGTATGCCCGTAAAATAATAAACAAAGGAAAGTGCAAGGATCCACACTATCTCAAAAGATATATCCGAAAAGCCGGAATGGTAATTGAGGATCTTATTGAGTGCCCGTGTTGCGGTTGCGGTGGGAAGGATATCGTTCAGATAGATCTGGTGCCCGGCAAGCATGAAGAAATTTATTTTTGGAAGAGGCATGAAACAATCGGAAAAGAACATCAGAATGAAGAACGGGAAACAGCCAAGGGTAAGAAGTCCGAACATTGTTTTTATGAAAGCCGAAGTTATTATGCTTATGCTGATAACAGCAAAGCAGGTAACGGCTCCTGTCAGAAGCAGCAGCGGAACGGAGCCGGAGGATCTGTACCCGGTTGCCAGGGCCGCAAGATAAGTAAGTGAAAGGCTGACAAGCCCTATTATTATCTGATTCATGCCCAGGGCGGTCATAAATCCGGCAGATCTGAGCTTCGATAATGAAAGCCTTGTTATGGTATCCTTCTCAATCTCCCTCACTATCGATGCTCCGGCAGTAAACAGGATCATGATCAGCGAAAGGATCAGCAGTGCCGGCACATAGAGGTCGAACTCATTCAGGACTTTTTCCGTTCCTGCATAATCATACCTGATCTCCACTGGCGTTACAATGCCTGTGATCCTGCCCAAAAGGCTGAACAAGGCATAATCGGCAAATGATGCGGCAATCATGAACCTGGCGTTTGACTTGTCCCCGTAACACCTGATAGCCGGGAGTTTTCGATTTTCGCCGGCAAGATACAATCCCAGTGAATCAGAAAATCCTTCCGGAATGGTTACAAACAGGTCGGCATCTCTGTTCTTTATCATCTCCTTAGCCGCACCTGTGTCTCTGACAGTCTGAATATCAAGCACATGCCTGCCATCTTCCGTTTTTACACTCCGCCATTCATCTGCCAGCCTGCCGGAAAATGTGATGCTGCTGTCATTATTGGCCAGGACAACCTTATATGTTGAAGTGCCGGGATAGTTCAGGTACATTGACATCATAATCACGAAGAAGGGGGCAAGGGCAAAGACCAGGATAAGGATTTTCCAGTCACGGAGATTTTCCCTGAATGTTTTGACAAAGCAGTGCAGAGTTTTCATTCGCGCAGGCTCCTTCCGGTAAGATTGAGAAAAATATCTTCAAGGCTTTTCTTCCGCATCTGAAGGTTTTTCACTCCCAGATTCTTTTCCCTTGCAATTTTCAGTAATCTCTCCACCAATATCACAGGATCCCTTGCGCTGAAAGAGAGCCTTTCGCCCGAGACTGAAAAAACCGGCATTTGTTCCCGTCCGATTTCAGCGATCAGTTCCTTTTCAATATCACCTTCAATATCCATTTCCACCATACCTTCAAACCCTTTACTTATGATTATTTCATTGGCAGTTCCCATTGCGAGGAGTTTGCCCCTGTCGATAATGCAGATCCTGTCGGAGAGTTTTTCCGCTTCTTCCATATCGTGGGTAGTGAGGACAACCGTGGTATCGTGCCTGATGGACCTGATGTAGTCCCTGACCAGCACCCTGCTCTGCGGATCGAGCCCTGCCTGGGGTTCATCAAGGAACACCAGTTCAGGCGAATGGATCATTGCAAGGGCTATATTGAGCCTTCTTTTCATTCCTCCCGACAAATTTCCGGCCAGCCTGTTCCCCACCCCGTTCAGGCCAAGCGCCTGCATGAGCTCACTGCCTTTTGCCCTGGCTTCAGCCGCCGTCATATTGTACATTTTTCCCATGTATCTTATCTGCTCGGAACAGGTAAGGTTATCCCAGATCACTATATGCTGCGGACAGAGTCCGATTGATTTCTTTTTGTCTGCATGATAAATGCTGACTTTTCCGCTGTCGGGCCTCAGCAGGCCGCTCATCATTTTAATTGTCGTGGTTTTTCCTGCCCCGTTGGGGCCCAGAAAGCCGAAAATCTCCCCGCGGAATATCTCGAAAGAAAGTCCATCAACAGCTGTTATGTCGCCGTATCTCTTAATCAGGGAGTCAGCTTTCAGGATCGGATTCATGGCTTCTTCTGCTCCAGCTCATTGATTTTGGTGTACAGAGCCCTGAAACCATCAGCCGGATTCCGTCGTCCGGCAGGACCGGCCGGCTGCTTGCCGTAGAAAGCATCGATAAACTGGTAATTGAAATCCTTGTCACAAACAAAGAGAACAAGTGTGTTCACGCCGCGCGGGGCAAGTTCCCTGTCAATGAATTGCACGAAACGCTCCACCTCGTGGCGTCTGGGAGAGGTACAGCTGAATCCCTTAACGGTAAAAACCTCATCAGGTGATGCCTGCGGGAAAACAAATACATTCAGGCTTCCCGACATCACCAGAATTAGAGTTAAAATTAGTTGCTTTTTCATTTGAAAATAAATTTATAAACTACTGAATATTAAGTAGTTCACATGGAACCCACATGAATCTTATTTTCATGCTTGGTTGTGATTTTGTATCATGCGGGTTTCATGGATCTGTTTTAGTTTCTTGTAAGTAACCTTATTATCAGTTAACTGTTATTTCTTTCACACATCTCTGCCGCACAGTTTATGGCGCTGTTTTCCCGGTGTGATATAGCTCCCTGATCTGTGCTTCACAGGGATAGGTCCTGCCGTACAGCTACATGGCAGCTGACAGATCATGCTTAAATCCTGATCAGATCCGGCAGCCGCTGGTCTGTCCGGGCCCATTCTGCCCTTCTCCGGCAGGCAGCTGACGGAAAAGGATTTGTTCAGAATCATTTGACAATAACCTTAGTGGAAAGATAAAAGAAAATTATGGATCCGGCACGTTTATTCCGGTCAAACTGAAATAGAAATTATTCTTATCCTGAAGAGGACGCAAAAGGGACCTGATCTTCCGTACTTTTTAACCGGAACATGATCAGAGGCTGACGACAGTATCAGCCAGGTGGCAATTACCCGTTTATGGTTATTTAACATTGATTAACTTCTTTTAAAACTGCTGCGGGTAAACCTTTCGGCATTTCTTTGGATATTTGTATACCTGCATGAAGGATAATGGCTGAAAAGATTCCGGTTCGTTTATATTTCATCCTTAATTCTTAAAGGTATTGATCCTGTCTGCCAAAACATGAAGCAATATGACGAATAATTGTTTCATAGCACTGATTAGCGGCGTTGTCCTGCTATCGGTGGATATAGTCAACCCTGTTCCGGCTCACTCTGAAAGGCCGGTAACTGTGGCTACAATCGGAAACACTCCCGCCCTTACGGACAATGACAATCTGCAGACGACGGTGGACTATGTTATTTCCTTCTGGGGAAAGGAGCTGAAAAAGGTATTGAAAGCCCGGCCGGATCTGATTGTTCTGCCTGAATTCGCCGATCTGTCAATTGCAGGTGTTGAGTATATGGAAGTCAGGGGAAACCAGGTCCTCGATTTTTTCTCCTCCGTTGCAAAAGAAAACAGATGCTACATTGCATTTGGCATGGGTCGACAGGACCGGTTGGGATTCTGGCGCAATTCATGTGTGGTATTGAACAGGAAAGGGGCAGTTGCAGGCATCTACGACAAGAATTTCCCTACGATAAGCGAAATCAAAACCGGGATAAGGGCAAGTGATGAGATTGCTGTTATTGATTGCGATTTTGGCAAAGTAGGTGTCGCCATCTGTTTTGATCTTAACTTTGACGAGCTTCTCGCCAGATACGCCGGTACTGAAACTGATATAATAATATACCCGTCGATGTCGCATGGAGGGGTTCTTCAGAATTTATGGGCCCTTTCATGCAATTCTTATTTCATCGGATCAATTTACCGTGATTTCCCGTCCGAGGTGAGAAATCCGCTGGGAAGGGTAATTGCCACTACCAGCAAGGCAGCTGATTATGCAATTGCCAATATCAATCTCGATTACAAAACGGTGCCCGTTGCCAATAACCTTGAAAAGCTCGTCGCGCTTAAATCGAAATACGGAAAAACTGTCCAGATAAGCGAAACCTCCAGAAATGGACGGGTGATTGTTACGAGCAGCAATAAAAGTGTAAGTTCGGAAAAAATGATAAAGGAATTCAATATTGAACCTTTCAATGAATATCTTGACCGTGCAAGGACCATCAGGCTGGAAGAGGTGACTGTTGAATAGAAGTCAGTCCCGTTCCCTTCCCGGTGCAACAATGCATTATTGATACAATCTGACCCAATCCACGGTCATTCTGATCGGGATAAATATCATTTTCCGACAGCATCCAGATCGCTGGCCACATTCCGTATGCCTGGTCAAGCCTGGCCCTGATCTCTATCCTTCCGTACTGGAAATCGAACTTTCTCCACGAATAGATACCTCCGGTCAGATATGGGCGGGGATCGCCTGATAGCGAATCGGGATTTACGATGCCTCTGAGACGGATGTTTCCCTCATCAAACTGAACCACGCGCGGATCAGTGGAAGTAATATATCTGCATTAGGTATACACATGATTTGTCCCTTAGGCAAGCACTAAAATCCGCACTTTTATCCTACTTTACAAGCAATTCTCTGATTTCTGTCTTTTCCGCATAGTCCAGTACAGTTTTACCCTTAATGTCTTTCAGCGAGGGGTCAGCTCCCTTTTCAAGCAGCAGTTTTGCAACATCAGCATGGCCGTCTCTTGCTGCTGCCATCAGAGCGGAGAATCCGTCGGTCCGCTGAAGGTTTATATCTGACCCCCTTTCCAGGAGCAATCTTACAATTTCAGCATTGCCGTTTTGGGATGCCAGAATCAGCGCGCTGGCGCCGTCGTTGCCGGTCAGGTCAGGCTCAGCCCCTTTGCCGGTAAGAAGTTTTACAATCTCGGAGTGCCCGTTGAGAGAGGCAGCCATCAGGTCGGTAAACCTGGCAGTTTTATTTGTTTCAAACCGGGCATCTTTCTTAATGAACAGATTTACGATTGCTATATGGCCGCTGCCGGCAGAGTGAATAAACGCCGTGGCTTTATTGGAATTTGCCAGCATTGCGGCATTTGCTCTTTTATCCATAAATAACTTTACAGCTTCCAGATCCCCGTTCCCGGACCTTGACAATAAAACGATCATATGATCACCGCTTTTTGTAACATCTTTTGTTCCCTCATATATTTTCTGAATCAATGCTTCGGCAATATCTTCACGCGCATTGACCATCAGGGCAACCGTTCCGTCTGTTTCCCGCGTATCGGGTTTTGCCCCCCTGGCGAGCAGCAGATCAACTATTTCCGTGTGCCCGTTAAGAGATGCCAGAAAAAGGGCGCTGACTCCGTCCTTGTTTTTCATGTTTACATCGGCTCCCGATTCAACAAGAGTCTTTACAAACTCATAATGCCCGATAAGCGAGGCAGTCATCAGTGCTGATATCCCTTCACTGTTTCCGGAATCGGGATCTGCTCCCCTTTTCAGAAGCATTTCTGCAATTTCTGCCGACCCCGAGAGGCTGGCCTGATTCAGTGCAGTGATATTGTTGGTATTCCTGAAATTTACATCAGCTCCCTTATCAAGCAACATCCGGGCAATTTCAGCATATCCGTACTGGGCAGCCAGCATAAGGGAAGAATAACCGTCATTTGTCAGAAGATTGGGATTGGCGCCTTCTTCGAGCAGTAATTTTACGATCGCCCCATGCCCGTTCTGGGCGGCCATCATAAGGGCGGTCAATCCGTCAATTGCCTGCGTATCAGGATTTATACCCTTTTTAAGCAAAAGCCTGATTATTCTCTTATGACCATTATAGGCCGCATACATTGCGGCAGTGACGCCATCCAAAGCCTGATTGCCGGGATCTGCCCCCTTGTTGAGCAATATCCTGCAAATGCCGGTATATCCGTTTGCAGATGCATACATGAGCAGACTCCGGTCATACAAATCAGTATAGTCAACGTATTTGACATCTCTTGTCAGAATTGCCGCATGTCTTCTGTCCTTTGAACCCAGAAGATAAATCAGTTCTTCCTCCAATGATACTGCCTGTGCCTTTAATTCAGGACCTGCAAGCAACCATAGCATCAAAATCATTGCTGCCGGTAAAATCTTTTTCATATGATCCTGCAAATTGGTCTTCAATCAATACACCAAACTCCCATTAACATGGTGAAGCCGGAAATGTCTCCTAAAAATAAAATACCCCATTTAAAAATAGAACAAAGATTCGTAAAAGTCAACTTTCTTGTTCAATCCGGATAACAGGCTGCCGACTAAATTGTTTATACACCTGCCAACAATATTATTCCTGCGGACTCCCTCCGCCGGATCATCCCGGAAAGGCGGTTTAGGCGCCTATACCGCCGCCCTCAGCATTGAACGGCAATTCATTGAAATGAAAAGACTGTCAGGGATAACGCCATTTAAGGCAATACTCATTCAGTTTCGCTTTTTAAACCGGGCAATAATGACCGCTGTTTAATAGTTTAATACATATCTTATAAAGCTTTTTAAAGCTTATTTTTCATTTCAATGCTAATTGATTTAACTTGAACCAGAAAACCCAGCTTATGGTCACAAGAACCGGTATCCCGAAATATTTCCGGCATAAGCTTTGCCTGATGCAGGCATTTGTGCTGCTGGTTCTGGAAATCTTTTGCATTTCTGATCTCAGGAGCCAGTCTTCCGGATTTGGCAGGTCAGTATCGCCGGATGAAGCTTCAGCAATACTGAGTGAGTATATCCGCTATCCTTCCGTTACGGGGAATGAAAAGCCGGCCGGTCAGTATCTCGAAGGCATTTGTCGTGAAAAGGGTCTGTACGTCAGGGTTTTTACAGATAAGACAGACAGTTACAACTTTGCTGCATCGCTCTATCCCCTTGAGATGAACAAGCCCAATGTCATTTTCCTCAGTCATATTGATGTAGTGCCCGGGGGTGACGGTTCAGGATGGGTGCATCCGCCGTTTTCCGGTGCAATAATCGGTGACACTGTATGGGGGCGGGGAGCGGCCGACATGAAAGGCGCCGCCGTTATGCAGCTGATGGCACTTGCTTCATTCACCGGAGAGGCTGGCAAATCGGATCTTCCGGCAAATGTATCCCTTCTGTGTGTTTCGGGAGAAGAGAAATACGGAAAAACCGGTGCAGGAATAATCAGCAGTACATTTCTCGGGGAGCTGAATCCGGTGGTGGTTTTTGGCGAAGGAGGCATTGGTGCCAGGAATATCCTGAGGGGAGATCCGGAGAAACCGGTATTTGCCATCTCGATAAGTGATAAACGGGCACTGTGGCTCAAACTCAGGCTGATTAACAAAACTTCAGGGCACGGTTCTGTCCCTCCCTCTGAATATGCAAACAAGATAATGATCAATGCCCTTCATTCCCTTATTAACTCCGGTACGAGGATACGGTTCGGCAGATCTGCCAGAAACATGTTCAGGACATACGGAAAAATGGAAACAGGAATAACCCGTCTGGTTCTCGGCAAACCCGGGCTTTTTAAGCCTTTTATCGCCGGCAGGGTAAAAAAGGATCCCCTTTTGCTTTCCCCGCTCGCAAACACTATAACCATCACCCGGTTCAGAGGGCAGGAAAATGAGGTTAACCAGATACCACAGGAAGTTGAGGTAATGCTCGACTGCCGCCTGCTTCCCGAAACTACAACGGAGGAGTTTGTCAGTTTTCTGAAAAGGAAACTTAAAAACGATGCCATTGAAATCAGTATTATCAGGGAGACACAGAATGCCCCTCCCACTGTTCCCGACAAATATTACGGCATGTTCTGCGAATCGCTAACTGAAGCCTATCCCGGATCAGGTATCCTTTCCGTTTTGTTTCCAGCCACCACCGACAACAACTATTTCAGGAATGCAGGTGTCCCGGTGTATGGAATTATTCCCGCAATATTCAGTAAGGACCAGATGAAATCCATCCACAACTTCAATGAGAGGATATCAGTGGAGGCGCTTATAAAGGGATCTGAGGTTTATATAAGATTCCTCGAAAAGCTTTTTCAGTGAATCCGGGCCGACGGTTCCTGTTAATATGTTCTTCAGACCGACAGGATATTCTTCAGGTTGTTTCCGAGTATCATATCAATTTCTTCTGCCTTCAGTTCAAGTGACCTGGTCCTTGAAAGGATCCTTTCCAGGTTGTCACGGCCGTACGGGGTATCTGATCCCATTATGATCCTCCCGGCTCCGAATTCACTAACTGCCAACTCGATACGCTCCAGGGAAACCAGCGGGGGGCAGGAAATGTCAAAAAAGACATTATCGCTGAGCATTTTTCTTTGCTTTATAAAGATCTCAAGGCCGATAAGATGGCCTACAATGAAGTTGGCCCTGAAATTGCCTGACACAGCAATGAAGTCCATTACATCTTCCTTTGAATACAGGTGGATGAACACCGGAAGGCTTTTCAACGCGGCAAACCCGGCAATTTCACTGAATATCTCCGATCTGACGTGAAACGGATGACAACCCTGGTGAAGTTTTATACCGGCGAACTTCCACGATTCCAGCTTTTCTTCCATTTCTCTTGCAGCGCCCTCATTTACCGGGTTGACCCAGTAGAACTGCAGTATGCGGCCTTCCGATAAAGCTGCCATCTCAAAGATCCTTTTATTTGCCCTCTCAATAGCCGCCCACCTCCTCCTGGTTGCCGATACGGTTCTGATAAACCTGTTAACGACAAAATTGAGTTCCATACCGCTGATCCTTGTCCCCATGTCGGGAAGCGACATCGATTCAATGCGTTCGGAATCGGCAGGGCATAAAACCACCTTGTCCACTCCCAGCCTGTCAAGGACGGAAATAATACTTTCCGTATCCCTGTAATCACCTCCCAGATGAGCGTGTCCGTCGATTATCATTTCAGGTCGGCAGAAATTTTTTCCTTCATAAAATCAGTTCCGCAAAATAAAAAGAATATGAGAACCGGTAATGATTTACGACATAAAAACTTTGAACGGCAAGGGGAGCCTTCCAAGCTGGTTTTGAGATCTTCAGGGCCTGACTGTTGAGGTTTTTCGGGTCATTGGCAGAAATTCAGGCTGCTTCATGTGGTGGTTCAGCAGTTTTATTTCAGTCAGGCTCAACCTGCTTACATCTTAACAATCTTTTCTCCTTAATCCGAAAGAAATTATGTCCCGGTCAACAGAACCAGCCTGGGTTTTCCGGAAAAACCTGATCAGGGATAAGAAATCCTGAAAACAAGGCAGGGGCTTGTTCACACCTCAGGCCGGGGCGGCAGCCGGGTGCCTGACGGCTGTTTTTGTTTCCTGTTCATCAGCATATATACCGGGATACCGGCCATGACAAGAGTCATTCCTATTGCTGCCTCGCGGGGGCGCGTAATGATAGTGTTGAAAAAAAGCCCTATGCAGAACAGTATGAAGATTGCAGGCACAACCGGATAACCCCACACTTTGTAGGGCCGGAATGCGTCGGGCATCCTGCGGCGCAGGATAAAAACGCCGAGGGCTATTGCTCCGTAAAAGATATAAACGGTAAAAATGATCATGTCGGTCAGCTGATCGAATGTTCCTGACAGGACCAGGACTGAGGCCCATGCTCCCTGGAGGAGAAGTGACGTACCCGGAACGTTGTTTCTGTTTATCCTGCCGATGCCCGGGATGAACAGGCCCTCGCGGGCCATGGCATAGTAGGGCCGGGCGCCTGTCAGGATGCTGGCATTGGCGCAGCTAACCGTAGTTACAAGAATAAGAACAGAAATAAGGACGGCTCCCGTTGTTCCTCCGAAGCTTCTGACCGCTTCAACTGCAGCAATCTGGTTCTGCGATTCGTGTATCTGAATAAGTTGCGGAATAGAAAGGATTAACAGATAGGTGATGTTAACAACTACATATATTATAATCACAACAAGTACCCCGATCACTATTCCCCTGGGTATATTTTTTTTCGGATCCCGGACCTCTCCGCCGATGAATCCTACGGAGACCCATCCCTGATATGCCCAGAATGCGGCAAGTATGGCCGTGTAAAAAGCTGACAGGGAAACGCTGCCGGAAGTGATATCCCGGGCATTCATAAGGTCAGCCGGACGGCCCGACCCCGAGGCCAGGCCGGAAATAACGACAACCAGCAGGCCGGCGCCTGCCAGAACAAGGATGGCCCTGCTGAAACCGGCTCCGCTCTTCAGTCCCGATATATTCAATCCTGTCAGCAGCAGGATCAGAACAATTGCCACAAGCTTGATCCCGAAATCACGGAAAGGGTAAAAGATGCCTCCCAGCGTGAAATCCTGCAATGAACCGAGTACTTCCGGAACGGGAACAATGCTGTTCAGCGACTGTGCAAAAACCCATGCAAGAGATGAGATCGTTGCAGTCTGGATCACGGTAAACAGCGACCATCCGTAAAGGAATGCAAAGAAGCGGTTATATATCTTTTTGAAATATACAAAATCACCGCCTGTATCTGCAAGAAGTCCGGCCACCTCAGCATTGCTGAGCGCCCCGAACAGGGTGACGGCACCGCCTGCTATCCAGGCAAGAAGCACCCAGGATGAGGACTGAAGTTCGGCAGCCATTGGCGCGATCTTCTTAAATACTCCCGAGCCCACAATGTTTGCCACAACAAATAAGATCACATATCCAAGGCCGAGCGTCCTTACAAGGCTTCTCTGTTCTCCCATCCTGATGAATAATTATTTCCCGAAAATAAGAAATAGTGATGAATCCATTGCCCGGGGATATCAGTGACATAATATTTTTTGCAGCTAAAAAAAACAGATAAACCGGTTATGTAAAATGCGGGCAATGCACGAGCTTCCGCTGGCCTCTGAGGTTTTGAAAGTTACCGGGAAAGAAGCAGAAATAAACAATGCCGGTTCTGTGAACAAAATAACAATAGATGCCGGCAACATGACCGGGTTTGAAATCAGCACCTTCCGTTCTGCACCGGAACTGCTTTCGGATGATTCGGGACGTCGTATCTTTGCCTTATAAACAAGTCGGACCTCCTGCCCTATGTTGATTTCAGTACTGATGATTTTATCAGGAATGCAGGGAGCATAAACCCCGGTCCTGAATTCATCACCATGTCGTCAAAAACAGATGAAGGAATGGATGCATAGTACAGCTTGATCAGTGACAAGTCTGCACTTTTTTCCGGGAAATAGCATCTGTTGCCTGTTACTACCTGACGATTATGTACCACAGGGTCCTGTAGCCGGCATCTATATTGAATGACTGATCTCTGCCCCTTTTAAATACCGGCACTTCCGCAACCCTGTTACCCGCAGGATCGAGCGAATGTACCCTGAACTTATCCATATCCCTGAATACCAGCTGGACAGGGATACCTTCCACTTTTGTGGGTGCTTCGCCCCATTCTCTGCCAACAGTGGTTTTACCTTCATTCCACTTCATATCTGTATTTTCAGCCCTCCCTGCAGCGGAAAGCAATATCCTTGAAGAAACTTCCAGCGGTTTTCCGTCAAGAGAAGTTATTGCAACAGTTGCCCAGTTGAAAGGGGTAACATCCATTTCAATAGTTATGTTGCCGAGTTCAACGGCTTTTCCTCCGATGTAGCCGGCAGCTACCCTGGCCGAAGGTGTTTTTACCTTAAACACTGCATTTGATGAATCGTTATTGTCCCATATTATTTCACCGGTATCGCTTTCCCAGGCACCTGCAGGTTCTGCAACAGATTCTTCAGAAAGGCCGGGTTTTGAAGCTTCCATGTTTACGTTCATGCGATGAAGTGCTATCAGCGATTCATGTGCCCCGTATTTTTTCCAGACGCTTCTCATATTTGATCCGTGAAGCCTGAGTTCACCGCCTGATTCCACCAGTTCACCCAATACCGCATCCGGGGGCAGATTCAGACTGACGGTCTGCCGGCCGGGCTGTACGGCTCCCATCCTGAAGAGAACTGCACCTGCAGGCACGAATACCTGTTTAAGCGGATGTCCGGCACTGGAAAAGAAATTATTGATCCTCCCCTCGTCATATGGTTGATTAAATGTGAAATGATAAATCCCGTCAAAATCCTGGAAGGCAGATATTGAATTAATCATCGGGAACATCTCGGCACAGAAGAAACTGGGAGCCGGATGATCGTACTCACTTATAGTCAGGGGCATTCCTTTCACCCTGTGCTGACCGAAGGAAAGCAGGGTGCCTCCCTTCCTGTCAGAAACCATTGATGAGTTTCTGATCAGCCAGTCTGTTGAAGACCAGCTTCTGCCAGGGAAGGAAGGATGTTCCCAATATGCGTGCATATCGATAAAATCGGCTGACTCCACCTCCCTCAATACACCTGCAGCACCACTGTATGATGCCTGTGATTCAGAAATCAGGGCCCTGACCTTAAGCTTATTCCTCAGAAACTCCGACATCTCCTTCGCATAGGAAATTTCCGTATACATCAGGAAGGCCCACATCATTTCCTTTGCTGTTGATGTTGCCTTTGTGCCGTAATTGGAAATAATATCAATCAGATCGTTATTGAATCCCTCCTTTTTTGAATATTCAGGATTGGATCTCAGCCATGTATGCCATTGGGCGATGAGGCTTTTCATGTGGGCGCTGTTCAGCCGCGGAAGCAATGCCCAGTTTGAAAGGAGAGAGTTTTCATTGTTTATTTCAACAAAAGCAACAGCAGGCTCCTCAGTATAAGCATTACCGGTATAGATATTTACATGCTTCAAAAGTTTTCCGGCATATACTTTTTGCATCTCAATATATGGCCTGTAAAAATTATCAATCCCTTTGCCATAATTGAATTGCTCAATATCCTCATAATCCATACCCGGATAAATGCAGGACACATGAGTATTTATATTGGTGTAGATGCCGTGGATCTTAAGCTGATAAACAAGCCAGTCAAGTTTTTCAAGCTGACCCGGATCAAGGTCTTTCTTGTCCTTGTCCCATATACCGTTTGGTGCTGACTGGTTATCCATATGATGAAACCTGACAACATTCATTCCCAGCTTTCTGAGCCTCGCCGCAATTTTAACTGCTGTTTCCCTGTCGGGGAAGCATGACCCGAATGTAAGATTGGTACCGAAAAAACGGATCCTTTCACCCTTGCCGTCAATAAAGTGCCCGTCTTTAACTGTGACAAAGCCGGCGGTCCCTGCCACGGGTTCATTCAGGAACGACATGTCAATGTCGTTTTTAAGTGAGTCGGTATCAGGAATTACAAAATCAAACCATCCATATTCACGGACATTATTCCCGGTATTCTGGCACCCGTTTATTACAAAAAGGATCGTCACGGAAAATGCTATTTTTAAAGTGTTGAGGAATAATGAAGAAATTGTTTTCATTTTTATCGATTTTTTAGTTATCCGTAATTCTGACAAATCAACCAATGTACAATTTAAACAATACTTTCGGATTAAATCCATAAAACGGACCTGAGTTGCAGAAAGATCAGCCAGAGTGAGATCTGTATGGTTTCCTCCCCGATCCCCGGGATGGGAATAGTGGATGCAGGAGATGTCCGGAACAAAGGTTTTGCTCTGCTTTTGACCTTTATTGTGAAGTGCCGTGCAACAATCAGAGATAAGACAATAAAACCCGAACCGGAACAGCCGGCGATATTAACACTAATCATGGCAGGCAGGAACCCTGTTCACCGTTTTCCGGTTTGCTTAAGTGCCTTACCTGCCTTCTGATGATCTTTTCAGGCCGGTCAGCCGTCCGTCATTGTATATTACAAGGTTGCTTTCTTCGTTGCCTTCAGGGAAATAACACTCAAATGTTGTACGTGTCCGCTCTATCCGGGGGGCTGAAACATTTTCCGGAAAATCCGACATTTTCAGACCCAGATCCTTTAAACACGAAGTATATTTTCCGTATTTCTTAAAATACTCTTTCTCTGCATAGTAAATCATCCTTAGGGCCCATTTCCTTCCGAGGTCGCGGTCGGGAATGAAATCTTCGGTCCCCGACCCCGCTGTCAGGCCTGAAAACTGAAGGTATCCCCACATCTCAGGCATATGCATATTTATCCTTCCCTGCGGCGACCACACCCAGTTATCTTCAGGGAAGGGCCGTTTTGTTTCCGGATTGATCTCCTTCCGGTATTTGCCGTTTTCGATCACGGTCCGCCATTCAACCCTCGAAAAATTTATTCTCCACTGGCTTCCCGGTTTTGGCAGTCCTGCAACCCCGGCATATTCCCGGAGGGCCGCCAGGGGCAATACGATCTCAACACTCCATCCCCTGTCAGTATCATCCGGCTTATTTATCGTTCCGTCCACGTGGGATCCTGTCCTGAGTCCTTTGATATCCCAGCCATTAATCGGAATCCCTCCATCGTCGCGATATGGTTTTGTCAGCAAAAGGTCCCATTCCGTGCCAAAGGCATTAACTTCGAGCTCATAGTAACCGTGTGTATCCCCGTCGGGATCAATGAACACCTCAAAATCATTGTCAATGAAGATCACCGTATCCCTTTGCCTGAGTGTCGCCCAGACACGGGGTTCCTCAAGTTCAGCGGCGATATAAAGACTGGAATCATCCCAAAGCATTTTGACATGTGTTTTATATGCCGGCGCAGGTTTTGCATCACCTTCGATATCAACGAAATAGTCTGACCATGGTGCAGCATTCCACGATGGTTCATCAAGAATACCGTCGGGCTTTATTGCAGATGCGGTACGGTAGCACACATACCCTTTGGGATCGGGTTCCGGTGGAATGACGGAGGCAGTCATTTCTCCGCTTATGGCTGATCTTTTGCATGCCCCTGCAAGAATCAGTATTGCAAGGAACACGGACCATTTGATAAGGCCGCTGCGCTTTGGGATAGCTGTATTTTTCATTTTCATGTCAGGTTGGTTATTTAAGATTGTTACAGAATCAGGTAAATCAAATTTAACCTTTTAACATGATATTCTGACCGGGGTTAGTTAAAAACATTTCAGATCACAATTCAATCAGGATTTTTCAATATCTTGTATGTGGCAAGATTTCTTAATCTGTCTTCTTGCCGGATCCATTCATCAAGAAACCTGTTTATCTGATTAAAACTTAAAGTATATGGAACAATCAGCTTATTCAAGGCGCAGATTCCTGTCTGCCGGCTCAGTTCTGGCAGCGTCAACGGTTGCTGCATCTGCTGCCGTTCCGGCAGGCAGGGTGTATTTTGCCGCCGCACCGGGAATGTTAAATGTAAAAGACTTCGGCGCAAGGGGGGACGGCAAAGCCGACGACACTGCAGCGGTACAGAAAGCCCTGGACACTGCCGGGCCGGCCAATGGTGCAGTGATGATCCCCGAAGGCAACTACCTGTGCTCTGAGTTAAAGGTGCCTGAAGGCATTGGGATTTACGGCATGCCTGCCTGGAGCTTCAGGAGAGGCATGGGCACCATACTCACCTTTAACGGCAAAGGCAGGTGCCTTATAAACCTGACAGGTGCCTTTGGGGCCTACCTCTCTGGTCTGTGCCTGAACGGAAATAACATTGGAGAAAATGTCCACGGCATTCTTATTGACAAGCCTGATTACGGCACACAGGAAGACACACCGAGAATAGATACGTGCAGGGTTGAAAGATTCACGGGAGATGGTGTAAGGCTCGAGAGGATATGGTGCTTTTGCGTAAGGCACTCTCATCTGATCAATAATAAGGGATGCGGATTAAGGGTACGCGGATGGGATGGATTCATCCTCGACAACTGGTTTTCCGGGAACGGCAAGGCTGGCTATGGCTCCTATGATGAAAATGCATCCAACACCATGACTGGCAATCGCATTGAATGGAACCGGGAAGGCGGAATAGTCATTTTCGGCGGATCGCATTACAATATAACAGGTAATTACATTGACCGTTCGGGCAGATATGGACTTGCCCTGCTGCCCGTTCCGGGCGGGAGGAACTGCGAGGTCATTGCTGCAACGGGAAATGTTATCTACAGGAGCGGAAAACCCGAATGGGGCAGGCAGGATGATTACGACAGTTCCCATGCCCGGCTTGAATCGGTAAAAGGTCTTGTTTTCACGGGCAATGCCCTGCATTCCGGAAGGGATGATGGCGGCAAAGGCAGTTTTTCACCCGATTACGGGATCGTCATGAAAAACCTTGAAAGCAGCATAATAAAAGACAATGTGCTGCATAACGGGGCGCTCAGGGAGCTTATGGCCGATCTCGGCGGCCATGGCGAAGGCGTTATCATCAGAGACAATGTCGGTTCATTAAGGAAAATATCTTAATATATCCCACATATCATGAAAAGAAATATACTGATCCACTGTTTAATATTTGTTCTTTCCCTGGGTGCTTATGCCCAGTCGTCAATGTTCCTGCTCCACGGTAACTGGAAAGCAAAAAAGGCCGTCGACGTTCTTGTCGACGGCACCATAATAACCGGAACGGATTTCGATCTGCGCGGATGGATGGAAGCAGTGGTCCCGGGAACGGTACTGACGACCCTGCTGCATAATAATCTGATCCCCGATCCTTTCTTCGGCATGAATAACGACCTTATCCCCGATGTATACGACACCGGAAGGGATCATTACACGTACTGGTTTTACAATGAATTTGAAATTCCCCCGACGAGTGAGGATAAGGAGGTATGGCTCAGCTTCAGGGGGATAAATTATTTCGCGGATGTTTATCTTAACGGGAACAGGATCAACACTTCAGTTCACGCAGGAATGTATCTCAGGGAGAAATACAGGATCACACCATATCTTGCCAGAGGGGGGAAAAACAGGCTGGCGGTGCTTGTGTCCCCGCCCGATCCGGTTGGCAACGCTGCCGCCGGACAGGGAGGAGATGGCACCATTGGCCGCAATGTAACGATGCAGTTCACTGCGGGATGGGACTGGATATGCCCCATCAGGGACCGTAATACCGGGATCTGGGACCAGGTAAGCATCGAGACTACCGGGAAGGTTGATCTGAAGGATGTTTTCATTGAAACGAAAGTCCCGGGAACAAGGGTTCCCGGCGCAAAACAGGATCCTGCTTTTGTTAAAGTGTCAGCAGATCTGAAAAACACTTCAGATGCCGCAATAAACGGAATATTAAGGGTTGAGTTCCAGGGATACGTAAACACGGCAAAAGTTACTCTTCCGCCTTCGGAAGAAAAGAATGTTACACTTGGCAGCATCAGGGTTGACAATCCGAAACTATGGTGGCCAAACGGTATGGGTGATCAGCCGCTTTACCGGATGAAAATCGAATTCCTGCTCCCTGACGGCACACTGCTTGATTCAGAAACTGCAACCTTTGGCATAAGGGAGACTTCAAACACTTTTGACGAAAAGATAAAAGGACAGGTTTTCAGGGTCAACGGACAGAAGGTTTTTATCAAGGGAGGCAACTGGATCGCTTCCGATGCTCTTATGCGCCTTTCAAAGGAAAGATATGAGGCCGAGGTCCGTTTGCATGCCGGAATGAACATGAATATGATAAGGGTATGGGGAGGAGGCCTCACGGAACGACCGGAGTTTTACGATGCATGCGACAAGTACGGAATACTGGTATGGCAGGATGTCTGGATATCCGGGGATTGCAACGGGGAATGGGATGATCCGCTGAAAAAGGAATCGCAGGCACGGAGAAAAGCCTATCCCGATGATCATGACCTGTTCCTCAGGTCGGTTATTGACCAGGTAAAAATGCTGAGAAATCATCCCAGCCTTTATCTATGGTGCGGCGGAAATGAAACCTACCCTCCGGCCGATATTCTGAAGGCGCTGAAGGAAGAAATCTTTCCCCGTTACGATCCGGGAAGGTTTTTTCTCGACATGTCAACATCACCGGCCCTGATGACAAATACGATAGGCGGAGTGGGTGACGGGCCGTACGGCATAAGGGAACCGGAAAAAATCTTCACAGAGAGGTCCTTCCCCTTCAATCCTGAAACGGGGTCGATAGGCATCCCGAATTATGACGGTCTGAAAAAGATAATTCCCGAAGATGAAATGACACCCCCGGGCACCACCGGCCGGCCTTCAAAATCATGGTCGTATCATAAATACCTGCCATTGTATGATTTCCCCGACCGCTACGGCAAGGTGAAGGATGTGCGTGATTTCTGCCTTAAGGCACAGATTGTTAGTTATGAACAATACAGGGCCCTGCAGGAGGGATTCAACTACAGGATGTGGGACTGGTACACGGGAATGCTGGTATGGAAGAATCAGAATCCCTGGACCGCACTGAGGGGATTTTTCTATGATTACTTTCTCGACTACACAGGAGGATACTTCGGATACATGCATGGTGCTGCGCCTGTACATATACAACTGAATCTCAACGATTCGCTTGTATGCATCCTCAATCAGACCGCCCGCAGCATAAAGGATCTCGAAGCAGAAGTAATGCTTTCCGACATGCACGGGAAACCCGTCTTCTCAAGGAAAAGCACATTAGACCTCAACGCCCAGGAAACAAAGCTGCTGGACAAGGTGGAGCTGCCCGGGGGAGGCAGTGAAGTGTTCTTTCTTAAGTTACGGCTTAAGGAAAACAACGAGATTATTGATGAGAACCTCTACTGGCTTACAAACAAGCCAAAATCATATGAGAAGCTGAATGATCTCCGTAAGATTACCCTTAAAACGGATGTCAGCAGAACCGGTCAGAGGGGTGCAACAGTATCAGTCATTAATCAGGAAAACGAGACTGCCTTTTTCATCAGGCTGAAAATTGTCGACAGTCAGGGCAATCTTATCCTTCCGGCTTATTTCACAGACAATTATTTCACGCTGCTGCCGGGAGATTCAAAACGGGTAATTATTGAGCTTCCGGCGCAAACGTCAACAGGGAAAAGCGACGGCATCAGGCTGGTTCTTGAAGGATGGAACGCAGGACCGGAAGAGATCAGCTTCTGACATCCGGGCTACCGGTAATTCTCAAGCAATCCAGGTATACAGGCAAGCCTGCCGGAGGTGTCGAGGCAGCTGTATGCCCTTAAAGTAATAAATACAACTTTATCTGTCTGGCTTCTGAATAACCGTCGTCATCTCCCTGTCAAGCAACATACCTCTGTATTCCTCATAGGGACAGTCGGAACGACCGCTGTTTATTATTCCCATCGTTCCGATCAGGTTCCATATTGCATAACCTGTTCTGTTACGGTTCAAAATTGACACGACATCTGAAAGGTAGGCAAGTGCAACAGAATGCGGTGTCTTATTAAATACGCCAAATTCCTGTACCATCACAGGTATATTTTCCTCACCGGCCATCTTCAGTGCATTGTTGAGGCTGGAAAGAGCGACAACCGGATTGCCCCCGGTGTCGGTTATCTTTCTTTCTGTAGTGATTCTGTAGGTATTCTGCCTTGCCCCCCATGTTGTATTGGCGGGAATAATCACGATACTGTCTGTTGCGCCGAACCTGATTGTTATTTTATTAACAGTGAGCCAGTCGCCGTCAGTATTCGAGAAGGCCAGCCTTGTCCCGCCCGAAGGCAGCACAGCCGTATAATCTTTTCCTGAAATATTCTGGTAACCCCACTGGGTTTCTATTATCCTGGTCCAGTCATCACCCGGATCGGGCCCGCAGATGAACACTTTTTTGTACACTTCATTGTCATCCAGCCTGATCTGAAGTGTTGAGAGAACCGAGACCTGATTAACATTCACGGTAATTTCCGCGCCCCCCGGGAAATTTCCTTCAAAAATCAGGGATGAAGAATATTCAGGTTTAACCGGCCCGTAGAGATACCAGGAGATATCGGTCATTGGCCAGACCGGAAGCGGCCATGAACCGGAACCCGGAACCCAGTCGGCCCTGTAATGGGTAAGGGTTACGGGATCATAAACATGAATCGCCTGAATGATATTTTTCATGCCCCTGAAGGAGGGAACAAGGTCACGCCCGATATTCAGACCGTCAACAAAAATGATCCTGTCGGGATTGATTTGCCGGATCCTGTCGATAGCCATTTTCATTACCGAAAAATATGTACTTTCATCGACGTCACCCGGCTCATTGACCAGGTTGAAGCTCAGATCGGTCCAGGGCACATTCCTGTAACGTTCCGCAAAGAACTCCCAGTGTTTTACGAATGCCGCCCGGGCCACAGGATCTGTCCACAGGTCAAGATCCTGGTTTGCAGGCAGGATTGTCGTGTTTACACAATATCCCGGCGCCCGGTGCAGGCATATGCACACATGGACGCCGTATTTTCTTCCCCATTCAACTGCATCATCAATTTCTGAACATCCCTCCGAAAATTCATTCCAGTTTCCTGCCTTTGTATAAGTTCTGTAATCGAGCGGCAACCTTGCAAAATTAAATCCAAGGTCCTTTATTATTTCAAACTCCTTCTCACTGAAGCCTGTATTTGACCAGCCGGCATCAAACTTTCCCAGGAGGTTGAATCCCTTGTGAGTCTGGCTGAAAAGATTGAGATCAATTGGCTTGAAAACGGGAGGTGCTTCTTTATCTTCACTGCATCCTGCGGCAAAAAGAAGCAGGACGCATGAAAGCATCATGGCGTTAAAGCCTTTTGCAAATTGCAGCAACGGGAGACTCCTGCCTTTCATGGGACCTTTGCCATTGATCTCTGATCCGTTGACAAAGATAGAAAAAACACTCCGGAATATTCTCTGACGAAGAACAGTTAAAGATGCACCATCATCATGCAGTTTTGCCGATCATTCATATCAGGGCATTTCAACCTGATCCGGCTCTTTTCATTTCTCTTTAAAAAATTTTAGAAATCAGATATACTAGTTTATCCTTAATTTAAGTTATAATTGCATCAACTTTAAAACTATTTTAATGCTATGAAAAAGAAAATTTCCTTTTTACTGCTTTCATCATTCATTATCCTGGCATCCTGCAGCAAGACAGGGGAAAAACTTGGCGGCTCGCCATCACCTATCGGCGATGAAGGTGTCACATTTAACACAACATCAGGAACCATTGCGGGAGTGAGCAGCGTTGCTGCATCGGTAACGGAACTAAAGAACGGTGTTTCGTCAATAAGCGGCAGTGCGGTCGTAACCAATCCGGTCATCAAAAACATTCTTTCAAATCATCCTGAGGCTAAAATTAACGGTAATAATGTAACGGTCACCGATGTGGAATTCAGGATCACATCTGAAGGAGTTGAGTCGGTATATGGGCTTCAGCCGGGGATAATCGTCAAATACGATGCAAAAGTGGGAGATAAATACAAGGTTGGCGATGGTATCACAAGAGAAGTTGTTGCCAGGTCGACCGATAATGATTATATGTGGGGAGGTATGCTTATCAAGGCCATTCAGGTTGAGGAAAACACAAATAAGTTCGGTGTAAAGAAGATAATCTACTGGGCCAATCACAGATTTGGCATTGTCGGAATGGAATTTCAGTTTGACGACAATTCAACTGCAAAATTTCCGATATTTGCCAGCGCCCAGAATAACTGACAAAACTGTATCCCTGATCGGGTAGTAACTATGCTGAAATATCTTACGGTCAATGGTGAAAGGAAAAGGATCCCTTCTTATCCTCATCACAAATACTTCGTTTGGGTAAGTTACAAATACTTCAGTGTAAGGAGTTTATTGGGTTTTCTTACCCTTGAGGGTCCTTTGTTCATTCCAAGGAGGATTTACAATAACCTGAAGGCGCGGTGTGTTGTTCCCCTGGTACTGATGATAGATCCGACGAGTTCATGCAACCTCAGATGTACCGGATGCTGGGCTTCCGACTATCAGAAGAACAGTAATCTGTCATTTGAAAAACTCGATGAAATCATTGGTGAGGCAAGAAGGATGGGTGTTCGCCAGATCTTCATGACGGGGGGTGAACCGCTTATGAGAAAAGGGGAGATCCTGGAATTATGCCGCAGGCATAAGGGTATTCCTTTCGGTATATTCACAAACGGCACTCTTATTGATGAAAACCTTGCCTCGGAAGCAGCAAAAGCCGGAAACCTGAATTTTTTCATAAGCATCGAAGGTTTCAGTGAGGAAACCGATATGAGAAGAGGCGATGGCACATTCGACAAAGCTGTCAGGGCCATGGATCTTCTGAAGAAGCATGACATCGCCTTTGGTTTTTCAGCCTGTTATCATTCCAAAAACTACCGCTCAGTCACGAGTGATGAGTTCCTTGATTTTGTCAGGAGCAAGGGAGCCTGGTTCGGATGGATGTTCAATTATTTTCCGATAGGAGATGATGCGGATCTGACTCTTTGCAGCAAACCTGAGGAGAGGGCTTATGCAAAGGAAAAAATTGAGGCATACTGCAAAAAACACAATTACAATATCATCGATTTTGCCAACAGCGGTCATAAATCTATCGGTTGTGTTGCGGCTGCCAATGATTTCGCTCACATAAATGCCAACGGCGACCTGGAGCCATGTGCCTTCCTGCACTATTCCGATATGAATATCAATGATATGCCGCTTGCTCAGGCATTGAGGTCCCCTTTCTTCAAAAAGTTCAGGCAGCATAAGCCGTTTTCGAAGAATATGCTCCGCCCGTGTCCTATAATGGATGTTCCTGAGGCACTGACAAAGATAACCGACCTGGAAGGGGTTCATTCGACCCATATGCGATGCCCGGAACCGGCAGCCAGACTGGCCGAAAAAACAATGCCCCTGGCAGAAGCATGGAAACCCGTGGCCGAAAAAATGTATCAGGAAATGCCCCTGGCCGAAAAAAGACGGTTCGGCATACTGAACTGGTTACTGCAATCGGGTAACAGGATGATTTCAGGATAAAAGGATTAAATCAGAAACAAAGGATCATACCGCAAAATGCTCTCATTCAAATGGAAAATTGCCGGTTTTATCATTGCAGCACTGTCTGCGATCCTGGCGGTTTTCTATTTTGCAGCGGGTTTCAGGTTTGAGATGCCGGTACTCGCGATTGTATCTTCATACAGGGAAATTAAGTTCCTGTCAATCTTCAGCACCAACTTTGCCGATGAAACGATTCTGCTGGGATTCATTTCGGGATTTGCGCTGATCGCTTTTTCAAGGGAAAGAAAGGAACTTGATTGTTACAGGGGAATAAGGATAAGCGCGCTGACCAAAGCTGCTGTCATTTACACCCTGTTCCTGATTTTTTCGGTTCTTTTCCTGTATGGCAGCGTGTTCATGGGCATAGTTGTCCTGAACCTTGTATTGCCCTTTGTACTTTACATATTGATTTTCAACATCCTGAAATTCAAGACCTCCGGAAGCTGACTAGCTCCGCGTATCTTCTTCCGGAGAAGGGCAGCAAAGCTGCCCGGCCGCAGGAAAAGCAACATGCAATGAAACCAGCCAGGCTGGTGCCGGTTGTCATACTCCTGCAATCCTGCTCTTGTACTCGGCAAGGGCCTCATCGAGCCTTTGCTTTGCAGTGCCATCGCCGGGAACGTTGTGCGACGGGTGTATATAAAGTTTCACTCCCCTGCCGGCAAGTATCTCCGCCACAGTGGTGACCGTCATCCACACACAGGTAACAAATGCCATCGTGGAAACAGGGCCGATCTTGTCCTGATGATTCATGAGAATGACTGATGCATCTTCAAGCGGGGCACATGTATCGACCACGACATCTGCAAGTTCAAAAATGGTTTTTCCGCATGAATGCCGGGTTTTCTTCCCCTGTGCTGCCGCGGCCGATCCGAATACAATAACCTTCATGCCTCTTTTCCTTGATTCAAGGGCAATATCAATGTTCACATTATTGATGCCTGAATGGCTGAAGAGCCACATAATATCCCTTTTATCAAAGTCATAGCCCTTCATTATTTCATTGCCGTAGCCTTCAACACGCTCGAGGAACACAAACTGATGGACCCCCATTTCGCCGGTTATCCTGGTAAAAAAGGTAAGAGGCAGTTCGATCATGGGATGGAACCCTACAAATCCGCCAATACGCGGATACATTTCCTCAATCGGGAGGGTTGCATGGCCGCAGCCAAAAGTATGAACCCATCTTTTGCATTCAATTGTATCCGCCATCAGTTCAGCTGCCCTGCGTATGTTTTCCATTTGCGTTTCCTCGATGCGGGTCATTGCAGCCCTTGCGTTCTCAAGCCATTGTTTCGCCAGCATAGTGTTTTAAAGTTTAAGAGGTGAAAAGAAGAAAAGTTGAAAAATTCAAAGCATGAAAGTATTTTATTTTTTGCTAAAATGAAATTCAGGGGGCATAATTTATCATTTTCAGGTGCCTGTCAGGCCTGCATGTTTTTATCCCTCCTCAGTTTAAGGATATAGAACAACAGGATCATCATTATCATGGTTTCGCAGAATGCGACAGTTATCAGATGGTTTATTCCGAAATTCTTCGATATTATGCCCATTCCATAATTAATAAGCATATTCCCGAGAAGGGCGACAAACAGGACGAAGCTGAAAGCCGTGCCTGAGAGTTCGGCATAGATCTCCCCGACAAAACCCAGCATGATGGGAAAACCTCCGGCCAGGCCCGCTCCCAGGAGCATAAAGCCTGCCATCAGGGCAAAAAGTTCCCGGCCGGTACTGATAACGATCAACCCGGCAATTATCATTGCAAATGATGCCGCCAGGATTCTTTTTACAGGCACGTTCCGCAATGCAGTTCCCGTAACAAGGCGCATTATGGCCATGCCTGCAACGAACAGTGAAAGGGTGAACAATGCGCTTCTCTGCTGAACATGAGCCTGGTCGATAAGGTAGGTGGTGGTCCAGTTGTTTATTATGCCCTCGAAGCTGCTTTGAAAGAAGAGAAAGAAAGCCACAAGGATTATGAATCTGTCTTTAATGAAATACAGGCTTTCCCTGAGGGGAAATCCCTGTCGTTGTTTAGGCAGGGGCATCTTTATCAGAAGGAACAAAATCCCGGTGGCAAATGATATTAGTCCGATAATGGCGATAATCTGGCCGGAGCTGAATGATTTTTCGAGGATGCCGAGTAACATGGGCATTCCGAGTGCGCCGATACCGAAGAACACTCCGAGGAGGCTGAGGTTTGCGCCTTTGTCGCGGTCGCTTATGTCGGAAACCAGTGCATTGGTTGCGCCGTTTATTGAACCGCCGCTCAGCCCGACCAGGAAGATGCAGACCTTTAGCAACCCGGTCGCCTGTGAAAAGGCAATTCCCTCAAACCCTGCGGCCAGCAAGACACATGACAATGCAAGGAGTATCCTGTAACCGTACCTGTCGGCAATTGGTCCGAACAGTAATGACCCGGCAAGTATGCCGAAGGGAAGAATTGAGAACAGGGTTCCGGAGGCAATCTCATCCAGTCCGAATTTCTCCCGCAGGTCGGGAGCCAGGCTGCCCAGTGAAATAAGGGCTGTTCCGAACAAAAATATGCCAAGGCAGGCGGCCCGGAAAACTACTTTTTTATTATACATGCGAATCGAATGGGTTTTATTGTTCATTACTGTTTTTCAATGCCAGGAAGCCGGCACCATATACGCCGGCATCGCCTCCGAGGCCCGAGACATCAAGCCTTACACGGGCAAAGCTCACCGGCTGGGCCCATCTGGCGGCTGCTTTCCCGATGTCGGGAATAAGTGAAACTGCCGGACCAAAAACGCCACCTCCGAAAATTATTTTTTCCGGATCAAACAGGCTCACGAAATTTGCAACCGCCATTCCCCAGAATTCAACAGCCTCCCTGATCACCATTACGGCAACCTTATCGCCCTTTTCGTAAGCTGCAAAGACCTCACGGGATGTGATTTCATCCCGGGCAGTTTTTCTCAGTATGCTGTCATATTCACTATGACCGGTCAAAATTTCTTTGGCCACCATGGCAATTCCGCTGCCCGAAGCATGGTACTCAAAACATCCGCATGCTGCATATTCTTCCCGGAACGGCCGGCTCAGTGCCATCCATCCCGTTGATCCGGCAATGTCATTACTGCCGCGCAGTATCTCTCCGTTGATCATTACGCCTGCTCCTATGCCTGTTCCCACTGACATGAAAACAGCATCCCTGCAACCCTTTGCATTTCCCTTCCATACCTCGCCAAGGATGTAGCAGGAACGGTCACTGCCGACAGCCACCGGGATCCCGCCGGAAACTGAGCTCACTTCTGAAAGCAGCGGGTAATCGGTCCAACCTCCAATATTCGGCGCCCATACCCTTCCGGTCTTTGAACTGTAGATGCCCGGAACCGATATTCCAATCGATCTGACCCGCCTGCCTTCTGATCCTGATCTTTCAATCAGATTACCAATGGTGCCGGTTATGAGGCTTCCCACCTCCTGCCCTTTTCTTTTTCCAATTGCAACTGCTTCCCTGAACAGTATGTCACCATCTTCTGAAAAGATCGCGCATGCAAGCTTGGTTCCTCCAAGATCTATTCCCAGGACACTCATAAAAGCCGGATTTTCTGTTAAAACTAATTTCCCAGTAGTTCATCTATCCTTACAAAAGCATATCCCCGCCTCTTCATGGTGCCGATAAGTTCAGGCAGAAAGGAATAGAATTTATCGGTACGGCGCGGATCGGTTCCTATATGAACGAGCATGATAAATCCTTTTAAACCGTTTGATGAGAACTTTTCATAGTCGAGAACGGATTTCAGGATGCACCTGCTGTCGAGGTACCTCGCCCCCATTTCGGGATAGGTGTAATCTGCATTGCTTCTTGTGCCCGGGCTGAAATTGATCAGCACAAGCCCCATCCGGCTCGTCCATGCGGCTATGGAGTCATTGTACCACTCGTAGGGAGGCATAAAAAAGCGTGATCCGGCCCGGTCGATATTGAATTTCTTCATTTCGGCATAAGAATCCTCAATATCCCTGGTAAACTCCTCCTTAGTGACAAGCAGGCTGTCTCTCTTTTCCCAGTCGCAATAAAGCAGGTGCCTGTCGGAATGGGATCCGAGATAGTTTCCGTCACTGACCAGTCTTTTAATTAAAGGAAGGAACATCTTATTCCTGTAAAAGTTGCCCGTGAAGAAAAATGACCCTTTTACATTCTTTTCCCTGAGGGTCTCAGCGATGAAATCTCCGCCGTCGGCGAATGAATCACCCGTGAAAACCAGTGCAATCATGTCCGCGGTGGTGTCGCCCCTGATTACTGCTCCCGATTCATAAACAAAACGATGGGGAACCTGTTGCTTTGCAGTTTTCATGGAAATTCCAGGTTCACGGTCCGTGGCATTGTCTTTAGTACTGCCCTGGTTCCGGCATGAAACCGCCAGCAGCAGTAAAAACAAGTTCAGTAGGATCGCGGGATAATTTGCCATGATCTGTATTTTTAATTATTCAGGATTTCTCCATTAAGTACTACAGTGCTGACATTAAAGTCTTTATCGAAGGAGACCAGGTCGGCCCTCAGTCCGGGTTTTATCCTTCCCCTGTCGTGGAGGCTCATCAGCCTGGCCGGGTACAGCGATGCCATCCTTACTGCTTCATCGAGGCTTATGCCCGTCTTTTCAACACAATTCCTGACAGCTGTCAGCATTGAAAGTGCCGACCCCGACAAGGTTCCGTCGGGAAGGGTAAACCTGTCTTTCCTCCTTATGTGAGGATTGGTTGGCTGCGAGCTTTCCTCAACTGCATCAGAGACCAGGAACAGGCGTTCGTTCATTATCTTCTTGGCAATGGAAACCATGCTGTAATCAACATGTATTCCGTCAGCAATGATGCTTGCCATAACGCTGCCGGTCATGAAGGTTGCTCCGGGCAGGCCCGGGTCGCGATGGTGCAGCTGCGACATGGCATTGAAGAGGTGGGTGGTGGTCCGGATACCCCATTCGAAACCCAGAATGGCCTCATGGCAGGTTGCATTGCTGTGTCCTGCAGCCACAACCACATTATGGCCGGTCAGACATTCAATTATCTCCCGGTCGCACAGCTCCGGTGCCACTGTCATCATCCTTACTACCCCGCCCGACTCCTTCATCAACCGATCTATTTCGTCCCTGTCGGGTTTTTTGATACAGCTTTGAAAATGAGCTCCGCGCCTTTTGATGTTAATATATGGCCCCTCCAGATGTAAACCCAGCACTGAAGGCAAAGGATTGGCCCTGACCACAGCGGCAGCTTCATTGTATACCCCGAAAGTATTCGTGGGTATTGCTATCAGAAAGCCGGTTGTTCCCGTCATTACAATAGAACGGGCCATTGCCCTTAGCGCCTCCGGCGCGGGAGTCTCTGAAAAAAGACAGCCGCCTCCACCGGCAATCTGAAGATCGATCAGGCCCGGAGCAATATAATTACCATTGCAGTCAATAATTTTTATCCCGGGTGGTAAAAGAGAGGGCTCTGTTATCGAGATGATCCTTCCTTCATCGATCAGAAGGGCCGCTCCGTCAATTGTCTCCTCACCGGTAATAATCACCGCATTAATAAAAGCAGTAGCCATTGAAATTGAAATAAAGTAATCTTAATAACGCATCCTGGCGGGAGTTTCAACCGGCTTAACGTTCCATCCCGAAACCCTCAAAACAGGAGCGTTGTCTTTCAGCCCGGCCAGGGGGCAGGTCACATTTACAACAGTACTCTCACCCGGCGCGAGTGAAAAATAATTACGCGACCACAGTGAAGGAAGCACCTCTTCTCCGCAGGTGATTACCTGGGTTCTTATGAAAAACGCCAGCCGGCTCCCGGGATTGCTTACCTCCATGGTCCATGAAATATCACTTCCTGTTTTCCTTTCATCAGTTATCCTGACATTTACCGGTGTTTCCTGCATTTCGCCCATCTGCGTGCAGTCATCATCGGGAGAGATCCAGTATATGTTGCCGGAGACAACCTTTCCTGAAGCATCTTTAAGTGAAAGGACAATGAAAACAAGTTCCTTCATCTTTGCGAGTCGTTGTCCGATAGCTGATGTTTCTTTTACATCTGAGGGCCCGAGGCTTATTTTTTTCTCTTCATGGAAAAGCAGTTCCGACTTCATATTGTACAGGTCAACGCATGAAACGAGTCCGGGTGCGGGCTTATATGTCCGGTTGAGCACTGTAACCCTGTTGTTTGCCAGATTGAGCTGTATATGGATCGGCTCGCAGGCATTCTGCATGAAGTAATACCCGGCGTTTGCCTGCAGGTACCAGTCATACACCTGCCATACCACACTGGGAAATGCAGCATTGAGTTTCCAGAGCATCACACCGCCGATATCGTTGAGTTTATGCCCGGCGGCCTCGAATATTCCCTGGTAGCCTATGGCATTCATTAGCTGCATCTTATTGCAGAAATCCTCCATCGATGCCGGTTTCCCGTATCTTCTTATCATCTCATGGTAATACAGGTCCCAGCGGCCATTGCCCGTTGCGGCATCGTGATAGCCCCAGGTGTGGTTCAGGGGAAATGGCAGGGACTTGTCCCATACCAGATCCGGGATTATTTTATGCAATATGTCATATGGAGGCATTGAGGGGATCCCTGTTTCATCCTTAAAGACCCAGTCCTTTGCCTCAATTGCTTTTTTATAGTATTGCCGCGGGTCCTGCCATGTGTAGGGTCCGCCGCTGTAAACACCGCCGGCCTGATTGTCGGGCCATGATCCGTCCCATCCGTCAGGGATTTTGGCAAATCCCGACGAACTGGGAATAAAGGGCCTTGTTCCGTCGAGTCTGATGATGCTGTTGCGCATAAAGCCATAAAGCTCCTTCCTCGCATGCCCCTCATTGCCCCCGGTCCACACCAGGAGGCTGGGATGGTTCCTTACACGGAGAATGGTGCTCTCAACATTTCTTTTGAACACATCGCTTTCCAGAGGCCAGTCGGGCGAGCCCTTGAATTCGCCCTGGGTATCGCCCGTAATCCAGAAATCGGACCATACAAGCAATCCGTATCTGTCGGCAGCTTCGAAAAACTCATCACACGGAGTGACTCCTCCGCCCCAGATCCTTACCAGGTTTATGTTGGCATTGCGGCAAAGCCTCAGTTCATAATCATACCGAAGAGAATCGCGGTTCAGCATAAAGTCGGGCACCCAGGCTCCGCCCGTAAGATGGACCCGGCGGCCATTGACATAGAAATCGCGGCGCAGGCTTCCCTTTACATCCACGGGCTTTGATGACACTGTCCTTATTCCAAAAAGGAAAGTTGTGTCATCAGATATTCCCGACTCGTTTGAAAACTGCAGCCGGATCCTGTAAAGGTTTGCCTTCCCGTATCCGTTGGGCCACCACAGGACCGGGTTTTCAACCAGAAGTTCCCTGGTGTTGCCGGCATTTAATTCAACCACATTTCGTCCTCCCCTGCCAACCGTAATGCTTTTGGAGAACTGAACGGATTTTCCCGTGAAATTCTCCGGGGTAATCTTTACCGTTAAATTACCCTTTTCCTCGTTGCTTCCATGATTGAACAGAGTCATGCTGAGGGAAATCCTTGCCGCGGAGGTATCCTTGTTATCCGGAAACTGAGTAGCAATTCCCGGGTCACCTATTGTAACATTTCCAGACGTTCTGAGATAAACCGGCAGCCAGATGCCCATATTTCTGTCGCGGACGGGAGGCACCCAGTCCCACCCGACTGAACAGGCCATGGTTACATTTTTACCAATATCGCCGGTTGGACCCCCGTTAAGGTAGAAATCGCCCAGGGCCTCAAGCTGCTCGGTATCAGGAAGCCCCGGGTAATCCAGCGGATAGATTTTCACCGCAAGGGCATTTTTTCCCCCGGCCCTGATCTGATTGCTGATATCGAGGGAGTATTGGGCAAACATTCCGGCCATTTCGGTTGAGTCCGCTACCTGCCGGCCATTTACCCACACTGCGGCACGATAGTTTATGCCTTTGAATATCAATTGGAAACATCTTCCCCTGTCGGAAGCCGGGACATCAAATGTGGTCCTGTACCAATATGGCTTTTTCCAGGGATTGGGTTCATCCGGCAAATAACTGTATTGCTCCAGACTGTATTTTTTATTGAATTCGTCTGATGCATCCGGGATAAGCATATTGTTCATCCCGTTATAGGGATCGGGGTAGATCTTGTTTGCAACCAGCCCTGTAAGAACGGTTGAAGGAACCCTCACGGGGAACCAGTAAACAGCGGATCTGTATTCCGGAGCCGACAGTTTATCCCCTGTTTCGGCTATGACTGCCGATGATTGCAGTTCAAACCGTTCGAGCTTAACCTGTTTTACCGTACCGGGCTGTGAATAAGCCTGAAGGGAGACAAGGAGTGCCAGGCAGATCAGAAAATATACATTCCTTTTCATTATGATATGGTTTTATTTATAACGCAACGATGGTACTTACATGCTGCTCAACAGATATTCCGGCTATTCGCGGGTTTTATTGATCAGCATCCATGCATCTGAATACCTGGGAAAC
Source organism: uncultured Rikenellaceae bacterium (assembly GCA_964435015.1). Lineage (GTDB taxonomy): Bacteria > Bacteroidota > Bacteroidia > Bacteroidales > VadinHA17 > LD21. The sequence goes on from CAYSXP010000019.1 coordinate 68,508, forward strand.
ATCAGCCATATCCGTCTGACCTCACTTCTGGCCTCGTTCACATCATCTGTTGCCAGCACGGAGATCCGGTATAATCCATCCTCGGTTTTAAGTATTTCAGACCTGAATCCTTCCCCTTCCACTTCTGACTGCCGGTTTTGTGCATTTACCGATTCGCGGAAGCTTCCTACAATTACGAAATATTTTTCACGGCTCATCTTATTGTGATCATCCGGCACGATCTTTTTTTCAATGCCCTTCACTTCCCTTTCCTCCTCAGCAGGGGCCGCAGGCTTTTTCTCTTCAACGGGTGCAGAGGGCATCAGTGTTTTTCTGGCAGTGGTTCCCGGAATATGATCCTCGGTGTTCCGGCTATCATTGTTCTGACGCGTCTTCTTTGTACCGGCGCACGACCCTGACAGCAACAGCGTGATAATCAGAAAGGAAATTTTGATCCTCATTTTGGTTCCATTTCGAATCTGCAGTAAAAATGCGAAAATTATTTGAGAATAATCTGCGGCAATCCCTATTAATAAGCAATATCAAGAATCTGAAGAAAGCTTTTTTCATTAATCACCCTGTCGGCAACCAGGTTCAGGTAATTGTTGTTTGACCGGAAAGCTATTCCAATGCCGCTCTCCCTGACAAGACATATGTCATTTTCGCTGTCACCAACTGATATGATGTTTTTTATATCGATCTTATACTTTTCAGCAAGCTGAAAAAGGACATTTGATTTGCAGAAATCGTGATTGCATTTGCTGTGCCGGTTTCTCATAAAGGCTGAGGGGACCTTAACTTCTCCCGTTGCAATGCTTCTGGAAAACTCAAGTTCATTTGCAACGGAAAAATCCATCTTAAGCTTGTTCTTAAGATGGTTTGTCACTATATCGTAACTATCGCTGATGATGCCGCAGATATAACCTTTCTTTTTAAGCTCCCCGATAACATATTCAGCATCATCGATGACCTTGATTTTGTCTGCCACATCGAGTATTTCTGCAAATGTTCTGTTCTCCAGGAGCCGGGCAATTGATTTTGTCCGGGTGTAGGCATTGCTGTACTCAGTCACAATCTTAATCAGCTCGTTCCCGAAATTGAATTCTTCGGCTGCCTTTGTTATGAAACTCCCTTCCAGGAGTGTGTTGTCCATGTCGAAAATTATCATCTTCTCAAGCCCTATAAGGCTTTCCCTGATTGCATAATCCATCTGCGACCTGATGATACTGATGTTCTCGAGGGTCTCAAGATTTTTTTCATCAACGTTATGAACCCGTTTAAGGATGGCCTTTGAAACCTCTCTCGACATTTTCCCAAGCTGCTCCCACGATTGCATCCTGTTCTCGATGTATCCGATATTCACTTCCACTATTCTTGCTCCGAGTGAATGCATATCCAGCATGATTCCGATATCAGCTCCATAATCGTTTTCAATATCGATCTTTTCCATCCAGCTTTTCCGGCAGGCAATCATTCCGCTCAGCGGCTGCGAGAATCTGACAAGATCAGGAAAGAGCAGGCTCAGCAATGGCTTGGCGACAAGCTCGGTGACCCTTCCAGCCTGGCGGGAAAAGGATGACTTCACAAAATCAGCCTCATTGTTTAACAAGGGGGCCGTTAAAAGCTCAATGACATTCTCCGGATAGCTCAGGATATCAGCATCAAGGAACACTATTATCTCATTTCCTGAAAGAAGCAGTCCGTCGCGCATCGATCCGCCCTTTCCTAGTCGCGGACTTGTATAAATCTTAACTTTCGGCAGCCGGGCCTGCCTGATGGTATTGTCGCTTGATTTATCGTCGATTACAAGGATCTCATTAACAAGGGGTGAGGCATTTACAAGATTGATAACCTGTCCTATTGTCTTTTCCTCATTTAATGCCGGAATAATTACTGTAACCATTACAGGGTAGGTTTATTTGATATTTTGTTTTTTCCTCCCATGACTATTTCAGGTACTTCTTAATATTGTACAGCCTGTTCAATGCTTCCACTGGAGTAAGATTGTCGAGATCGAGGTCGAGGATCTCATCCCTGATCTGCTTCAGGACAGGATCATCAAGCTGGAAAAAGCTTAACTGCATGCCTTCGCGATGATCGGCAAGCTGTGCGATTGGTTTTGTGAGTTCCTGTTTTTCATGGCTTTGTTCCAGTTCCTTAAGAATCTCGCCGGCTCTTGTAACAACGCTTTTTGGCATGCCTGCCATCCTTGCAACATGTATTCCGAAACTATGCTCGCTGCCTCCGCGCCTCAGTTTCCTGAGAAAGATCACCTTGTTATTGAATTCCTTTATTGACACATTGTAGTTCCTCACCCTCATGAATGAATTTTCCATCTCATTAAGCTCATGATAATGAGTGGCAAACAGGGTTTTTACCCTGAATTTGCTTTCATGAAGATATTCAACCATTGCCCAGGCAATGGAAATTCCGTCATAAGTGCTTGTTCCCCGCCCTATTTCATCAAGAAGTACCAGGCTCCGGTCCGACAGATTATTAAGTATACTGGCGGTCTCATTCATCTCCACCATGAAAGTGGATTCCCCGAGGCTGATATTGTCGGATGCCCCTACCCTGGTGAATATCTTATCGACGATACCTATCCTTGCCTCCCGCGCCGGGACAAAGCAGCCTATCTGCGCCATAAGCACTATCAGTGCCGTCTGCCTGAGCAGTGCCGACTTGCCTGACATATTCGGCCCGGTAAGAATGATAATCTGCTGGTTTTCAGTATCAAGACTAAGATCATTGGGGATATAGGGTTCTCCCGGAGGCAGTTGCTTTTCTATTACCGGGTGTCTTCCCTCCCTGATGTCGAGGCACATTGAGTCGTCGGTAACAGGACGCACGTAATTATTATCGACAGAAACACAGGCAAAGGAATAAAGGCAGTCGATCCGGGCAATGAGGCCGGCATTAACCTGCACCGGAGGTATGTATTCGAGTATTGCAAGTACCAGATCGTTGAACAGCCTGGTTTCAAGGTTCAGGATCTTCTCCTCGGCACCGAATATCTTATTCTCATACTCCTTCAGTTCTTCGGTTATGTATCGTTCCGCACTTACGAGAGTCTGTTTCCGTATCCAGTCCGATGGAACCTTGTCCTTATGGGTGTTCCTGACCTCGATATAGTATCCGAAAACATTATTGTAGCTTACCTTCAGTGAGGTTATACCGGTCTTTTCACTTTCACGCTGCTGGAAACCGGCCAGAAAATCCTTGCCGTAATAAAGAATCTTTCTGAGCTCGTCAAGTTCTTCCGATACCCCGCCGGCGATAACCTGGCCTTTGAGGATCTGCACGGGAGGGTCGGCTGCCAGTTCCCTTTCGATCCGGTCGGCGACCGACCTGCAGGGATTAAGCTGATCCCCGAGAGTTGCGAGCGCCGGGCAATTACCGGTGATGAGAAGTTCCTTCAGGGGTTCAATGGCTCTCAGTGCTCGTTTCAGCTGCACAACCTCCCTCGGATTGATCTTCCCGACGGCCACCTTTGAAATCAGCCTTTCCAGGTCCCCGATCTGTCTTACAAGTTCAGAAACCTGTTTCATTAATGAAGGATTTGCAACAAGGAAATCTACAATGTCAAGCCGGTCGTTAATCGGCTGGATATCCTTGAGGGGTAGCGATATCCATCTCTTCAGAAGCCTGCCTCCCATGGGCGATATCGTCCGGTCGATAATATCGATGAGCGTACTGGCCCCTTCGTAAGGTGAGTGGAAGAGTTCAAGATTGCGGATCGTAAACTTGTCAAGCCATACGTACCGGCCCTCTTCAATTCTCGAAATTCCCGTAATATGACCGAGCCGTGCATGCTGTGTGATATCGACATAGTGAAGAATGGCGCCGGCAGCAATTATTCCGTATGTGAGATTCTGAATACCGAACCCTTTTAATGAGCTTGTTTCGAATTGTTTCAGCAGCCTGTCGTTTGCCGCTTCGGAAGTGAAGATCCAGTCGTCAAGCTTGAAGGTGTAAAACCTGGTGCCGAATGCTTCCTGAAACAGATCGCCTTTCCTTTTCTCATAAAGAACCTCCTTTGGCTGGAAGTTATTCAGCATCTGATCTATGTATTCCAGGGTACCTTCAGATGCAAGGAACTCTCCGGTGGAAATATCCAGGAAAGCCACACCAGCGGCTTTGCGGTCAATATGTACGGCGGCCAGAAAATTATTCTCCTTGTGGTTAAGGACATTCTCATTCAGTGACACCCCGGGCGTTACAAGTTCGGTAATACCCCGCTTCACGATCTTTTTGGCGAGTTTCGGGTCTTCAAGCTGTTCGCAGATTGCAACCCGCTGGCCCGCCCTGACGAGCCTCGGCAGATATGTATCCAGTGCATGATACGGAAACCCTGCAAGCTCGACGAACGATGCGGAGCCATTTGCCCTTCTGGTAAGTGTTATGCCAAGAATTTCCGAAGCTTTTACGGCATCCTCGCCGAAAGTTTCATAGAAATCCCCCACTCTGAAAAGCAGTATTGCGTCAGGATGTTTCGACTTGACATTGTAATACTGCTTCATCAGCGGTGTTTCAGCATACTTCTGTTCCTCCGGGTTGAACATCTAAAGCAGGGAAAATTAACAACAATGATGATAAACAAAGATAGCTTTTTTTTTCAGGTGCCGAAGAATTCCCGCTGACTCCGGCAATTGATTGATCCTTCAGTGCAGCCGTCCGCTTATCAATGAAGAGCAGGGTATTTCAGAACCCCGGATAGAAATCCCTGGTAAGGTTGACATATTCATCAGTAAAATGGTGCCTTTTGCCAGTTTCAATTGTAAGAAACTGTTCGCGGGCTTTTTCCCTTTTCCTGCTCAATGTCAGGATAAGCCTTTTGATTCCGGCAGCTGGTGCAGGCTTTATCTTGAGAATATGATTGCAAAAGAAGCCATGGGCCTGTGCTTCAGCAACAAACACCGTTCCTTCAGGATATGGAAGAATGAGCTGCAGTGCTCCATCTTCATGCAGCAGTCTGCCTGTTCCCTCAAGAATATCTTTATGCGACAGGTTGTGGTTATGCCGGGTTTCTGCCCTTACCGGATCAGGGTTTTTCAACGAATGGATAAAATAGGGAGGATTGGTTACAATGAGGTCGAATTTGCCGCCTTCAGGTTCATAATCCTGCAGGCGGCAGTTACGGACCTGTATTCTTCCGGCCCATTTGCTGTGCAATACATTTTCAGATGCCTCGGTGAAGGACCCCCCGTCGGGCTCAATTGCAACAATTTCTGCATCTGACCTCTGGGCAAGCATCAGGGCGATAAGCCCGGTTCCGGTTCCGGCGTCAAGGATTTTCCTTCTGCCATTAACCTCTGCAAAAGCGCCAAGCAGCACCCCGTCGGTCCCTACCCTGAAGGCGGACCTTTCCTGAATGATTGTAAACTGTTTGAATCTGAAATAGTTGTTGGGCATTCTGAAGAAACAGGTATCTGAATGGCATCAATATGTCAGCCGGATTAATCAGTAATGATACTAATTTTTACGACAGGCCTGAAATTTTTTTCTCCGCCATTGGCAGCCGGCACGCGGCACTTGAGAACCGGGAGGGGAATCTGAAAGTCAGACAGTGAAATGACCTGTTATATTTCCGGCCCTGTTTTTCATAAAATATTGCGAAAGGATTATGTACATTTACCGGCATCCCGTTAAACATTCCGATGAATTCCGGATTCAGGGGAAAGAAAGACCATCTGTATGAATTATGCCTGTAATTCCTGATCCATGAAAAGCAATCCTGAAGGAAACGATCCTGACATTCCGTTCAAAGTAAGTGTGCGGATTTTCACAAAATCCGTGTCCGGAGAATTATCCGGAAAGTGCGCCTTTGTAATTTCCCGTCAGGATGAGGGCCGGGCCGCCGGAATGCCGGGGATAAAAACAATCAGAGCAATGACCGGACCATTCTTTACTTCCAATGTTCAATAAATTACGCAGGGACCGGATCACGATGATGCCGGAAGCCGGGAACCGGCCCGTGATCAGGAACTACCGCTGGATCATTGTTGTTTTACTGTTTCTGGCAACTACCATAAACTACATTGACCGTCAGATCATCGGTTTGCTCAAACCGCTTCTCGAAGTTGAGTTCAGCTGGTCGGAGACCGATTTTGCCCGCATAGTCATGGCATTTACCGCGGCCTATGCCATTGGCTTGCTGGTAACTGGCCGGTTCATAGACAAAATCGGAACGAGGCTGGGTTACCCTGTAATAATAAGTCTCTGGAGCATAGCAGGGATGCTCCATGCAGTGGCCAGGAGTGCCTTTCAGTTCGGGCTGGCAAGGTTTGCCCTGGGATTGGGGGAATCGGGGAATTTTCCCGCCGGTGTGAAATCAATTGCTGAATGGTTCCCCCGGAAGGAAAGGGGACTGGCCACCGGGATATTCAATTCCGGTACTGCAGTGGGGGTTGTGATGGCTCTTGTGATCGTTCCATGGATCCTGCGGCATTTTACCTGGCACGAGGTGTTCTGGATCACCGGAGCGCTGGGTTTCATATGGCTCATCTTCTGGCTGATTTATTATGATCATCCCTCAAAACAGAAACGGCTTTCTTCCGGCGAACTCAAACATATCACTGACGGGCAGGCGAATGAAGAACAACCGAAAGCGGGCTTAAAATGGCACAGGCTGTTTGCCTTTCCACAGACCTGGGCGCTGATAACCGGGAAAGGTCTCATTGATCCGATATTCTGGTTTTTTCTTTTCTGGCTGCCCTCATATTTCTCATCGGCATATGAACTTGATCTGAAAAGGCCCAGCCCTGAACTCATCATAATTTACACGGCAACCACCGTCGGGAGCGTCATGGGGGGTTATATTTCATCGGTACTGATAAAAAAAGGCTGGTCCGTGCTGAAAGCCCGGAAAACCGCGCTCTTTGCCTTTGCCGTAATGGAGTTATCCATACTGCTGGCACAATACACCACGGCTGCATGGATGGCAGTCGCGATCATAAGCCTGGCTGTGGCTGTACACCAGGCCTGGGCAACAAATGTGTTTACAATGGCTTCGGATATGTTCCCCACCGAAGCTGTCAGCTCGGTGGTTGGCATTGCAGGGATGGCCGGAGCGATCGGGGGGATACTTTTCCCCATCCTGGTCGGGTATCTGCTTGACACCTACAAGGCCGCGGGCAATCTTACGGGAGGCTACAACCTTCTTTTCACCATCTGCGGGCTCACCTATCTTACTGCCTGGACCGTCATGCATCTTCTCACACGAAAACATTCATCAGTCAGCCTGAGTGAGCTTCAGCAATAAATATTTAAAATATTCCACATCATGAACTTTAACCTGTAAAAATCTTAATTTTGAAACACGATCCGGCCGGCGTTCCGGCAAAATGATAATTCACAATACCGCCAAACGGGGCAATGCATCGATGGACCCGTCACTGGCATAAAAAAACAAACCATGAAAACAACAATTCAAAAGATTTTATTAATTCTGGTGATCCTGATGTTTGCCCTGCGGGTTTCTTCAGCTGAGGAAGCCCGTCTGCTGAGATTTCCCGATATAAATAACAACCTCATTGCCTTTGTTTATGCCGGCGATATATGGACCGTTGATTCCAAAGGCGGGGAGGCCCGCCGCCTTACATCCCACATTGGAATGGAACTCTTTCCCAAAATATCCCCCGACGGTAAATGGATTGCATTCTCAGGTGAATACTCAGGTACAAGGCAGGTCTATGTTATCCCCTCTGAAGGAGGATCGCCGCGTCAGCTTACCTGGTACAATCCGGTGGGTGTCATGCCCCCCAGGGGCGGGTGGGACAATGTGATCCTGGACTGGACCCCCGACAGCAGGCAGATACTTTTCAGGGCCAACAGAACACCTTTTGGCGACAGGAATGGAAAATACTTCCTTGTAAGTATTGAAGGCGGCCTGGAAAAACCTCTCCAGATAGTTAACGGAGGATTCGGGGTGTTTTCACCTGACGCATCAAAGATAGTCTTCACTCCCGTTGACCGCGAATTCCGGAACTGGAAAAGATACAAGGGAGGCAGGGCAAGTGATCTCTGGATTTATGATCTTAAAACAGACAAGTCGGAGCAGATAACAAATTTCGAAGGAACTGACCAGCTTCCAGTCTGGTATGGCGACAATATCTTTTTTGCCTCGGACAGGGACCTGAAGCTGAACATCTGGAAGTATAACACATCGACCCGGGAGACCACCCAGGTGACAAAACACACTGAATTCGATGCAATGTGGCCCTCGGGAAACGGTGATCAGCTTGTTTATGAGAATGGCGGATTCATTTACAGGCTGAACCTGAGTACGGGCCAGACCGGAAAGGTTACAGTAAGCATCAGCTATGACAATCCAAATCTTGTTCCCTATTACAGGAAGGTACAGGATGATATCCACAGTTTTGCAGTGTCGCCTACCGGAAAACGTGTTCTTTTCGATGCAAGAGGCGATATTTTCTCGGTGCCGGCGGAAAACGGGGTCACGGAAAACCTTACCATGACCCAGGGAATAAGGGAGGTTTACCCTGCCTGGTCGCCCGACGCAAAATACATTTCCTACTATTCAGATCAGACCGGAGAATATGAGTTGTATCTGCTTGAAAACAGGAAAGAAGCCAGACCGCGGCAGCTGACATTCAATTCCTCGGCATGGAAGTACCAGCCTGTATGGTCACCCGACAGCCGCTACCTGCTGTTTTCCGACAGGACGCTTAAGCTGAAGCTGATTGAAGCCGCCACGGGAAAGATCACGGATATTGACCATGCCACGGCGAGTGAGCTAAGGAGTTACAACTTTTCGCCCGACTCGCGCTGGATTACATACCAGAAGGAAGGGTCGAACGATAAGCCTGTCATCTGGGTGTATGAGATCCCCACGGGGCTCAGGCAGCAGGTCACCAGCGGCATTTTCTCCGATGACAGCCCGGTCTTCAGCCTTTGCGGGAACTACATTTTCTTCACATCCAACCGCGACTTCAATCTTTCATTCTCCGATTATGACTTTGATTACATATACAACAAGGCAACCCGGCTTTATGCCATAGCGCTTACGGGGAAAAGCCCCAGGATATTCAGGGACAAGAATGACACCGAACCCGTGAAGCAGCCGGAAAAGGCCGGAGCATCTTCGCCGAAGGCAAAAACAGCAAAGGGCAAGGCAGCCGCTGCCGACACCGATACCTCGGCCAGTAAGGAAATCAGGGTCGAGATAGATTTCAACGGCATCAACGAAAGGATCACCCTTCTGCCCGGAGAAGCAGGCGATTACCGGATTGTCGGTGCTGCCGAAGACGGCCCCGTTTTCATCAGCGACGGCCGTTTGATGAAATTCAGTTTAAAGGAAGAAAAGAATGAGGAGATACTTGACAAGGTGATGACCGCTTCTCTTACAGCAGACGGGAAAATGGCAGTATACCGTTCGGGAAAGGATTTCGGCATAATCAGGCTTACGCCTGGGCAAAAGGCAGGTGCCGGAAAGATAAATCTTGACGGACTTGAGATGAAAATCGATCCCCGGAAGGAATGGGATCAGATCTATGCTGATGCCTGGCGGATTTTCCGCGATTATTTTTATGTCGGCAATCTGCACGGAGTTGACTGGCCGGCGATTAAGGAGCGGTACAGTGTCCTGCTGCCATTTGTAGGCCATCGGGCCGACCTCGATTATATACTGAATGAGATGGTGGCAGAAAGCAACACGGGGCACTCCTATGTTGACTGGGGTGATTTTGAGAGAGTCAAGAGGATAGAAAATGGTCTGCTCGGGGCCGGGCTTACTGCTGATGAATCAGCCGGCCGCTACAGGATCTCAAGGATCTACAGCGGCGAGAACTGGAACCCGGCGCGTCGCTCGCCCCTTACCGAGCAGGGTGTCGATGTCAGGGAAGGAGATTACCTGATTGCAATTGACGGCAGGGAAATAACAACTTCCGACAACCCCTATGCCTTTCTTGAGAACAAAGCCGGCAGGACAATTGAAATAAAGGTCAACAGCAAGCCTTCATCTGCAGGGGCCCGGACCTCCGGCCTGAAACCGGTGACAAGCGAGCTGGAACTCCTTTACTTCAACTGGGTGAATGAAAGACGGGCCATGGTCGACAGGCTGTCGGGAGGAAAGATCGGATATATTCACGTACCCAATACATCGTTTGAGGGGAACAGGGAACTGTTCCACGGCATGTACACCTACTTCGACAAGGAGGCTCTGATAATTGACGAACGCTACAACGGGGGCGGCTTTATTCCCGACCGTATGGCCGACCTGCTCGATCGCCACACCCTTGTCTACTGGCACCAGAACGGACTGACGCCCGGCAAGTCGCCGGCAGTGGCACACGACGGACCAAAGGTAATGCTGATTAACGGATACTCTTCGTCGGGAGGCGATGCGTTCCCCTACTTCTTCAAAAAACTCGGACTCGGGAAGCTTATCGGAACCCGCACATGGGGAGGACTTGTAGGAATTTCGGGCAATGCAAGGTTCGTCGACGGCGGATACCTTTCAGTGCCGAGGTTCGGCATTTTCGACGTCGACGAAGGCTGGATCATCGAGGGAATAGGCGTTAACCCCGATATAGAGGTGATGGACCGACCCGAACAACTTGCAAAGGGCATTGATCCATGTATAGAAAAGGCAGTTGAGGTCCTGCTGCAGGAACTAAGGGACAGGCCGGCGAAAAAGGTGGTTGTCCCGGCACCGCCTGACAGGTCGAAGTGGCATGAATAAACCGGCAAAGCCGGAGAAGGGATTGATATCGCTGATAACCGCCGGGGGCCGGCAGTTCACTGGTAAGCGCTTCCAACACCGCCGAAAATGATAATACAGTATGCATCCGATCTGCACCTGGAATTTCCGGAGAACAGGGAATTTTTGAAAAAGATATCGCTTAAACCAAGAGGTGATGTAATGATCCTGGCGGGCGACATTGTCCCGTTCCGGCTGATGAACGATCATTCTGATTTTTTCGATTACCTGTCGGCGCACTTTGACATAACCTACTGGGTACCCGGGAACCACGAGTATTATCATTCGGATATAACCAAAAGAAGCGGCTGCGTAAATGAGAAAATAAGGGACAATGTGTTCATTGTGAACAACACATCGGTAAACAGGGGGAAAGTCAGCTTTTTGTTTTCAACCCTCTGGACGAGGATAGGCCCCGGCCATCAGGTGGAACTGCGTAACAGGTATTCTGATTTCCGGGTAATAAAAAGCGGTGGAAGGCCGTACAGCATCAATCATTACAATCTCATGCATGAAAAATGCCTTTCATTCCTGAATGATGAACTAAAAACCCAGAGGCGCGGGCCGGTGATTATTGTTTCGCATCATGTGCCGACTTTCAGCAATTATCCGGCGGAGTATTACGGGGATCCCCTGAATGAGGCATTTGCGGTGGAGTTGTCTGATCTTATCCTGTCTGGTCAGCCGGCATACTGGATCTACGGCCATCTGCACTCAAACAAGGGAGAGTTCAATATCGGCAAAACCATCCTGGCAACAAATCAGCTGGGTTATGTTTCATACCATGAGCAGGAAGGATTTGACCCCGGGAAAATTATTGTAATTTAGCCGGCCCGCTAAAGGAGCATAAAATGAACTTTCCACTGAAAGCCATCCTCTACCGGACTTTTATTGATCCCCTGCTGGCCGGTCTCAGGAATGAGGTGCTTCTCAAAATAAACAGCCGCGACCGGGTTCTTGAGATCGCCTGCGGAACCGGGATGCTTGCCATGGCAATGGCGTCAAAGGCCGCGCATGTGACGGCCACCGACCTTTCGGAGGAAAATATTGCTGCTGCATCGCAGACTGCGGGGAAAAAAGGCGTTGAAAATCTTGATTTCGGTGTGCTCGACGCTTCCGATCTTTCATGCTATTCGGGCCGGGAATTCGACGTCGCAGTGATATCAATGGCAATTCATCAGTTTGATCAGGAGCTCGCGGTAAAAATACTGTCGGAGCTGAAAAGTATCGCCTCCAGGATAATAATTGCCGATTACTCCCATCATATGCCACGCGGCTGGGGAAGGAAGCTTGCCACTGCAATAGAATGGCTGGCTGGAGGCGCTCATTACAGGAATTTCCGTAATTACATGCGTGCAGGCGGAATTCCATATTTCGCAGCAAGGGCCGGAATCAAACCCATAAGCGGATCAGTACGGGGAGGAGGAATATTTCTTGTTTCTGTGTGTAACTGACCTGCCGGTTAGCAGTCTCTTGTTTTAAGAGGGGCTTACGGGATAAGATTGGATGATTTATGATTACCCCGGATCCGGAGCCTGAGCTCTGAAAGAGCGGAGACATTAATAACACCCGGCTGGTGCCGGGGGATGAGTGACCCTACTGCCACTTAGCTCCGAAGGAGCGTGACATCAATATGAGTATGTCTCACCGGGGGTATCTTTGCTTCTATTGTTGATGTGACTTTCTTTTGCTTCTCCAGAAGAAAGTCACCAAAGAAAAAGAGCCCGGAAAAGACAACCGCCCCTGTTTTTCGCCGTTTGCGCGGGGGCCATTTCCCGCTCCAAAAAACAGGGAGCGGTTCGCGCCTTTTCCGGATTACCCGCGCGCCGCTGTATTCAGCATGCTGATATTGCGATATGTATCTGTTTTTCTACAACCTAATCTGAGCGATTTGTTTGAAAAAAATAAAAGACAGCTTGCATATTAACCTAATAATGAGTATTTTAAAAATTTCTAAACAATAAAAAACTCATCACTTATCAGGTGAACATCAAAACTATCTTCCAGAGGCTATAAGAGAACAAAAATAAACGTAACAAATAACAAAATTTCCGGACGCGGAGGCTGGCCATCTTCTTACGATATGCCGCTAAAACGCGTTTGATTGCCCTTATATCAAACAAACTGTATCGCAGTATTTTACACAAACTTTTCGTATGGAGCCTGAAGATAGAGAAACCCAATATTGTTTTTTCAGGCATCGACACCATGGTTATGGACAACGACGACGCTAAGAAACGGGAGGGTTGTGAGCCGACCTACAAGAGAAAGAAAGGGTTTCAACCTTTGCATGTCTGTTGGGGCTCTTTCCTGATCGATGTTATTTTCCGGATTGGCAGCGCGCCGCCGGATTCAGATTGCTGCTATCCTGACATGCATTGCCTGATTGTAAGACTGTCGAAGGTATATTAAGGAGTGTGCCTCAAAAGGGAGATCCCTGCTTTTTGGGGATTATTTTGAACGCGGGCTCAGAATTGATAACCCATGCGGAATCCTGCTGTAAAGTTAAAGAGAGAACGTATTCCGGCTTCGCTATTTATACTGTACATAATTACTTCATAATTGGGATCTATAGAATGTACTATTTCATCCATTGATGGATTGAATTGCAGGTTATGGTTTTCAGTTTTCCTCCGACGGAGTCCGAAGCCGCCATAACTTTCAATTACAATATGTTTTATAAATACCTGTTGCCAGCCAAAAACCAAATTTGCTCCCCACACATGCTTTAGAACTGAAAAGCTATCCGGAATACTTATATCGGGATCACTATCTTTGGTGTAGTATAATAAATCATTGAATGAATGCCTGATGCAGAAAGTGTTTATTCCCAGAAATAAACCCCGTTCATTGGTTCCTTTCTGATTATTCCAGTTCTTAACGTAATACCTGATCTCTGTTTTCAGTTTATATCCCTTTGATTTTACAAAAGATGTATCTGAATATTCATAAGATGTTTTCATAAATTTAATTCCAGCCTCAGAATATAATGCCAACCTTTTAGTTAACCTTAATTCAAAACCATGCTGGATGGTAGGAAAAGAATAATCGTCGAAGATACATAACGGTGAAATCAAACCTTTTATCTTAATATCCTGGGAATGTGTATATAAAGAAAGAATTGAAAACAATAGAAAAAGTAGTTTCTTCATCTCGGCTGTTCCTTAGTTAATTTCTTTGTTTCATCCGGGTATCGAGGATTTTGCTATGAATTTATGTATTCATTTTTGCATGGTTTAAAGATCATCAGGAATAATAAGTATCAGAAAGTTTTATTTTTTTCGTATGAAATATATTATCAGGCATTTAACGAAAATCGGGCCTGAAAGCTTGTCTATTTACGGCCTTATGATCAATTATCATTGAATCAATTCATTGTGAATATATTAACACATCAGAACAGCTTTCTTATAAGCCACAGCAGCAGGGACAAAATCACACTGACCACTATCATTGTGGTAACTGGGAAATAAAACCTGATATTCTCCCTTTCAATCCTGATATCGCCGGGCAGATGGCCCAACCAGTTCAGTTTATCTCCCAGGAACCAGATTATCAGTCCCGCAATGACCAGGATCATCCCTGCAATTACCAGAATTTTTCCTGTTTGGATCATACGCTATAAATCCCGGCACTTAAACCAATGAAAAACCTGCCGGCGGCATTGAATTATTTTAAACTACCACCCCAAATTTAGAATTTAAATTTAAATTAGTATTTCTGCTCTTCACTGAAAGGACAACCGGAAGATATCCATTTAGTCTGAAAACTGAATCCTTGCCGGCCCTGTCAGAAAAGCAGGTCCGGATGCTGTTTAATGAACTGATTGGCTGCCATTATGCCTGCATTCCGAAAAACGATCAACAACCAAATGACAACAAGATGAAAAACCTTATCACTTCACTGCTTGCTTTTGCACTCATGGCGGGATTGAATGCCCAGAACACCGACAGCATATGGATAGTGAACAATTACACCAAGATAGAGAGGATGATACCGATGCGCGACGGAGTGAAGCTGTTCACTTCTATATATATTCCCAGGGACATATCCGAAGATCATCCGGTACTTATGGAGAGGTCGCCCTATTCGTGTGCACCGTACGGAGAGGGTGCATGGAGGGATTTCTGGAACAGGTATCTGAAATATTACCTTTTTGAGGGTTACATCATGGTTAAGCAGGATGTCCGCGGACGCTGGATGAGTGAAGGGGAGTTTGCCGATATCAGGCCGTTCAATCCTCACAGGAAGGACAACAGCGACATTGATGAGTCGAGCGACACATACGATACAATTGAATGGCTTCTAAGGAATATTCCTCACAATAACGGGAAGGTGGGTGTTTTCGGAATTTCATATCCGGGTTTCTATTCCACGATGGCTGCAGCCAGTAATCATCCGGCACTTAAGGCCGTCAGTCCGCAGGCGCCTGTGACGAACTGGTTCATCGGCGATGATTTTCACCACAACGGAGCTTTTTTCCTGCTCGATGCATTCAGGTTTTATCCGGCCCTGGGAGCCGGTTTTGGCCTGCCCCGTCCGAAACCTTCAACAAAAGGGCCGGAAAACATCCGTCTGCCGTATCAGGATAATTACAGGTTTTTCCTTGAAACGGGTGCATTGCCTGCTTTTGCCAGGCTGGCAGGAGACAGCGTACCTTTCTGGAAGGAGCTTTATTCACATCCCGATT
>CAYSXP010000020.1:0-24352 GCA_964435015.1 uncultured Rikenellaceae bacterium
TGGCCTGACCCGTACCATTGATAATACTCCAGGTAACCGTCTTGTTCGTGGCATTTGCGGGAGTAACCGTCGCAGTCAAAGCAAGAGTACCCTTATCCTGGGTGATGGTAGTCGAACCGCCCGCACCGGTGACAGTTATTCCTGAAACCGCAACCGAGCCTGCACCTCCATCCCATCCTGCAATCCTGGCCAGCATCCACCACATAGCCTTGGCAAGACGGATAGTACCCTCACTGCCTATATGACCTATCTTACTCCCGCTATTATTCGAAGGATGAATCAACGGATAAACCTGGGTAACTCCATTGCGGTCCCGCCAGCTGGTAGTGGCCAGATCACCAGAATTACTGTAACTCAAAATATCAGCATAGTCAAACAAGATAGCGCCGGGGTCACTCTTGACATAATCACGGATATACTCCCATTTCAGATACTGCTGATAGCCAACCTCACCAGTATTCAAACCTGACATGTAATCAGTATCAACAGGACCGGTAGTGAAAATTACATGCGTAGGAATGGAATTGGACAAACAGTAGGAACGAAACTCATTCGTGGCATCAATGTAGGTCTGCATCGAAACAGAGTTACCAGTCAATGACTGATCACCAGCATCCAGACCCCAGGCACGCTCACCCTCGGGACTGCCTACAGTAGCGCCTCCCCAGCGGGTACCAAAAACAGGATCAACACCACCGTCTACACCAGGATAGGTCGCATCATAACACCAGCCAAAACCAAAAACAGTCAACCCAAGATTGTTATTCTTACAATACAAGAGAGAGGCCTTCGTGCGACTGATGGCCAGAGAACTGGTAAACCAATCCTCCTCACCATAATCGTAAACCCAGCCTGAAGAACGGCTGACATCTCCCCAGGTGGCACGGCTGACCCGTAGATGTGATGAGGTGGGCCCCTCAGGAGTACCCGACTCCCTGACACTGACTGCAAAGGAGGGATACTGATTCATTAAAAGAGTCAGACCGCTGCGGTAAGCCTGGCTGTGTGACTCCCCGGCAATGGAGACCCACATCTTCTTGACCTCATTAATATATTGCTGGGGTATCTTGTCAAACTGATCAACTACAGTATGATCAGCTATGATCTGACCGAAGCCGGTAAAAGAGAGCAATAGAGTGAGCAATGAAATAAGAGTCCTTTTCATAACTCTGTTTTTGGCAATATTTTGACGAATGCAATGAATATGTTGACAAACATACACTATTTAACGACAAAATGCTATTAACGTTTCAAATTTCATATAAAATTAGTTCTTTGTTTTCAGGTTTCATTAATTTTGGCATAATCTGTCCTTGAGCCTTTTAGAGATCTACCCTCCTTTATCCGTTATCTCATAATTTAGCCAATCTCCCTGAAGAATTTGTCAGGTGCATCTTTCCTGCCACCCAACCTGTTCCATGTCGGTTCCTGTCAGAACGGACACTTTCATCCTTTACCATCTGCACACCATAGGCCATCCATCTGCAACCTGGCAATTTTGCTGCTCCTGAAGCAAAGGCCAGGGTTACCGGCAGCTTTAATTGCAATATAATCAGAGCGATTTGCCGGTTTTCCGTCTATTTCTGATTCAATAAACAGATAAATCATAGCCACCATGTGAAACATGCCGATGATTTTCACGTTTACTCTTTGATTAAATCACTGAATCATCTGTATGACAACCATAAGAACAATCGGACTCACTGTTCTGTTCAGCCTGGCCGGCATATGGGCATCGGCGCAGCATACTCCGCTAACACCGTTTTCAGGAAGGGTCTTCACAACCATGGTAATCAACCCCGCCATTGCCGGAAGCAAGGACTTCATGGCCATTGACTTCTCTGCAGGGCTGCAGGGCGCGGAGTTCTCCCAACTACTGGCAGCAAACTCCAGGATAGCCAAGAAAGGTCCGAAATATGTCGGTGCCCCGGTTGGAAGGGAATTCACCAATATCGGGGTCGGTGGGCTCCTGTACAATGACCGTTCGGCTCAATCAAGGAATCTCGGGGTCAGTGCCATGGCCTCTTACCATATCCCGCTGAATGAGAAAAAGCTCTCATTCATTTCTGGAGGAGTGTCTGTCAAGGGGATTTACAACCAGATGGACTCCGTGCCTGACCTGTCACTTCCGCGCAGGGAGAGCCTGATTCCAAATATAGATGCAGGAATATTTCTCTATGGGCAGAGACTGTCAGTAGGCATTTCCGGGACCAACCTCCTGGGAAATATGATTGACAGCGCAACAATGGCATCCTACAAAATCCCGATCTCAAGGCAATATTTCCTCATTGCCGGCTATAAGATCGTCCTCAGCAAAAAGCTCAATATCCTGATTGAACCGTCAATCATTGTTAACCTTGATGATTCACTGCATTTTGACAGGAAAGAGAGCTATAACCCGATGCTCAGGCTCTATATGGATGCCTTCTGCCTTGGGACATACCTTCATGATTACGACAACCTGACCTTCTTTTTCCAGTACAAGTTTCCGAATCTCTACATCGGCACCCTGGTGGATTTCCCGCGTGATGTGCCATTTTACAAGAGAGACCTGACCATTGAAATTGCAGCAGGACTAAATTTCGGAGGAGTGGTCAAAAGACCGGGAAGCAGGTATCACTGGTAAAACTGTGTAACAATGAAAGCATTTGCATTAATTCTGTCATTCATCTTCAGTTATCCTCCAGCCATGACCGGAGTGGCAAGCACCGGTTACGGAACCGGCGAACAGATAATACTGTCCCGTGCAGTTGACAGCTCCGGAGCAGAAGCCGTTCGCATCAGGCCTTTCCATCTGGAGATATTGCCTCCCTCATCGGGTGTCCAGTTCTACCGTGACGGCATCATCTTCCTGTCACACTCTGCCACAGAGGAGAAGGTTCCGGGCACGCATCTGTCGTTCGGCTCAATCAGGACCTACTCATCACTAATTGCCGACACTCTTCCGGGGACACTGATGCCGTTCAGCTTCCCTGACAACGCGCTGTTCCCGACTGAGGCGACAACCTTTTCAAGTGATTACAAAACCATGTACCTCAGCCTCATACCCGAAAGAAACTATGGTGAAAAAATCTTCAGGGCAAGCTACACTCCTTCAGGCTGGAAGCTCGATGAGAATCCGGTTGAGTTCTGTAATGACTATAATATCTATGCTCATCCATGCCTCTCCCATGACGGAACATTTATGATCTTCTCTTCTGACATGAATACCTCCGAGGGCGGACTTGATCTGTTCATCACCAGGCGTGAGGGAGACAAGTGGAGTACTCCCGTAAATCTTGGTAAAGAGGTCAATTCCAGGGGCAATGAACTCTTTGCATCACTTGACAGCAAGAATAACCTTTATTTCTCCTCTGACGGTCATCCGGGGAAAGGAGGTTATGACATTTTCATCAGCAGGTATAATGGTAACGGATGGGAAAAGCCCCGCAATCTCAGCGCGCAGATCAATACAAAGGCCGATGAACTGGGCTTTAAAATCGACAGGGAGGATGACAGGAGAGCCTTTTATACTGTCAGGAACCGTTCAGGAAGGCAGAGGACACAACTCTACATAGTAGATATTAATCCGGATCTCAATGCCGAAAACGCCAATGGGCTCAGTCAGCGGTTACTGGCAATGGCGGAGGATGCGGGATCTGTGACTGCGGGTGGTCCGGTATCAGGCGCTGAGAAAGCAGTGGCATCAGCCTCTGTAACATCTCCCGGCAAAATAAAAAGCGGGAAACCGGACGACAAGGCAGGGGTAATTGCAGCGTCGGCGGTAGCAGCTGAAACAGCTCCGGAAGCAAAGCCCGGAAAAGAAATTGCATCTGCCCGGACCACCACCGGGGAGAATCTCCCTGCGAAGGCAGTGAAAGATGAAACCAATACAGCCAGACCGGGAAAAGATGAGGCTACCCCGGCTGCTGCCAAACCTGAAACGACCCGGCCTGCTGCTGCAACACCAGCGAAAACAGAGACCCCGACTGCCCAGCCGGCTGCCGCAACCAGCCAGAAACCTGCAACAACAACTGCAGCATCCGCGAAAGCAGATGCCGCACCTGCCGGGCCAATCCCGGCCACAAACCAGGCTAAGGCAACAGTTCCTGCTGCGAAAGCTGATGTGGTAGTTTACAGGGTTCAGATAACTGCAAGTAACAAAGCCGTAGGAAGTCAGAACATAACAGTGGCCGGGAAAAGCTACAAGTCATTTGAATACTTCTACATGGGAGGATACCGCACAACCATAGGAGAGTTCAGTGTATTGGCTGACGCCACCAGGCTGCAGAACCTTTGCCGTCAGAACGGATATAACCAGGCGTTCGTGGTGGCATTCAGGAACAATGAACGGACGAATGATCCGTCGCTATTCAGGTAGTTGCTTAAAAACAGAGCACGGCAGCAGGCCCTCCGGTTCTGAAACAGGTTGATTGATATCAGTCAGCAGCGCTTAGCTCAATTTTTAGTCAGACCTATTGCCCTGTTCGTCAAAACCGGGCTATCCGGGAAAAAGATACTTCCAGATGGCCGGAAGGCCCGCCAAATGCTCAATTACTGATCCTTACCGGCTAAAATGACGGTACCGGAAGTCAAACCTTCGTCATAATGGTTAAAAAGATGCAATTTTGATAAAACACCGTTTTCAAACTACCAAACCACCATATGGCATGACAAATGGTTCTGAACAGGCTGATTCAGACCGTTTGCGAAGCCCTGGCAACCCCGGCGGAAGGTTGCCCGAGGCAAATAATAGGCGTACCTTTGCGTTAGATAGTTTAAGTCCGCAATAGCATTGCCGGGAGTGAGGCATATGAAAATGATTCCTGCTGCCCGGGAAAAGAAACCGGACCAAAAAAGGGAATGAATTTTGTTTGAAAGAATGACCAAGGTTAAATACTGCTGATGGATCTGTTCAGTGCACTATATCGCTATCATATTATCCCGTTTTTGAAAAGGTGGCGGTTGCTGGGATTTATACTCGGCACCCTTGACATCCTGGCTATACTCCTGGCCTTTCAGGTGTCATACCTTGTGGTATATGCCGGACAGACAGAACACCTGATATTCTTTCTTGACAAGCGCTTCCTCTTTCTCTTTCTAGGAATAACGCCTCTGTGGCTGATAGTGATGTACCTGCTGAAAGCCACTGAGATACCGCGAACAAAACAATATATCTCCATATTCTGGGAGTATCTGCTATCGTCAATCGCCATTTTTTTGATACTGATTGTCATATACTTCCTGTTCAAGCTCTCAGCTCTATCGCGAACATTCATCGTACTGATCCCGCTGTTTGGCTTCCTGTTCCTGTTTAACCTCCGCATCATTGAGTACAGTGTATTCAAAAGGTACCGTTCAAAAGGCTATAACTTCCTTAATGTCGTATTGATAGCTGATAACTCATCAATGGCTTTCATAGACAAGATGATTGAACACAAGGAGTGGGGATACAGGATTACTGCCATTTTCACAGACTCGAAGGCGATCACAACAAAGTATCAGAAAGATATCATGCTCTTCACCGAGGATGAGATGGAGATCCTGAACGACCTGATGGAGGTAGATATGATCGATGAGGTGCTCTACATTAAAAGCCGGGTCAGGCCGTCTGAGATCAGGCAGATTGTCCGCTCATGCGAGGAGCTGGGGGTGGTTTTCAGCGTTATGCACCGCGAAGAGAAGCTTGCCCTTTCAAATGCCGTCAGGACTGCCATCGCCAACTACCGGTTCCTCACCTTCATCAATGTACCGCATAACACCTTTGCCCTCGGAGTGAAAAAGGTGGTTGATATTTTCGGTTCACTGCTGGGGATCATTGTATTTGCCCCCCTAATGCTGGTCCTGGCCATTATGATCAAACTGGGTTCGCCCGGACCGGTGATATACAAGCAACCCCGTGTGGGCCTGCGCGGCAGGCAGTTCCAGCTCTATAAATTCCGTACGATGGTTGCCAATGCCGATGAGCTGAGGAAAGAGCTGGAGGAGATGAACGAAGCTGACGGCCCGGCGTTTAAGATAGCGGATGACCCGAGGGTGACAAAAGTGGGGAAGTTCCTGCGGAAGTCCGGACTCGATGAGCTTCCGCAGCTCTTCAACATCATGAAGGGAGAGATGTCACTGATCGGTCCGCGCCCGCCGTTGCCGGATGAGACAGCCCAGTATGAGCGCTGGCAGCTCAGACGGCTCTCAGTAAAGCCTGGCCTGTCATGCTTCTGGCAGATCAAGCCTGACAGGAACAGCATCAAGTTCGAGAAATGGATGGAGCTCGATATGGCATATATTGACAATTGGTCGCTGAGACTTGATTTTGTAATTTTGCTTAAGACAATTAAAACAATCTTTCATAAAACCGGACTCTGATCCGCAAAAACTGTCAACAATGGGTTTCACAAAAAAGAGGATGACGAGACTGGCTATGCTAACCATAGCTATCGCAATAGCCGCAGCATCATGCGTACCGGTTGCCCAGCTGAGCTACTTCAATGATATGGACGACCTTGATCAGCCTACTGTCAATCCCCGTACACAGAAGATAATCAGGCCGTTTGACAAGCTCTATGTAAGAGTGTTGAGCATTGACCTGCAGACCAGCCAGATTTTCAACGCCTCAGATGAACTCCGCATGGGCTCATATGGTAATATGGCAGGCCTGATAGGCTACCTGGTAGACGAAGACGGCAACATCAACTTCCCGTTTGTTGGTAAAATCAATGTGGTGAATCTCACTACCGCCGAGGCAGCCGACAAAATACAGAAGGCACTGAGCGATTATGTTCCGCAAACTTCAATAATAGTCAAGTACGTAGATAACCAGGTCACGGTTATGGGGGAGGTGCAGCGACAGGGAGTCTATTCGTTCACACAGGATAAACTCAACATCTATGAGGCACTGGGGCTGGGAGGCGGCATTACCCGCTATGGCGATCGCAAGAAGGTGATCCTTATCAGGAACGATGAAGGCAAGGTGGTTCACTACAGACTGAACCTGTCCGACTCGAAGATTGCCAACAAGAGCTACTACTATGTGATGCCCAATGATGTAATAATAGTTGAACCGCTCAGGGCAATTTCAACAAGTTACTCGAACATCACCTATACAACCATTCTCTCAACAATTTCAACTGCAATAGCGGTACTGCTGTTTGCAGGACTAAGATTTTAACAAAAGGACCTACGGATGACAAACCACAACAACGATTCGCAGAGCGAAGCCTTCAACATAAAGGAGTTTATTAACGAGGCTTTATCCTACAGGTATTTCTATATCGCCAGCTTCTTTATCTTTCTGCTGATAGCCTTTCTCGTAAACCGGTTCTCACCCACCGTCTATCAGGGTAGCTCCGTTATCGGGCCGGTGGAAGACAGGCGTTCGTCGCTACTCGGGTCGAGCAACATGTTCAGCGGCCTGCGCGTACTGGGCGAGTCACGCAACCTTGAGAATGACATCAACAGCCTCAACTCATTCAGCCTGGTGGCAACCACCATTCGTAACCTCAATCTTGAGATAGGATATTTTGCAGGTAAACCCGGTTTCTTCAGCTCACCGATGCAGATTTACCTCGGAAATCCGTACACGGTTAGTATCGATAAGTCGCATATTCAGCCCATTAATGCACGTTTCCGGATAGACATAATTGATGACCAGTCTTTCAGGATCACTACCTCTGAAGATGATGTTTCCTACTACAACTATATTGACAATGCTGTCATAAGCGCCAGAAACACATTGAAGATCGATACCATCTGCCGGTTTAATGAAACCCTCTCTGCCTATAACTACAAATTCTCAATCACCCTGAACCGTGAGCACTATAATCCTGAACTGGCACAGGAGACCGACTACTTTTTTGAGTTCTATCACCTTGACCTGCTTACCAAGGCCTACCTTAAGAGGCTGAAGATTGAACCGGTGAGCATCAGGTCATCTCTCATCAACCTTTCGTTCAGCGGCGAAAACCAGAGGCTGACCATCGACTTCCTGAACAATTTCATCCAGGCCTATCTCAATGAGAACCTCGAAAAAAAGAACCAGATCGCGCGAAATACAATCAATTTCATTGATTCACAGATCTCAGAGATATCTGACTCGCTCTCCATATCTGAATCCAAACTGCGTGACTACCGCTCCACCCACCAGGTGACCGATCTCAGCTACCAGGGTCAGCAGGCACTTGCGCAGCTGCGTGAGATTGAGAATGACCGCGCTACCCTTCAACTGCAGGAGCGTTACTACAACTATATTCTCGACTATTTTGAGAAGAACCAGGATTTCGCGAGCCTGGCACCGCCCTCGTCTGCCAATGTTGTTGACCCGATCATGAACTCGATGGTGCTTGAGCTGCTTGCCCTCAACACGCAACGGTCAACCATCCTGAGCAACAATGCCGAAAAGAACCTGTTCCTCGGGCAGATCGAGAACAAGCTGAAGCTACAGAAACAGGCAATCATCGAGAATGTAAAAAACAATCTGAATACCCTGAACCTGACACAGAACGAACTTGATTACCGCCAGAGCAAACTCTCGGGCGAGATCTCACGCCTGCCACGCACCGAGCTGAACATGATCAGCATGCAGCGGCAATTCAATCTCACTGACCAGATATACACCTTCCTGCTCGAGAAGAAGGCAGAGGCTGCAATCGCGATGGCTTCCAATTATCCCGATTACGAGATACTCGAGCCGGCACGTGAAGTCACTGCTTCAATCATAGCACCCCGCACCACTCTCAACTGGATCATTGCGCTGTTCATGGCATTCATGGTACCCACCCTCTATATAATCCTGCGCAACTTCTTCAATGAGAAAATTACGTCGGTCAGGGACGTGGAGCGTCTTACCGGTCGGCCGGTTATGAACCTGATCTATACCAACCCGTACAAGACAGAATCGGTTGTCAAAGACTATCCGGGGTCATCCATAACTGAATCCTTCAGGAACCTTCGCAGCAGTCTCTTCCTCAGACTAAGGTCTGAACCGCAGAAAGTACTGATGATCACCTCTTCCCAGCCGCTTGACGGGAAGAGTTTCGTCTCCAGCAACCTGGCAGCATCAATAGCCTCCGTAGGCCACAAGACGGTACTGCTCGACTGTGACCTGCGGCGGCCCACACTGCATGAAAAGCTGGGAGTGCACAATACGAAGGGAATCTCAAACTATATGGTGAAGGATGCCGGCAGCCAGGAGATCATCAGAAAGACTGACACAGACAACCTCTGGTTCATCCCGGCAGGTCCCATACTGCCCAACTCCTCGGAACTGATCGAAGCCGGGGTGCTTGACAGCCTTATTGAAGAGCTGAAGCAGCAGTTTGATTATGTGATAATAGACTCAACCCCGGCAGGCCTGGTAGCTGACGCGGCGCTGATGATAAAATATGCGTCATTCATCCTGCTGGTGTGCAGGAATGAGTATACCCGGAAGGATATTTTCGGGGATGTGCTTAACCTGTTCCATACCAATAATGTCACTGATTTTGACATTGTCTTCAACGGCCTGAACCTGAAAAACAGCAGATATGGCCGATATGACAACTACTATAAACTATAGAGGGCAAAACTACGTTAATGTATTATATTTCATCAATTAAGATATTATGATAGATGTAGCAGAAACTCAGGAAAAGATCAGGGATTATATCGTACAGTCATCCCATGCCGATGCCGAAAAGATCAAGAACGAGTCACTCATCTTTAAGGAGGGCTTCTTCGATTCGATGGGATTCATAATGCTTATTACCTTCCTGGAGGAGCAGTTCGGAATCAAAACGGTTGACTCAGATCTGATCGAAGAGAATTTTGAATCAATAAATGCCATCACTGAATTCATTCAACGTAAGAAGGCTGCGTAAAGATGTGCGGTATTGCAGGCATCATAGACTACAGCGGAGACCGGGAAAGAGTCACCGTGGTGAAGTCGATGCTGCGTGCCATCAGTCACAGGGGACCTGATGAGAGCGGCATCTACAACTCTGCCTGTGCCACCATTGGAAATGTCAGACTGAGCTTCATTGATATCAAAACCGGCCAGCAGCCACTCACTGACGCAACAGGAAGATACTGGATCGTCTATAACGGGGAGATATTCAACTATATCGAGCTGCGCGAAGAGCTTGAGGCCTCCGGGATAAAATTCAGGTCACAATCAGATACTGAGGTACTTGTGAATCTCTATGCCCGGCATGGAGAGAAATGCCTGAGCCGGCTTAACGGCGAGTTTGCCTTTGCCATCTGGGATACCGCAGAAGAAACACTGTTCATGGCAAGGGACAGGGTCGGGGTCAGGCCCCTTTTTTATACCGTAGTAAACGGCAAGCTCTCTTTCGGATCAGAGATAAAGGCCCTTTTTGCAAACCGTGAGGTACGGCGTGAATTCGATCATAGCCACCTGGCACAGATCTACACATTCTGGACAACCATCACACCGGCCACAGCATTCAGCGGTGTAAGTGAGCTGGCTCCGGGCCATTTCATGCTTTTCAGCCGCAAGGGACTCGTCCTTAAGAAGTACTGGGAGCTCAGCTTCAGCCATACCAATCCGTCTATCACAACAGAGGAGGCCGTTGAAAGGTACCATGAACTGCTCGCTGATGCGGTAAAACTGCGCCTCAGGACCGAAGTAGAGGTTGCTGCATATCTAAGCGGGGGAATCGACTCCTCCGCCACCGTATGGTACATGAAGGAGATCAGGCAGGGGCCGGTAACCACCTTCTCAATCGGGTTCGAGGAGCATGAGTATGATGAGAGCAGCTTTCAGAATGAGGCGGTAAACCACCTCAACACAAATCACAGTGCAATACGCTGCACAGCGCGGGAGATAGCTGACATCTTTCCAAAGGTGATATGGCATTCCGAGACACCCCTTACCCGTACCGCTCCGGCTCCGATGTATTTCCTCTCCGGGCTGGTAGCCGACAACGGTTACAAGGTGGTGATCACCGGCGAAGGATCGGACGAAATACTGGCCGGATATGATATCTTCAGGGAAGCGCTTATCAGGAGGTTCTGGGCCTCTCAGCCCGGATCGGCACTGCGGCCGATACTGCTGAAAAGGATATACCCCGACATACCCCACCTCAGGAATGCAAGCCCCGGTATACTGAAGATGTTCTTCGGGTACCGCCTTGAAGATACCGACAATCCGCTCTACTCCCACCTGTTGAGATGGAACAACTCCAACCATATCAAGAAGCATCTCTCAGCCGCCAGCAGGGAGCAGGCAGGCAGCTATGACCCGCTGGCTGACCTCAGCGGCAGGCTGCCGGAGTCATTCATGGAGTGGAGCCCGCTGGCAAGGGCACAGTGGCTCGAGACCACCCTCTTCATGTCTGGATACCTGGTCTCATCACAGGGTGACCGCATGTTAATGGCCAACTCGGTTGAGGGACGCTTCCCGTTCCTTGATCACAGGCTCATTGAGTTCTGCTCTTCGCTGCCTGACCGGCTGAAACTGAACGGACTGAATGAGAAATACCTGCTCAAGCGGCTCATGACAGGACGTATCCCCGACAGTATCGTCAGGCGGCCGAAACATCCCTACCGGGCGCCGATAACCACCGTATTCACCGGTAAAAAAAGACCTGGCTATATTGACGAGATGCTCTCTGAAGCAATGACAAAACAAGCGGGAGTCTTCAACCATGACTCCGTTACGGCACTGACCGACAAGATCGATAAAACCGGCACTGCATCTGAGATGGACAACATGGTGCTTACCGCAGTGATTTCAACCCATCTGCTCTATCATCAGTATATTCAGAACAATAACTCTGAATTCGGCAATGCCCCGTTGCATAACTTGAGAATTATCGAAGAATAAACAATATCATTATGTCAACAAGAAAACCATTTACAAAGGATATTATCCTGCTTGAAGATCCCGGCAAGGTTGTGGATAATATCTCAGAGCAGCTTCGCTACGATGTGCTGCAGCGTTTCAAAAGACACGGTGCGGTTGTGGGTATCAGCGGCGGTATCGACTCCTCTGTCTGCCTGGCTATTGCAGCAAAGACGTTCGGCCCTGAGAAAGTCCTTGGCGTAATGCTTCCCGAAAAGGATTCCAGTCCTGACAGCGAGGAGCTTGCAAGAGAGCTGGCCGGCAAATTTGGCGTAAAGGCCATTAAGGAGGAGATAACCGGCGCCCTGACCGGCTATGGCTGTTATGAGAGGCGCGATGAGGCTGTCAAACGTGTTTTCCCCGAGTATGATCCCGTGTCGTGGAAGATGAAGATCGGGATCAGGCAGAGCGGACTCTTTACCAACATCCCCCCTGTCTTCTACCTCACCATCATCGACAGCAACGGCAACGAGAAGGACAAAATCCTGCCGGCCAACGAGTACCTGCAGATAGTGGCTGCCTCGAACTTCAAGCAGCGCACCCGCATGTCAATGCTCTACTACCATGCCGAGCGGCTGCACTATGCTGTCGTAGGCACCCCCAACAAGCATGAGCAGGAGCAGGGATTCTTCGTCAAGTTCGGCGACGGGGCAGGTGATGTGATGCCGATCGGGAACCTCTACAAGACACAGGTCTACCAGCTGGCCGAATACCTAGATGTTCCCAGGGGGATTATTGAACGCACCCCTACAACCGACACCTATTCGGCCGAGCAAACGCAGGAGGAGTTCTTTTACCAGTTGCCGTTCCACCTGATGGATCGCTTCTGGTATGGCTTCGAGAACGGCTATCTGCCTGAAGAGGTGGCAGCTGTGATGGGCGAGACGCCTGAACGCGTGGAAGCCCTCTTCCGTAACTTCGGACGCAAGCGCAGTACCACCGAGTACCTACGCATGCCGCCGAAAAGAGACTATTACCAGGGTTAAGGGCCCGACCTCGGGCGGTTAGCACCTCTTTTAGCTGGTCAACGCCCCTTTACGTGGTAAGCCCTATGCGTGGTAAGCGCCCCCCTCAAGTGAATACGATTTCCCTTCAGGAGCAGAGTGGACCGGGACTTTAAAAACTGATTAACGCGGAATAAAAACATAATGATTATGAATGCAACAGACTATTTCTTTGAGAAGAGCTGGCAGCTGGATAAACCCTTTCTGGTCGGGAGAGAGGAGATAAGCCACAGCGGACTCTACAGCTCAGTCAGCAGCCTGTCGCGATGGATCAATGAACAGGTCGGCACCGACAAGCATATCATGCTGTTGTCACCCAATAATCTCTTCTTCCTCAAGATTTACCTGGCAGTAATTAAGTCGGGCAATATCTGCATTCCGCTTGACCCGGGTATTGAGAAGGAGAATTATAACTATATCGCTGATCTGACCTCGCCCGAGATGATCTTCCTGACCGCCGATATCGAGCGGAGGCTGCAGCTCAATTCCGGCCGCTCCTGGTTTCCCGAGACACTGCCGCAGTTACCCGATGCACCTCCTGCAGAGCCACCCGGCGGCGAGTTTGACAGGGAGAAGTGTGCCGAGATCATATTCACCTCGGGCTCAACAGGGAAGCCCAAGGGGGTGATGCTGTCACACAAGAACCTTATTGCCAACACATCGTCAATTGTTGAATACCTGCTACTGACACCTGACGACCGTATGCTGGTGGTGCTGCCCTTCTACTACTGTTACGGACTCTCTCTGTTGCATACCCATCTGAGGGTGGGCGGATCGATCGTTTTCAACAACTCCTTTATTTTCTTAGGAGGTATCCTTAAGAGCCTGCTCGACCACAAGTGCACCGGCTTTGCAGGTGTACCCAGCCATTTCCAGATACTGCTGAGAAAGTCTGACTCGTTCAAACAGACCCGCTTCCCTGACCTGAAGTACGTTACCCAGGCAGGTGGCAAGCTGGCTCCCATCTTCATTGATGAGTTCAGGGAGGCACATCCGGATGTACGGTTTATAGTGATGTACGGTCAGACGGAGGCTACAGCCAGGTTGTCGTGGCTGCCTCCTGAGAAATACGAAGAGAGAAAGGGATCGCTTGGGAAAGGTATTCCGGGAGTGGAATTAAGGGTGGTGAATGAGGCCGGGGAGCCGGTCAGGCCTGGTGAGACCGGAGAGATCATCGCCGGCGGAGACAACATCATGATAGGTTATTTCGCCGACGAGCAGGGGACCAGGGATACCATCCGCAACGGCTGGCTCCATACCGGAGACCTTGCCACCGTCGATGAGGATGGATACATCTATCACACCGGGCGCTCAAAGGAGATCATCAAGGTGCGCGGTAAGCGTATCAGTCCCAAGGAGGTGGAGGCGGTCATCCTGGCACTGCCGGAGGTGATCGACTGCACCGTGGAAGGGATTGATGATGAGATCGAGGGCGAGACCCTGAAGGCCACCGTCACCATCCGGAAAGAGAGCGTCGGTATCCTCGACCGCGAGAGCATGATCAGACACTGCTCACAGCACCTGGCCCTTTTCAAGGTTCCCCAGGTGTGGGAGTTCCGGGATGACCTTACGATTAGTGCCACCGGGAAGAAGATCAAAAAGGTGTAAGATAGCACTCTTCTGACCACGAAACCTGCCGGCCCTGCACCATCAGGGCTGGCTTTCCTACAGAAACTACATCAGCATCAGCCCGCTGCAGATGGCCGGCTTAGTGTATCGCAACTTTTTCAGTATACTGCTTCTGACCGGTATTGACAACAACCATATAGATGCCTGAGCCTGAACGTGTCACTGGGAACTGCCTGATGTCTCCACTGCCGGCCCATTCTATATTGCTCTTCTGCATGATTCTCTTACCGGAAAGATCATAGATCTCCACGTCTCCGCGAATCAGTTCGTCAGTTCCTCCGGTGGCCTGCACCCCGACCTGCTTCCCGGGGAGGGCAAAAATCCTGAATCCCGGGCCGGTCGCTTCAGGAGAGTCAATACCGGTAGATGACTTGGTGATTACCAGCACGAACCGATTCTCTATCATTCCCGCGTCTGAGGCAAATTCAACCGCCTCACCTTTGCGGAGGTCGGCAACCTGGCCGGTGACCAGGTCTTTGAGCAAGATATTATAGGGTTCAAGCTTCTTTATCTCCTTTGCGGCAAGCCGGAAAGTGGTGTTCAGCTTGCTGTTTAACCCGACGGGCAGTTCCACTGCTTGCTCAGGAAAGGGCAATGCGTTAATGGCATAATCGGTTGAACCGGAGGTTGTCCATACATTGAAGTCCCCTGCAGTCCGGCTGAACAGATGGGCATCCAGGGTACCGTCAAATCCATTGGTGGCCTTCTTGTGAAAGCGTACTACAAGGTCAGACTTCCCATCATCGGTTGTCAGCATCAGGCGTACCATAGGGATTGAATCCGCTTTGGTTCCGGCGTCAGCTGAACTCTTTTTTTTGTACCTTAAAGTATTATCGTTACGAGTTCTTGCGCCTGGCGGAAACGAGATCATTGGATCCTCTACATTTGCCTTTACAAAAAAACCCTGCATCGGTGCGATATACTGTGACCCACCATTAACGCCTACGCCGCTCACATAAGCGGCAATTTGACCTTCCCTGGTGAAGTATATAGCAGATTCAAGTCCCAAGAGCCCTCCACGAGCTATAAGGCTTTCCCAGTCAAGAACTGAGACAAATGGATTACCAACCAGGTTGTAACCTTGATAATCAGATAACCCACCCCATGATAAATCCCGGTTCAGTCTGGTTGCGATAGGGGCTCCTGTGAAGGTAAAAACATTATCGTTCGTATTATAATAATTGTAGCCGCGTCCCAATTCCAATATGCTGAATTGATAAGCAGAGCCCAATGTGTTCCTCGTTTCATATTGATACCCATCATAGGCCACCCATCCGAGAAGATTATTAGATGATGTTGCCAGACTTTCAACATATTGTGCCAGGTTAAGTGTACCGAAGCTGGTGGCGGTTATCCCGCTGACCGGTGGCGAAATATAGTGCCATATATGGTCATCATTCGGAAGCTGTCCTCCGGTCAGGTACAATCTGATTTGAAATATTCCTGTGCCGTGATAAGTATCATGAAGAAGTGAAGCCACCCCTGACTCAGTAGCTGTGGATTCGAGTTGTATTAAACCATTATTCTCAATATCACCAACTGCAGCGTGAGTGTTAGGATCAAGAATTAGTTTTCCGCCTGCCTGAATAATCAAATCAAAAGCAGACATGTTCAGATAGGATGGATTTGCATCAACAGCTGTAATGGTCAAAGTACCCGTACTTGTGATGGTAAGATTCCTCGCAAAAATCTCCTCGCCGGTCCATGTTAGAGATGAACTTACACTTCCTCTGTATGGATTGCCGGAAGTGCCGTTTCCAACTAATTGTGCAATACCGTTTGCTGTAATTAACAGTAAAGCTGTTATCAAAATTGAATACTTCAATCCGTTCATGGCAGCTGGGTTAACATTTACTAAAATGTAAAACTACAAAAAAACCGGAATAACTCACATCTGAAATCGCCTAAACTGAATTAGTTCACAAGATTTGTTTTCAATCTAAGAAAAAGGAGATGTTATTTTAAGATGACAAACCCGATTCCTTTGTGTGCCTCACTGAAAAGTATCGCAAGAGTAATTGGCAACTCCTGCATTATTTATTCCCCTCTCGCGGCACGCCGTGATAGGCGATTGCAAGCATTCGCTCTGCCAGGTACTTTTTAAAATGGGTAGGATCTGTATAATCGGCAATGTTTTCCGAGAACTCATTGATCCCAGAAAAATCAAACAGGTTTTTCTTACCGAATATCTCCCTGATAAGAAAAAGGTCCTCCTTGTTAAACGAGATCTGATTCAATCCCGGGCTGATGATAATCCTGAAATGCGTTCCCTGTTTGTCAAATATATACCTGATATCTTCCAGCATTTTCTTACGCTGATCATCAATCTGTCTTGGGCCTTCAGTGTATTCCTCCAAAGGAGGTGGAAAAACAGATGCCCGGCTCTCATAAAAACCGATTGAATCGCTCTTAATGGTATCCCACAGTCCGATATTATAAAATTCGTTGGTTATCGTATCATATTTATATTCTGACGATACCAATATTTCTTCCATAAAAGGAT
This sequence comes from uncultured Rikenellaceae bacterium, assembly GCA_964435015.1. Lineage (GTDB taxonomy): Bacteria > Bacteroidota > Bacteroidia > Bacteroidales > VadinHA17 > LD21. The sequence continues at coordinate 16,952 of CAYSXP010000020.1, forward strand.
AAAACTTTCCTGTGATCAGGTGGGTGATAAGTGCCGTCTGAAACTTCAGTTCCATAAAACTCAGGAATGAGGCGTATTGAAAAAATAATCGTGATGAGGGGTAGATTTCGGGGTGCTTCATGAAGATCGGAACATCATTGATAAAAGGTCCGAAAGCGTTACTCTCAAGTACGATCAATGCATTCCTGACGGGAATATCATTCGCATCCAGGTATTTAATTTTCGACCAGATCCCTTCCATGTACTCTCCGGAAGCATCAAAAGAGTAGCAAGGATAATCAGTTGATATGTAGTTTTTCCAGATACTTGGCGCAAATGCCAGGGATGTGGATGCACCAAAAATATAGGAGTCATAGTGATATTTCTTAACATTATGCATCAGCATCTCTGATGAGATGTAATCCCGGTTTTTATTGATGTAGTTACGCTTGTTAAAATCATCATACTTGTAAATGATCATAAACGGATCAGTAATAATATAGATCAGAAGATAGAGGATAAAAGGTGTCAGGAAGAGTGCAAGCCGTTTGAAATATTTGAGAATATCCGGTTTCATCGTACTTTAAAACATCTGGTAAACAAAAACGCCGGTACCGCCCAACTGTGAAAGAATCAGAAAGCCCAGCAGGTAATATGCCACATATCGTACAACCCTGTGTCTCTGCCAGATCTGGCTGGCTTTATGGTACAGTTCACTATAGTCTTCCTGAATCAATTCAACAGTCAGCATTACTGCAGATAATATCAGACCAACCATTAACGGAATGAGAAGAAACTCGCCATGCAAACTGTTATTGAATGGTTCGGAAAGTAAGGATAAAACTTTCAGGGTGGATTTGATATCGGGAGAAAAGAAGAATGTTAATGCAAAACCAAAGAAGACAAAGGTAAACAGCCTGTAAAGAAAGACTCTTACCCTGCCCGGAAACTTGCTGAACAGCCTGGATCTGAATCGCTTCGTGTAGAATTCATATAATATAGCTATCGCCTGTATGGCACCAAGTATCATAAAGTTCCATCCGGCACCATGCCAGATTCCGAATAATGTCCAGGTCAGCAACAGAGCAACAACCGTTGACATCCCCTTCCATTTACGTAACCTGAAACTTGTCTGCTTGAAAATGTAATCATTAAACCAGGAAGAGAGGGAAATATGGAATCGTTTCCAGAAGTTTGTCATATTCTCAGCCATAAATGGCCTGTTGAAGTTTGGTAATAAATCGATTCCAAACATTCTGGCAACACCGATTGCAATATCTGTATATCCCGAGAAGTCAAAATAGAGGTAGAGGGGCTGAAGTATTATCAACAACCACATGTAACTGCCGCCATAGAGTTCCGGATTTGCATGGATGGCGATGACTGTCGGGGAGAGATGATTTGCAATCACCACCTTTTTAAAGAATCCGATAAGTGCTATCCTTAAACCCGCAGAAATATTCTCACTCTCAAATTTACTGTAGTTCTTTAATTGCGGGATAAAGTGATTGGATCTTTCGATAGGGCCTGAAATAAACTTGGGAGCAAAGACGATATAGAGTAAAAAGTCAGCAAAACTCTCTTCGGGCTTCTCCCACTTCATTTTCACATTGATCAGGTAACCAATCCCTTGTAAAGTATAATATGAGATACCCAGAGGCAGAATAATATTTGATAATGCCGAGAGATAAAAATCACTATTGAATGCCTGAAAAACCGGATCAATTGCAAAAGAGGCATAACGCAGAACTATCAACTGGGTAAGATTAACAAAAATACCTGTCCTGAACAACGCCTTGTTCTTTGTTGAGACGGAAATCTTCCGGGCAAGAAAAAAGTTGAACAGAGCATATGCCAGGACATATACAAGCAGGAGATAACTGTAGGTAACGATGAACCCGCAACTGAGCAAAACCAGGAAGATAGTTCTATAACTGCTTTTTAGCAGATAGAAAATAAAAACAGAGATTAGGGCTGCAATAATATAAATGATAGAAGTTACTTCCATTCCTTATTTAGAGTTTACAGCCAAATTACAGAAAAGCAACTCAAAGTATCATTAGTTTTATGACCAATGGAATACTCTTTTTGATGAATGAAAACATTATTAAAGAAAGTGTTCCCTGAGATGAACTAGTTGCCATCCCATCCAGCAATCCTAGCCAGCATCCACCACATAGCCTTAGCAAGACGGATAGTACCCTCACTACCTATATGACCTATCTTACTCCCGGTGTTATTCGAAGGATGAATCAAAGGATAAACCTGGGTAACTCCATTGCGGTCTCGCCAGCTGGTAGTGGCCAGATCTCCAGAATTACTGTAACTCAAGATATCAGCATAGTCAAACAAGATAGCTCCGGGGTCACTCTTGACATAATCACGGATATACTCCCACTTCAGATACTGCTGATAGCCAACCTCACCACTATTCAAACCTGACGCGTAATCAGTGTCAACAGGACCAGTAGTGAAAATAACATGCGTAGGAATAGAATTGGACAAACAGTAGGAACGAAACTCATTCGTGGCATTAATGTAGGTCTGCATCGAAACAGAGTTACCAGTCAATGCCTGATCATCAGCATCCAGACCCCAGACACGCTCACCCTGCGGACTGCCTACAGTAGCGCCGCCCCAGCGGGTACCAAAAACAGGATCAACACCACCGTCAACACCAGGATAGGTCGCATCATAACACCAACCAAAACCAAAAACAGTCAACCCAAGATTACTATTCTTACAATGCAGTAGAGATGCCTTGGTACGGCTGATGGCCAATGAACTGGTAAACCAATCCTCCTCACCATAATCGTAAACCCATCCCGAAGAACGGTCAACATCACCCCAGGTGGCACGGCTGACACGAAGATGTGATGAGGTAGGACCCTCTGGGGTGCCCGATTCCCGGACACTGACGGCAAATGCAGGATACTGATCCATTAAAAGAGTCAGGCCGCTGCGGTAAGCCTGGCTATGTGACTCCCCGGTAATAGAAACCCACATCTTCTTCACCTCATCAATGTATTGCTGGGGTATCTTGTCGAACTGATCAACTACAGTATGGTCAGCAATTATCTGGGCTCCGCTGCCCTCCGGACGGGTCACAATCACCTTTTCGTTTCCATATCCGATCCCTTCGCTGTTTTTTGCATAGGCCCGTATATAATATTTGGTTCCTGGCTGAAGAGGCTTAATCGTACCTTCAAAATCAGCTTTACCGCTACCGTTCATAATGTGACTGTCAGCAATGGTTGGCCCTGAGTCCTCGGCCCAGCAGATGCCTTTTTCAACAATTTCTGATCCACCGTCCTTAATGATCCTCCCGCCAGATGTAGCAGAAGTAGAAGTAATATTCGATACAGAAATTGTTTCTAATACCGGCACAGTGGGATAAGCGTTCTTCTTGCATGAGCCACACGAAGAAAAAATAAATATTATCAGAAAAGGCATAATCCTTCTCAAGTATTGTCTTGCGATTACGGTCGTTTGAATTTTCATTGTCAATTAATTATTATCCATTCATTATATTAAACAAAGACCCACTACTAATAAACAAAATATGTACTATAAATGCAAATGAATTCATATTTGTTCAAAACACTCCTTCGCATCAACGAATCTTAACACACAATGCCTTATGGCAGATGAGCAGGTTGCCTCCACAGGTTTTCCCAGCCAAGATCGGAGAAACAAGGTCCTTGTGTTGCTTCGTGAATCTTAATATCAGTATGATCTCCGTTCCATTCCATGACTTTAACATTATTATATTTATCTGTTACCATATCCCATCCAATGCATCGGTCAAATGGGACCTTGCGATGTAACTCGATTGCTGTTGTACAACATTTATCAATAAATGGAACCCGCAAACCACTAAAAGCTATCTGCGTATCGGGATGTTCCGTTATGGATATAAGATTAGGATAATAACCGTGATCACTCAACTGGCCTGTTTTAAGATCAATAGGAATTATTATATTGGAAGACCATTTTATGCTCTGTTCCGCCATCCGCCCAAGTCTTAAAAAGCCTGCTCTTATCGAGATGTCGCCATTATTCTGATAATAGGTGGTTAGTCGTATTGTGGCCACTGATGATGGCATTAATTGGGAAAAAAATGGATGTTGTTCAATGAAATCTTGAAAGACTCCATTGCCAAGTCTTTTTATCTTTTGAGTATCAAAAGATGACCGATCAAACAAATAGACCCCCTTCCCTTGCATCGAATTGTCAATCTTAAAAACAATTGTATCCGAATTACCAAAAAAAGATTTTATCAGGTGGTTCTCTGGTATAAGCTGATAAGTGTTGTCAAAATATAACCCGTTCACATAGCATCCAATATCAGGGAATACATCACTTTGAAATAATCTACCAGACAAAGGTTTATGATCTGATAGCTTGCCATAATCACCACTTATTACAGGAAGTACAACCTTGGCGAAATAATTATCTGGTATCCACCCCTCTTTAAATTCATTATTAAATGAACTGTAAACATAAAGCCAGGGTGCGTAGCCTTTCCAACCTAGAACGTCACGAGCATAATCATCGGATAGTTTAATTAATCGTTGATCTGTCTTACCATTTACCGATTCCAGGTCTTTCAGGATTTCCTCCGCTATAAAGTTGTTTGCCCGATGGAAACGATGCAAAGCGACTCTCTTAACTAACCTATTGATATTATTATTCATAATTTATCATCTCTATTTATTCAACCTAACACGTGTACGCAAGGTATCACACATAGTAAGTATCACTACCCTATAATATTAAATGGAATTTAAAAACAATTATGCCAGTGCCCCAGCTGTAGATTGTAAAAGTATTAAACTAGCTGGACTTTTTGTGTCCTTAATTTCTATTTCGTAATAATTTCTAAGCCAGCAATTTTCTAATTCAATTCGCGCGACGACAATTTTATTAAACTTAAAAATGTAACTTTAATTGCTCTTCGTCGTAAAATACGGTATATTCGTCAAACTTTTTTCGGCATTCGTCAAATATACTGAGTCTATGAAAAAGCGGCTTACCATTGTTTTTCTTTTTGTCAGCACATGGGTTTCAGCAACCAATTATTATGTTGCCACAACAGGTAAAGACAGTAACCCTGGAACACTTTCACAGCCATGGGGTACTTGGGGAAAAGCCTTCTCAACAGCAGTAGCTGGAGATACAGTGTTCTTTCGTGGAGGTGTTTATAAAAAACCCTCTAACGTTACTGATTATTCCATTACACATAGTGGAACGTCTAGCAAAAGGATAGTCTTTATCAATTACCCAGGTGAGGTTCCAATACTTGATGGCGGCCATTTTCGACCTCAAGGCACTACTGCTGAGTACAATAGCGGCATATATGTAAGTAACAAGTCATATATTGATATTATTGGACTTACAATAAGAAATTTACTACAAGCCAATGGTCAATCAGCGAATAATCATAGGGGTATACAAGTATATAATAGCAATCAGGTAAGGATTATTAACTGCACTGTTCATAATACATCAGGGTATGCAATAGACGTTGTTTATGATGGGAATTCGGGGGGCGCCAAAAATTATGTAATTAATTGTGATACTTATAACATTATTGATACACTGTCTGCTGCAGGTTATAGGGGAGGTACTGGCACTGGCATAAGTGGTGGTAGCTGGAGAAGTGGTGTCGCAACCGATGCCATACTTTATGTCAGTGGTTGCCGTGCATGGAACTGTAGTGATCAAGGATTTGCTTTATCATTGGACGGCTCGATTGTAGCTGATAGTTGTTGGTCTTGGGGTAATACTGGATATTATATGTCAAATGGAAGCCTTATTAGTTTTGACAGTGGGGACGGCATTGGATTTAAATTAGGGTGGGCGACTATTGAAACATCATCAATACGAAGAACCATAACAAGATGTATAGCCGCGTTTAATAATCAGTATGGATTTGGTACAAATGATCCATCTTGGATGGGCTATAAGGCGGTCCCGATGCAGATTTGTAATAATTTAGCATATAACACTCGTTTGTGGGGATTTTGGGCAGTAAAGACATCCAGCTCTGCTTCCGTGGAAGCAACTAAAGTATTTAGAAATAATATTTCAATAGGGTCGGGACAAAATAATTGGTACAACCCAGACAATGCTAATGTGACTCACGATCATAACTCTTGGAATGCTGGGTATTCAGTTAGTTCAAATGACTTTATCAAGCTACCTTCATCTTTAGAGGAATGCCATGCAATCTTGGGTGCGCCACGTAAGGCAAATGGAGCACTCCCAGATATAGGTGATTATTTCAAATTAAAAGGAACAGCCAAGGCTATAGATGCAGGAGCTGATGTTGGATTACCCTATAAAGGAAATGCTCCTGACCTCGGTCCTTTTGAGTACTCTTCTGAAACTACATCTCCGGCAATACCCCAATTCAAAAATGCTGTCATTGAAAACGCAACACCGGCAAGACTCGAGATGAACTACAGCCTGACCCTGGCAAACATAACTCCGGCAACCTCCGCATTCACCGTAAGGGTAAACGGAAACAACAGGGCGGTAAACGCTGTCGCAATATCCGGTACCAGGGTGATGCTAACACTCGCATCACCGGTGGAATACGGAAACACCGTAACGGTAGCCTACAACAAACCGACGACAAACCCGCTGCAAACATCCGCTGGCGCTCAGGCAGACCCGCTGCCGGCAACAAACGTCACAAACAACGTGGCTGCAATACTGCCGGTGTTTACAGGTGCTGTCATTGAAAACGCAACACCGGCAAGACTCGAGATGAACTACAGCCTGACCCTGGCAAACATAACTCCGGCAACCTCCGCATTCACCGTAAGGGTAAACGGAAACAACAGGGCGGTAAACGCTGTCGCAATATCCGGTACCAGGGTGATGCTAACACTCGCATCACCGGTGGAATACGGAAACACCGTAACGGTAGCCTACAACAAACCGACGACAAACCCGCTGCAAACATCCGCTGGCGCTCAGGCAGACCCGCTGCCGGCAACAAACGTCACAAACAACGTGGCTGCAATACTGCCGGTGTTTACAGGTGCTGTCATTGAAAACGCAACACCGGCAAGACTCGAGATGAACTACAGCCTGACCCTGGCAAACATAACTCCGGCAACCTCCGCATTCACCGTAAGGGTAAACGGAAACAACAGGGCGGTAAACGCTGTCGCAATATCCGGTACCAGGGTGATGCTAACACTCGCATCACCGGTGGAATACGGAAACACCGTAACGGTAGCCTACAACAAACCGACGACAAACCCGCTGCAAACATCCGCTGGCGCTCAGGCAGACCCGCTGCCGGCAACAAACGTCACAAACAACGTGGCTGCAATACTGCCGGTGTTTACAGGTGCTGTCATTGAAAACGCAACACCGGCAAGACTCGAGATGAACTACAGCCTGACC
>CAYSXP010000020.1:24452-83610 GCA_964435015.1 uncultured Rikenellaceae bacterium
AATACGGAAACACCGTAACGGTAGCCTACAACAAACCGACGACAAACCCGCTGCAGACAACCGCTGGCGCTCAGGCAGACCCGCTGCCGGCAACAAACGTCACAAACAACGTGGCTGCAATACTGCCGGTGTTTACAGGTGCTGTCATTGAAAACGCAACACCGGCAAGACTCGAGATGAACTACAGCCTGACCCTGGCAAACATAACTCCGGCAACCTCCGCATTCACCGTAAGGGTAAACGGAAACAACAGGGCGGTAAACGCTGTCGCAATATCCGGTACCAGGGTGATGCTAACACTCGCATCACCGGTGGAATACGGAAACACCGTAACGGTAGCCTACAACAAACCGACGACAAACCCGCTGCAGACAACCGCTGGCGCACAGGCTGAACCACTGCCGGCTACAAACGCGACAAACAACGTGGCTGCAGCCAATCAACCGCCAGAAGTTAACATTTCCTCACCTACTAAAGGTAATGCATTTGTAGCTCCTGCTACCATTACAATTGATGCAGTAGCTTATGATCCTGACGGAACGATTGTCAAAGTTGAGTTCTATAATGGTCCGACCAAACTTGGCGAAAGCACTGCACCTCCCTATTTCTTCACCTGGAAAGAGGTACCAGCAGGAACTTATACATTCACGGCAGCAGCCACAGACAACATGAACACCAGAACATTATCTGCTCCTGTGACCGTTGTTGTTGAAAAAGCTGCCCCCGGAATTAATCAGCGTCCAATCATTCATTTCAGATATCCCAACAAAAACAGGAAATATAGAAAGTATGAATTCCTGACGCTGGCCGCAGAGGCAAGCGATCCTGACGGAACAATCAGTAAGGTCTGGTTCAAGAATGGAGATGTAACAATTGCAGAGCTTACGGAAGCTCCATACATTTACGAGTGGCAAATCCCGGATACCGGTTCTTACTCCATTACTGCAGTTGCTGCAGACAACCTGGGAGCTACGACGGAATCTTCAAACTTTGAATTCCGGGCTATAGAGGAGGATGGTCCCGGCTTTGGTATCAGCAGACTGTATCCCAACCCGACAGACGGTTACTTCACAGTTGATATGTCTGATATTACAGAGGATGATTGGAAGTTTACAATATATAGTCTGACAGGACAGGTTCTGAATATTGAACAGAGGCCAGGTTATGAAACTACTATTGACTTCGAATTCCCGGATCTTCCTGCAGGCACCTATATCCTGGTTGTAAGCTGCAAGGACATAATTCTGGATTCAAAAACATTTATAAAACGATAAACATTCCTAATACAGTTTTGGCATTCAAATCACATGGGGAACGGCCTGCAGGATCAATTGTCACACAAGGTCAACAGGATTTTGCATAGGATCAGTCCTCGCAATCAGCTGGTAGAAGCTTAATGTAGTGAAGCCACGACATCTCAGGTATGATTATCCTTTGGTAACAGCAATTATCTTTTCTTTGAAACGATAGAAGACAACTGTATCATCTCCTACATTCTGGTCAATAATCATTCCAGCCATAATTTTATTTCGGTTGCCAATTTTTATTCCCGGGATAGTTGCGCAGTTAATACCAAGCAGGTTTTCGTCGCCCACTACTGTAAATCCCGAAAGGCACACATTGGGGCTTATAAAATTATAGTCTCCTACCACAGTGTCATGACCAATGCTGCATCTTGCATTAATCAGAGAATAATTACCAATTTTCACATTAGGTCCAATATTGGCATTCGGGCCAATAATTGATCCTTCTCCAATAACGCTTGATTCTGAGATATATGCATTATAGTGACGAATCGTTGCAAACCGCCCTCCTTCTAACTTAAACCTTTCGACAATCGGCCTGCGATATTCAATGCCTGCAATACCAATAATATAATATACATCAGGATTAACAATATGAGTTTTCACAGGGCCTATCCATGGGCCTGAAAACCTGTATCGCTTATAGTTTTCAGCATTGTCATCAAGAAAACCAATTATTCTATAGTCACTTTGGCCAGTTATTTTAAGTTTTAGTTTTAAATATTCATCTATTTCAGCCGCATGCCCACCAGCACCTATTATGATTGCGTCATACATATTTCAAAACCTTGATAGTTTCAGGAATAGTCAGCGTGCCGTATAACCTCCGTCCGCAATCAGATTGGAGCCTGTTATCCATCTGGAAGCGTCGGACAAAAGAAAGATACAGAGATTGGCAATATCCTCCGGCCTGCCCAGCCCAAGAGGGTGAAGCTCAGTGATTCTCTTTAGAGACTCACTATCCCTGTTATAAACAGCATTCTGAGACATAGGTGATATAACAACTCCCGGTGAAATCGCATTAACTCTTATTGTCCTCGCAGCTAACTCGACAGCCAAAGATTTTACTGCTGATAATAAAGCGCCTTTGGTAGACGCATAAATAGTCTTGCCTTTCTCACCAACTACGCCCATTACAGAGCTAATGAAGACTATACTGGCACCTGATTCAGAGACATGTTTCGCTTTGACGAACTCTTTTGTCAGATTAAGTGGAGCAATAACATTGGTCTTTAAATAATAATCCAGCTTATCAGTACTCACAGCATTCAGAGGAAGAGTAGTTGAGATACCTGCACAATTTACCAATCCATCAAATTTACCAACAAGATTCACTGCGGTTGACACTACTGAGGCAGCCTTATCATACTCAGACAGATCAACAGAGAATACGACATGTTTAGATGAGTTGGCGGTCATTGCCAATGTCTCATTTAATCTTGGCTGATCTCTTCCAAGAAGTACCAGGGTGGCTCCCCTTTCACTACATGATATGGCACATTGCCGGCCGATACCGGAGGAAGCGCCTGTTATCAATATTTTCTTTTTATTAAGGCTGAATAGATCGTTCTGAATCATAGCGTCATACATCGGTGGCTGTCAATCATCTCAAAATAAAGATAGCTGTTTAACGAACAGGAAGCTGGTTATATTTCAATAACGTTGCCAATATAGCAATCTTTTAAGTTGATAATTGCTGTACCCCATGTAAGTCCAACTCCGAATCCACTCAACAACAAACGCTTATGGCCACCAAGCTTGTTTTTTAACTCAGAAACTATAGTCAGGGGTATAGAGACCGAAGATGTGTTTCCATACTTTGCGATTGTTGATGGGACTTTCTCCTGAGGAAGTTTAAGCTTTTTAGCAATGAACCCATTGATGTAACTATTTGCCTGATGAAATAGAAAATAGTCTATTGAGTCAGCTGAAACATTGGCAGACTCTAAAAGCCTGTTAAAGTCCTTTGGTACTTCCCTTATTACAAAATTAAAAACATCGGCACCATTCATGTATCCCTGTTCTTCCGAGCGGATATTACCATATTCATCAATAACCTTCTCCTGCACAGTTTCACATGAACTCATTTTTCTATAACCTCCGGCAGGGATTTTAATAAGGGACTCCCTTGCTCCATCAGAGTTAAGAGAGAACCAACTCTTACCAAAATGATCTCCCTTTTCAATGATGGCTGCTACTCCCCCATCGCCAAAAAGAAAACCGGTTTTCCTGTCTTTTAAAGAATATACTTTTGACCTGGTCTCACCGTCTAATATAAGAGCCTTCCTGACTCCCCCCGCAGCAATCATGGAATATGCTATCGTAAGACCATAAAGAAAGGCTGAACACCCCAGGTTGATATCAAAAGAGATAGTAGTTACTGGCAATTTCAGTCTCTCCTGTAATATTACAGAAGTAGCCGGCATCCTAAAATCGGGTGTTTGTGAAATGAAAATCAGCAGATCAATTTCAGATCTGTCAATTGAGTTCTCTGCAATTAATTGTTCAGCAGCAGCAAAGCATAGATCTGATGAGCATGTTTTTTCATCTGCAAAACGCCGTTCTTTGACCCCAATTTTTTCTACAACCTCCCGGATATCACTCTGATCGAAGTACAAATCATAAGTAAGATTATTTATTACTTGTTTTGGCACGCAGGCAGAAATTCCGCTAATACCAATGTTATCATAAGTAAGAATAGCCATCTTATTATGTTTTAGTCATTTTTAGATACAAGAGCTAAAAGGTCATTAACAGTGATATACTTATTAAATTCTGCCATCTCAATTTCGATTCCGAAATCAGAGTCCAGCATTGCCAATACAGATAGCTCTGTTAATGAGCTATACTGTTCATAATCTCTGAATCGATCTTCAAGCTTAATTTCTGATGATTCCATTTCAAGGGCTTCAGCAAGTGCATTAATCAGTTTTTCTTTCATAACAACATTTATTTAATTTGACAGACAAGTAAGTGGAATATTTTCATCATATGAATTTTGATTCGGTGATTGAAGATGTAGTTGAAGATTGACCGGTAAATCTTTCCATAGTAGCCGCATTCTGTGAACTTATCCCTTCGCGTTGTAATACCTTCTTTACTGTAAGCAACAAGATTTTAAGATCAAGAGAGAAGCTTAGGTTATCAACATACCAAACATCAAGCTCGAATCTTTTAGTCCAGGTTAATGAATTACGACCATTAACCTGTGCCCATCCTGTTATTCCAGGTCTGACTTCGTGCCTGCGTGCTTGTTCAGGTGTATACAATGGCAGATAATCAGGTAATAATGGACGTGGCCCAATTATACTCATACTCCCGGCCAAAACATTAATAAGCTGAGGTATTTCATCGAGTGACAGGCTACGTAAAAAGTTGCCAACCCTGGTAATGCGGTTTTTGTCAGACAGCAGATTTCCATTCATATCTCTCTTCGAGGTCATCGTCCTGAATTTAAATAGCTGAAATAATTTTCCGTTTTGCCCGGGCCGGGTCTGAATAAAAAACACTTTATGTTCGTCTGTGCACAATAATATAACTACAATTAACAGAAATACTGGTAAGGAAAGCATTAAAAGGATAACAGACAAAACCACATCTCCTATTCTTTTATAATACTTTTTATACATGGTTTTGTTTATGGTAATTGCAAATTATCGGTAACGGTTAAAAGCTATAACAATACATTCTGATTGGTGTTCAAGTAAACAATAGTCTGAAAAGGTCTTGTTTAGGGTCATTTTCAATGGAAAATCATTGCTTAAATTATAGTACACTAGTCTCATTTGCTTCCTTATACATACAACTGTAAAATTGTAATTATTGCAAAAGCTAATTGGGAGGCTAAATCAGGTAAGGAGATATTGAAATTAATTAATGTAGTTCAGATATATTTTAGCCATATCTTCCACAGCCATTTCAAGTGAAAATTTCTTAACAAGTTCCATAGATTGTAAACCAAACTCATTTCTTAGATTCTTGTCTCTTGCTAAAACAGATATGAAGTGCACAAATTCTTCTTTATTGTTTTGTTCAAAAAGGAACCCATTAATCCCATGTTTAACTAATTCTCGATGACCGCGGTCTTGGCTTGCCACAATTGGTAAACCTGCAGACATTTCTTCAGCCAGATTAATTCCCAGACCCTCCTGTCGGCTTGATGAGATGCCAATGTCAGCAATTGCCACAAGTTTATCAACGTCTTGTCTGAATCCCAGAAAATCAATATAGGTAGTATTACCCAATTCCCTGGCATAAGAACGCATCTCTTCCATCAAGACGCCCCTGCCTGCAAATAAGATTTTAACATTGGGTAACATTGACGCTAACTCTGCTACAGATTCAATTATGAATCTATGATTCTTTCTATGGATGAATTCTGCCAAATAGATTAAAATAAACTGATCATCGAGATAGCCCAATGCCCGACGCATTTCTGATCTGACTTTTTCATCAACAGGTCTGAATCTGTCTATGTTTACGCCTACGCCATTAATCTTATATTTATCCTGACTTCTGAAATTTCTTGCGAAGAGCAGGTTATAATCCTCGGAATTTATGGTAATTATTCCATCAGTATATTTTGAAAGTATTTTCTCAACCGGATAGTAAAACAGCCAATTGATCAGTGGTGCGCCTTTGTAAAAATGAAAACCGTGTGCAGTATATAGCAGCCTGGTGCCTTTGCGTCTGGCATTTATCGAACTAAGTCTGGATAAGACTCCTCCCATTGGAGTATGCCCATGTACTAATATATAGTTGTGTTCTTCGATTATTTTCTTGAGCTTATGATAAGCTTTTATATTGGAGAGTGCAAAAGGAGATCTCTCTATTGGTAAGTAATGCTTAACATCGCAATATGGCACCTCCTCCGGACCATTTGCCGCAACATGAGTTTCATATCCCTTCTCTTGAAACCATTTCAAATATGGCAAATGAAACCTAAGTATATGCTTCGTTATATTGGCAACAAATAGAACCTTACCCTGCATCTCTTTTTTTTAAGATTAACAACGACGATGGGATTACAAATTCCAATCAGCTAGAAACTGGTTATAGAAATCAATTCTTCTCTTCTCCAGTGTTTCTTTTCTGAAATCATTGGCTGTATTAAAATTAATGTGTGCATGCTTACTCAGCCAGGAATTATCAACTTCTTTGAGTTTACTTACAATTTGCCTTACATTTCCTGCCTTGAAAATACAAACATCTGCGATTAGCTCAGGGATCCCTGCTGTTCGGGCTCCAAGAGACGGACAGCCTCTACTTAAGGCCTCGATCATTGCTCTGGGAAGCCCTTCCTGTTTGCTCGGCTGAATATAAATATCAATGGAATCCAGAAAAGTAAAAATCTGATCATGTGGTAATGGACCCACGATCTCAATTAATTCTTCAACGCCATATTTAATGGCCTGAGCTTTCAGGGAAGCGGGATTTCCCTGTCCGACTAGTTTATATTTAAACGGCACACCTTGATCCTTCAATTCTTTAATAGCTCTTATAACATCTTTTTGTCCCTTGTATGGCACATCCAGGGCAGCTACTGTACATAGGATATAGGGCCGTTGTGTTCTCTTAATGCGATCGAGACGCATATCCAGAGTTTCCTCACCCACTGAGCTTAATACCACATCGGAACAAGCTACAGACTTTCCTTTAGTGGGATACCTTGACTGAAGGAATTTTCTTGTAACATAAAGTGTATGGTGTGCGTTCCGTATTAGTCTTTTGTATTGATAGAGCTTGTAGTGGGCCATCAGCTTACCCCGCCAATCATAGTTCCAAAGAGCATCATAAACACATGCGACCATCTCAATAAAAACAGCTTTCTTAAAAAGCTTTGCATATTTATAGGCTAAAATACCGGCAGCGCTTGGCAACCTGATAATAATAATATCATGAGTTAATACAGTCTCCTTGATGATTCTGATTGCACTCCTTTTATGTGTGAGGTAAGTTCTAATGGACTTGAAGTTTGGAATTGGAACGAAAACAAAGCCGGGTAAATTCAAAGGGGAATATCCTCTGGCTTTTTCTGAGGAAACAGCTTCTTGTCGCATAAGAAACGTTACCTGTTGACCAAAAAACATATATCTTTCTATCAGCTTATTATCATAATGTACTCCATATAGCAGACCAGATTGCTCGTCTTTATATAGAGGTCCGTCATGGACGAATAAGACTTTTTTGCCATCAGTTTTCATAATCAGATATAATTTCAAAAAACTCATCAAACTTTTTAACTACATTGAATTGTTTAATGATGTAATTAGTCAAGTCATTATTGTGATAAGCTTCTTTATTCTCAATAATATCAATGATGCGCTTTGTAACTCCAGTGGTATCATATGGATCATATAACCGGATATCATCAGGCATGATCTCTTTAATTGGCTGGATATTGCTAGCAACCACAGGAATACCTAATGCCATTGCTTCTAACAACGCATTGGGCTGTCCTTCAGTTAGTGAAGGGAAATAGAACACATCAAAGATTTTCATTATATGGTAAACATCTGATCGAAAGCCGAGAAATCGAATATTGTTGAGAACTTTCTGTTCTGTAACCATGTTTTGTAATCTTTCGGTTCCATTGCCACACAGGATCAGATAAGCATTTGGATAGCGCCTTATTATATTAGCCGCAACCTCCAAAATTGTCTGATGATTCTTTGATACATCAGCTCTTCCAACATGGCCAATTACAAAAGAATCTTCAGGAATACCTACTTCCTTTCTTACCATGCTTTTATCCACCGAAACATTTACCCTACTGAAATCTACTCCATTGTATACAAGCTTGAATCGGCTATCATTAGCTTTTCTATAAGAGAAGAAATAATCCATGCCCGCTTTCGAATTTGCCAGTATAACAGTAGAATTAAGATAGACCAGCTTATTCATCAAATAATTATACGTCTGTTTGAATATAGTTTTTTTGAAATGATTGCTCCCCTGTCGATAAAAAGCTATCCGATTTTTTATTTTGGCCAACCGGGCGATTGTCACCGTAAGCCCGGCAAAATTTGCATTAAAATCGCAAAGGGTGTGATAAGCACCAGATCTAAATAATTTATAGTATTTTATCCATCTAATTGGATTGAAATAGCTTAACGGTAAAAATATAAGATGGACATTTAACCTACTGTACTCTTCCAGCAAATCACCTGCCTGATTGTTTCTTATTATTATGGTTGAATTCAGCTGATCTCCTTTGGTTTGCAAAAACCGAAGCAAAAATGTTTCGATTCCTCCTGAATTAACTGAAGGGATTAAGAACAAAGTCCGGTTCTTAAGAGTATTTTTCACACTAACTCAATATAAACTAAAACACCAGGTAAAATGTAACCTAAACTTATTGATCAAATGGGGAAGCTCAATTTAACTGACACTCTGGTCAGTGCCTCAATTTTTAATTGCAACTCGGTATATAAATGCGCCAACAAGTGAAAGAGATGGTGTTAACTTGTTTTTGATGAGCGTTCTAGCATTTGCAATAACACATCTCTATGAGACTCACAACGAATAATATTTAGAAGTAGTAACCTTTTTCTGCGCGACATTAGTCTTGGGAAAAATCCTCGGTTTCTTAATGCTGAAATCAAGTCTCCGAAATAGGGTTCAATAAAGGAATTATACATTGGCGTTACAGATTCAACGTAATCGAGGAACATCTTTTCAAGTTGCGCATCATCAGAAATAATCGTGTTAAGATAACTTATATGAGCTTCAAACTGCTCTAACTCATACTTGTTCAATAAAAAGATACCAGGAAGTTCGTTATTCTGTTTTATTGCAACCAGTTCAAATTCCAACTTATCAGAAAAAATCAGTCTCACAAGATACCCTTTATTCCAAGATGTATCTCTTTCTCCTGGCCAGTCATAAATGAAATTACCAAGGCCATAAAATATTGGTTTTGCGTTATATACTTCATAACCAGAATACACATGGGTATGATGAGCAACCACTGCATCAGCCCCAAGATCAATCAAATATCGATATAATCGACGTATTCGTGGTGAAGGTAGCTCATAAAACTCATTGCCTCCATGAATTACCACAATCACATAATTATTTGAGTTACGGGCTCTCTTTATATCATAGTACGCGCTTACAAGATTAATGGGATTGCACCTGTAACGTCCATCAGGTGAAACAATAAATTCATCATCAGCATAATTGAGGATAGCTATACTTTTGTTCGCCTTCTTGAAGATATAGGGTTGCGCTGCTTCAGCAGGCGATTTGCCAATCCCGACAGTAGCAATATGACCAGATCTGCAAGCATTAAGTGTATCAGCAACGCCAGGGCTTCCATAGTCCATGATATGATTATTTGCCATAGTCACCAAACCTACACCAGCATGTTGAAGTATATTTATGCATTGGGGGTCTGCCTTCTGATGAGGACCGCTTTTTGCTCGGGCTTCATCAGTAGTTGTCAAAGGACATTCTAAATCCACTACTAGCAAATCGTTAGAATATAATACAGTATTAACATCGTTCAGTATTGCATCGTAATTTTGCTTTAATGCCAGTTCCTCAATACGGTTAACAGGGCAAAAGTCACCTGTAAACATAATCTTAATCACATTATTGCTCATCTGTCATCTATTTCAGGATTCTAGGCCTTAATTTACTCCGCCTATTAAGCTGCAAATATTGTAATTGACTCAAATCTCTTTATTTTCGATTAAATTTCCCAACATTTCAGTAGACATGAACTCTACATCAGGCCATTGTTTGAGAATAGAACTTAGAAGTATTTTCAGCATTCTTAGCGTTCTGTCGCGGTTGCTTTTATCCAAAGATCCAATGTAATTAATCCTGTGAGAACTAATAATCGCAGGCTTTCTCCAACGAAAGGCTAAATTCATTCTTAACAGACACTTACCTATCTCATCAGAGTCTCTAGATAACGATGGTTCAAAGAAACCATTTCTTACCAGGTAATGTTGACCATATTTATTTTTTTGACCTAAAAAATGAACCTTCTTTTTATAGGAACCAAATTTCCCTGTAGGTATCAGTTGGAATATCAAGCCTTGGATATATTTTACGCCACCTTTTGCCAAAACATCTTCTAGCTCGCTACTCCAGACATAACAAGGTGGAATAAATGATACAGACCGATAACCAAAAATTTTTTCAAAAAGATCTAATCCCTCTTGCAGACTCTCTTTCATTACATTCAGATCTGCTAATGAGTTAAAGTCCAAAACTTCCATGAAATTGTAGTCTCCCAAGCCGGAAAATGTCGTTTCATTGTCAAACGTAAACATAATGTCGGTGGTTTTCTCTCGTAGTGCCTCCATCCATCGCACTATATTTACATGCTCTCTCCCATGAAATTGAGGCCAAAATATTTTATCTTCTATCCCTTGGCTCCAGAGTGAGGTTACAAGATCACGTTCAGGGTAGCGCTTTAAAGTTTCTGTAATTGGTTCATAAAAATAGGATTCAAACCCACATTCACGAATTCGCTGAAAATCTGGATTACCAACAACGAAATTAGCAGTAATAACAGGATGATTGCCTCTAAAATCCTTAAAGGAAGTCAGTACATCATATAATTCAGACAAATCAGAATTACTTTCTAAAGTATCAAGCCGATTATAATCACTGTTTGAAATATCATAGCCCTTTTTCAAGAACTTCTCATAAACCTCTCTGGAGGGCATCCTTATACTTCCCCAATCATCACTTTCTATAACAACGATTTTTCTGTTTGTACGCCACCCGGGTATATTGAGAATATTAGTTTGTAATGTTTTCTTAAATCCGAACACCTTGCTAATCATGCTAAATACTACTGTTAATAAAATGTGACCTGGCACAAAAACATGTCATTCTTAAAAACCTTGTAGAAGGAGAAGATGCGTATTAATAGAGAGCAACTCCGTTTATTGAATTTGAACGTTTGTAATTGAAAATTAACTCTTTATTAAGGCACCTAATTGAGATGTAGTCATAAAAGTCACATCCGGCCAATTCTTCAATATTTCATTGAGCAATTTTTTCAGCTGTCGCAAACCCTCCGTTCTATTTTCAGGTCTCAAAGAACCAATATAGTTAACCCTATGAGTGCTAATAGTAGCAGGCTTATTCCAATGAAATGCAATACTTATGTCCTTAAGGCAACTGTAAACCCAGTCTTTGCCCGGTAGACTTGGCTCAAAAAAGCAATTACGGGTAATATAGGTAATACCATGTTTATCTTGTTGGCCTAAATAATGAAATCTAACTTTTGATTTACCTCCCCCTAATGGTTCATATTGAACCTTGGAAGCAGCCCTATACTTAATTCCATTTTCCATAAGGGTATTGTTTAAACTATTATGAAAGGGGCCATTCGGCGGGACAAAGTAATCTGCCTGATAGCCCAAAATTTCTTTAAACAGTCGTAGACCGTCTAATATGATCTTTCGCTGATAGGCTAACTCGGTTATGTCTACTAAAGCAAAAGCAGCTTGGTAATCAACGTTTGTGGATTCTGACTCATTAAGTACAAATCCCCATAATCCTTCGTCAAAAGCAATTCTAGTATGGTTTTCTCCAGCATGAAGTGCCTTCATCCAAGCATTGACATTAAGATGCTCTCTTCCGTGCATTTGAGGCACAAATAGATTTTGATCTATACCCTCTTTCCAAAGATCAAAGGATTTCTCACAACCTCGGGTCTTTTTTAAAGTCTCTGTAAAGGGTTCATAGAAATATTCTGTAAAACCCGAGTCTCTGATTTTTTGAAAATTAGGATTGGCAACAATAGATATGGGAGTGAAAACAGCATGATTAGAATAAACATCTTTTACACCAGCAAGTACTTCAAAAAGCAATTCAAGGTCTTTTGAAGTGGCCAAAGTATCAAAAAGATTAAATCGCTTACTGTCACCATCATCAAGATTGATTCCGTATTTCTTTAGCTTTAAATATGAAGTAATCGAAGGCATACGAATACTGCCCCAATCATCACTTTCAAATACAATAATCTTTTTATTGGAACGCCATCCCAGGATATTACTAATATGTCGCTTGAATGAACGTACGAGTGACATCTCAACAAATCTTTTCCATTAGTCTAACGGAACTGTGTGTGGTTGAAAAGATTATTAACTGAAGTACACTATTAACGAAGAACTAACTTCAAAATAATCCTAAATCTTGTGTTTAACCACAATCCTGCTTTTGTCTCCAATAATATTATTTATCATCTCACCGAAAGGATCGAATGGAGTTCTATGTAAATTAAGTTGTGCATCCCAGTAAAAATCATTATCACCCTCATCCCAGCCAAATGCATAACTTAGTTCAGTAATAACTGGTTTATTATCCTGAGTAATAAGAAAATCAAATGCCACGCTTTGGAGTTGCAACTTATGACTAACCTGAAATGAAATGTCAACTACTTCCAATGGTATATCATCAGGGTCATGACTCTCAATGTGACTTCCTGAAGCCCTAAAATCATTTTCCCTCACTTGTCGTTTTAAGGCATAGCATTTATTACCAATAACTGTAGTTCTTATATCGTATGTACAACCTTCAATAAAATCCTGAAAGTATACATAACCCCGTTCCCTTCCGATGATTTTCTCAAACCTTGTTTTAATAAAGAAGCGCCCAACACCTTCTACCAAATCTCTAAAATTTGTTTGCCCAAGCCTGAATAACCTCCAACGTTCTTTTAATCCTCCCCATGGATCATATTGCCTAAATCCATAACCAAATGCCTTATGAATGGCAACCATTGCCTTCATACGGCTCTTAAGGAGCTTAACATTTTTTGAGCCAGAGCCTCTACGCAATTTAAAGACTTTTGGAAACTGGGCGGTATTTAGCCAGTCAAGAGCTTCTTTTTTTGAAAAAAAAACATACGTAGGGATGAGAGGTGCATCGATAGCTTCTAAAAGATACTTCTGCCCTATCTTATCATCAAAAAACCACCTGGTTTTATAATCAGGGTAAACAAACTTGCCGGCTGCTTCAACAGCATGTAATAGTTGCGTTGCTATCAAAGTATCTTTTGAGCCAGTATGATGGTAATGCCACATTAACACATCACAATCAGAAAGTTGGTTAATTATATCAGTCTGATAACAGTTGACTATCTTATAGTCAATATTGTTTTTTTGACAATAGTAAATCCACTTATCGCTATAAGACTCTTTTGCGTTATGTATGCCAATTCTCATAAAAATATTTTTATTAGTACCTTAGTTTATGATGTCTAAAAGAAAGATCTAGTTTTACTACTCAATATACATTTCCAGATTTTAATTTGTTGAGGCACCGTTTAATCCTGATGCTGTGAGAAGCATGATTAACTTCACCTTTACCAGTTCATAAAGATATTTGACTTTGTGTAAAAAAGCCGGGTGGATATTATACGAGCGCCGTACCTAGTTGATTTAATAACCCTCACATCATTAAAAAGGATTTAATCTCAGTTATCAGAGGAGCTGATTGCGCACCTAATACAGCAAACACAGGATTCCCGATTACCGTTGCTAGACCATAATAATCCATGCCCATTCTCAACATAACCAGACAGAATAATAATAGAAAAGGTAAAACAACGGCTTTTACAACTCGAATTCCAAACGGGTTTTTTAGACTATTCAAAAAAATTGTTAAAAACGCGAAAGAAAGACAGGATGCAACACTTAAAAACCGACCACCCGAAGGCACTAAACTCATTATATTGGCCACACTATAAAATAATATGGAGAAACAGAAAAGATTAAGCATTTTATCCTGCTCTACCAAAGATTTTCTTAGAAATATATATATATATAATATCAATATATATACAACCCAAGATATGCTTTTTAAGGCAAGTGGCACATACCAATTCATTTCCTGGGCGGCCAGAGCAACAGACTCTGCATACTCAATATTGGTATAACTAGCAGTTCTGGAATAAATGACAGAAGGAAGAAATGACAAATAAGATTGGACCAGTTGTAAATCTATCTCTTTTAAGAACGAGCTAATGATAAAAAGAACTATGTAAATATTTAATCGGTTTTTGCCTAAGAAGTATATAAACAGTATTAGTAACGGGATAAAAAAGGAAAAATGGAAAAAAATGGAAAAAACTGACCATATTAATCTGTTGACCTTGCCGTCAAGTAAGAAGGGAAGTGCACCATACATAAATACTTGTGCTGCTGTCCACATCCTAAAACCATTTATATTCCAAATAGGATTTAACAGTATAAATATTAGTAGAAGCAGAAGTGGGAAAAGTGCTAGTTTGCCTTTGATTTTACTCAAAATATACCACACATTCCTGGAATGAAAAAAACCGAAAATCATTGCAAAAACTGCAAATAAAATATGAGGATTAGTTGTGAAACGTGAAACTGAATATGTAATCAGTTGCTGGATCAAATCTATATCAGACGAATTCGCAGAATAAAATGAACCTAACAAAGATCTGAAATCCAAATCGGAATGAGAATATTGTACCAATACTTCGGCATACCTGGCGGAATCAGCTGCATCTTCAGAGTTTTCTGCAATTACAAACGTATATCCAAAGAAAATACAAAAAAGCCAGAAGATGTTTTTAGCCCACGGCTGTTTCCATTGCCTGATAGCATCAACCGTTACACCAAGGGGCCATACAATAAAACTAAAATAGTAAACAAGACCTTGTTTGGATATGTCTTGCTGAAATAGTTTTGATTGTAAGACTAAACCTCTCATATTTTTTCTCGAGAAAGACTAAGAAACTGCTGAGCTATGACTTTTATATCAAATCTCTTTGGAGGTTCAAGTTTCATTTTATTTGAATAGTCCCCTCCCATAAATTCTAAAAGTACAGAAAAATCATCATTCTGTACCAGATTGACAACCGGTCGCGCAACAATAGAATAATCGATTAGCTTACTTGGTAGTTGAGTGGTAACATTATTGTCAAGGTTGATTAAAAAATCCATTCTTGACAGCTCAATGAGCAAATCATTACGAGGTATGGGCTCCTTAATATCTAATTTATCACCCAATCTAGTTTTGAACGGATTTAATAATTCTGGCATTGAGGTAAAGACAATAAACCTGAATTCCCCGTTATAACCTGTCAAAAAAGTTAACAATGCCTCAGGATCACGCTTTCCGGGAATGAAACCGCCTGCATACGCAAAAACAGGATAATCGTGATTCTTTACATATCTTGATAATACAAGCTCGTCAAGGTTAAAACCTTGGGGTATAATTCTTATTTTTTTTCTGAACTCCGGATAATAGGCAGTCATAGCCCCTACAAATGGTATTGTTAGAAAATCTGCCCTGCGACAAAACCATTTTTCTACATATTTAAAGTAAAACAGTTTACGAAACGTGTCAGTTGTGTCTCCCATGTAAGGATCTCCGCAATCTGCAACCCAGCACCTGGATATATTTATCCCTTTACGCATTGCAAATGCCACACCCCAATGAACAGGATACGGGACAGCAATGGAAATCATTAAATCATAGCCTGATTCAATTTTAAGAGCAGTAGATATTTTAAAAGTAAGTTCTATGTCAGGCCACTCAATAAAGAGACTTAAGACTCTTCTAAGAGTACGTCGGATTATTCTTTCGATTTGCCCGCCTTTAATTTTAACTTCCTTCAGTTTCAATAATCCTATATCCTTAAACTTCAACCTATGCGCTTCCCCAAAGGATAACATGTCATTGCCTTTAAATGGAATGCATACTGTAACGTCATGCCCTTGCCGTGACAATTCTTTTGCCAATTCAGTTGTACGATATGCCCGAGGAGAAATTTCCGGGTAAAAAGCGGCTGAAACAATTAAGATTTTTTGTTTGACAAGTTCCATTAGAAGACAGCTATCCAATTAATCGCTTGTTCCATCCAGACTGGCTGTGGTTTGATAACCCAGTTTATATTCAAATATATTTCTTGATAAACAACCCAATAATGAAGTCCATAAAAGCAGTTGGTCCATAGAGAAAACACTTATTGATACCATTTCTTGTATTGGAAATATGCTTTATATAAAACAAATTATAGCTGGCATTCATGAATCTGAATATTCTCTCAATTCTATTAGTATAGTATTGACTAATTGAGATCTCATAACGGTAACGATCAATTGCATGGGAGTTTCTTAGAAGTTCGTTGTTCCTGACCTGTACTGATGCGTTATGTTTCCTGTAAAAGGCTCCCACTATGTCAAGGTAATACAATTTGTATTGTTTGAGTAATGCCCTATGAAGAAACGGGCGATCTTCGAAAGACGGATATGATTCATCAAACAATCCGACACTCTGGAAGACTTCTTTGTTTATTAGTAGCCCGCCAGTATAAACAGGATTAAAGCGCAACATGATCTGGAATTGTTGACGACATGTTATATTTTCATTATTAATACTAAGTTCTCTTACTCCATCGGGCTCTTGAAATATCCGGCCTTCTTCAGTATCATAAAATAGAGCAACATTTGTCCAAAGGATCTTTATGTCCCCATTGGATTTAATGCAGTCCATTTGTTTAGCAAATAATTCACAATCAAGATAATCATCTCCTCCAATTATTTTGATCCATTCTCCACTGGAGGCATTTACACCTCTATTGCAATTTGCCGGAATACCGGTATTATTAATACTTTTTATTAATTGTGTTCCGACAAATCTCGTGTTATTAATATTCAGCCACTCCCGGCAAATCTCTAATGTAGTGTCTGTAGAAGCATCATCCGTAATAATAACTTCAATTCGGTCATAAGTCTGGGCTTTTATGCTTTCCAATGTCTCCAAGACAAATTCAGACGAATTGTAAGTAAGCACAATGACAGATATCAGGGGTTTCATGCTGCTTTGCTAGTTCAATCTGGAGGCTAAAGGTCAGCCGCTTTTCTTTTATTTCTAATCTCAATCCACAACGCCCTGAAGTCTAACCTTTTGTCGAGTTCTTTCAAGGATATAACCAACGATGATAAAAAGAGGATCACTCCCCAAATGAATGACCATGGTGCTGGGAAAAACATTATAACAAGAAAGCAAGTAACACCAAAAAACAGTTGTAGAAAAAATATTCTGATAAACGTATTTAGAAAAGCAAAGCTGTATTTCGATCGAATTATAAAGTAAACCTGCAATGTGTAAAGAATATATCCCACAAGGAAAGATATTCCCAGCCCTGTAAGACCGGCAAATTTATATCCCACTAAGTTCAGCCCAAGCAGATAAGTTTCTGCTATTAGTTCATTCCATAGATAAAGTTGGGATGCTCCTTTAGCAAGAAGTATAAAAGCCATCGCCCAACTGACTGTCTTAAAATACATACCCAAAGCAGCCCATTGTATCATACCATTTATAGGAGTGAATTTGGTTGAAAAGAGTACTATTACTACGTACTTTATAAAAACAATAAACAGGGTCA
Organism: uncultured Rikenellaceae bacterium; assembly: GCA_964435015.1. Lineage (GTDB taxonomy): Bacteria > Bacteroidota > Bacteroidia > Bacteroidales > VadinHA17 > LD21. The sequence goes on from CAYSXP010000020.1 coordinate 42,153, forward strand.
GAATTGGGGCCAATATCAATACAGCTATTTCACTTTGCTGATTTATAAGTTCGGAGGCAAGCCTGTTATCAGATGCGATCCCCGCAAGCCTGGGATAATAATCAATACTCATTGCAGTAAAAATCATACCTACATAAGTATTGACAATAGCAAACCCTGCATTATAGAGTCCTACCTGATCAACTCCACCAGTATTGCTGATATAAATCCTTAATACATAGCTTGCGGCTAAAGCAATAAGCCCGCTGAGGCTAAGCATAAACCCCATTGTTACCATACCCCTGCCCTCATCAATAACCGTTTGTCTGGTTATTGTGACTTTGACAACTTTTACTTTGCTAGAATAGTACCATGATAACAGCAGAGAGGCTAGAGATGTAAATATTATTGCCGGTACTATCCCATCAACATTGAAAAAGTAATATAAAGGGACAGAAATACCTAACCCCGCAAGAGATCCTAACAAGCTGGCTTTCGCAAGATAATTCAGTTGCCGGGTACCTTGTAACAAAACGTTCTGGCCGGTACTAATCTGGTTTAATAATAAGGTTATGGAAATCCAGATAAAAGCCAGAGTATAATCGTGGGAGCCAAACGTTATCTTGCTTAACCATGGGCTCAGGATAATCGTCATAATAGTGCCCAATAAGCCGGTGATCCACACAAGCCTCCTAAGAACACCAACTACAGTTCCGATTCTTAGATTATCATTCATCGAATTTGCCTCAGAGACATTTCTGACGGCACTGGTGCCAAGTCCGAAATTGGTCAACCCGCTGATCAGGCCAGTTGTCGAATTCAACAGGCCAACTATCCCGGTGCCAGCAGGCCCCAATAGAACAGCTATAAATTTAGTTCTGACAATATTAATGAGAATATTAAAAACCTGGACGCCACCAAACACAGATGTGGCTTTAATAATTTGCCGGTAGGAGTGTCGACTTTGGCTCATAGGTTTTTAGGGATGGCGAAAATTCAAAAAAAAGCAACTGTTCTGGCAAGGACCGAACAGTTGCCAATGGAACCTAGTATCAACCTGATTATTTCGTGAGCATCATTGTGATTACCGATGAAAAGTTACCTGCTGTCATAGAGGCATAATAAATACCAGTTGGCAGACCAGCAGCATCCCACCTGACACTATACTCACCGGCTGGTAACTCACGGTTCACCAATGTCTCAACTTTTCGACCTGAACTGCTGAATATCTCAATAGTAACAAAACTGTCTTCTTTTAGAACAAAGTCAAGTGTAGTGTTGTTTGTAAACGGATTGGGATAATTCGGAGAAAGGCTGGCATTCGCCGGATTAGTATCATCACCATTCAGGGTATTCATTTTTCGAAACTCACTGTTCTGACCATCAGGAGATTGGTCTTCAACATAATAACTTATCTCCACGCCCTTGTCGATCCCGGGTTCCAGTAAAACATTAATACGGATAATCGAGGTATTATCATTATTGTCAATCCTGGTAAATGCCGCGGGATCTCCATTTATATAAACCCAGTCAACAATCCTGCTAGGATCAATGTCAATATCAAGAGTTGTAACATCAGTTTCTTTAAAAGCAGTCTCAAAACTCCTGTATGACGATCCCGGAATCTCAAGACGGGAAACCCGGAAAGTAATAGCATGCTGGTCTGTAGTGGCATCGTACTCGGTCACAACCAGCCTCTCACGCTGCATGATATATTTGATAACAGTGCCAATAGGAGCTGTCCATACTGTATTCAGCGTGGCCGCATGATTGATCGCATCAATATATGGCTGATCCGTCCCGGCATGCAATACCATATTAAACCATTTGCCCTGGGCAACCGCAGCATCAACCAAAGAACTGAAATCCTCGGTGGGCGGCGGGGTGGGATCACCAATAGAGTTAAAACTCTTCAGATTCATGAAATTCTCAGGCGTGGCATCCTCAAGCTGATTAATATTATATCCGCGTGAACTGAGAAAATAATCGGCAACAACAGCCTGTAAACGCTGATTCGTACCGCCAAATGGCCAGACAAAGCTTATTACATCAGATACAGGCATCAGCCAGGCAAGGCCATCGATGTTGGGCTCGATCTCTTCGCTCCTGAAAACTGCATTGTCTGGATGAGCACTGGGAAGACTATTTGTAGTGTGACATCCCAATTCCATACCCATATTATACAACGCCTGATAAGCAACAGGAGCCCGATCTCCAATGTAAACATAGGTCCCGGCCAAACCATGCTGAGCTAATTCTGTAGAACCAGAGGTGAAACCGTCATCAACGCTTACGCTGAAAGCCCCGCTCTTGCCATCCAGCCAGGTGGCAGCCCTGACTCCGGCGGGATTAACAACAAGAGTGACGGGAATAGTGACCGGTGCGCCGGTAACCTGTGATGATGATAAAATAATACTGCCCTGGTATGTGCCTGCAGAAAGACCGGAAGTATTGACACTGGCCTTTAACACACCATCGGTAGTACCACCGGAAATATCCGTTGTAAGCCACAAACCGGTAACGCTCCGGCTCCAGCTAACATTGCGCCCAAGAAGGGTGGAGATAAACAGCGAACGTGTTTCAGTCATGGGCTGACCCTCAATAGTATTGAAGACCAAAGATGTCGGATGAACACTGAGTGACTCTACCGAAAGATCAAGAGGCTCAAAGCTTATCTCTGCCCAGGCAATATCAGCGTTGGGATATCCTCCCGGTGAGGTCCCGGTCAAGATCGCCATACGGGGATTGGTCAGGGACTGAGAAGAGCTGCCTGCAAAACGCCAGGAGACACCGTCAAAAGAATAATAGCCCAGATAAATACCAAGAGCAGTATTGTTATCTATGCGAAAGTAAATATTACCTGAAGGAATCCTGGGTATGCCTCTGTAATATGTGCCGTCTCCGTCAGTCTCGTGTAAAAAAACAATTTGAGCATTGTAATTATGCCTCTTAGCAATCTGGATATAATTATCGTCATCCTGGTATATAAGCAAGCCTGCCATTTGCAGATCCTGATCAGGTTCAAAAGACTCAATTTTCAACCGGACACTCGTCCACCCTTCAGGAAGATCATGAAACAAAGTGTTACGGGAGTTATTCGACCACTCCCAGACATCTCCATCGTCAACCGGAATCCTGATTATCCCGGGGTGAATAGACTGATTATAGGAAACAACGGCATCACCACTGGTTATCTCGGTATTCCTTTCCCCCCCCCCTGGTGGACGAGCAATGAAATCCCAGCCATCGGCAAAAAGGCTGGTACGGTCAGGATAGGTGAAATCATAATGCAGGACACCATCATGTACCCTGAGAGAAACAGGTATCTCGAGAGGTGAATTGGTGGCATACTGCGCACTGAATGTAAGTACACCCCGATAAATGCCTTCCACAAGTCCGGTATTATCAATAGTTACAGTAATCTCATCCGGTGTTGTACCACTTTGGGATGTAATACCAAGCCAGGGTATGTTCTCAGAACAGTTCCAGGAGAGGTCTGCATCAGAACCACTATTGGACAGGCTTAAAACTATTCCCTGAGGTGGGGGCCCATTCAATTCCGCTATGAAGTTTAAGAAGGATGGTTCAACAGATAATCTGGGCTTTCTAACGGTCAGATTAACTGTAACCGTGACAGGTGAATTCACTGCCTCGGGAAGTACCACCTGGAACTGTCCTGAATAGTCACCGTTCTCCAGGCCGCTGTCATCAATTGAAACAACAAGTGTCTCATCACCCTCTCCAGTCATGGGAGAAACCTGCAGCCACGCCGGGACATTAGTGGTCGGAATAGTCCAGTCAAATGTATCTGGCGGGTTGGCTATTGTAAGAAGGATCTGCTGATCGTCTATCTCATCCCCCGCAGCCAGAAAATTCAAAACATTCTCACTAAGAAAAAGCCTGGTTAAAGTCGGGTCATAATATTGGATCTGAACACTCTTTGCTGTCCCGGGCTCCAGTAAAACATTAACACGAATAACAGATGTATTATCATCATTGTCAATCCTGGTAAATGCCGCGGGATCTCCATTTATATAAATCCAGTCAACAATCCTGCTAGGATCAATGTCAATATCAAGAGTTGTAACATCAGTTTCTTTAAAAGCAGTCTCAAAACTCCTGTATGACGATCCCGGAATCTCAAGACGGGAAACCCGGAAAGTAATAGCATGCTGGTCTGTAGTGGCATCGTACTCGGTCACAACCAGCCTCTCACGCTGCATGATATATTTGATAACAGTGCCAATAGGAGCTGTCCATACTGTATTCAGCGTGGCCGCATGATTGATCGCATCAATATATGGCTGATCCGTCCCGGCATGCAATACCATATTAAACCATTTGCCCTGGGCAACCGCAGCATCAACCAAAGAACTGAAATCCTCGGTGGGCGGCGGGGTGGGATCACCAATAGAGTTAAAACTCTTCAGATTCATGAAATTCTCAGGCGTGGCATCCTCAAGCTGATTAATATTATATCCGCGTGAACTGAGAAAATAATCGGCAACAACAGCCTGTAAACGCTGATTCGTACCGCCAAATGGCCAGACAAAGCTTATTACATCAGATACAGGCATCAGCCAGGCAAGGCCATCGATGTTGGGCTCGATCTCTTCGCTCCTGAAAACTGCATTGTCTGGATGAGCACTGGGAAGACTATTTGTAGTGTGACATCCCAATTCCATACCCATATTATACAACGCCTGATAAGCAACAGGAGCCCGATCTCCAATGTAAACATAGGTCCCGGCCAAACCATGCTGAGCTAATTCTGTAGAACCAGAGGTGAAACCGTCATCAACGCTTACGCTGAAAGCCCCGCTCTTGCCATCCAGCCAGGTGGCAGCCCTGACTCCGGCGGGATTAACAACAAGAGTGACGGGAATAGTGACCGGTGCGCCGGTAACCTGTGATGATGATAAAATAATACTGCCCTGGTATGTGCCTGCAGAAAGACCGGAAGTATTGACACTGGCCTTTAACACACCATCGGTAGTACCACCGGAAATATCCGTTGTAAGCCACAAACCGGTAACGCTCCGGCTCCAGCTAACATTGCGCCCAAGAAGGGTGGAGATAAACAGCGAACGTGTCTCTGTCATAGGCTGACCCTCAACAGCATTGAAAACAAGAGATGTCGGATGAACACTGAGTGACTCTATTGGGGGATCAAGTGGCTCAAAACTGATCTCAGCCCAGGCAAAATCAGCATTATGATAGCCTTCCGGAGACCCACCTGTGTAAATGGCCAGACGTGGATTGGTCAGAGTCTGCTCAACGCTGCCGGCATAACGCCAATGAGTACCATCTGTTGAATAGTAACCAAAAAAAGTACCCATCTCAGAATTATAATCGAGTCGTAGCCAGAGACTGTTACCGGGAATGGCTGGAATAACCTGTAAAACTTCACCGTCACCCTCTTGCTCATGGATCAGGACAAGATGTGAACCATAGTTACGTCTCTTATTTATCTGAACATAATTATCATCGTCCTGGTAGACCAACATACCTGCCAACGGCATTTCAACGGTCGGTTCAAAGGACTCAATCTTAACACGTACACTGGTCCACCCATCAGGCAGGTCGCGAAACAATGTATTGCGGGAGTCATTTGACCACTCCCAGACTTCACCCTCATCAACGGGGATCCTGATGACCCCAGGGTGAATAGACTGATCGAAAGAGATAACCGCCTCTCCGCTGGTAACCTCAGTATCCCTCTCACCACCGTCTGCTTCACGCGCCATAAAATCCCAACCATCAGCAAGCAGACTCGAACGGTCAGGATAAGTGAAATCGTAATGGTGTATTGATGGATTTACAGTAATGGTAACCATATTTCCAGTCAAAGATCGGCATACCGGATCGATAGTCCATCGTCTGAAACTTGTTGTAGTAAAGAGCCTGGAAGGATAGTAATCTGAGGAATTAGCATCTGGGATATTGCTCCACGATAGTCCATCTTCAGAACTTTGCCAACGGTAAGAGAAAGATTCTCCTCCGCCGGTGGGTGGGGTTATTTCTCTTAAAGGCAGTGGCGTGGCACCATAATTTATAGTTTGAGATGTTCCGATAATACCAGCAGTCTGATTAGTTCGCACCCAAACAACTACAGTATTGGTAATTCCAATTAATTGTGAGTTTGCATCTGTAACTCTACAGCGGAACCAGGCTGAACTACCGAGGACTGGTGGTGAGTAATTCTTGTTTTGACTCACTGTCCCGGCAATAGGTTTGAAATTAACACCGTCATTGGACCTTTCCCAGCTGAACGCATAAGGCTCTGTCCCGCCTGTAGGTTGAGTGGTAAATCTCAGGATCACGGGTGCCGATTGGTAACAAATGGTCTGTTCCCCGGGGCCAATGGTTCCCGCACTCTGTGGTGTAACTGCAAGACTGCACATTGCGAGTAAACCCGAGACGAAAAATCTGGTAATTCTCATGACCATAGTATTATATCTGACTAACAAAAACCGGATTCAGGAAAAAACTCCTAAAAGGTAAAGGTACTAAACAAAATCATTGAAGAAAAGCCGTAGCACCGAAATAATTGTAAATGGACAAATAAATAAAGCTGCTTCACCAATCAGGGATTATCCCAGAGAAACCAGCTGTTGATAAGGATCGGTATTGGGTCATTCACGCAAATAATCCTACAGTTCTCTGACAAATCTGGCCGGATTACCAAACCACAACTGGTTTGGCGGAATGTCCTTGGTCACTACACTGCCGGCTCCGATCATCGAGTTTTTCCCGATGGTAATACCGCCCAGTATAACACTGCCGGCTCCGATAGAGACACTGTCTTCAATAATCAGTCTCTGAAATTCATCAGGGTACTGTTTTGATCTGGGGTATTTGTCGTTCGTAAATGTAACATTTGGTCCGATAAAGACATTATCTCCTACTGTAATGCCATCCCAAAGGAAGACACCACATTTCACCGTTACATTATCCCCGATAATTACGTCATTCTCAATGAAGCAATGTGAGTTGATATTGCAGTTCCTCCCAATCACTGCCCCGGGCAGGATGACTGAATATTGCCAGACTAAAGTTCCTGTACCTATCTGCTTGCTTTGGACATCAGCTAGTTGATGTATCATTTTTAAATTCTTTAAACTCTTTGTAATCACGGATGTAGCTTGCCGGACTATATTTATCTGAAGCCAGAACAAGGCAAATTGCCCCAGATGAAAAGTTGCTCAACTCATTCCAGATACCAGGAACAACCAATAAACCGTAATCGGGTCTGTTGAGGTATACGGTTTTTCTGCTTTGCCCATCATCAAGGATAACATCAAAAGAACCACTGGCAGCAATGATCAACTGATACAAACTCCTGTGCGCATGTCCTCCACGTTCAGTCCCGCTAGGTATGTCATACAAATAAAAAACTCTTTTTACATCGTAATTATGTTCGTTGCACTGGAGAACGGTTAGATTACCGGCACGGTTATGAATCTTCGTAAACTGATATAGCTGACAACAAGATATATCGGATTTAATCCTTTTCATGAAGATACCAATGTTTTAAAATGGCTGAAATCACGTATATAGTCTGATTCATCATAATCAGTAGAAGATATGATCAATGCCAGAGAATTAGTAGAGAAATTCTCTATTTCGCGCCAAACCATTTCGGGTACCCAAAGACCATAATATGACCTGTTGAGTTGGAAGCGTATCTCCTTTTTGCCGGTATGCAGAACTACATCGAAACTCCCCGAGAGTGCAATAATTATCTCCTGTGTCTTCTGGAAGGCATGTCCCCCCCTGTATTCTCCACCCGGCACATCATATATCCAATAGATACGCCTTATCTTAAATGGGATATGAGCATCTTCCTCCAAAAAGGAGAGATTACCCCTTGCATCGAGAAATTTCGGAAGGTCAATGATGTAAGGTTCGGTATTATTAGTCATTCCCGTGATTCGATTTAAACAGATTGCTTTGTAAAAAATCTTTCCAGACCGCGTTTTTTCTCCTTCCCGGTATAGCCATATTTTGCACCATACCCATATTGTGCCTTCTTGTCAAGGATATCATTTACAACCAGGCTTACTCCTTTGGTATTGTTTACCTTAATCTCTCCCAATACATGCATAAAAGTATCTTTCAAGGTCTTTCCTGGCCGGACTACCACAAGACAGGCATCAGCCAGTGAAGCGAGATAATAGGTGTCGGAAACCAGCCCCATAGGAGATGAGTCAACCACAATATAGTCAAATTTTTCACGGAGAGACTTGAATAACAGCTCTGTCTTTGCCAGGGCCGTAAGCTCTGAGGGATTGGGAGGTGTGGGCCCAGCAGGGAGCAAGAACAGGTTGTCAAACCCGGAGGGCTGGATAATTTCTTCCAGAGAGTTACTTCCGATCAGCCAGGTTGATACTCCCTTCTCATTATTAATTTTGAAATCCCCGAAGATTTTGGGGTTTCTGAGGTCAAAGCCGACCAGAACCGTCTTTTTCCCTAAAAGACTATACACCGAGGCAAGATTTATAGATGTAAAGGTTTTTCCATCTCCCGGCAGCGCAGACGTTACAAGGATAACAGGTGAATCAGTCTCTTTAGTGAAGAACTGCACCCGAGATCTCAGTATCCGAAATGATTCGGAGATGGCTGATGCCTGATCATCAATCACCACGGTATTTGTTTTTGTGGTATTACGCGGGATAGCCCCTAACACAGGGATAGCGACAAGTCCCTGGAGATCATCCAGTCGCAGCTTTTTATCTAAGATATATCTCAATGAGATTACTGAGAGTGGAATAAACAGACCCAGGAAAAAAGAAACCATGTAGATCATCATCCTGTTAGGTGCAATTTTAGGGCTGAACCATTCTTCTGCCCTGTCGATTACCTCACTATCAGCCCGGTTAGAAGCTTTTTTCATCTCCTGCTCGGCCCTGGCTTCCAGCAGATAGGTATATATTTCATCATTAAGCCGGAACTTTCTTTGAATTCCGATCAGTTGTCGTTCAGTTACCGGCAAGGCTGATGCCTGGGCATTGGCACGGTTTATCTGTTGCTGATTCTCTGCCCTCGCCAGGCTGTTTGCCCGGCGCAGGCCATTGAGAGTCTCTTTCAAAGCATCTCGTGCAGTCCTGACACGTTGTTCAAGATTTCTCTGTAACGGGTTTCTTTCGCCAGCCCCCCTGGTTGCTAATTGACCCTGCAAATCTGCAAGTTCCTCAACCAGGCGTGTCAGTCCGGGATCATTGATCCCCATTGTAATCGGCACTATCGGTATCTCACCAGCGCTCTCCTTTGAAAGATAATCAGCGAGATATTCATAGTAGTTTGCCTCAAGATTAAGGCGAGCCTTCTCATTTTCAAGCAGATTCACCTGAGCAATAATGGATTGTCCCTGTGCTGATATATCCATCACCTGATGTGATGAGCGGAACTGCTGCAGCCTGGTTTCAGTGGTTGAGAGTGAATCAGATATACCAGCAAGCTGGCTGTCTATAAATTGCAATCTCCTGTCTACCTCAGCATTCTTTCTTGCCAGGGATATAGCCTGAAAACCTTCAATATGTTGGTTAATGAAGTCAGCATCTTTCAAAGGATTAGTACCATCAAGACTAAGCCGCAGCATTGATCCTTCTCTGGACAGTTTTTCAACCGAAAGCCTTTTACCATAGTCAGTTATCAAGGTTTCAAGACTGTTTATAACAAACCTGAAGTCACGATCACTATTCCGGTCCAGCCAGTCATAATTCCGACATTCAATTGTGAATCTACCTCCGGGCATTTCAATTGTTTCCCCAAAAAAGCCACTTATTTCAAGAGGGAAAACCTCAGAGGCCGATTTTACAGTAAAACGGTCTTCACCGTTGTATAGAAGTATATACTCAATATCGCGCAAAAATGGTGCACCGGAATCAATGACAAGGCGCACAGGCTGCTCGGGGTAAACCGGCAATTTATTCCGGAAGGTCCGGAAGAAATATTCAATCTCAAATGGGAGGTCGGACAATGTGGCTTTTATCAATGATCTGGATCTTAAAATGATTATCTGATTCTCCATGTTCTTCATACCTCCCGGTAGACCTAGACCTGTCAAGAGATCTGAATTATCTACCAGGGGTCTGTCCTCTGTCTCATTGATCAGTACTGTGGCAAATGACCTGTATACCGGCAAAGTATGGTTCAAATAAACACGTCCCATAAAAAGGGCAACTCCTATGGTAATCACAAACCAATACCAGTTTTTCAGAACAAGCGGAATAAGTGCCAGCAGGTCAAACTTTAACTTTGGCTGCGGTTGTTTATCAGCTACTTCCAACTTAAAACTATCGACATCGCTCATATTTTTTTTTCAGCAAAATAATGTATAAAAGATTATAACAAAAGTTACAAATGGAGATGACGGCTCCTTACAATCGTTGGGTTACAATGTTCTGATAAACCCGAAAACTACCAGTACCGTTGAAATTGTAGATAAAAAAAGGCTGTAGACGGCGGCATTTATCTGGAAAGATCGTCCTTGAATCGGCATCACATAAATGAGGTCGTTCGGGAGCACATAATAAAGATCAGAGGATAGTATTGTCCTGTCAGAAAGTGAGAACTCCTTAACTACCGGCCCATAGGGCGATGGTCTGATCAGCTGCACCTTCTGGCGATTACTGAACACGCTTAGATCATTTGCCATAGCCAGTGCTTCAAATATACTGACTCTGTCTTTGGTAAGCCGGTATCTGCCGGGGGCAGTAACCTCACCAAGAATACTTACAAAATTGTTAACCAGCCTTACAGTGATTGCATAATCTTTCAGATAGTTGCCAAATTCAATTTCCAGTTCTGATTTGATCTCTGCAAGAGTTTTGCCGCCAACAGTGATCTTCCCGACAAATGGAATCTCAATCCTGCCATCATCGTCAACCGGATAACCGAACAGAGCAGCACTCTCTTCGGTAACTGCTCCACCTGCACCAACAGGCATTGTATTAAATAGTTCAGACCACTGCGGATCAGGAGTAAGAACCCTTATATAAAGATTGTCAAACGGCATAACTTTGTAAGCTGACGGAGTTACAGAGGGCCGGATTTCTTCCCCACTGAAACGTTGACCAGAAGCTTTGTCTGAATATTGCAGATAGGTCATCTTCTTCCTGGACACGCAGGAGCTTGCCAACAGGATTACCAACAGAAGAGGGACAAGCCGGAAACAGATTATTCTCATAACAGAGGGATTAAGAGCAGATAAAGTTAATCAAAGATTCTAATGGGAATGGAAATAATCTTAAAAACCATAAATCTGATAAGCTTATCTCCGAGTAACAACATGCTTATATCTTATCGGCAACACCATGCCATTTATTCGATAAACCCGACAGGCCAAGCAATAGTTTAAGTACCCGCCACGAGGTATCAAGGACCTGATAATCAGCTGGGATTCGCCTGGTCCTTTGAGACCGATGCTCTGCTATTACAGTCTTTATTGACAACAGAACTGTTTCGGGGGTAAATCCTGTCAGGATAATTGTTCCGGCATCCTGGGCCTCGGGACGCTCCATCGAATTGCGAATCGAAATAGCAGGGAAATTGAGTATCGCCGACTCTTCGCTGATGGTACCGCTGTCTGAAACCGTACATAGCGCATTCATCTGCAGGTTTACATAATCAGTGAATCCGAAAGGTCTCAGAAACTGAATCAGCGGATTGGTATGATGGTCACCGGCAGCCTCCAGACGCTTCCTTGTACGCGGATGAGTAGAAACAATGACAGGCACTTTATACTCCTCTGCCAACTGATTGAGAATGGCCAGTATCTTCTGCAGGTTTTCCGGATTATCGACATTCTCTTCACGATGGGCGGAGACTACAAAGTACCGTCCCTTCTCCAGATTCAGGCTATTGGCTATTGCCGATGCCTCTATTTTCGGCCTGTAGTATGCCAGCACCTCGTTCAAGGGTGAGCCGGTCAGATATACCCGCCTGTGCGGAAGGCCCTCTGATATGAGATGACGCCTGGCATGCTCGGTATAAACCAGATTAAAATCTGCAATATGATCGATTATGCGACGGTTGATCTCTTCGGGTACATTGAAGTCGAAACACCTGTTCCCGGCCTCCATATGGAAGATAGGGATATGAAGCCGTTTGGCCATATAGGCCGAGAGACATGAGTTGGTATCACCCAGTACCAGAAGTGCATCAGGCATTTCACGACGGAGAAGCTCGCCCGTTTTCCTGATGATGTCGCCAACAGAAGCCTCCAGCGAAGAGACATCCACATTCAGATAGAAATCAGGCTTGCGCAGCTCCAGGTCATTGTAGAATATCTCATTCAGTTCATAGTCGTAGTTCTGGCCGGTATGTGCAATGATATGATTGACATGCTCATCAAGCAGCGACATAACCCGCGAGAGGCGGATGATCTCGGGCCGCGTACCTACAACGGTGAGTACTTTCAGTTTTCCGGAGTTCATGCATTATGGTTTATGACAAAATAAATCTGGTTAAGCAGTCAGACCTCTTCGAAGAATGTATCGGGATCAGCCGGATCATAGTGTTCATTGATCCAGAATATCGTATAGAGGTCATCATCGCCGGTATTGGTGATGTTGTGCGTGTACCAGACAGGCATATCAACATAGGCGGGTGTGCTGCCGTCAAGGTCAAACGTCAGCACCTTGTCAGTCCCGATGCGCCTGAGGCTTATCCGGGCCTTCCCCCTGATCACTGCAAACCGCTCCGCCTTACGGGTATGGAAATGATTCCCGCGGGTAACACCCGGCCTGGTGGTGGAGAATGAGACCTGCCCGCCGCTGTAAAGCTTGACTGTCTCCACAAAAGAGCCGCGCTGATCACTGTTCAGCTTCAAACTGAAAGGGAAATATGATGCATGATCAATATAGCAGACAAAAGTGTTGAACAGGTTTCTGTCAAACCGGTCTGACAGGTCGGGAATTATTCCCTGATTGAAATAGAGATCCCTGAAAAGCGTCAGGCGCTCAAGTATTCCTGTTACAGTAAGTTCATTTGTCGGGATAACCCGGAATTCATTATCAGCTTTCCTCTCCTTAATGAGATCGTATATAACCCCGACCAGGTCACCGACATAAATAAGCTTCAGGGATGCATCAACCTCAATCCTGGGCTGTTCATTATGTGTCAGCTGATGAGCAAAGGTTGCAACAACTGAATTATAATAAGGGTTACCAAATGGTCCGAATACATTCGGAATGATCATGCCGGTAAAAAGTCCCCCGGTACGTGCCGCCCATTCGGCAAAAAGCTTCCTTCCTTCACGTTTCGATTTACCGAAAACATTGTCACGCTCCTCCTGGGTTGATGATGAAAAAAGCACGTGAGACTGTGAGCCTGTATTCTCAAGGGCAGATATCAGTTTCTTGACAAGATCAAGATTGGTACTGTATATTGTGTCAGGATCATGATGCCTGTTCAGGGCAGCAAGGTGAACGATGGCATCACAGCGGCTTACGAAGGCTTCCAGTTTTTCCTGATCACCGAAATAATCATCATGGAAAGGAATGCGCTCAACCTCCTCCTTTTTCAGACCCAGGTAGTTGTAGAGATGTGTTCCGATAAAACCTGCCTGGCCCGTAATGCCAATTTTCATCATAGTCGGATCGTATCGTAATTATTTCAATAATGAACAGTAAGTAGCCGGAGCCAGACAGAGTTAACGATATTTGCTACGCACTGTGGAAAAATCATTTGAACCTGTAGCTGACCCTGAGGAACAGTCCGGCAGAATTATTTAAAAGAGATCCCTTATCAACAGCAGCTATCAGCCCCACTCCTATATTATTTTCAAACACCCTGTTCAACTTGAGATACCCCGAAAACTGCCTTTGCTCGCCAAACAAGCCGTAAACACCCGGATCAGGGATACCTGTGGACTGGGCTTCATCTGTTGTCCAGTAGGTGCCGTAGTTCTCCGAGAAGGAGGCTTTCACCATATATTCCAGGTTTTTGATTGTACCGTCAATCCCGAAATGAATAGCCATTACCCGGTTATTGACGAAGAACTCTTCCGGGCTGGTAGCCAATCCCTCCCGCAGATGTGCCCTGGTAGTGACGAATGGCGTTCCGAGCCCGATGCCCTTGTAAGACCACCCCGCAATATACTGACCATGATTGTAATAGGGCTCATAATTGGATCCATATTCGGGAGACCAGGGCCTTCCCGCCTGATTCTTCGTATAAAGAAACTCCAGGAGTATCTTATGCCATATTGGCGGTTTACCGTTATAATTCAGGTTTTCAATACTTAGTCCGTTCAGTCCGTCCTGAATATTTGCAAGACGCGCCAGCGCTCCTGTCTCATACAGGTTCTGACGATAAAGCAGCAGCTTCACCTTATCAAACCGGTACTCCAGGCCCAGGTCTATTGATCCCAGATGATTCCCCTGCCGCTCCTCCTGGATATAGCCGCCACTGTACTTCTTGCCTGTGACAACATAGAAAAAGGTCTCTGCAGGTTTAAGTGTATAGTCCTCAAGATAGAACTCCTGTTCACTGCCCCAGACTACCTGGTGGTTAAACCCGCCATAGAGCTTAAGTCGCCATGATGGCTTGCCGAACCGTCCATAGAGGCTCTTCTGGTGCAGGTAGGTTGGCAGAACGAGGGTATCGTAGCCCCCGTGAACATATCTCTGAATTGTCACATCACCAAACCAGCCGTGCGAGAAGTTGCCCTTGAAGGCGAAGAGGTTGCCTAACCATGGCAGTGTCCAGAAGTCCCGTACTGCGAGCTCCACTTCCGGGATTCCGGGGGCGTTGCCTGACACGGCCCAAGAGCCGGAGGTCAGTGTGGTGTCGCACAGTCCGGTGATCTTTTTTGATCGTCCGGCACGCAGCTCAAATATGCTGAGGCGTACCTTGGCATAGCCCTCAATAAGCCGGAGGTCTGAGCTCTGCCCCAGGTTGGCACGTCCCTCGAACGAGGCTCCCCAGTCGAAGAGCCTGTTTCCTGAAAGATCATAATCCTTCCGGGCAGCACCGATGAAACTGAACGATGCACCGTCAACCGGAACGCTTCCGAACTGGTTTGAGCGCAGCCAGAATGGGACTACCCCCGGGGTGGTGTACCCGCCGAGGGCCTGAAGATTGATGCTGTAGTTGCCATCCTGACCGGCAACGGCTGAGCCGGCAAGAAGTAAAATCAGTACCGTGAGGTGAACGACTCTTCTCGTCATGCAATCTTTTTTAAGGTTCGTATACCAGCTCCGGTTTCTCGTTCAGTACATCCTGACGGATGAACCGGAGGGTCAGCAGCAGCTCCTTTGTCTCCTCAAGGCTGAGTCGCTGGGTGTTATGCGAATGATACTCCTCGGTCCGTGAGAGGGCTTCGGTTCCTTCAGTGAAAAACTTGTTATAGTTCAGATCGCGGGTATCTGCGGGTATCCTGTAAAATCCGCCCATATCGGTTGCCTTGGCCATCTCCTCGCGGTTGACCAGGGTCTCATAGAGTTTCTCTCCATGCCGCGAGCCAATAACCCTTATCTCCGAATCGGAGTGGTACAGCTCCCTGATGGCCCGGGCCAGCGTTTCGATGGTGGTGGCGGGAGACTTCTTGACAAAAATATCGCCGTTAGTCCCATTCTCGAATGCAAACAGAACGAGATCAACGGCGCTCTCAAGGCTCATCATGAACCTTGTCATGTTGGGATCGGTGACGGTGATCGGCTGGTTATGCTTCATCTGGTTGACGAAGAGCGGTATCACCGATCCGCGTGATGCCATGACATTCCCGTAACGGGTTCCGCAGAAGGTCGTTCCGCTGCCGTTGAGGTTACGCGACTTGGCCACCATCACCTTCTCGCTCAGCGCCTTGGTCATCCCCATGGCGTTGATCGGATAGACAGCCTTGTCAGTGCTGAGCACTATGACCTTTTTGACCTGGTAGAACTGGGCCGAGTCAAGCACATTCTCACAGCCGAGCACGTTGGTCCTCACAGCCTCCACCGGGAAGAACTCGCATGAAGGCACCTGCTTGAGGGCAGCAGCATGAAAGACGTAGTCAACGCCCCTCATCGCACTGTCTATGCTCTGACGGTCACGGACATCACCTATGAAATATTTGATTTTCGGATTCTTGTAAAACTGCCGCATATCATCCTGCTTCTTCTCATCGCGGCTGAATATCCTTATCTCGCGGATGTCGGTATCGAGGAAGCGACGCAGGACAGCGTTGCCAAATGAGCCGGTTCCCCCGGTTATCAGAAGGCATTTTCCGTTAAAGTCCATAATTAATTTTGAACGGGTTAAGGGTAAATTCGGGGTAAAGGATAGTTGGATTCAACAATCAGATGAACAAAACGGGCAGAAAGCCGGAAGAGGTGCGCAATGTTCTTCCCCCTCATGAATCAGGGGTACTTTTGGTTACAAATTTTCCGTTTGTTGACTGATACTCGGGAATCATATCCTTCATGCAACGCACCACCTCCTCGTTTGAGAGCAGGTAGAGATCACAGAGCAGGTTCTCGATCTTCGTCAGCACCCGTTTGTCATCAAGCTTTTCCACATGTGCCTTCCTGATCTTTTCATGATGGGTCGGTATGGTGGTTTCTGCGTCGGTAAGCAGCTCTTCATAAAGTTTTTCGCCCGGTCTGAGTCCGGTATAGACAATCTGTATATCCTTATCCGGTATGAATCCCGATAGTTTGATCATTGCCCTGGCCAGCTCGGCAATCTTAACCTGCTCCCCCATATCAAAGACAAAGATCTCGCCCCCCTGTCCCATGAATCCGGCTTCCAGAACCAACTGACAAGCCTCGGGGATGGTCATGAAATACCTGTAAACCTCGGGATGGGTAACGGTTACCGGGCCGCCGTTCTCTATCTGGCGTGCAAAGATCGGGATCACCGAGCCGTTGGAACCGATCACGTTTCCGAACCGGGTGATAATAAACTGAGTCGAGTGACCGGGCCGCTGTGCATGTGCCTGAACCACCTGCTCACATAATCGCTTTGAGGCACCCATTACGCTGGTCGGGTTGACCGATTTGTCGGTCGATACCATGACAAACTTCTCCACATTGTACCTGACAGCCAGCTCGGTCACGGTACGGGTCCCTCCCACATTCACCCGAATGGCCTCGTGCGGATTCTCCTCCATCAGTGAGACATGCTTGTATGCAGCTGCATGGAAAACTATATCCGGGTGGTATTCACGGAAGATATTCTCCATCCTTTTGCCGTTTGTCACATCTGCCGGAAGGATCAGGAACCGGGTATCCAGGAACTTCTCGCGCAGCTCATTCTGGATATAGAAGAGTGGGGTCTCTGCCTGATCGACGAGGATTACCTTCTCACACTGGAAGCTTGTCATCTGGCGGGCTATCTCCGAGCCGATAGATCCGGCAGCACCGGTTATCATGATGGTTTTTCCCGCAAGCCCCTGCTTTATGGTGTTTATATCAAGCTTAATGGGCTTGCGCCCCAGCAGATCCTCCAGGGCAACTCGCCTGAGCTGGGGTATCTTCAGCTGACCCTCCAGCCACTTGTCAACCTCAGGTGTATCAAGTACCTCCAGTCCGATCTCCACGGCAGACCTGATCATACTGCTCTTTTTATCAACCGAAAGATCCTTGATAGCTATAATCAGACACTCAATCCGGTGGTTGGAGACAAATTCGTGAGTGAGCACTGCTGCGCTGTAAACATCTATGCCATTTATCTTCTTACCTTGCAGGTTCTTGTCATCATCAATAAATCCGGAGACATGATATCCGTAGCGCAGGTCACTCAGTACCACCCGTTTCACAACAAAACCCAGCTCCCCGGCTCCGTAAATCAGCACCCGTTTCTTTTTGCTGATAGTTCCGGTCGCAAAGCGAAAGAGCAGCTTGATGAAAATCCGGCCGGCAAAAAGGATTATCGAAACTGCCACATAATGTATTAGCAGTATTGACTGGGGAATCGAGATAACAGGCCCCCACTGCAGCAAGCCACCCACCACCGAAAGAGCCACCAGGGTGGCGGTGGAACATGTTGTAACGATAAATACAAGAGTAATATCGGTAAGTGTCGTATGGCGGATTAGGCCGGAATAGGACTTAAACACAAGAGAGTATCCGACATAAACGACAGTTGCAATCAGGGCCTGGGCAAGCAATACCTTCTCCTTTTCATCAGGCAGGGCAAAGTTGAATCTCAGAAGGTAGGCAATCAGGAAGGCTGCAATCACAACCACTGCATCGATCACCAGAATAGTCCATCTGGGCAAAGAATACCTGTTAAAAAAATATAGCGCCTTGCTCTTCAGTGTCAGCAACCATGTAGGATATCGTCTTGTCATACCTGCCTTAACTCGTGGGCAATCAGATTTATTTTCTGCTTTCCGTTCTGCTTTAGTTTACTCCCGCTACCCTTATACAAACCAGTTCACAATTTCCAAATTACGCCGGTTTTATCCGGGTTATTCCGACCTAAGCAACAATCTGATTTTCTTTAAGTTCACTTCTCGGATAGTTTCAATCCGGGCATGCTCCCGCCCCGTCAGTCACATACTCCCTCATCTGA
Organism: uncultured Rikenellaceae bacterium; assembly: GCA_964435015.1. Taxonomy (GTDB): domain Bacteria; phylum Bacteroidota; class Bacteroidia; order Bacteroidales; family VadinHA17; genus LD21. The sequence continues at coordinate 60,636 of CAYSXP010000020.1, forward strand.
AAACGGGCATAATTGAGCGGAATTGCAGTCCTATGGAACTGTTTTGCCAGTCAATTATTTTCCTGATGGAGTGCAACCGGACGAAGCCATAAACTTTTACAATGTGAATTTAATCAAAGTAACGCCCGGAGGCAACTCTTGTTTCATTCACATCCCTCAAAAAATGTGGTAATCCAAACTCTTTACACCCGTTAAACGGGGACTCACTCCCTTTATTTGACTTGTTAACGGCCAGAATGTGCCAATTCATCAAACCTGCTACAATTTTGACGAATCAACTGAAATTTTTGATAGAGGCTAAATATCTCTTTTTCAGATAAGTTAAGATACAAACTCAATCAAAGGCGGAAAGTTGTGATGCAACAATCGGATACGTTTATCGTACAAAACAATACGTTAATCAAAATAAACTCTACATTTGTCAACTTTCGTCAATTTATGAAACATCTTCTGGCGCTATATTTTCTGCTTGCTGCTGCATTGCTCAATGCTCAGACCAGCCTGGTATTAGAGGGACAAAGTTACACCAACTCAGAAGATACCTGGCTGGGAGTCAACATTGCCCGCACAAAGCCTACAGCACTCATTTTCAGGAACAATTCAATCACCTCGGTCAACCGCTACGGATATCTGCTCTGTGCCGGCGATGAGACGCCGGGAGCCTATAACAAGAATCTTGACGGTGCAGTTATCACTGGCAATTACCTGACATGGAACGGTAAACCTGAACAGGGAATAATACCGCACGGGCTTTTCACCGGATACAACATTAATGTACATATTAAATACAACTACCTCAACAGGGTACCAATGGCTATTATCCGCAAATCGGATGGTATGACAGACGTGTCAGGTGCGGTGGCTTACAACATCATTAAAGATCCTGGTGTGGGAGTGGTTATCAAGGGAATGAATGGGGTCAGAATTTACAACAACACCTTTTATAGTTCACTGACTCCTTCAGAAACCAACCGCGCCCTGATTGATATTTACGAAAATCCGAGCGTAACTCCGGCCGGCTCTGCAAAAAATACCAAGATATTCAACAACATTTTCTATACAAAACACAATATCAGGAATATCAGCATCAGCAGTACCTGTCTTTCCGGTTTCGAAAGTGACTACAATGTATTTTATTGCGAATCAGGTACGCCGACGTTTGTCGTAAATGGCGTCACCAAAACCTTTTCCGAGTGGCAGGCAATGGGCTATGACAAGCATTCTTTGGTCATTAATCCCGGGTTCAAGGATCTGACAACATTTGTCCCCGCGGAGAGGCTTGATTATGGAACCAATCTCGGATCAGTACTGGCTGAAGGCCTTTCGGTAAATGCCAAATGGGGAAAAACCTCTCCTGAGACTGCAATGCAGAACGGAAAGTGGCAGGTGGGTGCCATAATCTATAAAGAGGTTGCTGTACCGGACCCTCCTTCCGCTCCGGTTTTCACCGGGGCAACTATCAGTGACGCTGCCCCGGCACAACTGGTTATGAGTTTCAGCCTGCCGCTGGCAGGGTCCACTCCTGCGTCGACAGCATTCAGCGTAATGGTGGCAGGCAACAGCCGTACAGTCAACTCGGTCACAGTTTCCGGCAGCAAGGTGACACTAACCCTTGCCAGCCCGGTGAAGTACGGCGAGGCGGTGACCGTGGCCTATACCAGGCCGTCATCCAACCCGCTGCAGACACCCCAGGGCGGAGTGGCCGAGACATTCACCGCAAAAAGCGTCACAAACAATGTCGCGGCGCCGGTACCCGTATTCAGCAGCGCCGTGATAGAAAATGCCGCCCCGGCACAACTGGCGGTAACATTCAGCCTGCCGCTGGCAGGGACCACTCCTGCGTCGACAGCTTTCAGCGTAATGGTGGCAGGCAACAATCGTACAGTCAACTCGGTTGCAGTATCGGGCAGCAAGGTGACACTAACACTTGCCAGCCCGGTGAAGTACGGCGAGGCAGTAACCGTGGCCTATACCAGGCCATCATCCAACTCGCTGCAGACACCCCAGGGCGGAGTGGCCGAGACATTCACCGCAAAAAGTGTCACAAACAATGTCGCGGCACCGGCAAACAAACCACCAACCATAACTATAGCCTCTCCCACCAAGAGCACAGCCTATATTGCACCGGCAGACATCACAATTGAGGCTACCGCCTCAGACAGCGACGGCACAGTGGCTAAAGTGGAGTTCTTTAACGGAACCGTCAAGATCGGTGAGCGCACCTCCGCTCCATGGGTGTTCACCTGGAAGCAGGTTACGGAAGGCACCTATACAATCACCGCTACAGCCACAGATAATGCGAATGCCTCAACCCGGTCAGAAGCGGTTGCAATAGTTGTGGAGAAAGCTGCTCCGGCAATGAACCTTGCTCCGACAGTTGCAATCAATCCACCTGACCAGGGAGTTATCTACGAAGCCCCGGCAAAGGTTGCACTGACAGCCATGGCATCAGACCAGGACGGTATGGTTACCCGTGTTGAATATTACATTGGAGACCACAAGATCGGAGAGAGTAACACCTCTCCTTTCACAGTTACATTTTCCACTGACTCGGCAGGAACATATAACATCACTGCCATAGCATGGGATGACCTAAATGCCTCAGCAACCTCGGAGGTCATAACAATTACAGTGCGCGACAGACGCTATTATGCTGACCTGGTTAATCTCTATCCTTCCCCCAACAATGGCAGGTTTACCGTAGAGATTAATCCATTGCCGGATAACGACAAAGAGATCAGGCTTGATATACTCACTATGGCCGGATTGAATGTCTGGGCCGGAATTCTCGAAGCCGGAGAAACACGGATAACGGTTGAAATGGGAGAAGCTGCTCCGGGATTATATATCCTCAGGGTAACCAATGGAGTGGAGATACTGACAACCAGGCGATTTATACGGTATTGATGCAAGTCTGTTTTAACTGGCGAAGCCTGACTGAATAATTAACAATAAATAGCCTGCTCTGCCCACATCTGCCTCAAACCGGTCCTGGCAGATGATTCAACAACGCTTCGCCATCATTTGTCAAAAATGATTTGGCTGCAGCACAAAAGGGTGTACTTTTGCAGAGGTTCACTGTCACTACAATCAAAACTGAATTAGCAAAACATTCTAATTAAAGCAACGTTTAAGCTATGGAATTTAAGTTACATAATATGTATTCAACCCGGAAGTTACAGGAAACCCTGCTTTTCATCTCCATTTTCATTTTGCTGTTAATGACAGCAGGATGTGTAAAGGATCCGGTATTACCTTCCCTTACAACAGGGGATGTTGAGAATATCGGGGCAACCAGCGCAACTGTCAGCGGTAAGGTGACTGATGACGGGGGAGCTGCCGTTACATCCCGCGGCATCTGCTGGGGAACAGAAAGTGAACCCACCCTCGATGATAACTTCAGGTCATCAGGAACGGGGAAAGGAGAATTTTCCTGTGATATTGAAGGGTTACAACCCAACACGGTATACCATGCAAGGGCATTTGCGGAGAACAGTGTTGGCATTGCCTATGGCAATGAGATAGTATTCACCTCCGGAATAGCTGCCCCTTCAGTAGCCACGGGCCGTATTACAGCTATAACCAACACCACAGCTATATGCAGCGGAACCGTCACCTATGACGGGGGATCACCCGATACCGAGCGAGGGATCTGCTGGAGTACCTCACCTGAACCAGACCTTGGCGGATCGTTTGCAACAGCCGGTACAGGTGCGAACAGCTATTCCGTCAACGTTACAAATCTTCAGCAGGGAACCAGGTATTATGTGAGGGCTTATGTAAAAAATGCCGGCGGCACAGTTTATGGCGAACAGGTAATATTCAACACAAAGGTTGCCGACATAGAGGGGAACCTGTATGGTACCATAAATATTGGCACTCAGGTCTGGATGACGGAAAACCTACGGACCACCAGGTATAATGACAACACCCCTATTCCCAATGTAACCGGAGACAGTGAATGGATAGCCCAGACAACTCCGGCCTACTGCTGGCTGCGCAATGAAATACAGTATAAAGAGATTTATGGAGCTCTCTACAACTGGTTCACTGTTGAGACCGGGAAGCTTTGCCCGGCCGGATGGCATGTGCCTTCAGACAGTGAATACAAAAAACTGGAACAAACATTGGGTATGCCGGCCTCTGAACTTGATAATCTTGATTGGCGGGGAAGTGATCAGGGCTCGAAGATGAAGAGCCAGACTGGCTGGGCTCCCGGCGAAAACGGCACAAACAGCAGTGGCTTTTCAGCACTCCCCGGAGGGTACCGGTTCGCTCGAACAGGAGCTTTTAATGGTATCGGGATAAATACATACTGGTGGAGCTCAGAGCTGAATGAGGAGTACGGATGGTACAGATTCCTGGAAGGAACATCGTCAGGTGTGTACCGTTCAGGAACCTCAAAAACAGGCGGTAAATATATCCGGTGTGTGAAAGATTAGGGACAGATGCAAAGTAAAGGCAACAAAAAGTCCATTTCCAAGTATAATTCATAAGAAAAAGTCAAACTGTAAATAATTGAACATGAAAAGAAGCTTAAGTTTAATTGTTTTAATCAGCTTCATCGGGCTGATGGGGATGTTCCAGGGATGTAAGAAGGCTACGGCTCCCGAGCTTACTACAGCAGATGTTACAGATGTTGCCCTCACCACAGCTGTCTCAGGTGGTACAATCATCACCGACGGAGGAGAAGAGATCACCGAAAAGGGTGTTTGCTGGAGCACAACATCCAATCCTACAATTGCTGACACGAGGACAAAAGACGGCAAGGGATCGGCTAACTTCACAAGCAATATCGTAGGCCTTGATGAGGGCACAACCTATTACGTGCGTGCCTATGCAACCAACAGTGTGGGTACTGCCTATGGAAATGAGGTCAGCTTCACCACAGGCAAGGTCAGCCCTGCGACGGTCACCACCACAGAGGCGTCAGCTGTTACCTCAACTTCAGCAACAGCCGGTGGAGAGGTTACCAATGCCGGAGCCGGGACAGTCACAGAAAGAGGAATCTGCTGGAGTACGTCACCCGCACCGACCGTGCCGGGGGCAAACAAAGTAGTAAGCGGCTCAGGCACCGGCGCCTTCATTGCTAACTTGACAGGCCTGGAAGATGGAACCGTTTATTATTACAGGGCATATGCCGTTAACAGCGCAGGTACATCCTACGGACAGGAGTACCAGTTTATTACACCCGTCACTGATGTGGAAGGGAATGTATACAAAACAGTTAAAATAGGTGACAAGGTCTGGATGGCTGAAAACCTGAAGACGACCAAATACAATGATGACACACCAATTCCCAATGTGACGGACAATAGCTCCTGGATGGCTCTCACCACTGATGCATACTGCTGGGCAAATAATGATGCAGCCAATTACAAAGATAAGTACGGCGCTCTATATAACTGGTTCGCAGTTGAGACTGATGCATTGTGTCCGGAAGGATGGCACGTACCGACAGATGCAGAATTTTCAGCAATGGAGATCGCTATAGGCATGTCACAAGCGGAAGCAGCAAACAGCGGAGACCGTGGAACAGATGAGGGGAAAAAGCTGAAAAGCAAAACTGGCTGGACCACTGAAGCGGGTAACGGAACCAACACAACCGGATTCACGGCATTACCTGCAGGTTACAGATCATATCTCACAGGCAAAACTGAGGGACTGGGGCTGATAACCTACTTCTGGGCATCAACCGATACCAGTGATGAAATTGCTATGTATCGCAGGCTTGATGATGACAAGAATACGGTTTACAGAAGCGGCGCCTACAAGAAGGCTGGCAAATCTGTAAGGTGTGTCAAAGACTAACTGACCACACTGTGATTGAAATAGAAGGGGCTCTCTTAACAGATAGCCCCTTACTTTTAGTATCAGATCCCTATATCCGGGGAGGGATTTTGCAATTACCGCAAGGATGACTAAATTGGCTTACTGATCAGAAAAGATGAAATGAAACAACTGTTTGCACTGATATCAATCGTTACACTGCTGACAGCCTGCAATAACAACAGCAATATGAAAAAAGCAATATTCCTGAATCACAGTACCGGCTATACTGTATGGCTCGGCAAAACGAACAACCTGCTTTACAAGCTCAGGCAAAAGGGGGATGTCCAGAAATATGTTGATGAATATAACCGTCAACATGGCACCAGTTACCAGCTTACTCAACGCTTCTTTCCAAAGCAGGTCCCATACGGATGGAATAACTATCCCTATGATTATTACAATATCTGGGTAAAGAATGCCGGGAATCAGCCATTCATGGAAGAGGCAACTCTTGAGATTCTGACCTCTGAGTATGATATCATAATCTTTAAACACTGCTTTCCAGTAAGCAATATTGTTGCTGACAGCGGCAATCCCGACATCAACTCCCCGGTAAGAAGCCTCGAAAACTACAAACTGCAGTATGAGGCGCTGAAAAAGAAGATGCATGAATTTCCTGATACCAGATTCATTGTCTGGACACCGGCGGTCAACACCAGTGCCCTTATGAGTGAAGAGGAGGCACTTCGCACCCGGGAATTCCGTGACTGGGTAGTGAATGAGTGGGATGAGAAAGGAGATAATATTTTTGTATGGGACTTCTACTCTTATGAAACCGATGGCGGCCTCTATCTGGCAGAAAAACATGCTGTCAGTTCTGACAACTCCCATCCTAATGTTGAGTTCGCATCCGGCCTGTCACCCCTGTTCGGGCAGTTTATCATCGATGTTTTTGAATCCAGAGTCTACTAACGGTTAACAGCCACGCACCTGTAATGAACCTGAGATATATAAGAGAGCGTCTGACCCTTGCCTACATTGCCAGGGCCAGCAGCAAGGCAAGAATACGGTACTGGCGCCGCCGGGGGATGAAAATCGGTGAGAGGTGCTACATCAACAATGTCACATTCTCAACCGAGCCCTACCTTATTGAGATCGGCAATCATGTGGCAATTGCAGCCGGAACCGATTTCATCACCCATGATGGTGCAATCTGGTGTTTCAGGGATGAAATAAAAAATGCCGATGTATTCGGAAGAATAACCATCGGCAACAATGTATTCATAGGAAACAACTGCACTATTCTGCCAAACACCACTATCGGTGACAACTCTATAGTGGGAGCCGGCAGTATTGTCAGGGGTCAGTTCCCGGAAAATTCTGTTATTGTGGGGAACCCGGCCAAGGTTGTGATGTCAACAGCCATGCAAAAGCTCTTTTATACTCAGAACCCGAATCTCCTTATAACACGGGGTCTCAGTTACCGGCAGAAAGCAAAAGCCATTAAACAGCATTTTGGCTTAGAGTAATCATGCCTGCTGTGCCGTCGGGTCTGCATATGGTTGTCAAGAGTAAGGCATGACAGTGTCTCCGGTTTTAGTCCAGAAGGGCTGCCTTTTCATTGGTATCTATCAACTCAATATTCAAACCGTATTTCCCAAGCAGGAAGGCTATGTTGTTATTATTGAACGCCTCACCTGGTTGCGGGGCAACGAGAGTGAGCAGTCCCTTCCCGTTCAGGTCATTCAGTGTAGTATTCATGTCATTGCAGCGGAAACATATATGATGAAATCCGCCTCCCCTGTTCACAAAATTCTGCAGTGACGTGTTTCCTTCTGTGGGCTCAATCAGTTTGATAAGCAGGCTCTCCTCTTTTGACAGGAATACCACTTTTACCTTTTGCAGTGAATTGATTACCACCCCTGTCATCTGACGGTAGTCAAAAGTCTTCTCCCACCAGGCAATTCCCTCTTCCAGGTTTTTAACCGCAAAACAGATATGATCAATAACCATCTGGCCCTATTTTTTTCTTTTGCCGAATCTCTCCCTGATGATGAGCCGGGAGAATCTGAAAAAGCCCAGCAGATATCTTTTCCACAGCCGTCTGGGCTCCTGTATCAGGCGATACAGCCACTCAAAACCGCTGTTCTGCATCCATAGCGGAGCTCTCTTCAGAAGTCCCGCGAGTATATCAAAGTAGCCTCCGACCCCGAGTATATAGCCTGCATTCAGCTTTTCCCGGTAAGTATTGAAAAACTGCTCCTTCTTAGGAGAAGAGATACCCAGAAACAGGATGTCAGGGTCTGTCGCATTGATCTGGTCAACTATCTCCATCTCCTCTTCAGTCTTATAATATCCATTCCTGTAACCGGCAATAATCAGTCCGGGATATTTCTTTTCAATGTTCTGACGGCACAGTATCAGAATCTCCTCACGGGCTCCGAAAAGAAAGATTTTCAACCTTTTCCTGGCAGCAAGTTCCAGGATTGCGTCGGCCAGATCAGGTGTAGCCACCCGTTCAGGGATCCGGAATCCCAGAAACTTCAGGGCCCATACCACCGACATGCCGTCAATATGTATCAGATCGACGCTGTTAATTATGCCTCTGAGCTCACTGTTCTTTGCAGTATCATTAACCGTTGCCGAATTGATTCCGAATTGTGCTATCGATTTCCCGACCTCTAAACCACTCTCAATCAGGCTCAGGAATTCATCCAGTCTGAGTGGATGTATCCTGAGGTTGAAGGCTGTTATCTCCTCTATCTCCCCCTGCTTCAAAATATGCACCTTATCTGACGACATCTCATTAACTATAGCTGTTCTTCTTTATGCACGAAGCATCCAGAACTTATCCGGAGCTTATTCCAGTTCCCAGTAATTCAGGATATCGCGTTTCAGATTTCCTGTTGAATATCTGGTCACATGATCATTGGCAACCGGCCTGCTCATTATTATTGACCTGTGCATCCCTTCAGAAAAGAGCTCCACCTTACGCTGCCTTATGATATGTCCGTTTACTCCTTCAAGAATAATCTCACCGACAGAACTGAATTCAGTAGCGCACGCCGGCAGACCACATGCCACAGCCTCCATAAGCGCAGTAGGCCACCCCTCTTTGTATGAGCCCATAATGTAAAGATCAGAAGCATTAAGGTATAAGGCTAACTGCTCCCTGTTTTTACGGCCGGGCAGAAGTACCCTGTCGGTTAAATCGAGTTCAGCAAGATAGGACTTGATTTTATGGTAATCTTCTCCTTCACCGACCATTATAAAAAGAGTGTTGCTGTCTCCTTCGCTGAATCGTACAAAGCTGTCTATCATAAATTTCCAGCCCTTCCACCATGCCAGCCTGCCTGTAGTCGACACAATGACCGCATCTTGAGGAAGCCCCAGTGCAGCGCGTGCCTTATCCCTTTCACCAGGCTTGAAAATATCGGTATCTATCCTGGTGGGGAACTTGATTACCTCCTTGCCGTTCAGTGCTCCTTTGCTGCGTTGCAGCATGTCATTTATAGCCTCATTATCACCTCTTCCCAGAATAGTGCCGGCAATGCCTATTTTTCTAAAAAATCTTTTTTCAAACCAGCTGGCCAGCAAACTGCCGTAACTGTACTTTGAATTAACCAGGGGGTTATCCATTCCGGCAAAAGAGTAACAGATATTCTTGTTAAGGTCTGACAAGGCCAGCAGCGATTCCTGTCTCTGCAGGAAAATGTTATTAATGCCAATTTCCATGATTTTATCCTTGTAATGCCTTAGGAGTAGATAGTTAACCAGCCGGTCAGGAACGCTCTTCTTGGTTTTGGTACTTCTGTACCTGATCATTGCAAAAAAATCATACTCAATACCATTGATTGTCTTTTTAAACCATCTGCCAACCGGATCCTTGCGGCTGGTAGTCAACCCGGCCAGCGCAATTTCACCTGCGAATGAGGTCATCATATTCCTGGCAAAGGTCAGATATCCGCCTATCGGGAAATCTTCATAATTTGTAAAATCAATGATCAGTATTCTTTTGCCGGTATCCATCTGCCATTTAAATTATTTACCACTCAGAGCAACCTGCCTGTAAAGACTTAAATAATCATCTACCATCCGTTCAATGGAAAAATGAGCCCTTATCCGCTCCCGGCCACTTTTCCCCATCTTATCTCTCAGATCATCATTATTGAGCAGTTTCTCTATTGCTGATGACAAAGAGACAAAGTCAGCATGTCTGACTAAAAACCCGGTTTCCCCTGAATTAACCAACTCCTCTGTCCCGCCACCGATTGTGGCGACAACAGGTTTAGCCAGAGCCATATATTCTATAATTGAGTTTGAAATACCTTCTGTAAAGGTAGCAAGTATGCAAACATCCATCAAGTTAATATATGATTCCACCTCTTTTCTTTTGCCCAGAAACCTGAAATATGGTTTATACTGCTGATCCACAAGGGAGACAGATTCTTCTGAATCTGTTCCGGAGCCAATGACAAGAAATGTAACATCATTTCTATTGGCGAGTATCAGCTGAGCTGCCCTGTAAAATGTAGGGTAGTCTTTCTGACTACTGAATGAGGCCACCATTCCGGCTACAAATTCAGTATCAATGTTCAGTTCTTTTCTCAGGAGATCTGTCCCGGCTACCCGGCTCACTCTTGAGAAATCAAATCCGTTCGGAATCACTCTCCTTTTCCTTTTGGGAACCCGGTAAGCATTTAAGCCCGCGTATGAGTTACTGACAACAATCCTCGAGAAGGGGAAGGTGAGTCGTGCCCTTATCCAGTGATAGTTCATGCATCTGATCCCGTGGGGGACATTGGTAACCATGCCGTTTATGAGCGGATATCCGGCAATTTTGCAGACCGGAGCCAGATAGACTGCCGTCATACTGTCCCAGCAATGTACAATGTCAGGATTTATCTGCCTGACGAGAGTCAAAAGCTTTCCAAAGATTGAGATATCTTTCCTGGTTTTCCTGATTAACTGGTGGATCTCAACTCCCAGGCTCCATATCTCCTGATAATGAATGTCATTGCTCATAACCACCAGTACAGGAGTAACCGCCTCCTCTGAAACCAGTGCTCTGAGAAGCTCAGTGAGGCGTCTCTCCTTCCCGCCTGAACCAAGTGTATCAATGACTAACAATACTTTCATTCCACCCACTGTCAGTTTGTCTCCAGATCAGACTTCTCCGCCCGGCCAGAAAAGATTTGTATAGGTTTTGGCGTACAGCCTGTAATCCAGTTCCTCCCTGACGGTTATATGAGCATTATTTACAATTGCGGCTGCCTTCAGGTTGTATTCCCCGATTACATCCATTATTTTATCAGCCATAACCTGAGATGACCCCGGTTCTATAATATAACCGTTATGTCCATCTTTTATATAGATCGCATTGTCACTGACATCAGTGACAAGCACAGGCACCCCAGAAACAAGGTATTCCGACAGTTTGGTAGAGAATCCGTATTGAGTTCTTTTATTCAGGGGCCTTGGCAGGATCAGCAGATGATACTTGCTGAATTCGTCAGGCAAGCTCCGGGGGTCAATATTCCCCATATAATGAATCTTATCTGCAAGTTTCAGTTTATCAGCCAGTCTTTCCAGCAACTGCCGGTCATTCTCCTCCAGCTTGCCGTAGAGATATAATTCCGTAATGTGATGTTGATTCACCAGTGAAAGTGATTCATAGAGTATATCGAATCCCTCCTTTTCATATTTGATATACCCCGCAAAACAGATTCTGAATGTTGCACCTGGCTCCAGTTCAGACGGGATGTGCTCTACTATCTCATCAGCATCGCACAGAATCGGTACTCTTGCAATAGTACGGGCCATCCGGGAGAATCGCTGCTCCAATGCTGTTGAAATAACAACTATGCCATCATAAAGAGGAATCTGCAACTCATTTATCCTGTACCTGATATAGTCAAAAACAGATTTAATACGGTTTCGAAGATATATGAATACATTGTCTGACGGAGCAGGCGTGAGTGCGATGGCTGTTCTGAGTTCATTAACCTCACAAAAGAATCTTATCCTTTTTATGTATTTGAAGTAGCAGAGGTAAATAAAATCCTTAAATATGAAGGTTGTAGGATACAGATACAGGACAGATTCAGAACTCCCTGAAGCAACCTTCGATGCAACAGTCCTGACAAACCTCCTGAGTGATGACCGGGAATTATCACTGCCGGGCATGCTACCAAAAGCATGAATTCCGGGAGCTATTTCAAAAGAGTCAGTTGCACTGCTTTGAAAATAGGGGAGTGCACATAGGAACACCCGGATGCCTGCATCAGCAAGCGACATGGCTATTTTATAGACACGCTGTGAGCCGGCATGACGGCCGGATATGATATCCCCGGTTGATACTATGTAAACCGACCGGCTCACAGCTTTACACTCTCATCATTTGGTTTCAGTCTGTTATAGACTTCAGCTGTCTGACTGGCAATCTGATCCCAGTCATATTTGCCAAGATCATAAACAACAGGATGAAATTCCTTAGCCAGGCCGGCATCAAGTCTTGCCCTCAGGGCATCTTCGTCTCCTGTTTTGAAGTAGCACTCGGCGGGCAGGTTCACCTGCATGTTGGCGGGTATATCACTTACAATCACAGGCAGGCTGTAACTCATGGCTTCCAGTAACGAAATCGGCAATCCTTCATGGAATGATGGAAGGACAAAAAGAGCTGCATTATTGAAGAGCTGGCCCAGCTCTTTGCCCCGGACAAATCCTGTAAGTACTACATTTTCTGATTGTGCAAGTTTTTTCAGCATCGTCGAATATGACGAATCATGATCGGCATCTCCGGCAATAACCAGCCGGTAATCTCCATTACCGGTTTTCTTGAATGCCCTGATCAGCAGATCAAAACCCTTTTCTTCCACAAACCGGCCCAGAGTAAATACATACCGGCGCGGTACCAGGCCAAGTGATTCCACATAATCAGTCTGAACAGAGAGTGCGGGTGTAGCGAAACCGTTAAAGATCAGATTGGTATCATATCTCTTATGTTTCACTTCAAGTATATTCCGTATTACCTCAGAAATCACTATTACCTCGTCTGCTTTCCGGCTTCCGGCTCTTTCACCACGCCGGAGTGCCCACTTTGCGATACGCCCCCACTTCAGCCTGTCATAATCCGGTCCGTGATGAGTGAAGACCACCTTCATCCCGAGTCTTTTTGCCATTGGCACATAGAGGGCAGGGCCGATTGCATGAATGTGGATGATGTCAGCTTTGTTTCTCCATGCCCACAAAACTGCAAGGAAAGTATGTATAATGGTCTCAAGGGTCTGAATCCTTATGGTAAAAAGAGTAACCAGCTTAACACCACGATACTCACTCCTTTTGTCATCTTTTTTCACAAAACATGACCTCCTGATCAGTGTGATATCATATCCCATTGACGCCAGTCTTGGATAGAGCTCTTCACAGTGTGTCTCAATTCCTCCCTGTATATCGGGGATACCGCGTGTTCCTGTAACTACTATCTTCATTTCCTATTTTATACCGGCTCTGTCAAAGCCTGTAAAGCATACTCTGTAATAATCATTTGATCCCGCTTAATGACAACTCTTCTATCAGCTCAAGATAGCGTCTCAGCATCATCTCCTCCGTAAACCCGGTATTGATTTTATTATACCCGTAACGGCCATATTCTTCTCTTAACTCATCAGATTGAACAAGGAGTTCAAGTTTTCCTGCGATTGTTTCAGCGTCTCCGGCAGGCACTATAAAACCATTCTTTGAGTCTTCTGTCAGGTAACGGCTATCGCCTGCATCAGTTGCAACTACTGGCAAACCTGAAGCCATCGCTTCCATGATAGAGTTTGACAAGCCCTCGGCCAGCGAGGTGCTTAGATAGATGTCAGAGCTTGTGAGCAACTCCCTGACATTCGGCGGATCAATGATTATCTCCACCTCGCCTTCAAGCGTGTAGTGCTTTATTAACCTGCGAATGGTTTTTTCATATTTACCGTAACCGACAATCAAAAATCTAAGATTCTTATCCCGGTTTCTGTCAATCAGAATCCGGAATGACCTCAGGGCTGTCGGGAAGTCTTTCGCCTTTACAAACCTGGATACGGTTATTATCCTGATTTCATTTCCGTTATGACTCTGAGACAGTGGCGGGACTACAATTGCATTATGAATCACCCTGGTTTTCGCGTGATCAAATCCTCTCCTGACAAATCCATCTCTGGCAGCATGGCTGTTAAATACGGTGCAATGGTTTATCCGGTTGTGAACAAACCTCTCGACAAGGAATTTTATAGAAGGCAGCTGTTCTGATCTGATTCCTCCGACAGATATTATACTGCGATTTCGAAGAGAGGCCAGTGCTCCCATTACATTTGCCAGTGTAAGGTAAGAGAGGATCAGAGTTATGTTTTTTTGTCCCAGGCATCTCTGCAGGCTGACCAGCTTCTTGAAAACATTGCCGGTGAGACCGATACTGCATATATCCTGGTCTTCAAGGTATTTTAGATTGGCCTGATCCATTTTTGTACCATCCCAGATAATGATCGTCACCCTGATACCCTGCTGTGAGAGCAGCTTGGCAGTCATCATAGCCTGCTTCTCCGCTCCTCCCTTTCTGAGCGTTTTGCAAAAGATAAGCACTGATGTTATTCTGTCCTGCATAATAGTGCTACTTCAATGAGAAACGACTATGATACCTATATACATCAATCACAGTAAGGCCTCCCTCTGAATTAATAGTGTGGGTACCCTTAAGCTTTTTATCCCAATCAGGTGATATAACCCTTTCCCTTATCTCTTCATACTCCTCTCTATTCAGCTTTGTTACACGGTTAAGGTTCAGGGCCCTGCCATATCTGACCGAACAGTCCTGGGAAGGCCGGTAAAGAATTCCATCTTTAAAAAACAACCTTCCCGCACATCTTGCATTGCTTTCGTCAGAAATGACAGGGTTCATCGGATGGCCCTGCCATTTACCGGCAAACAGATCATCGCTGTAGTAAAGATACAATTCCGTACTGCCTCCTGAGATACCACCGGTCTTATCAACTGTTACAAACATCCAACACCTGTTATCATGAAACAGGAGCGTAGTATCCGTTGCGTGGATATCTTCCATGAGGTTCATTACAAACTCCCACTGGTAAGGGAAGGATGTGCTTTTATAGAGCTCTATGGTTCTGTTTTGACCGGTCTCCGGGATCATATAGTATTCCCCGTTTAACCTGAAGGTAAAGGGATATGACAGGTGATATGGCCTCTCCAGCACTTTCCGCGATCTCAGGTATTGACCATTCCCATCGAGCTCGATAACTGAAATATGTGCCTTGTTCTTACGGTATATGAACTCTTCTACAAACAAGTAGTATTTCTGATCTGCTGCAATTACAAATGGATCAGCCCAGAATCTCCCTTTGGGACGCCTAATGGTTTTGAAGGAGCCAAAATCATCCAGAACATAGCCTTCGCTTGTTTCAGTCCTGATCTGCAGGTTCCAGCTGAATGCATCAGTATAGATAACTTTATGAAGAGTATCAAAAAGCAGCCTTCCAAGATAGAGTAACAACTCGTTCAGTTTTACTCCTCCCGCGGAGGGGTCGCTTTGGACGGAGCTAACGCCTTCATACCGCTTCTTCAGCCTGTTCAGGTGATTCTCTCCATATCCTGCCAATCCCTCAATGATGCCGGGCAGAAACCAGGTTGCACGGTTATATATCCTGTTTCTGTTTTCATTGACAGAGAAACGGTATGTCGATTCCATGGAGCGGTGCAGGGGGAATGAGTCTGAATCCGTTTCCCTGACCGGCATGAGTGCTGCTTCTGTGAGAGGCTGTTGCAGAATGACTTCACGATATCCGCTGTCAGGCAGGCCCGGAAGATATGAATTATCTATAGTGAACCGCCAGAATCCGTATCTGGGAAGATTGAGTATCTCATCATTAAGGGTATGGGGACCAAACAGAATAGCGAGATCAGGTCCCACCCTGCGGAAAAGATCGCTTAGCTGTTGATTGTTATTCTCTGTGCCTGTCTGGTCTCTTCTCAGATCATAGATTGCCGGCTTCCCGCTTAATAGTGAGAGATCCCGGTTACGGTAATAATCGTATTTCCGCCTGAAGAGTCGCCGGTCAGCGGCCTCGTATACCCTCTCATAGAGCCTTGGTCTATTTTTAATCCTGTCCACTGCGGCCTGCTTATCAGGGCAGACAATCACACTGACTGAGCTCTTGCCTGCAAGAATGAGCCTCTCAACGGAGAGAAAGATCCACTGGCTGACTATAAGATCATTGACAAGAACAGTGATATTTATTTTACTCCCCGCCATCAATCAGTTGAGCTAACCCGTTTTTCCCGTAATAAACCAGTCAACTGACCTTGCAAGCTCCTCTTCCAACACAGAATGCCCCTGTTTTCTGATCCACCTGTTTCCATCATATTCATGCCATGAGTCTGACCGTTGCAGTGCAGATGTTCCAAAGTTGAGCATCTGGAACTCTATCAGGTGGAAGGAAGTACCATCATAGCCGATATCCATGCCGATGACCGGAAAATCAATTTCCAGGGTAAGCCGTCGTGCAAAACTGAGCAGTCCTTCCAGGTACTCTTCACGTACATCCGAGAACTGACCACTGCCGCTGGCTCTGAAGTCATTCTTGCGAATTCCCCTGTGCATGCAATAATACCTGCCTGCAAAATAAATTACCCTGAAGTCACCATCCATTCCCGGAATAAAATTCTGAACTACGACAGGGCTGCTTACAGGGTCAGTATTATACCGGACATAGCCCCTCTTTTCCGGGGAAATGAGCTTGACGCTCTTTTTGGCCATTCTTTTAAGTGTTGTAACAGCGAGGTCAGTGCATCCGGATGCAACAATTGTTTTACCTGCTTTCCTGACCAGGCGCCTGTACTGCTGCTCATTGTGTGCCAGAAAAACCTTCTCCCCTGCTGAGCCTGATGCCTGTTTGATGACAACCGGATAGTTCCCCCTGTAACTGAGAGCATCAACCCACGAGCCAAAGGCTCTGCTTCTGATTGTCTTCAATGCTTCATCACTGAAGCCCAACCTCAGCAACTCCATAAAGACTTTGTCATGATGAGCCTTCAGGTATTTAAAAGAGGGCAGCACTACCGCTCCCCGTTCTTCAAGGGTATAAATCAGGTCCTCAATATAGCGTTTATAGAACCCTCCGGGCGCCTCGGATGTCTGATAGAGTATGTAACAATCACGGTACTCTTCGGAGAGGTCAAATTCACTGAATTTAAATACACTGACGGAATAGTTGTTCCTTGCGAACCATTCTCTGATCAGACCGACATCCATTGAGGTAAAATTTCGAAGATCGGCCTTTGAAACAAGGAACTCCGATGATTCATCCGTCAGTATGATAAGTCTTCGCATTCAAAAAAGGATTAATTACAATAGCTTTCCTGTTTACCTATTGAGGAAACCTGAAGAACATGATAATTATTGCTTGTTCAAGCAACGTGTGCCGCTATTTCACCAAAGCCAACTATCCAGATTGTCACAACTATCATTATTATGAAGAGAGAAATTTCAGGATTCGTTTCATGCCATCCTGGTATTCAAGAAGTTCTCTTGCTGTGTCATAACCTTTGCGGGTTATTATTCCGATTTGTGAGGGATTATCGAGTATCCATTCAATCCTTTCCATTATTGACAGAGGATTACTGCACTCGGCCATGATGATGTCAATACCATCAGTAAAATACTTTTGCATATCTCCAAATTTGGTTGCCAGAATGGGCTTTTTCATTGCGAAGTACTCTCCAAGTTTTGTAGGAAACCCCGATCGGGTCTGAACTGTATCAGGTCGGGTAACAGCCAGGATCTGACATTGCGAGAGATATTCTTTCACCTCCTTGGAACTGACAAGTCCGGTAAAAGTAACTTTATCACCTATGCCCAGCCTGTCACACTCCATTTTCAATCCGGGAATAAGCGTTCGACCGAAGGTCGCATCACCAATTATCAACAATGAGACATCCCGTCCTTTCCCGAGAAGAAGACTCACTGCTGTTAACAGATCGTTTAGTCCATCTTTCATGTATGGTGCACCGCTGTAACCAATTGTATATTTCACTTCTGACTCTGCTACCTGCCAGTATGAAAAATCTGTTAAATTGGGTTGCACCACAATGTTTTTTTCCAGAAAACCCTTGGAAACAAAGGAATCCTTTAGATAATGGCTGAAGACAATCAGTTTATCCGGTATGGTAGCAAGATATCTGGAGCCTGCTTTATGGGAGGCTCGTGACAAACGGCCTGTCAATGAGTTACTATACTGTGAACGGTCAATTATCTCTGCAGAAAACTTAACAAGCCTGATCCCCGCAAGCTTCTTAATAAAAAATATCGGCAGGTTAAACACAATCTCACTGTTGTACAACAAGATGGTAACACTTTTGCGTTTTGGAACCAGTGAAAAAAGTAACAATATAAGCCTTATGAGACTAAGGGTTTGGTCTGCCAATTTAAAAACAATCTTCTCAGGCCTCTGCCTGAATCCCAGATATGTGAATGGGATGCCATCGGCAGATCTGTTTTTTCTGGGCCCCTTATTACGCCTATCTCCAAATGCATGTCCTTTCAGGAGATAAACACTTATTTCAATGTCATGCATCTTAAGCCCCCGGCAAAACAAATTCAGATAGCTGGCCGCAGGGCCTCCTTCAGGGAAATTAGCAGATGTGATCAATAAATATTGTTGCTGGGACTGGAACATTCCTGAAATAAAGGCTGATTATTACATAGAATTAATGAACAGGATTAAAAATGACGAATTCTTAGTCGTATTTTTTTCCAGATCCTGAACCACCAATGTTTTTGATATTTCTTATCTGTCTCATATCGTTTCAGTCCCGCAGGCGGTATTCGGTATGACAATCCTTTTTCAATCACTTGCTTACATGGTGTGCAAACTCCACAAGGCTGATTGCTAACTGGATTATGACAGAACCAGGTCTTTAGCATGGTCTCACTAAAACCTAGTTTGTGATATTCATCTACCATTTCAAGTTTAGTCATTTCTTTGATAGGATAAGGCAGGTGAAAATTACCAAAAATGGTTATCATGTCACGGTTCGACACTTCTCTATCAACTGCCATATAGGATATCCCTGCAAGAGTCTGAATTTCAAGGTTTCCTTCTCGGGCAAAATAGTCTGTTAAACGGCCCCCTGACTCAATTGTAAGCTCAATCCCGGGATTTGATTTAGCAAACTCTGCCAACCACTCGTATTGACTCCCGAGTGCAATATCAGCAGCCAATCTTTGGTAAGATTCAATAATATCTAGGCCAGGTTTAATAGTCTTGACATCAATAATTATAAGAGGTTTGAGGTCAAATACTGTTTCAGGATTAGCATGAATGTCATGAGTAATTTCTGAGATGGCATCAAGTTCTCTTTTTATCGAATTTCTATTTTTATAATCGGTTAGATAATACGGCTGTACAGCAACATTATGCTTTGAGAGTTGAATCACTCTCAAGCTGGAGTCAAACCCTCCCGTCCAGAATATTTTCACTAAAGGTGTTTTCATAACTATTATAATTCAACTTTTAGGAGTTTCGGTTATAACCAGTTCATTTATCAACGTACGAAACTCTGTTCTGATCCTTTCCCCATTAAAAAGATCTGTGGCAATTCTTATAGCATTAGTTCCGAGAGTCTTTCTATAATCAGTATCACAAATTAGTTTACTAATTGAAGAGGCCAAATGTTTCTTACTTTGTTCCGTTACACAGCAACCACAGTTATTTTCCATAAAGAATTGTGATACCGCGGTTTCGAAGTGAGAATATACAAGGACAGGGGTTCCTGAAATCATATACTCGGAAGCTTTTGTGGGCATCGAATAACGCAAAAAGGCAATGCCCTTTGAATCAAAATCATTAGCTATCAAAAGCATGTCCGCATCAGAAAAAATCGCCGGGAGCGATGAGTAATCTACAAATGGATTGATTACTGTGCAGTCGTAACTTTGAATCTTATTTATTATCTCATTATCGGAGGCAGGAGATTGGATATGGAACTTGATATTGAATCCTGTGCTGTTAAGTACGCTAATTGCCTCCGCAACTTCAAAAAGGGAATCAGAAATGCCTACTCCAATTCTACCCGAGTATAGCATTTTTACGTGATTGGGATTCACTGAATAGTCCTTCTCTTGCTTTACACTCCAATGTTCTATATCAATCGGATTATGAAACGGTATGAACTTCTTGTGGTATCTCCTTTGATACTCAATAGACATAGAATCACTTATGCTCAGAAAGACAGTGACTTCATCCAAGAGTTTTCTGAATTCATTATCTATTTTTTTTGCCCAATGCTTTTTAAACGGACCACGTGTACTAATTGTCGACGGCCAGTCATCCATTATATGTATGACTGACGGGATCTTAAGAGTTTCAATTAAAAGACGCGCAAATCTAATTGAATCATAAGAATAGACCTGTAAATAGAGTATCTCAGGTTTAAATACCTGCAACCATTCACTGAATTGGTGGCTTATCCTAATTTTAGTAGAGTTATGATACAAGCCAACCCATTCCAGGAGAGGATAAAAATAATTATTTACAAGAACACGTCTCAGCCGGTTGCTTCTCGATGTAGTCCCTGTAACCTGGTTATTACTGAATTCTATTAATCCCGAACGAAACTTTTTTTGGATGAAGTAAAATGGAAATCTCCAACGGAATTCCTTATTCCCCAATAGATAATACTGATCGCAGACTTCAGTGGAAATATTTTTCATTACGTGGCCGGTTGCTGCCACAGCAATTCTGTCTTTGTCCCACCCCTTGAATAGATTGGTCAGGGTAATTCCGCCACCCTGCCTGTTATTGAATGGTTGTCCGAAAATAAGGATTTTAGGAGAGTCCAACAGTTGAAATATTTATGGTTAGATTATCAACGCTTTTTTAAGCCTCGTATTATTCTTGTAAGTGTCTCTGACTTTCACAGTCATCTACTAGGCTCGGTAGATAAAGCCTTTAATCACAAATGACTGCCCTGGGCTTAAATGTAAGACTTACAGATTCACCTGCCTGAATATCAAACCAGATAATCATATCATCATCATACAATCTGGAGCGTTTTACTTTATCACCAGTAATTATATCGACATTCTTGGCTGCCAAAGTAAGTCCGTTTACTTGACAGCTGTTGTTGTTTGTAATAACAACAGTATCTGGCCGATAGGCAATGCTAATTTTTTCGAGTAACAACTGATAATCAAGCAAATCTTTGATTGTTAATAATAAAAGATCACCCTCATCTCGCCGCTTCGCCATATAACGAAGGGTTTCTTCAAAATATGGGTTAAGTCTTACTCGGCCATCCTGAACGGAAGTAAGATCTATCTTAGGAGCTCCTCGGACATAATAACCATGATCAATAAAGATCTGACGATGGGTAATCATTTCCTCTAATTTCATCTTTTTAACATTAACTTCATGTTCTGCAGTTTTTCCCCAGAGATCGTTGTTGTTATCTGCATAATAAGTACCCCAAGAATAAAACTGACCTGTTCTGGTGGGGTGAAGCCAAAACAAAGGGGTAGGCAGAGCTTCATCAAAAAAGCGGTTCATCTTTCTCGATACTTTATCTTGTTGAAGCTTCTCTTTCAGCTTTAGAGAAGCTTGAAAAAAATTGTAATTAAAAAGTTCGGTTGGAGAGAACAGACTATTCCAAAAGCAGCGAAATGTATTTAAGAGATGTCCCTTCATCAATGCTTTTTTTGTAAAAAAGGTATAAGGTTCTTTGAGCTCGAATGCCGTATTCCAAAAGTATTTCACTCCATACTCCTCCCAAATATCAGCTGAGTAATAAGTAGATTCCAGGTCGAGTCCATCAGCATGAAAGCATTCCCTGTTATTTCTGCCTCCCAGCATTCCATGATCAATCCAGGATACAGTTTCAAAATTGACTCTCATATAGGCAGATGCCTCTCTCATGGTAATTTTGTCAGAATTACCATTTTCTGGAGTATGAAGACACAATTCATAATTACCGGTTGCAAATAGCTGTCGCAAAAAAGCGGAGAAAGATGTATCATTTACATTGTTTTTAATTGTAGCGAACAAACAAGGATCTTCACTATTAACATAAAAGAGACTTTTTGTAACAGGTATTTTATTACCCCAGAAGCCTCCTGAGGCATTTGCTGCTGAAGTAATTGTATCAGCACCGAAATATACCGTTCGATGCCTATCTATGGTGCCACCATCTGCATGTTCAGTAAAAACAAAGCCTGCCAGATAACCATTTGGGAGCATTAGAAGCCTGGGGATGGCAGCAGGTAACTCTCCAAGCCAAATTGTAAGCGAGTCAACTCTCACATAGTTTTTGGGGAAAACTGATATAGATTGATCAATCCATCTTCCAGCATTATCCCTTTGGTAAGGGAAATAGATATAGGGATGATCATAAGCATATTCTAGGTTTACTGATAACAGGCTGTGAGAAGGAATTAGCTGAAGTGAAGAAATTCCCGGAGTATGATATATCAGAGCCTGTGTTTCTTCTTTACCAAATTTAACACCTTGACGATTAAGCCAATATTCATGTCCAAAATTGCGGTTGTCTATAGCCCCGCTTTTTTTAAAAACTTCTTCAACCGGAAGGTCAAATTTAAGGAGAAGAGCCTCCTTGGCTACCTCTGTTGTGCTTGTATAAGTGGTTTTAATTTTAACATCAAGAGACGGATAATGGTGATTGGCAGTCAACCAGATTAAAACATCCGATTCATTCAGACCTGTCCCTCGTACAAGCAGCGTTGAATCATTTATCAAGGTTCGAGAAATGTTTTCAAGTCCAACTTGTTCTTCAATAAAATCGGCAGAAGCGTAATAGAGAAGACTACTTAGAATTATCGTGTCATTAGGACTGGAAATACGTATTTTGCCTCTTGGGTCGGCAAATACAGAAAAGAACACTCCATATAGACCAAATACATCTTTGTCTATAAAGCCCCCTTCTTCAAGCTGTGACAGAGTGTTTACAGATATCCAGGAGTTCTGATTCCTTGCCTGCAGATATCCAAAAATAGAAAACCCAACTCCTATGATTAGTAGTGTACTACAAACAACCAAGATCGAACTAAATATCCGTTTGACTCTCATACTTGATTTAGTAATAAGACAACACTAATGGGCATTAGAAAATTATAATCGTTCTTTGAAATTATGAAATAATCGCA
>CAYSXP010000021.1:0-81276 GCA_964435015.1 uncultured Rikenellaceae bacterium
TAAACCAAGCCAGCTCTCCATCGGGGTCCGCATAGACTAGTGGATTATTGAGGCAGTACACATACCTGTTCAGACTCTGTGTAAAATAAGGCGCCTGTACATGATTATCAGGACTAAGGAACTGACCTACCAGCGGATCATAAACACGCCCGTTCATATTTATGAGATTAAACCACGGTAGATGCTCGTGTCCCGTAAATCCTCTTCCGGCAACAAATAGCGATGGTTCAGAACCCGGAGCAAAATTGGTCCATGATGTTATGTTCCTCATCCTCCCCCACGGATCATAGCTGTATTCATAAAGCAACGTGTTGTTCGATGCATTTACTACATGTGTTATACTCCCGAGATGATCCCTCAGCAGGTTGTAATACGTGGTGGTTCCACCCTGGGTTATTGCAACAACCGGTGCTGAATAGGCATCACCTCCTATAAATGTATATTCTTTGGTTGCTCCTCCTGCAGTCTCTTTAATATAACCCCCGCCGGGGTACCACCTTGTAAGTATTGTGCTGCTGCTCTGCTTAACTTCCATCTTCGCCCGTTCGTTGTCACTGTTATACGTAAAATATGCAGCAAAGTTACCTTCAGATATGGTATTTACACTTTCAAAGGAGGTATAGGTCAGCGAATCGACTGTTGTAGGCATCAGCCCTGCCGACGGATTATCAGTACCCAATGCATATGGTTTAGCAGTGATATTATAATTCAGCGTGCCGGCATCGCTTTTCGTTGTTATCCCGCCTTTGTTACCGTCATAAGCCATGTCCAGCAAGGTTGTGCTTCCCCGGTAAACCCTGTCGAGCCTGTCCAGATTATCATACTCGAAATTCTCCTGGATATTCGCCTGCAGTACATTCTTTCTCCAGTTCAGATTACCGGTCACAGCATCAAAACTATAAGTATAATTCTGAAGAGATCCTGTTGTATTGGATGTGAGATAACCGTAGCTGTCATAGCCGTAAGCAGCGTTAAGGCTCGCTCCATACCGGCCTCCGGTGATTTGCTGCCTTGCATTCATCGATGTGACTGTCCACCTGGCCGAACCACCGGCAGAAACCGAGCTGAGATACCCGTTTGAATTATAATTCTTAGTTTCAACAATATTTGATGGGTGTGTAATAGTACCGGGCCTGCCGTAGGTGTCATAGGTCAGAGTTGTTATCAGAGGAGTGGTCCCGGGTATTGTGTCGGTGATGGTTGTAATCCTTCCCTTTGAGTCGTAGGCGAACGAACGGCTCACGCTGCCGGGTGAACCGATATTGGTCAGTTGCTTGTTTGTATTATACCTGTATTTTGTTGTTCCTTCCGGCGTCACTTTCCTGTAAACGGTGCCGTTTGGGTTATAGGTAATCGTTGTGGTCTGCGACCTTGCATTCTGCTGGGTCAGCAGCTGTCCGAAACCATCGTAGGTGTAATTTATTGTTCCTGCACCCGGGTCAACAAGCTGGGTCTGATTACCTGCCACATCATATTGCATCTGTGTAACAATGCTGCCCGGGGCGGTGATGTTTTTTACCTTTCCGTCAGGATAATAGGTATAACTTATTGTTCCTCCCGCATCAGTGGCTGAAGATACGGTTCCATCGGAAGAATATGTTTTGGAGAATGACCTTCCGCCGGTTGTTTCAGTAACCGTATTGCTGCTGTAGACCCATGAGCTGTTCCTTCCGGATGGTCTGGTCAGGCTTGTTTTTCTTCCGTAGTTATCATACTGATACCTGTTCCAGGTTGGTCCTGTATAATATGGTTCCGAAATACTGTCAACCTGTCCTTTTACATTATACCTTGTATCTGTATAGATCCACGAGCCGTCAAAGCCTTTTACGTCAGTGCGTATCTCCCTTCCCAGCTTATCGAGCCAGTTTTTGGTCTGTGAGCCGTCATTGCCTGTTTTAAGGACAGAATACCTTGCTGGTTTTGGAGTTGATGTCGGGCTTTCCCATGCATAGGCTGTTGTCGTCTGATTACCGTCAGTGGATGATAGGTTAGTCACCCTTCCCATATCATCATAGGTATAAGTAAGTGTGTTGCCAAGGTAATCTGCACGGGAGGATAGCCTGCCATAGCTGTTGTAGGTGTTGGTCGTTGTGTGGGAAAGCGGATCGGTTACTGTTTTTAGTCTTACTCCATTAGTTTCATAGGTATAGATATTTGTCCGGTAAACGCCGCTCACAGTTATGGAGTCTCTTTTCAGGGTTCCGTTTGAATTGTATTTATACCCTTTCACAAACTGATTGCCTGTACCCGGATACCATGTCTCGCTGTTAAGGTTATTGGTTGTAGTGCTGAAGCTCCTGGTAACAGCTCTGGTTATGGTATTTCCTCCCCCTGTGTACTGAGTTGTAGCGCTTGTCGGACGGCCGAGGAGCCACTGGCTTGTAGATACAGTGTTATCATAAACAATTGTTGATGTTTCTGTCGGACCGCTGCTATAGCTTTTCACGATAGTGGAAGGATTTCCGTAATTATCATATCCCGATGTGTTCATGGTAACAGTATGCCCCGTAAGCTTGTTTGTTACCTTCGATGAAGAGACGTATGGGAAGATCCATTTCTTTGATGCATTCAGAACTACCTGTGATAGTACATTTTTTACTTTGGAAATAGTATCGGTTGTACCGGCTCGTTTTGAAAGCGACAGCTGCACGGATGGATAAAAATACGTCGGATTAAAACCATCAGTGATAATGGCTTCATTTGCTATACCGGCAGTGTGATCTGTAAGTCTCGTTTTAAGAAAACCCAGAAATCCTTTTCCGCGAAGATGTATTTTGGCTCCCTCGTAATAATATTCCATCAGATTCATGCTTCCTTTGCCATTGTCCGTCTGGAATGAGCTTACAACAGTGAGAGGACCCTGAAAATCGGTCAACGGAAAAACAGCGCCGCTTCCCCGCTGATAAGAAGAGGAATTTGCCTTTGACAGCTTCAGGTATGATACCTTGGTCAGTTCTCCCAGGCCGTTGCCAACTTTTTCCATCAGAGCCGATGAATTTCCTCCTGTTCTGAAAATCTGGTACCCTGTTGTCCAGGGAGAATCTTTATCAGTACTAATTAAATCCGAATATCCGTCTCCATCCACATCGCAGACAAAAAAATTACAATTATTATTCACCGTATTTGAAAAATAATAATTATCAAAACCTGTGCCGTTTGCAACCGAAATAAAAAACCTGCTCCAGCTGTTATTCCATGCCGTTGCCATAATATCTGTGGCTCCATCTGCATTGAAATCGGCTATCCGTACATTATCGTCTTTGAGATTACTCTTTAACTGAGGCACAAGGTATGTTTCAAAGCCTGTTCCTGTTGAAAGCAGGATCTGCCATTCCTCCCAGTCGATCACTGTGCCTCCATATCTTCCATAGCCATAGGCAAATAAGTCAGTTTTTCCATCAGAATTAAAGTCGCCAAGGGTGAAAAAATGGTTTTTGTTTAACAGGTATGTGATGCCTATAAGACTTAAAGAGTTTCCTGCCATGCTGTATATCTTTATTCCGGATGATTCAATACTCCAGATATCTGATTTGCCATCCCCGTTAAAATCTCCGCTAATTACCTCTGAGTTTAATGTACTGATCGTGCCTGATGCAAGAAGATTCATCGTACTTGTAAGCTGACCAGATAGGTTTACCATTGAATATATATACCAGTTACCGGACGCGTCAAACAAAAAAATATCATTAACGCCGTCTCCATTATAATCTGCCGAGGTCGATGAAATATACTTAAGGTTTGAAGATAGATAAGAAGAAGAAGATCTTCTTGACTGCATCGGGTCAAGAGTCTTTTCGTTATCATCCTCCTGACGATCCTTATTTCGTCTTACCTTACCGCTGTAACCAACATTCTCTCCGTATGTTAAGTTTCTGATACTTTTAGGATCAGTAAATGAACTCCCGTCGTAAAGCATATAATAAAAAGTGGAAGTTCCCGAGTTATTTATTTCATATATTACGTCATCTCTGCCGTCTCCGTTCAGATCAAGAGAGCGTATGTCTTTAAGCTTTGAAAGATCCACTGATGTCGTTTCTGAAAAGCCATACACGAAACTGTCAAAACCATCACCGAAATATACCTTCATACCTGACCATGTTGCTCCTTTGGATGCATCCGGCAGGCACAGGAAATCAATGCGGCCGTTTCCGTCAAAATCTCCCGCTACCAGTTTCGAATTATAATTAACATATTGATGAGTTGTGTTATTTGTTGTCAGCGAACAGTTTAAACCTCCTGATGAAAGATATTTAATTGCAGTGGAATTAAACCTTGAAGATCCTGAACCATATTCAATAATCTCATTTAACACTGAGTAAGCAGAGGAATAACTAGTTGTATAAAGAAACTTGTCATATTTGAATTCATATGTTTTTACTATGGTTGAATTATGTTTAATGGCAATTTTATCCAGGAGCAAAGCCTGCTGGATCTGAACGCCCTTGAGATATTTAATATTCCTTTCATGCCTGATTTTATAATAGAAAGTTATTGTATTTGGCCCGTAGGTTATTTCTGCCGGATAAACACATAAACCATCCTGCAGGTAATTGAAATTAATTTCATTTCCAAAAAGATCCTTTATTTTGGAAACATTCCATGAAACAACCGGCGAAAGATCCGGAATCTTTTGCTTTGATCCGCTGGAATTCCCGTATTCATAAATTAATCCGGATTTAGTTTCAGCCTTAAACCATGCAGGTCCGTTGGCATCAACTCCCTGGGGTGTTACCCTTGTAAAAATATCATTGTCGGTCTGGTACCTGGCACTTGAACTACCATAATCGTATGAAGTTGTATTGACGAGTCTTTGTCCGTCAATATAAAATCTGTCGTTAAGGTCAAGCTCGATTCCGCGTGCCGCACCATCATGATAATATGTCTGGGATCCTCTGGTTATCATTGATATTCCTTCCATTTGCCAGCCAAAGCCCACTATCCCTGTACTGTTGCTGCTGGAATAAACCAGTGAAAGGGAAGGTGAAAGACCATTTGCACCCGGTAATAAATAAACAGGTATGCTATATATTGCAGCTCCGGCCGGATTGACATTAAAAGATCCCGGAGTTGCTCCTACAAGATATGAGGTGCCAAGGGTTCTTGTTTCAGGATCAACAGGTGTTACTGTGTATGATGTGAATCCGCTTACAACCGGATTTTGTATCTCAACAGTCAGACTTCCTCCGCCGGGTGTGTAGGTGTACCCTGGCCCCAGTGTAACGCTGTTTCGGGCTGTGTGTGTCTGGTTTCCGCTTTCAGTGTTGGTGAAGGTAATATCAAACTCCTGACCCGAAAGACCGTAAACAAATAACACAATTGACAAGTTTAACAATACAAACCTTCTCATAACATAAAGT
This sequence comes from uncultured Rikenellaceae bacterium, assembly GCA_964435015.1. Classification (GTDB taxonomy): domain Bacteria; phylum Bacteroidota; class Bacteroidia; order Bacteroidales; family VadinHA17; genus LD21. The sequence continues at coordinate 5,358 of CAYSXP010000021.1, forward strand.
CATTATAGGTTTTATTTCCCTGCTGCCTGTTCAAGTTCTGAAACACGCTTTGAAAGAGCGTCAATTTGTTCCTGCTGCTCCTTAACTGCCTGTACCAGAACCGGTATAATCTCGGAATAATGGATTCCAAGTATCTCGTTGGGCTGGGTTGAAACCATGTCGGGAAAAATTTCCTTTAGTTCCTGGGCAATGAATCCATACTGGAGCGGATTGGTCGTCTTATCAACGCCGATATCTTTTGCATCGGTTTTTAATTTAAAGGTAACAGGTCTTAAATGCTTTATTTTTTCCATCATACCTGTGAGATTCGAAATATCTGTTTTATAGTTCAGGTCAGACATTATTACAGGATCATACGTAAAAAATGCATATGTTGAGTACAGCTTGAACCAGTAATTACTTAAAGCTCCCAAAGAGATATTTGCTGATATCGGATATATACTTGATCCGTCAAAGCTTACGGATTTGGATGAATAGGTAAATCTTACATTTCCGTTTACATCGAGCCGGTAGGTCGGGCTGGTATTATTGATCCCGACATACCCGCTTGAGTTTACCTTGATCTGTGACTTGAGGGTACACGTCAGACATAGTGACAAGATTGCAATGAGTAAAAATGATTTTTTCATGTTATTGGATTTTAATGATTTCTGAATTGCTTTTCAGGCAGATTTAACTTTTGCCTGAAATGATTTGGTAATTGTAAGTGCAAGGATCAGCAGGAAGAATTATTGCAGAAAGTCATTCCTTAATAATCGTCCATTTCGATCTCTCGTTTCCGACTTTTATAAGAAGGAAATATACCCCCGGTGGAAATTCCGACAGATCAAGTGTGGTGCTTTGAGTGGCCCTGTTTTGGTTTATTATCTGTCTGCCGCCCTGATCAATAACATAAAAACCGGCATTTATACCTTCCTCATAACCATTTATCTCAATTGTTAAATGGCTGCGCACAGGATTGGGATAGATCAGGATCTCTTTCTCACCAACCTGATCTGAAAACTTTTCCGGAGTATTCTTGTCATCTATTATCCCTGATTCGGATTTAAGACCGATTGTCTTTCGGGAGGTACGGTTACCGGAAGCATCATACCAGAACTTTTGTGTTTGTCCGAAAAAAGGCATACACAAAAACGAAAGAAGGACCAAAGCCAATGGATGTTTCATATAATAGGGTTATTAGTGCCCGACTGCAATTCAGAAACAAACTGAACAACAACTCTGCCAATGCCTTACCCGATCCATAAAAATTTTTATGCCAACAGAACTTAAACAGACATTGAATATGAACTTAAAATTAATCAATGGAACTGAATTCAGACAGGCAGTTAAGAATTTTTTATTAACAGAACGTGGCCCTGTTAATCATGAAAGCTGAAAGAGTTTTCCGCCATTTTTAACTGTTGTTTTAATATTTTATTTTTACCCGATATATCTGCTGTTGAAAAAAGTCCTGTTCATAGCTGCCCTGAGCATCTTATTGCCGGAATTATTTCCTCAGACCGGGGGAACCAGGGTCTATGAGTTCCTGAACCTCACCCATTCAGGTCTCGTAGCCTCTCTCGGGGGATCAAACGTATCGATGCCTGCCGGGGACCTGAACCTGGCACATCATAATCCTTCGCTCCTTTCACCGGCAATGGACAAGAACCTTTCCCTGAACTATGCCAGTTACCTGGCAGGTATTAATTATGGCATGGTTCTTTATTCCCGTTCAACAGCAAATGCAGGTAATTTTGCCGGGGGCGTCACATACCTGAACTACGGCACTTTTACCGAAGCCGATCCTTCCGGAAATATAACAGGATCATTCACGGCATCGGAATATTCATTTTCACTTATCTGCTCTTACAGCATTGACTCCTCATTTTCGGTCGGAATCGATCTTAAGCCTGTGCTGTCGCATCTTGAAAGATACACCTCGGCAGGATTTGCTGCCGATATCGGGGTATCGTGGAAATCTCATGACGGCCTTTATTCGGGCGGAATTGTTCTGCGAAACATGGGCCGCCAGATTATTTCCTATACCGGTGAGAAAAATCGTTCAACACCCTTCGAAATCCTGGCAGGTGCATCGGCAAAGCTGGCCCATGCCCCATTCAGGTTCTCCCTTACAATCAGGCATCTGGAAAAATACGACCTGACACACGATTATAAAGATCCGCCTGGTAACGGAGCAAAAGGATCTCCGGACGGATTAATGGAAAACATTATGAGGCATATGATCATGGGGGCTGAACTGATTCCGCATAAGAACTTCTACCTGAGCGCAGGCTATAATTACCAGAGAAGAAAGGAACTGATGACAGAATCAAAAGCGGCAGGAACCGGGTTTTCATGGGGGTTTGGAATAAATACTTCCATCATGTCGCTGCAGTTTGGGCATGCTTCATATCACCTCGCAGGTGCATCGAATCATATTTCGCTGATTACCAGGACCGATCAGTTGTACAGAAAATTCCGGCGCCAAAATAAAAATTGATTATACACGTGAAATTTTCCATATTTGCACCCCAGATGCCGATGCAATGAAAAAAATCATTATTGCAATAGATGGCTACTCCTCAAGCGGGAAAAGCTCTTTTGCCAGGGCAATCGCGAGAGAAATGAATTACATCTATATTGACAGCGGTGCCATGTACCGCGCGGTCACCCTTTATTGCCTCAGGAAGGGATATGTCGGGAACGACTTCCTGAAAACTGCCGATATCATTTCAGATCTCAGGGAAATCAATATAGGGTTTGCCTACAATCCGGATATTTCAGGATATGAGACTTTCCTGAATTCTGAAAATGTCGAAACTCAGATCCGAGGGGTGGAGGTCTCTTCATATGTCAGCAGGATCAGCCTGATCCCTGAGGTCAGGTCGAGAATGGTCGAACTTCAGAGGGAAATAGGCAGGGAGAGGGGAATTGTAATGGATGGCAGGGATATCGGAACCGTAGTGTTCCCTGATGCGGAACTTAAGATCTTCATGACTGCATCGGTTGAAATCAGGGCCAAAAGAAGATATGATGAACTTAAGGGTAAGAATATGGATGTTGATTTTGAAACAATAAAGAACAATATCATCGTCCGTGACATTACTGATGAAAACAGGGATATCAGCCCCCTGCGAAGGGCCGACGACGCTATCGTTCTGGATAACAGCAGGATGACAATGACTGAACAATTGAGATGGATACGGGAAATCATCAAAAACAAACTTAATGAGGGTTGAAATTGACAACAGGTCAGGCTTTTGCTTCGGGGTTCAGAACGCGGTTAAGATTGCAGAAAATGCATTGCTGAATGGCGAAAGGGTTTTTTCACTTGGCCCGATAGTCCACAATGACAAGGAAGTTGAAAGACTTTCAGACCTGGGCCTGATTTCCATCGACCATAACCAGTTCAGCGGGCTCAGGAACTGCAAGGTACTGATCAGGGCTCACGGAGAGCCGCCTGAAACATATGAAAAAGCTGAAAGAAACAATATTGAAATAATCGAGGCAACATGTCCCATTGTCAAAAAAGTGCAGTCAAGGATCAGGGACGCCTGGATTTCTTCCAAGGCTGACAACGGTCAGGTGGTAATTTACGGCAAATCGGGTCATGCAGAGGTGATAGGCCTGCTTGGACAGACAAACAATGAAGGCATCCTGATCTCCTCAGTTGACGATCTCTGCAAAATCGACTTCACGCGGCCGGTCCATCTCTTTTCACAAACCACGATGGACGCAAAGGAATACAGGAAAATCAAAGAGATTATAGCCGGAAACATGAAAACGGCAGCTTCGGACAGCCGGGAGATCAGCTTCAAAATACACAACACGGTCTGCGGACAGGTCTCAAACAGGGAACCGCACCTGAAGGAGTTTGCCGGAAATCATGATATAATAATTTTTGTCAGCGGCCGGGAGAGCTCAAACGGAAAGATGCTGTTTACCGTCTGCAAATCCGTGAATCCTGATACATATTTCGTTTCCTCGGTTGATGAAATAGAATCATCATGGTTCAGCAACAAGACATTTGCCGGGGTCTGCGGCGCAACTTCAACACCCAAGTGGCTCATAGAGCAGATCAGGGACCATATTTCAAAACTCTGAGCACATAAAACCCGGTTAATGAACTCCCCCTGGCAGTTATTCAGTTTCACGGCCCGATTATTTAAGAATAATATTTAATTTTACCTGCAGGAAATTAAATTTTTCAGGGCCCCGGATGAGTTCAAAAATCCAGATAGCAAGATTATCCGTACTGTCAAACTCCTTTCTTATCATAATCAAACTGGCAGCCGGAGTGGTAAGCGGATCGGTCAGCATCATTTCCGAGGCGATCCATTCGGCCATGGATCTGATCGCATCCCTGATTGCGTTATTCTCAGTCAGGGTTTCAGACAATCCCCCCGATTCCCGTCATCCCTACGGACACGGGAAAGTGGAAAACGTGTCGGGAGTGATTGAGGGAATACTGATATTCGCAGCAGCAATATGGATCATTGTCGAATCAGTAAAAAAGATGAAGGAAGGCAATATGCTTGTAGAGTCCCTCGGCCTTGGTTCTCTTGTGATGCTTGTTTCGGCCCTGATAAACACTATTGTCTCAGGGAAGCTTTACAGGGTTGCAAAAGCCACGGGGTCGGTTGCCCTTGAAGCCGACGCCCTTCATCTCAAAACCGATGTATATACCTCCCTCGGAGTGGCAGCAGGACTGATTCTGATAAAACTGACCGGAATACACTGGTTCGATCCGGTGATCGCAATCTGCGTCGCATTTCTGATTATCAGGGAGGCATATATTCTCGTCCTAAAGGCTTTCAGGCCTTTGCTTGACGAAGCATGGCCCGACGATGAGATAAAACAGCTTGAAATGATGCTCAACAGCATGGATGTCAATTACCACGACCTCCGAACCAGGATCTCGGGAAATTACAGGTTCATCGATTTTCACATCGGGATCCCAAGGGATCAATCAGTTCAGGATGCCCATTCCTACTGTGACAGTATTGAAGAAAGTCTTAAAACAAAATTTGAAAAACTGAATGTCACCATTCATGTGGAACCGGAACCATGACAAATCTTTTCATCTTCCTTATTTCAGGATATTTGTTTACTCATTCTCTCATTTTGCGTCACTCCCCCGGTTCCCGCAATTGCCCGCAGGTTTTTTCAGGCACCCGGCTCTTATTCCGCAAGTAATCACTGAAAGCAACCTCACAGAGAAATCTGTTCCGGGAAATTATATTCTTTCCCGGCCCGCAATTCTTTAGTGAATTTATTATCTTAGTCCGCGACATTGTTTTAACTCACCTGAACGGGTAAAGTGAAAATTTTATCATGATATCTTCCCTGCTGACGGGAGGGCTGCGGGCTTTAATCCGGCATGGTTCAGGCAGGGAAATATAATTTCAGCAGAGTGAAAAGAAGCCGTGACTGAAGACGGCCTGCCTGATTTTTCTGATGACTTTGAAAATTAATACCTGGAAAAATGTTAAGCAGAAGAGAATTTGTTAAACTCACATCAATGGGAGCAGCAGCAATTACTACAGCAAGTATGAACCAATGCATGAATACCGGATCATCCGGGAAACTAAAGCCGGCCGGCGGCCGTCTGATCGATGCCCACATCCATGCCACACCGGGCAAAATTGAAAAAGCGCTAAGGGTCATGGATGATAACCTGATAAGGTATGCCGTGCTTATCGCTTCCATATCAGGATCAGACCCGGACTATTATGTAGGCGATCGGGCATTCTATGAAATCAATGATGCGATTAAACCTTACCGGAACAGGCTGGGGCTTCATTATACATACGACTGGAGCCTGGCAGAAAACGACCCTGAATTCTTTATAAAGGCTCCGGATATGCTGGAAAAGGCAGTTGATGCAGGTGCCATTGCCCTGAAGAATCTCAAGGACCTGGGCCTGACAGCAAGGGACAGGGAGGGAAAACTCATCCCTATCGACGATCCCAGGCTTTTCCCGATCTGGGAAAGAGCTGAAAAACTTGGCATTCCCGTGGCTTTTCACACCGGCGATCCGGTGGCCTTCTTCCAGCCATGGAACCCTGAGAATGAGCGCTGGGAAGAACTGGAACTTCATCCCGAATGGTCATTTGCCGATCGCAGTAAATATCCGGCCCTCGAAACACTGTTTGACCAGGTAAACAACGTTTACAGAACCTTCCCGGAAGTTAAATTCGTTGCGGTACATGTTGCCGGATACTCTGAAAACCTGAAGGCAGTGAGCTCATGGCTCGACCGGCTGCCCAACCTCAGCATTGATACCGCCGCACGCATCGGAGAACTTGGAAGACACAGCTCCGGTGAAGGACATGAATTTTTCACCAGATACCAGGACAGGATAATGTTTGGCACCGATCTGGCTTTCTGGAACGAATGCGACGTCCAGGGCGCCGGCCCATGCAAGGATTTCACATTGGAGGAAAACCATCATTTCTACGATATACACTGGCGTTATTTCCAAACCTCTGACAAACAGTTCGATCATCCGACGCCGATCCAGGGAAACTGGAAAATCGATGGTATCGGACTCGATGACAGTGTTCTGAAAAAACTCTACTGGGATAATGCATTCAGGTTTTATAAACTTGACAGATTTGGTGTTGCATGAATCTAACCATAAACTAAATACCGGCACTATGAGAACTTCTTTTGTTGTTTTACTGATTATTTGCGCCTTCTGCAGCTGTTCATCGCCCAGGAATGATTTTAGCGGATCAGGCTGGACGGTATCGGTCATCCCTTCATCGGTAAGACTCGATCCGACAAGCAATGAAATCATTGATAACCGGTTTGTTCTTTTGAAAGGGAATAAGGATGTCAATTCAGATATCCTGAAGAAGAATTCAATCTATGACGGTAACACGGTGTCATTGCATGCCGCCAGGGGAGAATATATCTCATTTCAGCTGGTGTTAACCAGTCTTACAAAAGAGACCCTCGACAACATCAGGGTTGGGATGATTCCGTTCAGGAAGGGAGAAGATGAGTTTTCAGCTAAGCCCGAGCTTTTCCTCGAATGGGCCGTTGAAGTTAAAACACCCAGCACCGGATATCCTGTTGCATCACTGGGCAATGGCTGGTACCCCGATGCATTGATCCCGTTCCAATATATCCAGGACGATTCATCGAGAGTAAGGTGGCGGTGGACATACCCGCTGTGGCTTCCTGACTTTAACAACCGCATTGATGATCAGAAGTCACTTGTGATATGGATCGATCAGTATATCCCCTTCCTCAGGAATGAAGCGGCCCCCGGTACCTATTCGTCGGAACTGGCAATAACAATAAAAGGACTCACCAGGAAGATACCCGTCAGTCTCACCGTATGGGATTTCGCTCTTCCCAATGAAAACAGGTTCAGGGCAGGCCTTCAGCATGAGGGTTTTATGAGAAACATGACCGGGAGAAATGAGCTTGAAATATACCAGCTCCTTAAACGCAACAGGATTTCAATGCTTGATCCCACCTATGAACCGGGGCTGGAGGTCAGTAGCAACGGGAATATTGTCATTGACTGGAAAGCCCTTGACGAACGACTTGACAAGTATTTCACCGGTAAGGCATTTACTGCCGAGTATGGTTACAATTACGGTCCGGGCTATGGTGAGCCGATAGAGACCTTTGTACTGCCTTTCGACGTTTCCGGAAAGCATGGGACAAAGGGCTGGCCCGACATCGGAGGACCCGGTGTTGAACGCAATCCTTCCAACAGGGCAATCTATACCGAATGCATCAGGAAAGTCCGCGATCATTATAAAAACCTTATCGATCCCGACAAAACTGGTATTACCGTCTATCTCAACGGACTAGATGAATCCTATTTCCCCGAGGCCTGGAGCAGAATGGTTTATTACGGCAATATTTTCCGTGAACTGTATCCCGAAGCCGATTTTCGCATCGATGGCGGCTACAGTGAAGAAGCCATGGCGATCGTGAAGAATTCAATCAGTGCATGGGCCTCCCATACCATTGAATATGATTTTGAAACGGTGAAAAAATACCAGGATATGGGCATAAAGGTATGGCTTTACGGGCCGCTTCTTTATGAAAGCAAGGTAAACAGCTGGGTTGGCAGTTCGACCTTCCTCGACCTGCCGCTTGTAAACGACAGGGCCATAAGCTGGAGCTGCTGGAAATACCGCACGTATTCGTGGCTGAGCTGGGGTGCCGGAGCCGGATGGGTAAACGGATGGTACGATCCTGAATCGTGGAAGGATGCTTCAAAAGCCAGACCGGAATCTGAGGCTGAATTCACCTACAAAAAAATCAATGGCAATGCTCTCCTGATTTATGCCGCCGGCGTTGTTCCAAATGTAAACGGACCCTGCCCGTCCATCAGGCTGAAGGCCATGCGCGACGGAGTGCAGGAGTACGAGTACCTGAGACTGCTGTCGGAGGCAGACGGAAACACCCTCAGGGCTGATTCAATTGTAAACGAAATAATTCATGAACCCTTCGGTCCAAAATCCATCGGGAATCTCGATGTCTGGAGCTTCGATGCCGAAAAATGGGATGCCCAGAGAATTGCCATGGGCAGAATGATTGAAAGGAAATTGCAGGACAGGAATAAAAAGTAATCGTAAAACCCGGATCCCTGAACGCTGTGCAATCCGGAAAACAAGATGGGATCTGCCAGGGAGATTAATGGCCGGCTTTGACGGAAAGAAAAATTATCCGCCAATAACCATGTTGATCCCGTTACCAGGCAGACCCGGAAAGGCAATCCGGCTGGTTCCATACCGATTGGAAAAGTCCGGATAACTATCGCAGCTTCAAAGAAAATGACAGGTCCGGTGCAAGCCGTTCATGAAAAAATAAAACCAGTTATCCGCTAACCTTATTATCATTAAATCTGATTCTATAAAACCAATTTTGCCATGTCTAAGTTAACAGCCCTGAGGAACAGGGCCCTGCAAGTATTATTACTGATTTCGCCTGCTCTGGTTTTCCCGGATCTGACCGGCCAGGATGTTGTTGTCAAAGAAGAATTAAAACCATTTAAAACGTATCCTTTTTCCGATCCGAACCCAGTGTCGGTAAGGGCATTGAATTCAATGGCCTCCTCTTTCTATCCCTACTTTGTTTTTGATGGTTTCACTGAAAAGCCCGAGGTGAAAATGTGGAAAGTAATCACCCTTGAAAATGATTTTATCAGCGTCACAATACTCCCGGAAGTTGGCGGCAAGGTGTGGGGTGCTGTTGAAAAATCGACCGGAAAGGAATTTGTTTACACGAATAAAGTCATGAAATTCAGGTCAATTGGCATCAGGGGTCCATGGACCAGCGGCGGGATCGAGCATAATTTCGGTCTTGACCTGGGTCATGCTCCCTGGACCTCCTCCCCGGTTGATTACGTAATAAAGGAGCATCCCGACGGCAGTGCAAGCTGTATCGTGGGTGGCCTTGACCTGGCATCGCGCACACAATGGCGTGTTGAAATCAAACTGGAAAAGGATAAAGCTTTTTTCGAAACAAACAGCTTCTGGTATAATCCACGCCCCCTTCACGATGCGTATCTGTCGTGGGAAAATGCCGGGTTCCGCGCTTCCGACGACCTCCGGTTCTTCTTCCCGGGCACCTGTTACATAGGCCACGACGGAAATGTCGACCAATGGCCGGTTGACAGGGAGGGACACAATCTGTCATATTACAGGGAAAATAATTTCGGGACCAGCAAATCGTACCATGTTTCCGGCCTGTTCACTGACTGGTTTGGAGGATACTGGAATAACTCCGGCTTCGGATTTGGCCACTGGGCCCCCTACTCTGATGCGCCAGGCAAAAAGATATGGATATGGTCGCTGGCACGCGACGGCGCTATCTGGGAAAAACTGCTGACAGACAATGACGGCCAGTATATTGAAGCCCAGTCGGGCGTTAAATTCAACCAGGCAAGCAATGTGAGCGGATTCAACAGTCCGTTCGACCAGCTTTCAATAAAACCCTACTATACTGAAACCAAAACAGAATCATGGTTCCCGGTAATCGGAACCGGAGGGATGGTCGATGCTTCCCCGGCAGGCACCCTCAACGTGGTGACCGCCGGCGACAGCCTGAAGATCCTTATAAGTCCGAATATCTTCCTAAAAGACACCCTGGTCATCAGGAACAACGGGAAAATCATTCATTCCGCATGCATTGAACTGAAGCCAATGAAACTGTATTCCGGGTCAGTGGCCCTGAACATTGCGGATATCGGGGATCTGAATGTTACTTTGGGTAAAAACATCCTGGAGTATAACTCCGGAACCGAAACCTTAAAAACTGAAAGACCTTCAAGATCGCAGGTCAATGGTGATTTTAATTCAGCCGAACACCTGTTCCTCCTCGCAGAAGATATGTATGCAATGAGAGAGTTCCCCAGGGCTTTGAATTACTACTATAAATGCCTCGAAAAGGAACCATCACACCTGCGGGCCCTTTACAAGGCAGCCGAAACGGAATTCAGAATGTGCAGATACCGGAATGCTGAGGACCTGGCAAAAAAGATCCTTGAGAAAAACACTTATGATCCGGGGGGTAATTTCATTATCGGGCTCATCAACAGAAGACGCGGAATGATCAACCAGGCAGAGGAGGCTTTCAGTATTGCCGCCAGGACAATGGAATTCAGGGCAGCTTCATTTATCCAGATTGCAGAAGCAAGGCTGCTGAGGGACGACTTCAGGGGCGCAGCTGAATATGCAGGAAAAGCCCTGGACTATAACAGGATATCTGTGCCGGCACGTGAAATCCTCATCATCAGCAGCAGAAAACTGAATAACAATGCCGGAGCGGAAAAACAGATCGGGGAGCTGCTCGATATTGACCCTTTAAACCATTTTGCCAACTTTGAAAAATATCTTCTCTCTCCTTCCACTGCCAGGCTGAATGATTTCAAATCGCTGATCAGGAATGAACTGCCTCATGAAACCTGCCTGGAGCTTGCTTTGGATTACGTGAACAGGGGATTGAATGATGAAGCGGCAGCCGTGCTTGAAGAGGCTCCTGCCAACCCGATTGTGTTTTACTGGCTTGCCTGGCTCAGGAAAGACACCGACGTCACCCTGAGCACACAACTTCTCAGGAAGGCCGGAGACCTCTCCCCTTTTCTCGTTTTCCCTTTCCGGCATGAAACAATCAGTGTTCTCGAATGGGCCCTTGAAAAAAACGACAGCTGGAAAACCAGGTATTATCTTGGTTTGATATACTGGCATATCGGGAGACTGGAGAAAACCCTGGAATTGTTCAGGGAATGCGGGTATGCCCCGGATTATGCACCGTTCTACATTGCAAGAGGTATTTTGTCACAATCAGCCGGCAGGAACTCCCCGCCCCTGGGAAATGATTTTTCGAAAGCCCTGGAACTTGATGCCAATGATTGGAGAACATGGCATTTCCTCGCGGAGAACCTGCAGTCGGAAAAGTCATACAATGAACAGCTGGTAAAAGCCAGGCAGGCATATCTCCGTTTTCCTTCAAACCCTGTGACCGGGATTGACTATGTAAAAGCCCTGATAAATAACGCCAGGTATTCAGAGTGCCTTAAGATAATGGAGACAATAACCATTCTGCCCTATGAAGGGGCCCGTGAGGGTCATGAGCTCTACGAGCTTGCGAATCTTTCACTTGCAGTCATCCTGATTGATCAGCGGAAATATGACAAGGCAATCAAACTCATAGACGACTCAAAAAAATGGCCGGAGAATCTTGGTGCCGGCAAACCTTATGACCCTGATGAGCGCTTCCAGGATTATTTGCTGTCGTTTTGCTATAAAATGAAAGGAAAAAACAAGATGGCAGATTATTATTCTAACCAGATTGTCAGGTATTCGGGTAATAACATTCCTGATGAAGATCCCGTGAACAGGTATATTTCAACCCTTGCATACAGCAAAGCCGGCAAAAGGCAGGAAGCCGTCATCGCAATGGAAAACTGGAAAGCCGGGCAGGACTCCCTGAGCAACTGGAGTATCTCACCCGGATCACGATCACCTAAAGTTCAGTGGGTGATTGCAAAATTCAACGACAACAATGAAGTATCGGACCGCCTGGAGAAAGAAATATCAGATATGCCGGCTGAAGCCATGTTCAGATTGTTTCTCAGATCTTATGACATTATTGATCCTCAAAAGAAATAATTCATTTATTTTGAAATTATCTGACCTGATTAAACAGGCAACAATGAAGATACTCAAAAAGCAAGGCAGGCGGGAAACAGGTTGACTGCTCTTATTTCAACAACCATTGGTTCCTTCCCGCTTGCGAAAATTAAACGGGCGAAATCGAATGTGAATTGTTAATAATTTAACAGACAAGAAAATGAAAAGAAAACTGAACGCAACGGTAACATTGGTCATGTACCTGCTTGCAGTTTCCCTTGCAACCGGGCAGAATATGGGCCTGGTTGATGTAAAGAGGGCAGAACAGGTTATAAGCGTCGGAGGATCCGGCGCCGATATCCCCGGCTATTCTTCATCAGCAATCCAGATAGCCCTGGATGCGCTTAAAACCAGGGGCGGAGGAACCGTAAGATTAAACCCGGGCACATACGAGATAACGGGACCCGTACGTCTTTACGATAATGTTTCCCTGATCGGATCGGGTGAAACTACCATTCTCAGGAAATGTGACGGTTTCAGAACCAGTTTTATCATCGATGCCGACTGGGGCATGGTAAAGGCAGTCGTAAAAGATGCCTCAGGATTCAGGAAAGGCATGGGAATACAGCTTTTTGACAACGACCATAAGCAGGCATGGGCCGTAACAACGGCATTAATTACTGACATTGACGGAAACGTGATCTATTTTGACAACAACACCGTGCATGATTACGTGGCATCAAAAAACGGCGTTGTGACAAACGCCTGTTCTGTCGTTGAAGCCGTAGGGGTAAAAAATGCGAGGATCGCAGACCTTGTGATTGAGGGGAACAAGGACAGGAATGATTATATAAATGGATGCAGGGGCGGCGGAGTTTATATCCACAAATCAAGGAATTGCCTGGTGGAAAACGTCAGGGTCAATGAGTTTAACGGCGACTCTTTCAGCTGGCAGATAACCGAGAACATTACACTTAAAGGATGCGAGGCCTCAAACGGGAACGGGCTCGGATTTCATCCCGGGACCGGCTCCGATCATTCGGTAATGGAAAATTGCAGCGGACATCATAACGCAGGCGACGGATTGTTCCTCTGCTGGAGGGTGCAAAACGGAATATTCAGGGATAATGTTTTTTTCGCCAACGGTGATAACGGCATCTCAATCGGACACAAGGATACCGACAACATTTTTGAAAATAACCACGTGTACGAAAATGCTCATCAAGGTGTCCTTTTCCGTGATGAAAATGAACAGAATGCCGGACACCGCAACACGTTCACCGGAAACATTATTGAAAACAACGGCATGAAGGGGGAGGCAAACGGCTTTTATATAGGCGGCGTCACACGTGATATTGTGATAAAAAACAATATAATAAGGTCAACGGGAAAGGGAAATCAGAAAACTGCCATACGTGTGGGTAAAAACAGCTCGGCCATAACCGCATCGGGAAACACTGTTTCGGGATCAAAGGAAATCATTTACGAAAAATAGGAAAGCAGGATTCCCGGAATCAACAGACGGGGTAACTTTACCTGAAAATAACCTGTCTCCTATTTCTCAATAAAAAATACTGAATTATACGGCTTCAGGTTTATTGTCACCACGGTTGATTCAGAACCTGAAGCATTTTCTGCAAACCGGTAATCTGCCTCTCTTATCGTGCCGGAATGCGGATCCCATTCTTCGAGGTGAACCGCATCCCTGAGGGTTGCTTCAGTCTGAACCGGTGCTTCGCCGGTGTTGGCAAAGAAAAAAACATTCTTTCCCTCCACAACCTTGTGAATATATTGCAAACCGGGGTTCAGCGGATGACTGACATCAGGCACAAGTCCTGATCCGTATAGTGTTTCAGCAATATCCAGTGCATCGGGGCTGCTGAAGAAACACGCCTTTCCTCCCATTTTATTCTCAATAAGCTCATAATCATGCTCCTCCATCAATGGGAAAATCGACTGAACCAGGCCCGTTACCTCACTGTCCTTACCTGCTTCACATGCCTTGCGGGGAAGGCGGGTTGTAAACACCACCATTCCTCCCGAATTGTAAAATTCTGCTATCTTTCTCATATTGCCGGTGGAGATCATATAGCAGGAAGGAACGATGAGAATGCTGAAACTTTCATGATTGACCTTATTCCTGAGGTGAAGCTTTCCTTTTTCCACAACGCATTTTTCATCGAGGATCTCGGGGTGAATGCAGGTATAATCAATTCCGATACCGTTCAGTAGCCAGCCATCGAAAGATATATAGTCAATCTGAGAAATTGCCTCGTTGTAGAAGCTGTTATCGAGTCCGACAGGTCCGTCAACATTTGCCGGGCCCGTTTCAGTGTAAAAATAATGATCACCCAGGAGGGAATGGATGGGATACAGTATTGCAACATCTGCCACATGCCTTCCGCCGGCCTGGAGTATGACGTTCAGCCGTGCAAGATAGGTTGTGAAAGCTTTGAGGCTGTCTGCATAGAGCGGATTCCGGTATGACAGTTCAGGCTTATAGGTAACCTTGGTGTTATCGTACCAGAATGCATGGGGGATAAGCATGTTTATCCCCTTCGAATACTGGTCATTTGCTATGGCCCATATATCGTTCCAGTTCAGGTCGCCGGGCTCATCATAATCCGGCATTGCACCATAGGTTTCAGACATAACCAGCCTCCTGTCCCAGTTGTATGCAGCCGAACTGACAAGTTTATAGAATCTTTCCGCATAGCGATGTCCCCCAATCTTGTCGATCCCCGGTATTTCGAGATGCCTGAATGCTTTCATGAGATCGCCGGGGCCATTGGCAGGGATAATTGCTTCTTCGGGGGCCGTATGACCGGTGGCTGTTATACCATGAGCCACCGACCAGTCATTCACCACTTTGGGAAACCCCTCCGAAAACAGTTCGGCCCGGAAACCAAACAGATAATTGCGTGCAGAAGACGTTTCGGGCCCTATATCGTACCACAGTGCAGGATAAAGCGTTACGGGACTGAAGCCGTGTTTCGCAATGAATTTCTCATTGAACATTGGTGTCCACATCCTGAACTGTGCCCTGAACATTGAAGGTTCGTCAAAAAACGTCCCGTAGATCACATTGCCGAAATAATCCCTGAAACGGTCATAGTAAACGTCATGGACCATGCCGGTAAATTTCCGGACGGCCTCGGGGTTAAGGTAATCAGCAAGGGGATTGCCGTCAATCACACAGGTGAAGAACATGATCTTCCACCGTCCGGCAGGAACATTCCATACCAGCGAACCATTGGTCACCGATGATGACAGATCAACCCTTTGCCTGTCTTCACTTTTCATTGCCACTATGCCCATTGTTTTCCCATCCGGAACCTTACGCTCATACAGAAGCGGCCCGCTAACTTCTTCTTCATGTTTATCGAGCCTTTGAATTGTACATTCAGGATACTTCATCTGAAAGCGCGGGGTTCCGTCTCCCTCATCGAAGGCGCCGGCTGACCCGCTGGGGAATCCGAACTCATCGTAAAGACTGATTGTCATTCCGAGTTCCTTTGCCTTTTCAAGCATGATCCCATATAGCTGAAGATACTCTTCAGAAAGATATTCGGGTTTGAAATGCCTGCCGAAAGGTACCACGCCAAATCCCCCATAGCCGCACAAATCACGCATTTTCTGCATCTGGTCGGTCAGTACTTCCGGTTTTATTGTCGTATTGTTCCAGAAATACAATGGTCTTGGCCGGTACATGACAGGAGGTTCGGCAAAATCCTCCCTGGCAAATGCCCTGATTTGCGCCGAAACGGTACTTATAATGAACAGACTGGAAAAAACAAGCAGCGACAAGTGTTTCAGATTTATTATGTTTTTCATTTCCTGTATTGCGGATTTAGATTCAGAAATTACATCAAGAAATCATTCTGTATTAATACCGGGGTTCAGTGATAAAATGCAGTTTCATGCAATTGTCCTGATCCGGACCACTGAAGGCGCACTTAACTGCATTGTTAATTAGCATTAAGCCAGCCCTGCCTCCCTAAGAAAACCTTTTAGGGTCTCCAGGTCCTTTTTCATGGCTGCCAGAACACTCTCCCTGCTGGTTTCAAGCACTCTGCTGCCGTGTTCAGCCCCGCCGAGAGGGTATTCATAATGAATTGAAAATGGCACCCTGATGTCATGCACGCGCAGAAGTGAAAAGAACTTTTTAAAATCGACCATTCCCTGGCCCAGAGGCACCGGTTCCGAAATAGTTTTTCCGTTTTTTTCAAACCACCTGAAGTCTTTTATGTCAATGGTGCGGATCCGGGGGCTGATCAGCCTGAGCCCGACAGGCCAGGCATTCGCTCCTTCAACAGTTGCATGGTAAACATCATACTGTGAGCCAAGCCAGGGAGAGTTAATTTTTTCAAGGATCGCAGCAAGATCCCAGATTGGCGCACCAAAATATATTCCCTGTCCATAGTCACCTGAATGATTCTGATACTCTCCTGAAATAGAGTATTTTGCATTCAGATTTGCCAGCTTTTCCAGCTGTTCCCGGAACCTGGCCAGATCGCCGCTTACAGCATTCCGGTCATTGTAATGAAAATAACCTGTTCTGTAATGCTTTATTCCCAGGGATGAAGCTGTTTTCAATATTTTCTCCGAAAGCGGGTCCGAGGCATCGATCACAGAAGTGGTTATCATAATGACCCTTTTCCCTTTTTTTGCAAGTGCCTCCACCGCCCCGGGCAGATCCGCCTCCACGTTCCCGGGAAGAACATGCCCTCCCGGACGCACTGTGAGATCCGCTCCGTCGAATCCCAGGTCGGACAGAGCCCCGGCCATGCCATTGTAGTCGAGCCACTGGAGATGCTTCGAAAAGATACTGATTTTAAGTGCGTCAGGGTCTGTGGTTTCTGCTAAGCAGCCTGATTCTCCCCGGGATACGGGAAAACCATTACTGATATTATCATGATTCAATCCTGCAGCAATCCCTGCCGCTGCAAAAAAAGACCTGTTAAGAAATGTCCTTCTGTTTGTTCTCATCTTCAGAATTTTCTTTATTTTTCCATGAAAAGATAATAAGATATCAGATGCCAACCTATATGAGATGCATAGAATTAATGAAAACCTGTTTATTTATACTTTCATTTCCCGGATTCATTGGATGTAATTCAGCTGAGCAGGCGAAAAAGAGCATGCAAAATATCAGCTGGGAGCGGATCGGGCCGGGTGGCGGCGGAGCCATGTTCTGGCCCGCCATAAGTCCTCATGACCCGGATTTTGCGATGACAGCCTGCGACATGACCGGTTCGTACCTCACATATGACGGGGGGAAGTCGTGGAAGATGTTCAGCCTCCGGGGACCGGTGAAATTCTTCGTATTTGACCCTTCCTGTCCCGATATCGTTTATGCGAATTCCACCGCCCTTTTCAAAAGCAGTGACCGCGGGAAGACATGGAACGCAATTTACCCGCCGGTCTCCGGAATCAATACGATCATTTCCAGGGGAGACCATGCAGGCGAAGTAATTGTTACTGCCGGCGGCGCCATGAAAAAAGTAATTTCCCTTGCTGTTGATCCTGAAAATTCAATGAAACTTCATGCAATCATATCGGCTGGCGCGAAAACCTGGTATTCTGTATCAAATGGTCAGGGTGTGAACTGGACCGAGGTAAAGGAAATTGAGGGAAATCCCATGAATATTTTTATTGATCCTACCTCTGCTGCCGGAAACCGGACAATCATCATAACCTGCAGAAATTCCGTGATTACCCTGAAAAAAGGGCAATGGATGACATACCGCGGGATCAGGGGGGTAAGGAGCATCAATGAATATGCTGCCGGTTCTGATAAGGAATCGGGAAAATTCATCCTGTACGCCATTTCGGGGAAATCATATTTCAATCCCGAAGGTGATTCTTCGGGAATTTATTATTCGGAAGACTGCGGCAGGCATTGGGAAAACCGCCAGGATGGGATCCTTAAACATGGGCCGTCCGGGGCCGGGATGCCTGAATGGAGAGCCATTGCCACTAGTAGTCTCAATCCCCGGATTGTTTATGTTTCGTACTCAGAACTCGCATTAACGGGAGACACAATCTGCCACGGAGTTGCAAAAAGCGAGGATTCCGGCAAGACGTGGATTCTCGCATGGAAGGACGGACAGACAGGTAGCGGTTCTTTTTTTTCACCTAATTATACCAGGGGATGGATTGATGAAAGGTTTGGTCCGGGCTGGGGTGAAAATCCTTTCTCCATTGCCGTGTCGCCTGCAAACCCGGATATTTGCATTGCAACAGACTTTGGACGGACAGTCAGGACTTCAGACGGAGGGAGAACATGGGAACAGGTTTATACCAGAAGGAAAGCTGGTGGTGGCTGGATCTCCAGGGGACTGGATGTCACCACCGGATACAACATAGTATTTGATCCTTTTGACGACACTCATGTCTTCATGGCAAAAACCGACATAGGTCTGCTGGAAAGCAAAGATGGCGGAGAAAGCTGGGAAAGCGCAACAAACGGCAACGGGATACCCAGGAGGTGGGTAAACAGCACTTACTGGCTTGAATTTGACACAAAGGTGAAGGGAAAAATCTTTGCAGCCATGAGTCCGGTTCATGATCTTCCAAGGCCAAAAATGTGGAGAAACAGGGAACCGTCCACTTATGAAGGAGGGATAGTTGTCTCTTACGATGGAGGTAAAACATGGAAACCGGTAAGCGGCGATATCGGTGAAGCAGCCATAACCCATATTCTTATTGATCCTGAAAGTCAAAAGGATAGCCGAACGATTTATGCATGTGCCTTTGGCAAAGGTGTTTTTAAGTCGGTTGACAATGGCAAGTCATGGGTTAAGAAAAATTCAGGGATTGAAGGCCGTGAACCCTTTGCCTGGAGAATTAAGAGGAGTAACCACGGGGAGCTTCTCCTGGTTGTCTGCCGAAGAAGCGACAACGGATCAATTGGTGATGAGTTTGACGGCGCCCTTTACAGATCGGCCGACAGAGCCGAGTCATGGCAGAAAATCAATCTTCCTGAAGGAACCAACGGGCCCATGGATATCATCTGCGATGAAACCCGGTCAAACAGGCTGATACTGTCGGCGTGGGGAAAGGTATCGCCGGGCAATTACGATCCCGACACAGGCGGCGGCATATTCGTTTCGTCAGATAACGGAAAGAGCTGGAAACAGACACTCTCAGAGGATCAGCATATTCATGACCTCACTTATGACCGCAGGACGGGGACCTGTTACGCCTGCGGATTCAACGGCTCGGCATACAGGTCGGACGACAGGGGTGAAACCTGGAACAGGCTCAGAGGCTATAACTTCAAATGGGGCAAAAGGATTGAACCCGATCCCCGCGACCCGGAGAAAGTGTTTGTCATCACCTTCGGAGGAGGCGTGTGGCAGGGACCATCAAAAGGCGACCCGGATGCCGTTGAAGATATCGTGAGCCCGGTGTTCAAAAGATAATGCAACTGATGATTTTTTTCCGCATACCTTTGATCAAACCCTGCAGCCCTCCTGCAAAGATCAGGTGCAGAATATTTTATCAGAAACCGAAAAAAACAACCAGAATCCAGCTCATATTAACAGACAATCCCAATTAACGCCGAAATGAAAAAGCATTTCTTCATTATTCTTCTGATGGCATTCACAATCTCATCATTATCAGCACAGAAAGACGAGCTGATCACAGTAAGGGCAGGTACCAGGGTCCTCGACTATTTCCCGGTCCCGGTGAGGTATCTCTACCCGGGATTCACAAAAGGCAGGGTCGTTTTCAGGAACGGCATTTACTCCGAAAGGCAACTGAACTATAATTTTCTTCTCGGGGAGATGGAATTCATTCAGTCGCTTGATACCCTGGCCATCGCCAATAAGAAAGATATCAGGTATGTTGCAATAGCCCAGGATACTTTTTACTATGACAAAGGCTATATTAAACAATTGAGCAATCGGTCAAAAGTGATCGGACTTAAGGAAAGAATAGAACTTAAAGAGATCCAGAACAAGGATCCGTACGGGACAGCAAGTGCGGCATCTTCATCAGATTCATATGGCTCAATGCCGATGGACGGTAATTTTTACAAGCTCAACGCAAACAAGGATATGGTTTTTCACCGGACAAGGAGGTTTTATATTGCGGAGCCGGAAGGGGAATTTATCCTGTTAAACAGGAAAAGCCTTCTGAATTCATTTCAGGGAAAAGAAAACATGATAAAACAGTTTCTCAAAGCCAACAATACAAAATTCAATTCGGTTGATGATATTACTGAACTGGTTGATTTTCTCAATAAACTTGATTAACAACTGATCAAAATGCACATAGAAACAAATCGCCTGGTATTTCCCTTAATATTGGCAGGGATCTTCCTCACAGGCTGCGTACAAAAAAAGGATCAGCAGAAAGTCGAATTAAAAATGCTTCAGGATGAGAAATGGTGGGGAGGAGCAGTTACGGATGGCAGGAATTCGCCCTATGCCGGGGGGAATTTTTATTATGATCAACTGGGCGACTGCAGGGGAAATCAGGCTCAGCCACTTTTTCTCTCAAACAAGGGAAGATACATATGGAGTGAGAAACCTGTTGAGATATCCATCAGCTGTGATATAATATCAGTCGGGGCCCATGGAGCTGAAATCAGTACCGGCACTTCCGGGAAAACACTGAAGGATGCATTCTTATATTGCAGCAGAACATTTTTTCCGCCTTCAGGGTCAACCCCTGATCCTCTGATGTTCACAAATCCACAATATAATACATGGATTGAACTGCAGTATGACCAGAACCAAACGGATGTGATCAGATATGCAGAGAACATAATCAAAAACGGTTTTCCGCCAGGGGTTCTGATGATTGACGACAACTGGCAGGAGAGATACGGGACCTGGGAATTTGACTGCAGGAAATTTTCCGATCCGGCATCAATGACAGACAAGCTCCACAGGCTGGACTTCAGGGTAATGCTCTGGGTTTGTCCTTTCATCAGTTCTGATTCCCCTGTTTACCGTGATCTTCAGGAGAAGAGGCTAATGGTTTTCAGGGATAAGGAAAAAACAGCTCCTGCAATTGTGGAGTGGTGGAACGGTGCCAGTGCAATAATTGACCTGTCAAATCCTGAAGGGGCGGTCTGGTTCAGGGAACAGCTTGATAACCTGACTGAGAAATATGGTGTTGATGGTTTCAAACTGGACGCCGGGGATCCGGAATACTATACGGGAACTTACTCTTTCGGTGATTTCGGCCCAAACGAACATTGTGAATCATTTGCAAAAATTGGTCTCGGATATCCGTTTAACGAGTACAGGGCATGCTGGAAGATGGCCGGACAGCCCCTTGCTCAACGGCTGCGTGACAAAAGTCACACATGGGCTGATCTCCAGGTACTTATTCCGGATATGATCGGACTTGGGCTGACAGGCTATCAGTTTGGGTGCCCCGACCTTATCGGAGGAGGTGAGTGGACATCTTTCCAGGATTCAGGCATACTGGATGAAGAATTGATTGTGAGATCGTCTCAGATTCATGCGCTGATGCCGATGATGCAGTTTTCAGTGGCGCCATGGAGGGTCCTCAGTAAAGACAACCTGAAAATCTGCAGGGAAATGGCAAATCTGCACCTCTCGATGGGAGGTGAGATATATGAACTTGCCAAAGAGTGTGCCGTTTCAGGGGAACCTATGATACGCAACCTGGAGTATGAATTTCCCGGTAAAGGTTATGAGAATGTCAAAGACCAGTTCATGCTCGGGAAAAATATACTGGTGACCCCCGTGGTTTTAAAGGGACAAAGGTCAAGGGAAATCATAGTTCCGGAAGGCCGATGGCAGGGAGACGACGGAACTACAGTGACGGGGCCGGCAAAAATTATCATTGACGTGCCCCCGGAAAGGCTTCCATGGTACCGGAAAATATCCTGATCAGTCAAATATCAGCCGCCCGAAAAACTCGGGCCTGTGAAAATCGGGCTTTTCATTTATTACCTCGGCCCATGTGATATAATGCGGGTTTGAGGTGATCTCGGCGATCTTGTAGAAATTAGCCTTCCACTCCACTCCCTTTTGCGGACGAGCTGCATTGGAATATTTTGCAAGAACATCCAGCGGGATCCTGTATTCCAGTGTCCATTCAACAGGA
The DNA here is from genome assembly GCA_964435015.1 of uncultured Rikenellaceae bacterium. Lineage (GTDB taxonomy): Bacteria > Bacteroidota > Bacteroidia > Bacteroidales > VadinHA17 > LD21. The sequence continues at coordinate 27,539 of CAYSXP010000021.1, forward strand.
TTGCTGATTTCAGGATCAATAATCTTCGGGAGGGTAGAGGCTATTTCGACCTTTTTAATGTCATCCAGATCAATCCTCTTTGATTCCTTCCTTGGCACCAGGTTATATGACAGGAGCGGAGTACCTCCGCAGTTTGTCTCGAGGTTGAAATATAAAAGAGGCAGCCGGGGATCGGGTGCAAAGAAGAATTCAACCGCACTGTCCTGCCATACCGGCCCGTTAATCCGGTCGGTAATACATTTTACATAACGATCCTTTACGTGAAAGATCACATAAACATTATCATTGTCATACAACATTTTCACCTGCGTTTCAGGTTTAAATTCCGGAACAGTGCCCATATAATTTGCAATATTGATGGACCTGACATTTTTCCATTGATCCTTGTTCCAGTTGGCATCGATTTTCATTGGCTTCTTCAGCTTTCCGACATGATAAACCGGCGCGTCATCCGTAACCGGGGCTTCTGAAAATGAACAAAAGATACCAAACAAAATCATTAAACCAGTTTTTACCAAAATATTCTTCATCTTCATCTTTATTAATCTTCGTTAAAATTAAAATCAGTTTCAGGGTTAATCAGGGTAATATCAATCACACCTGAATAATCAGCTTTCAATGATCATCTTATTCTGCTGGTCCCATTTCAGATATTTTCTGTTACGAAATGACTCAACTCCCATCATACAGGCTACAACACCATAAAAACCAAGATCCGGATCGCACTTTAATGGTTCGCTTTTCCTGATCGCGGCAATCAGGTTTCTATGGTGTAAAGTTACATCTTCGGCACCTGTTTTCCTATAGGTAAAAAGATTTGTCCCTTCTACTGTTTCTCCGGTACCGCTTATTTTAGCCAATTCTGATTGCTCCTGAGGAGTTATTGTAAATCCTTCCTTTGTAAATTCCAGTGTTGCCTTGTGCCCTCTTATAACATGCCGTATCGGCATATCATTTGCCAATGATGAAACAACCATAACAGTTATTTTTTCAGGATAATCCAACATCATGTTAAAAGTATCGGGTATCTCAGCCACACTGTTTACAAAATTCCACGTCCCGCCGGTGGCAACAACATAATCCGGAAAGCTAAGGCCAACCGATTTAATGATCCTTGTCACCCGGTGAATAAACAGATCTGTTGCAATTCCACCGGAGTAATCCCAGTATCTCCTCCACTGAAAATATCTTCTCGGGTCCCAGGGGCGTTTGGGTGCAGGACCGAGCCAGGCTTCCCAATCGAGATTTATTCCTGGCCTGGCATCAGGATCGATTTCGTACGCCCAGAAATCACCGGGATAATTCCTTGAATAATCAATATGAGCCATGACAACCTTCCCAAGCGCCCCTTCCGTAATCATTTTATGCGCGGTTTCATACGAATCATCTGACATACCCTGTACCCCGACCTGCATTTTGAGTTTTGACGATGAAATTTTATTACATATATCTTTAGCCTGTTCAATTGTGTGGGTCATTGGCTTTTCGACATAAATATGCTTTCCGGCGCTTATGGCATCCAGAGTCATCTGATAATGCCAGTGTTCAGGTGTGGCTATAAGTACATAATCTATGTCCTTTTTCTGCAGGATTTCCTGATAATTCTTAAAAGCCTGAGCTTTTGTCAGCTCTTTAGCTTTCTCCAGCCTATTCGTATAAATATCACATACGGCAGTAATTTCAACATTGTCTGATTGTTTCATATTTAACAGAGCTTCCATGTGACTGTTTGCCATGCCACCGCAACCGATCACACCGATAGTGATCCTTTCATTCGCTCCGATAATACGCGAATAACTCATAGCTGACATCCCCGGATTGCCTCCCAGTACTGCAATTCCTGCAGCACTTCCTGCCAATCCTGTTACAAATTTCCTTCTTGAAATATTAGTACTTTGCATTTTTCGATTGTCTTATCTGGTTCTAAATAACTTACTCAATTATCATCGTTTCAATATACCTTGAAGTTTCTCACTATTTGGGTTGTTTTACCGTCTTTTGAGGCCTGTACAAAAACCGAGCTCTCGGATAGTCCTGTTTTTGTATTGTCAAGAGCCTCTCCTCCAAACTGTTCGAAGAAGTAACCCTGATCGCTTACAGGCAGTTCCCTGCCGTTCACAACTATTTTCGTCCCGGGTATTGTCCATCCAAAAAGCTCAACTGAAGAATGTAATGTGATTGATGAACCTTCAACCGGGTTGGTCTGAATATATATCCCGGGAGAATTGTCCAAACTGATTATCTCCCCTATAAGTTCCTCCCTTGCATTGTAAAGCGACCGGGGATCGCTGGAATGTTCATCAAAGTCCTTAACAATTTTCGAAACTATTTCCTTGCCCCGCTGCGATGGATCTATCCAGGATGCCCTTGATCCGAGTGAATCCCTGAGGCACCTTATTTTGTCCTCCAGCATTTTAAAACATTCATAATCCTGGATCCCGTTTCTCATCTGTTCCCACCTGAGAGAATTCAAGACTCCGTCTTTTGCAGGGTAAACATGCCAGCCATCCCCTATGTGCATACCCGTGTCACTGAATGGATCCTCCTCCCACTGGTTCCATCCCCAGTGCAGGAAGCCGGTTGCATCATACTTATAATTGAGCCAGTGCAGCAGCCGGCTGTTCATAAACGGCAGATCAATAGTCTTGTTGGGAAACAGGCTTCCCTGGTAAATCCCCACTGTGTAGAACCATAATTCGACCCCGTTCCTGCGGGCGTCCTCATACGATCCGTGCCATGTCGCAAGTGCATCAATCTTGGGAACAGCAATTTCTATTTCATCCAGCACATTTGTTGTTTCTATTGCATCAATCCTTTTAAGGTCGGGTGCAAGGCTGCGGATATATGAAGATTTCTCCCTCCAGGCAAGGGAATTATGCATTGACGGTTCATCCTTGATATGAAAAAGTGTTTTGTGCAACCAGCCCTTCTGTCTCAGGTGACTTTCAAATTCGGGAAGAAGCAGTGGAACGATCTCCTCTCCCTTCACTGTCTCAACCGTTCCCGTTCTTTCATTCCTAACCCTGAAATCCTGGAATTTCAGGGTTGTACTGAACCAGGCATCTTCGCCAAATCTAACAAGCTCACTTGTTTCAAGGTAATCCATCTTTCCTGTTTCCCAGAAAACATTGGCTGTCTGATCAAATCTTGTGAAGTCAAATCTGAACCTGCCCTCCCCTGTTCGGGATATTTCTATTGCGCTCATCGGTACATGGAAAACATTCTGCCTGTGTGAAACCATGTTTTCAGCATACCTGCGCAGCATTGCAAACCATTCCGGCGTGTATTTTTCAGTGATGCCGTGAAAACGCCGGAATTGGTCCGTGGAATACCATTCGGTAACTTTAAGATGCCTCCCGGAGGAAAGGGTAAGTGGATAAATCTTCACGATAACAGGCATCGACTGCTCGCCCTGACTGCATTTTACAGTTGCTTTCCCTGAATATATACCTTCCCTGGCATCTTCGGGAATGGAAATAGTAAGCCAGACCGCCCTGCAGGTTTTCGGGGGCACCTGCACACTCCTTTCCTGCATCAGGTAATCGGGAAACCGGGCAGGAGCTTTTCTGACCAATACTCTTTCAGGCTGGTTGGGAGTGTTTTTTTTCAGGGGAATATTTCCAACGAAATTCCATTCAATGGCCTCCTGCGGCAGCAGGCTCCCCGATGACATCTCCCTGAAATCACCAAGGTGTACACTCACATCATTTAATTGCTTTTTTGCATTAATCACGAACTGCCCTGACAGAACTTCTCCCCTGATTCCAAAAATCTTTAAAGTGTCCTTCATGGCAGGCAGTTTGTACCCGTCTTCAAAAACAGGATCAAGATCGTAAACGGCACCCAGGGTAAATACCTGCGACAGCAGGTTACCGGTGCTAAACAGAATGAGAAAGATAAATGCAGTCAGCTTCATGGTTTTATTTTTTGAGCAGTTTTTCAATTGCATTGGCTATTTTACCAACTCTTCCAAGCGTTTTGCCATCGCTTTCCGGCTTAAATACAGTTCAGCAAGATTCCTGCTGAAAGTACTCACATCAATAACCATATTCCTTACAATCTCATCCGCGAAGGCAGGATCGCCTTTTTCCTTCAGCATCCATATATACTCGTAATCCTCAATTCCTTCCCGGAGAAGCTCAAACCTGATTGACGACACAGGGCCGTTAACATCAGGCTGCCCGGTATATCTTCTTGTATGATTGCCCGGATAAATTAATGATCCCTCCCCGTTCAGAACATAACCACCGCTGCATTCAAACCCTGATATAAAGGTGACCGGATCGAGCCACGGATCAGGGGTCTGGTTCCAGAAGTTGGCTGCCCAGTAAAGGAACCCGTTCATTTTGTACCGTTCTGTTATCCATGGAACCATCAGCGGATCAAGTGCAGGAGCATCAATGAAATAGTTTGGCTGGGGATATGCCTGATCGCATGAAATATACCATGTGGCCTCGCCTCCCTTTGCCTGTTCCTCAAGCAATGCCTGCTTAACCTCCGGGTCATTCAGGGCATTGCCGTGAACACAGAAATTGTTGACATAGCCACGCAATGTACCCCACTCCGGATTATCACTGACAGGAGATTCTGTTGAAAGAAAAGGTACGCCCGGAACAGCTTCGTGTACAAGCTGTGCGTACAGCCGGGTCTCCTCATAATCTTTCTTCGTATTTGGCTCATCAATCGGACTGTTAAAAACGAGGCGATCGAGCCATCCCCGTTTCCTGAAAAAAGATTCAACGGATGTAAGATAGCTTTTTACCACCCTGTTGAAAACAGGAGAAAAAGGTTCCGTTTTCAGCTGCCTGGTAATTTCATGGGGTACGGTTTCAAGGATGACCCTTTTCAGCTTAAGCTTATTCATGTAATAATCGTACCTCTCTTCATTGAATTTCAGATCGACTTTTTCTCCTTTCAGGGTAATTTCGGGTACAAGCGGATCATTGAACCAGGTTTCCATCCTGTGATCAAACAGGAAACTGAAGTAATTCCGCATAAGTTCTTCCGTAACCGGGGCCGAACCGCTTGCATTATAAAACCGTGTTACTTCATTTTTCGAAATATTCATATAGGTTATAATGTGAGTCTCATCAGGCAGCGAGAATCCGTACACTTCCAGGCTGACCCCGATCGTTTCCAGTACCTTCCCGAATCTCTCAACCGTAACTGTCCCCGTATAGATTCCCTTCGGGGTGCCGGAAGGGATGAAAAGATCAATCCATACCGGTCTGTTTCCCACAACAATATACTGGGCCTGCATGCTGAAAGGCTCGCTTAGCGGGGCAAGGGCATCGGGCCAGTAACCCGTTGCCCCGACCGGGCTTGAAACCGCATAGATCTGAATATAATGTTCAAGGTAAAGTTTCACATTATCCTGACCTATTACGTCCCCCCTGGCCGATCTTAGACCTGAAGCCTTTACAAAGAATCCGTCGGGAGCCTTTGGCCTCCAGCCCGGAGGAACAGGGGCTGAAATCACAACCTGAAAGGGGACATGCTCGTTGCCCGCGCCGGCGACGGTGATTTGCTTATCAGCCGCGGACCATACAAGATTTGCAGTTTCGGGTTTATCAGCCGGCCTGACTTTCTGCTCTCCCGGCACGGCCCATACTCTTATATTGCCATTATCATCGGGTGACTGAGCAAACAGGGTTAAGCCGGACAACAGAAATGCCAGAAATGCCAGGCCGGGGCAAAAGGCATAAAATCCGAATCTTCCCTTTGTTGAATCTTTAAATGTACTGCTTGCTTTCATAAATAAATTGTTTTAACAGTCAGATATTGATTAATCATTTTTCATTCTTTCCTGAATCATTCTGATCCTGCAGGCAATGTGCCAGTTGGTTCAATATGGTAAGGACCATGCCCTGCAAGGTGTTTGCATATCTATCCGGCTACCGGGCCCTGATACGTGATTGTGTTCTTAAGGTATGCCTGCCCGGATAACTATTTCAGGGTTATGATCCTTTTTTTCCCGGTAAAACTCATAATTGTCACGGCAACAGCGTCCGGCGGAAGTTTCATAACTCTTGATGACTGCGACAGGTAACCGCTGCCATAGTAAAATTCATGATATTCCCTGGTACCATTGCCAAATGTAACCTCTGCACAAAAATCATCCTTGCCGAGCCTGAGTGTTCCTGCAGGTTTTGATACAGGTTTGAAAACTCTCAGGGTGTCCGAATTCCGGGCAGCAAGTATAAGCGAACTGCCATTCTTAAGTGAAATCTCGGCAAGCGATTTTGCATCCCCATCGACGAAAAAGCCGCTCTCCCTCCCCAAAACCGGCACAAAGCCGCCTTTCCCGTCTCCTGACAGGAATAATCCTATCGAAGCATCATACTGCCCCGTATAAACATTTGATGAGTATGAGTTTCCGGTCAGTATGAGATCGCATTTGCCATCGTTGTTGTAATCGCCTGCCAGCATTCCGAACACCGGTGAAAGCTGCGCTTCTTCGGGAAGGGAATGCATACTGAAAGCGCCATTTCCCAGGTTTTCAATCCATGATGATGCGAACCAGGTGCACTCCTTTATATAGGCACCCTTTCTGGCATCCTCAGGAAAAATATCATCAAGAGTGGCTCTTGCGTATGCTTCATATGTATTGTACCTGTTTCTCAACGACGGGATCTGTGAAAGCAGCACATTCCTGTGATAAATCGGATAACTCTTTCCCTGAACATAGTAGCTGCATACCGGATCAATGGTCCCGTTCAGGTCAAAATCCCTGGCCATGATCCGCATGGGCTCAGCCGGGGACACCTTATACTGGGTGTTCAGGCCCAGATTACCCACGGCATAATCCATGTCCCCGTCCCTGTCAAAATCGCCGGCAGCAATGCTGTTCCACCAGCCGGTGTATTTGTCCAGCCCGGTTGAACCGGTGATATTTCTGAGTTTCCCCTGCTCATTCTCGAAAAACATTACAGGCATCCATTCCCCGGCAATTATCAGATCGGGCCATCCGTCATTGTTGAAATCGGTCCAGAGAGCCGAGGCAAGGAGCCCGGGCCGTTCAAGCTCGGGTGCAACCGTACCTGTAACGTCGGTGAACCTGATCTGCGATCCTTTGCTGTCATTTCTGAGCAGGAAACTCCTGGGCGGCAGCGGATAATTTTCAAGGCTTACCCTGCCGCAGACAAAAAGATCCAGATCGCCGTCCCTGTCGAAATCGGCGGCTGCAACGTGCGAGCCGCAAACACGCTCATCCGGGAGTGCCTCCCTGTTCATGATGAAGCCCCCCCTGCCGTTGTTTATATAAAGCCTGTCGTTGTAGAATTCAATACCCGGCGGAAGTCCCGCCCCGCCACTGACAACATACAGGTCGTTATCCCCGTCGCCGTCAGCATCAAACAGAAGTGCCCCCATATCTTCATAATTATTCTCACCGGGCAGGGGATATGATGTGAAAACGGAATTATTACCCTGGATAAAGATCATTCCTGAAAAACTGGTGGACCCTCCGATGAAAAAATCATCCAGACCGTCTGAATTTATGTCCCCAACAGCGATTCCCGGACCTTCCCTGGAATACTGATGCGGAACGAGCGGCTGTATGTCAAAATCGATGAACTCCCGTTCATGGTGAATATATTTTATTCCATTCTTATCCGGCACCGGGGTAAACAATGATGGATTTGCGGTTTTATTCTGGAATACCGTTTCGGTACCTGCATCGGTGTATCTTACTTCAATGAACTGATCAGATGGCACATTCCGGAGTTTCTGCACCTTTTCATCGGGCCAGCAGACAATGATTGAATCAATGGATTCGGATTTTCCGACACCGAAATGAATCTTCGGATCCACCATCGACTGAAAACCCCTTACCGGAAAATGCTCATGGTATTGCAGGCGGCCATCATGATAGACTGTAACTTTCGTTCCAATACCGCCGGTATTCTTTGTGCCGCCTCTCAGAATCAGTGAAATGAAATGGTTCTCCGATTTAAGGGAATCAACATTCATCAGGGTGTTTTCATAAACAAATGCCGGATCATTGATATTATTTATTATCAGGTCAAGATCCCCGTCATTATCCAGGTCGGCAAACACCACGCCGGTTGAATAGGAAGGCCGGTCAAGGCCCCATTCCCGGGTTTTCATTTCAAAAATCAGGCTGCCGTTGTTTCTGAATATCATGTTGGGCTTCTTAACGTTTCCAAGTTTGTCCATTTCTGCCTTGAGAAGCTTGTAAAGAACAGTGAAATCAATTTCGCGGTTGGCCCTTATCGTTCTCATCCACAATTCCGAAACATCCATGTTTGTGACATCATGCGGAATGCCGTTGCCAATGATCAGATCCTTGAAGCCGTCGTTGTCGAAATCGGCAAAGAGAGCTCCCCAGCTCCAGTCGGTCTCGAATATTCCTGCCAGCTGGCCGATATCACTGAAGGTAATCCTTCCGTCAATATCACCGTTGTTCATCTGGATCATATTCCTGATATACTGCGGGGAATATCCTGCATTCAATTCGCTCAGGTACCTCTTGTAATCACGCATATTCAGGGCCATGGTTCTTTTCCTGTAATAGTTTTCCGGCTGCATGTCGAGAGTGACAATATCCACAAGGCCGTCATTGTTGAAATCTGCAATATCAAGACCCATGGTGCTCAGGGTAATATGCTTCGTATAATCCCGGACCATTTCCCTGAAGGTGCCGTCTTTCTGATTCACGTACAGCAGGTCATTCGAGATGTAATCATTTCCAACGTAAATATCGGGCCAGCCGTCTTTATTTATATCACAGACAGCGACCCCCAGGCCGAATCCGTCCCATGTTATTCCGGCTTCGCGCGACACATTCCTGAAAAACGGAAGATTGGTGAGAGGATTTATTCCCTCATTCCTGTACAGCCTGTCGGTATTGGGCACCGAGCCGTCGTTTTTCCTCTGGCGGAGGGCATTCTTGTTGGGGATGGTCATCGACGCAGTAACAAGGTACATATCAAGATCCCCGTCGCGGTCATAATCAAAAAAAACTGCCTGGGTTGAATAACCCCTGTCAGCCAGGCCAACTGCCGCGGCACATTCGGTAAAAAACAGATTATCCCTGTCGCCGTTGCTTAGATAAAGCAGGTTGGTGTAATCATAGTCGATATTGCCTGCCGCACACAGGTAAATATCGAGCCATCCGTCGTTGTTGACATCGGCGAGGCTCACACCCGTAATCCATTTGCCCGAAGTATTGATCCCGCACTTACTGGTAATATCAGCAAACTTCAATCCGCCCCTGTTCAGATACACCCTGCATTCGGTCATATTTGCACCGAATACGATATCGCTCAGCCCGTCGTTGTCGAGATCACCTACAGCAAGACCGGCCCCGTTGTAGTAATACTCATAGAAGATTGCATTGTCAGTATCCGATTCGGCAAGTCTGTTTGCGAAGGTTATGCCGCATTCTTTCGGATCGAGCAGCCTGAACAAAGTCTTTGAGCCGGCATGCTTTTTAAACCGCTCATTCTGGCAAGATGTCAAAACTGTAAAAACGAAAATCATCAAGAAGAAAAAAAACCTGCCGGATGGTTTATTCATTTAAAGCTTGTTGGTTTGGATCTCTTGCCATAATGATAGTAAATAAAACTCAAAAAAAGAGCTACCGGATTAAAAAATCCGGTAGCTGGCTGTAAATTTTTCAGTTATGCTATAAATTACGGAGATGTATACCCGGGATTCTGGACCAGGGCTTTATTCAGTCTCAGATCCTTTTGCGGAATTGGCAGCAGGTAATCTTCAATGGAATAATTCTGCAGAAACTCAGGATCTGTCACCTTATCCAGTATCCGTTTTCGCTGAATGTCGAACCATCTGTCATATTCGAAACACAGTTCCCAGCTTCTCTGCTGGATTATTGCTTTATCGAAATCCGCCTTTGACATGGCTGTTGTAAAGAGCGGGTCAGCAGGATTAGGGACACCGCCGGTTGCCCTGTTCACTATCTGATTAACTGCATCGCAGGCTGCCTGTGTTGGCCCGTTCACCTGGTTCTCGGCTTCGGCAAACAGCAGGAGTGCATCAGCGTATCGCAGGATGGGCATGCTCTGATATGATACGTTCTTTTCCATGTTTTCAGGCGTGTCATACAGGTATTTCCTCACGTAGGGAGTGCTGCTGCTCCACTCCAGATATGTTGTTCCGGTTCCGAACCATGGGTCCTCAAGGAGCAGGTATGCATGCTTCCTGGGTTCCTCCGGGAAGGCCTCACCCCATCTTTTTTCGGTCCTGGTATCACCCCAGCCCCCTGCCATTTCGCCCGGCAGCCAGATCTGCGGTTCAATAACATACTCTTCCTCCGAATTATGGAAACACCACATGAATTCAGGTCCGTAGGTGTTCTCCATCTCGAAAACATCCTCAACGTTCGGAACAAGCCAGTAGTTGCCTGCATCCATTACCTGCTTGGCCATATCCCTTGCCTTAACGTAATTGGAAGGATCGTTGAGCGGAAAGCCTGCCATTGTTATATACACCTTTGCCAGAAGGGTCTTTGCGGCATCTGCAGCCGGACGGGCCTTGTTTTCCTCTCCCCATTTGACCGGGAGGTGCTGTGTTGCAAACAGAAGGTCATTTACAATCAGGTTATAAACCTCGGCTACCGAGGCCCTGGGTATATCTTCCCTGGTGGCATCGGTTGTCTCTTCTATCAGGGGTACGCCGCCATAATAGCGTACCAGCATGAAATAATTCCATCCCCTGAGGAATTTGGCCTGAGCCATCAGTTCATCAGCTTTTTCCTGTGAGATACCGGTTACCTGGCCGTCATTAAGGGCTTTTATTGCAGGATTGACAAATGCTATTGCCCTGAAGTGTTTTTTCCAGCATCCACTGCCGAAATCGTCGCCGATAACAAGATCGCCTCCATATACCTGGTCGTCCATTTCAAAGATCTCAGGATACCCGTACCAGTCGTAGAATGTCCATCCTCCGAACAGGACGTCCATTGATGCAGTGAATGCCGATTCAATTTGCGAAGGTGTCGTAAAAAAGTTGTCAGGTCCCACAAAATCGGTTGGCTTCTCGATCAGTTGATCACAGCTGGAAGCAAAAAAGAGAATTGCTGCTGACAACATTGATATTGTTAGTATGCTTGAAATTTTCCTTTTCATATTCTTAGTGATGATTAGGTTTAGAAAGTAAAATCGATGCCGAAAGTGAACATCCTGGCAGGCGGGTAAACGCTCTGGTCAACGCCGATCAGTGCATCATTATAGGCGAACTGGGCAACTTCCGGATCATAGCCGGTGTATTTGGTGAGGGTCAGCAGGTTCGTTCCGGTAAAATACAGCCTGGCTTTCGAAAACCTGATTTTTCTCAAAAGGTTGGAGTCGAAATTGTAAGCCAGGGTAAGAGTTTTCAGCCTGATAAAAGAGGCGTCTTCAACCCAACGCGATGTGGCTCCGGATCCAGCGCCGAAATTATATTTGTTTACCAGATGCTGATCCTGTACCCATTTTCCGTCCCAGAGAGCAGGAACATCAGTATCCTGATTCTGCTCGGTCCAGTAATTCAACAATTTGGGATCTGTCCCTTCCCAGCTTGACTCCCTGCGGATCCTTATGGTGTTGAATAACTGGTTTCCGTATGAGCCGTTGATAAGGAAAGAAAGCTCCAGATTCTTGTAGGTGAATATGTTGGTCCATCCGATGGTGAAATCGGGATAGCCATAGCCTATTGTGGTTCTGTCGAAGCCGTCAACCTTGCCGTCAGGTTCACCGTCGGGGCCGGTGATATCCGCGTATTTCGGCGTTCCCGGAAGCTGGCCGTAGCTTCTTGCCTCCGCGTCCTCTTCAGACCTCCATAGTCCGAGGTATTTCCAGCCTCTCATCTGACCAAAGGGCTGACCTACTTCAAGGAACATGTACTCTGAACCCAGGCTGTATCCTCCCGATGTGGGTGTGTACCCTATTCTTGTCACTCCCGGCCCGAGATCAAGCACCTTGTTCCGGTTCAAAGTAAAATTCACACTTGTGTTCCATCTGAATCGTCCGGATACCGGGTCGCCGCCTATCAATATCTCGATTCCCTTGTTCTCAATCGACCCGATATTGTCAATAACGCTTGACACCCCTACATAATCAGGCAGCTGCCTGGGCATCAGCAGATCCTTGGTAACTTTCCTGTAAACATCGATCGTGGAAGTCAGTCGTCCGCCGAAGAGAGAGAGGTCGATCCCAATATTTGTCTGGCCGGTTGATTCCCATCTCAGATTGGGATTGGCAATGCCTGAAAGCCCGAATCCGATATTGAGGTTGTCGCCGTTGTTGTACGGATACCTGTAGCTTGAACCGAGCCTGGCCAGTGTGCCAAAGGGACTTATAGCCTGATTACCCGTAACCCCGTAGCTCACCCTGAGCTTGAGGTCGGAAATAATTTCTGAATCCTTCAGGAACTCTTCCTGGGAGATCCTCCATGCAACGGAACCCGACGGGAAATAACCCCACTTATTGTTTGCCCCGAACACCGATGAACCGTCAGCCCTGTAGCTCAGTGTCAAAAGGTATTTATCCAGAAGGCCGTAGTTGATGCGTCCCATATATGAGATCAGAACCCTCTTCGATGCCCATGAATCGACCGTCGCCGATTTGGCACCATCCATGTTGTCGGTACCCAGCTGGTCAACCAGGAAATTCTGTCCTCTCATATTGCTGCCCATCGAACGGCTGAAAATCTCTTCGGTCACCCCTGTAATGGTAATGTGATGAACCCCGAAAGTCCTGTCGTATGTGAGAATATTTGTATTCTGGTAAGCATTCCTGAAATTATCAGTGATGTTTCCAACACCGTTCATGGCAAATCCGTTGCGTGTCTTGGTATTTTCATACCTGAGATTGTATGACGATGTAAAAGTTCCTCCTCCCATAACTTTAAGGGTAAGGCCCTTCAACAGCTTAAAATTCAGGAACAGATTCACATTGTTCTGGTAGGTCGGGTTGTCAATTTTGGTTTCCAGCGCGGTAGCCACAGGGTTCCATGTATCATATGCGGCATATCCCGGGCGATGTTTCCAGTAATTGCCATTCTCGTCATAAACCGGCTCGGTGGGAGCCCATCTGGGTGCATCATTCACTGATGTGAAAAGGTTGGCTTCAAACGGGGGTGATTTGTATTTTTCGAATGTGTATGAGTAATTCATGCCGAAATCAACCCAGTCGGTAATATCGGCTGCAATATTGGCCCTGAGCGACAACCTGTTATAGGCTGAATTCAGCAGGATGCCCTTATGATCAAGGTAGCCGGTGGAAACCATGTACCTGAGCCTTTCCGTCGCACCGCTTATCGCCAGGTTGCTGGTCTGCATTATGCCGGTTTTATAGATCGCATCCTGCCAGTCGGTGGAATGAGTTTTATAATATTCAAGGTCTGAGTCTGAGAAGTACTTCTTTGGTATCTGATCGTTTGCTGTGTTAAAACTGTTTTGATAATTATTGTAAACGGCAAAGTCATAGGCGTTCATCACTGGCAGTTTTCGTGCCAGGCTCTGAATGCCAACACTGTAACCGCCGTCAATCACAGGTTTTCCGGTTTTGCCCAGTTTTGTTGTTATAAGAATAACACCATTTGCTCCGCGCGAACCGTAAATAGCCGTGGCTGAAGCATCCTTCAGGATCTCCATTGAAGAAATGTCGTTAGGATTCAGCTGATTGATATTGGCTCCCTGCAGGCCGTCAACGATGATCAGGGGATCGTTGCCGCCATTGATGGAGTTGCTGCCCCTGATACGGATCATGGTATTGCCTCCGGGTGAACCGTCGGTATTTAAAATAAACACGCCGGGGGCCCTTCCCTGGATCGCCTGATCGACACGCTGGGTGGGAAGCTGAAGTATCTGCTCGGTCTTGATCGAACTGACTGAACCTGTAAGGTCGCTTTTCCTCACAGTTCCATAGCCTGTCACAACAACTTCCTCAAGGGCTTTCAGGTCAGATTCCATTGAGACATCAATAACAGCCCTTCCATCTGTATTTACTTTAATGGCCACATATCCGATATAGGATATTGAAAGTACGGAATTGCGGTTTTGAACTTCAATGGTGTATTTACCATTGATATCTGTCATCGTGCCTGTTGTTGTTCCGTCAACAACAATATTCACTCCGACAAGAGGCTCTCCGGTGGAAGCATCGGTGATGGTTCCGGTCACTCTTTGCTGCATGATCACAGCAGCGGAATTGTCGCCTTTGCTGCCCGGGTTCTTCCCGGCTCCGGCCATAGACAACTGCGGCAGGCTGACAAGCAGGACGACCAGAAGGCTGAACACAAAAATACGCCTGTTCAGCGGACCTTTTGTGTCCGCCAAACGAGACAGAAAACAGGATCTGAATTCATTGTTCATGCGTTTTAAGGTTTAAGGTTTAAGGTTAAATAAACATTTGCTTTCGGACAATACAAAATATATCATTCTGATACCGTCAGGCTAAAAAAGCATATCATCAAATACGAAAGTAAAAATAAGAAAAAAAATTATATGAAATATATTTGCCATAAAAAAAAAGAAATATTCCTTTTTTAAAATTATGATAATATAATTGTATCAAAATTATTAAAACATTGACAGGTTGCCGGATTTTTTCCTATATTGTGAATCTCAGGGATTTTTTTACATTTAAAATGATTCCGCAAAATATTTTTCAGGGAAATGAAAGAATCATCAACTCATAAACAAAAATACTTCAGTACCATGGAACGAAAAAACAAAATAATCTCGGGTGGAATTACAATATTGTTTGCCTTACTGCTGGCTTCATGCTCAGAAAAAATCAACAATATGGAAGTCAGGCTTGCCTCCATCACTTCCATGGAGCGGATCCGTCAGGATCAGCAGCTGCCTGGCAGCGACCAGGCGCTGATCGCCGGTGCCCGGAATGAAGTGGAATCATTTCAGGTTGTTGTGGGTGCCATTACAAAAAATATCAGGGTTGTCGCTGCCGAAATTTCCGACCTCAAAGGAAAAACCGCTTCTGTCGGCAGGGAAAACATCACCCTGTTCAGGGCTGAATATGCAAGGGTCAGACGATCATCACCCAGGGCTGAGCTGCCTCCCGGATTGTATACTGATCCATTAGTTCCATTCATTGATCCGGTAACAGGAAAACCGATTGAGCCATTCAGCCAGTACAGGGTCAGATGGGGCACTCCTTTCATTTCAAGCGGCTTTGAAATGTACGCACTGCCGTTTGATGTGTGGAAAGGCCAAAACCAGCCAATATGGATAGATGTTTACATTCCGCGTGAAACACCGGCAGGTGAATATACCGGAGAATTTACCGTTACCTTCGACAATTATCCCATGCCGCACGGCCCGTCCGCTGAAACCCTGAAAACAAAAAAGCTCTCACTGCCCGTTAAACTCACAGTATGGGATTTCACCCTGCCTGACGGACCTACGCACCGCAATCATTTCGGAAGTGTGAACTGGCAGATCCCCCGATTATTCGGTGTCGAAAGGAATTCCGAAAAAGCCAGGGAAATTGAGCTGCGCTATTGCCGGATGATGGCTGATCACCGAATCAACCCGCCGATCCCGTCAAGCCTGCTCCCTGAAGTGAACACCGACGGCTCTCTCAAAATAGATCCTTTGCGCCATGAAGCCCTCGCAAAATACATCCTCGACCTCCATGTCACCGATTTTGAGATACCGCGTGCAGGATTTCCTGAAATGACTACCGTAAACAGGGCAAAAGCCATACGCTATTACAGGGATTATTACAATTACGTAAAGAACAACGGCTGGGACAAAAGGGCTTATGTTTATATGCTCGACGAGCCCAACCTGAAAGAGAATTACGAAGAAGTGCTGGCACTCGGACAAATGATCCATGAAGCGGCACCAGAACTCAGGTGCCTTGTTGTTGAACAGACCTACAAACAGGATCCCGAATGGCCCGATATCGATCCGGCAGTGGATATCTGGTGCCCGCTGTGGGCATTTATCGATCGTGAATCAATAAACGAAAAGATCGCCCATGGAGATGAGGTATGGTCGTATACGGCCCTTTCACAGAGAACGCCTCCGTACCATCCCGAATATGAAAAGCTGAAAGACTTTGATTCCCCCTACTGGCACATTGATGCACTTCTTACTTCCTACAGGACCCCGACATGGATCAACTGGCAGTACAATATCAACGGGCTCCTGTACTGGTCGGCTGTTCAAATCAGTGAATCGCGTACAGGAATAATGGATCCCTGGCTGCTGCCCGCTTTTTCGGAATCGGAAAATCAGTTCAATGGCGGCGGATACCTGCTTTACCCCGGTGTGCCCTGCGGAATCGACGGTCCGATATCATGCATCAGGCTTAAGAATATCCGTGATTCAATGGAAGACTGGGAATATTTCGCGCTTCTCGAACAACTTTCCGGCAGGCAGGCAGTTACCAGCCTGGTCTCTGAAATTGCCCCGGACTGGTGGTCATCATCAGAAGATCCGAACAGGATCCTGATGTTGCGTGAGAAAATCGCCAAAGAAATAGTCAGGCTGAAAAATGAGAAACGATGACCCTGATGAAACCTGACAAAAAGCTGGTTTTACATTTGAATATTCACTGTTGAACAGATCAGTCATGATAAAAAGCCATCATTTCAGTTTATTTGTCATTTCGTCAATTGCACTTGCTTTAAGCATATTTACTGCATGCTCATCAAGGGAAAAGATTGAAAATAATGAAGTACTGGAAGAGGATACCGGCTTTCTTCAGATCCCCGGTGTGGGATGGCAGACATTTTTCAGGACAGCCGGTGAAGATCCGTCCATGACCGGGCTTCCTTTCAGGTCGGGCTGCGCCTACTATCGCTGGACATGGGGCGATCTTGAGCCTGCCGAGGGCGGGTATGCCTTCGGAATGATAGATGAGGTTCTGAGAAAATGCAGGGAAGCAAACCAGGCCCTTGCTTTCAGGGTTATGCTTTCATGGCCCGGCCATGAAGGAACTATTCCGCAATGGCTGCTGGACAAAGGAATCAAATATACCTATTCCGAATGTCCCGGGGAAGGCGCCCATTATGAGGTTGACCTCGAAGAGCAGGTGGTGTGGGATTATCATGAAAAACTGATAAGAGCCCTGGGCGCCAGATATGACGGACATCCCGACCTGGCCCTTGTGGATATAGGCTCGGTAGGACTGTGGGGAGAGTGGCACAATTACTGCGACCCGAAGCTGATGCCCGGCGATGCGACCCGGAAAAAGATCATCGACCTGTATTACGAGACATTTCCTGATACCCCGCTGACCGCACTTGTGGATGACAGGAACAATGTACTGTATGCCAGCCTGAAAGGCAGGTCAGCCTGGAGAGGCGACTGCTGGGGAAACGGAGATGGCCCCGGCGTGGGCTGGAACCATCACAGGGATTCCTACTGGCCAATGGCCAGAATGTTGCCTGACGGCTGGAAAACTGGAACAGTGGCCCTTGAACCCTGCGGAGTCTTCGGAGGCTTCCCCACACCCCCGAAAAACGTCGTCGACGATGCAATCGCCTGGCATGCCACATTCATCCAGAATAAATCACACTATATTCCGGCAAACTGGCTCCCTGAAATTGAAAGGCTAATGAAGATAATTGGTTTCAGACTGGTACTGAGAGATATAGATTACAATAAAACCCCGGCTCAGGGCGCAGGAATACCTGTTTCCATGAAATGGGAAAACCTCGGGATTGCTCCCCCGTACCGCGACCACAGGATTGCCCTCAGGCTCAGAAATACGGATGGGAAAATTCAGGCAGCAATGGTAACCGATGTTTCAATCCACGGATGGCTTCCCGGTGAAATGAAAGCCGAAGCATTGTACAAGCTTCCCGGTGACATTAAACCCGGAACATATACCCTCGAACTGGGAATTGTGTTCCACAGTTCTCCTGACCACGTGATCCCCATTGCAAACAAAGGCAGAACAACCGACGGATGGTACCGGGTGGGAACCATTGAAGTGAAATGAAACCCTGAAAAAACAAGCCTGAACAAGCTTTGCACAACATTCATCCATTTAATCGCCATCCAAATAACATACAACACCATGAAAATCACGAACCCTTTCAAATCAGCAGGCCCGGGCCTGCCTGTCCTGGCCATGCTGATCATGCTCTCCGGATCATACTGCTCAGATCCCGGCATTAAAAGAGTGTGGGCGCTTGATGACGGAGAAAAAATAAGGAAGGAAGACATCTCAAATCCAATCTCTTCCGATCCTGCGAATGCAACATGGAAGAAAAACACAATCAGCCTCTTCGCAGCCAAAAATGAAATAATAGCTTTTCAGCTGATAATCCAGGCGGGCGAGGCCGGAGCCAAACAGGTAAATGTCAGTGTAAGTGACCTGAAAAACGGCAGTTCGGTGATCCCCGGATCGGAGGCATCCCCTTCGGATCCTTTCGATTACAGAGGGAAATATGTCGAATTGTTTACGGAACATTATCTTAACATGATAAAACGGTCACCCCCGTTGTGGTTCTTCTCGGAAACAGCGGTCCCTTCATCATATTATACCGGCTGGGTTCCTGACTGCCTCATCCCGTTCTCTGCATCCCCCGAAAAAGGAGGAGCTCCCTTCAGCATCGAGCCTGAAATGAATCAGGCTGTGTGGGCAGATATCCTGATACCTGAGAATGCCGTTGCAGGTATTTATTCGGGAAAAGTCACTGTAACCGTGTCAGGGAAAAAATATAAAACCATACCTTTAAATATAAAGGTATATGATTTTGTACTTTCTGACACCACCCATCTCAGGAACATGTTTGGCTACTATCCGGGGTACATTGCCGGGCGCCATAACGTTGAACGGAACAGTGAGGAATATTTCAGTCTTGAACTTAAATACAACCAGCTTGCCCATCGCCACAGGTTTGATCTGGTCTGCACAGTGAACAGTCTTGATCAAATGGATCATTATTATAAAAGGTATCTCACCGGCGAGGCCTATACCGAGGCAAACGGTTACCGGGGACCGGGCAGAAACATTGGCAACGGTACGTTTTCAATAGGCTACGGCGGAGGTTTTCCGGCCGAATACGGCGGAAGCGTCCGAAATATGAACAAAAAGGATTGGCGGGCAGGTTCTGATGCATGGGAAAACTGGTTCCGGAAAAATGCCCCGGGCGTGGAAAGACACAAATACCTGTTTCCCGACGAACCTGATTTCAAGGGTCCTGCAGGTGCCAAAGGGACAGGATCGATGGATACCATCAGGATGCAGACCGGGTGGACACACAGTAATCCGGGTCCCGGCAGGAATATTCCGGCACTGGTAACAAATAAAATAATACCCGGACTGAAGGGACATGTGGATTTCTGGTCGATCTCCGCCCAGGAATGGACACTGAACCTGACAGCCGGGATGGTGGCTGAAGAAAGGGCCGCAGGGCGCAAACTCGGGATATACAACGGATTCAGGCCGGGGATGGGAGCCGTGGTGAGCGATGCCGATGCAATCGAGTTCCGCGTAATGCCATGGGTTGCCTGGAAATACAATATCGACCAGTATTTCTATTGGTCAACAACTTTCTGGACAAATCTGAATGTATTCGTGAATCCGCTCACATACGAAGACAGGATCAACGGCGACGGAACCTTCCTTTACCCCGGAAGAGACGCACTTTTCCCTGAAGAAGACAGGAGCCTCAATGGTCCTCTGTCGTCGGTCAGGGCCAAAAACTGGAGAAGGGGGGCCCAGGATTATGAATACCTGTGGCTCGCAAGGGAAATGGGCCTGGAAAAGGAGATTGAAAAGATCGTTAATAAATGTATCCCCGCAGGAGTGTGGGATGCAGCGAAACTCGACAATGTCAGCTGGTCCGACCGGGGTTACAAATTCGAGGAATACAGGAAAGAACTTGCAGAACTGATTGAATCGCACAAAGCGGACTGATTGTTAATACACACGGGGGAAGTCAGGTTTCAGCCGGACAAGCCTGACTGATCCAAAGTGTTTTTACGGGTCAGTACCTTTAAAACACAGATCCGCCAGGATCCCCCTGATCATTGACAGGGGTACTGGCGGATCTGTGTGATCAAGTACTGTATCGGACGTTATTTTGTAACCTCTTCCAATTTTTTAAATATCCTGAATACACTATTGCCTTCCAGTCGCTTTTCAAGGCTGGCAATCGCAGTCTGATCATTTCCTGCAGCCGCAAGAACATACCTGTTGACCGGATTTTCCGCCCTGTCAGAATTCCTGATCAGCTGAACAAGATCATTTGCAGCCGCCGTATCGCCCTGATCCTTCAGCAGGCGGACTGCAAGCAAACTGCTGAGAGAGGGATGACCGATCCTCTTTTTTGTATAATCAACAAGCGATTTTGTCAGTTCGGGTATTTCGCTTTTCCGGTTCAACTTCTCAAGGCATTTGATCTTCAGGTAATCCTGTATTCTTGTATCTGGTTCATATGGTTTTCCCACACCCAGATTTTCGGGATATAATTTTGACTTTTCAATATACCTGAGCGCCTCACCGTATTTTTTCCTGCCCATCATGTCCATTGCAAGGAAGAGGGACGACTGTTCATAAACATCTTTCCCGATGCTTGCGCCTTCATTCGGAAGAACGGTCATGCTTTCCAGGGCCTTTAGGCTGGCGGCATAAAGTCCGTTGTTAATAAGTGTCTGTGCATACCGTATTCCGACAATTGAATTTTCCCTGTCTTTTTTATAAGCTGCGGTGGCAATGTCCAGGGCTGTTTTGTTATCTCCCGTTCTCTCGTAATAATCAATTAGCCGTACTGCGGTTCGCCAGTCATCCGGAGCAATTTTCCGCGAAGCCTGCAGGTCGGCAAGTATCTGTTCATTGCTCATTGGCCGCAATAATGAAGACCGTGTAAGGTAGAAAGGTGCATAATCGGGTTCGGTCCCGCACTCGCGCAAAAGCTTCATGGCCTCCTCGTCGCGCTGAATGGCCGCATAATTGAGGGCAAGATAGTATTTGAACTTCCAGCTGCTATTCTTCGACACTGCCCAGTCAAGAGCCGACACTGTCTCGGTCCTGTAGGGAAACACAAAAGCCGGGGATGCGACAGCAGCTTCCTGAAGAATTGTTGCATCATTCCTGAGATATGCCTTCCATATTGTTATTAAGGGATGCGACGGAGCTTTTTCCAGCACCTTAAGGGCATCTTCCCTGAGCCCCATCCCATAGTAAACCATGCAAAGCTCGAGAAAGGTCTGATAGGGCATTTCATTGGTTATCGTCGTTCTGAACAGCTTCTCGTTCTCTGCTGAAGGATTAAGAAGGTATCTTTCAAAATCAGCAAAATGGTTCAGCGGATCAAGGACGCTGATAGTTTTCAGATATTCCTCAGCCTTGCCGGTGGCATTTATTTTCCTGGCCATAATAGCCAGTACCTGCAATGCATTGAAGTTATTGCGTTCAAAATCAAGTGAGAGCCTGGCGTAATGGTCCGCAAGCTTCATGTCGTCAAGTTGCAGGTAAACAGCTGCCATCTGCGCATAGGCCGCTGACCTGTATTGTGTTGATCTTGCTGCCCATCCCAGCGATTCCACAGCATCGATAAGGTTGCCCTTTGCCCTGTATGTCAATCCTGCAAAATAATTCGCGGCAGGATGATATGTATCCATCTGCAGGGCATTGTTTGCGTAATAGAGCGCAGAATCGTAAAGATTGCTTCTGTAATACAGCTCTGTAAGTGCTGCCATGGCATCGGTGTAAAGGGGATCCATCGAAAGGCTTTTTTTCAGAAGTACTTTTGCAGCCTTGTAATTCCTGTTCTCCTTGTTCTCCATACCCTCCTGGTAAACCGATGAGGCTGTTACCATGCCGGCAGGCATTGTTGAGATGAACGGACGGGACAGGAATTTCTTTTTCGCCGGATTGTACTTCAGACCCATTTCCCTGACTGAAATCTCATACTCTGCTCCGGAGGCCAGAGGAATTGAACTCCTGAACACATCCATGGGCCTGAACTTAACATCCTCGCTAAAGATCACATGTCCGCCCGATTCTATTATGATCTTACCTTCGGCAAAGACAAAGGAGTTGACTCCAAACTGGAGTGTCCCGTTTTCATTTTTTGCATAAAGCACACCCGAAGGTGAGACATCGGATATGCCGCCAATCTCCCTGACCGGGAACCATATTTCGGTCCACCGGTCAGTAAGGCCCGGTGCAAACGGAACCTGTGAAATGGGTGTCTTGTTTGATGTTCCCCCGTACTGATTATGCGTGCGCCCGGCCTGAAATTCCATATACTGGCCATCTGTGTCTGTCAGCAGATCTTCCCATATCCCGCCGTCCCTTGCCAGTGACCAGAGCCACAGCTTGCTACCCGGCATTTCTTCATAAAGAGCCCAGTGTCCGAATCCAAAGCGGGAATTGTGATAATAACCGCCCATGTAATTGTTGAATTCGCCAACAACATGATACGATTTGCTCGAACCGAAATTATTGTTCCTGTATAGTGCTATATTATGCCCTTCCCTGTCCACCGGCCATAACCCATGCTCACCCCCGTGGCCTATCTCCTGATTTCCAGGATAATAAAATTCAAGGTCGTCAGTAACCACAGCGGCACCCGTCATCCAGTTATAATACGACTGGGGAAGAGGTGTGGGATTGTTCCAGAAGGTCCTGGTCTCAAAATAAGCTTTGTCTTTGGGTACCCGTACCTCAACACTCCATTTGGTTCTGGAAGGCAGGTCGAGGCTTCCGACAAAACAGCTGACGCTTCCGTCAGGGTTTTCGACGGTCTTGTAATCAACCGGCACACATGTTGACGGATTGTGCCCGATATAACCGAAATTAAATTCAATGCCCCCTGAAGTCCATGGTCCGCGCATCGAAATATTCCTGTACTTCATTACTTCATTCCTGTAGACGAACTCCCTGCCGGTCGATTTTTCAATCGCGCCCCACACCTTGCCTCCGTCAGTCGGCATCACCCAGACTTCAATATAGTCATTCTCCAGTTTGATGAGGTTCCACTTCTGCATCCGGCCCTTCAGGCTGTAACCATTGAATGAATGGTACGGATATATTTCATCTCTCCTTTCCGCCAACACTGGCACCGGATTGGGATCGCCGAAAGGATAAGTGAGTATATCCCTGGTTTCCACAGTTATGGAAGCTTTCTGCCCGGGAAGCAACTGGGTCAGAAACAGAAATACAAAAAGGAAATTCTTTCTTATCATGATTTAAGCATTTAAGTTGAAAAATTCAGATTCTGGTATTTTTACCTGATGTGAGAATCTCTGATGCAAAGATCCAAAAATAAACAACAATAATTAAGAATCAATATATCAATACATATTTAATCCAACGTTTACTTACCCGCCCCCTGTGTAAGATTTAATCGCTGATTAAAAAACATTAAAGCATAATTTAAAAAATAATTTAATGAATCTTTCATTTACTTACCATTTCTATAAAAAATCTTTTCATTAAATTTGTCTGTGTTTTCATTATAAATATCTTTGTATTACCTGAAAAATCATTAATAAAACAGAATATGCTTCCTTTTGGCTCAGAAACCTCTTTGCTGGAAGAGCTCGGTGCTGTGCACACTGCAGGTGAAATTGCAGCACAGCCTGATCTTTGGCAGGAAATATATGCTCAGATATCAGCAGATAAGGAAAGGATTTCATCCTTTTTTACAGGATCGCTGCCCGGCACCGACAGGATCATCCTCACCGGGGCCGGAACAAGCGCATATATCGGTTTGTCACTGGGTCCGGTTTTCAGCCGGCACTTCAATATCCATACCGATTCTGTGGCAACAACCGACCTGCTTTCATATCCTGAGAACTACTTCAATGATAATGAGTCGATTATACTGGTCTCTTTCGCCCGCTCGGGAAACAGCCCTGAAAGTACGGCGGTAACGGAGCTTGCCGACAAACTTTGCAAAAAATGCTGTCATCTCATTATTACATGCGACGGGAACGGACGACTGGCATACTATCACACCCAATCAGAAAAACTGGTTATTTTGCTTCCCCCGACGGCAAATGACAAGGGACTTGCCATGACAGGCAGCTATTCAGGAATGCTGCTGTGCGGTATTCTTATAGCCCGCCTCAGGGAAATAGATTCTCTGGGAACCCAGATAAAAACACTCTGTTCCTACGGTAAAAAAATAATCGGCAATTACTCCGCGAAAATAAGGGAGATCGCATCATCTGATTTTAAAAGAGCAGTTTTTCTGGGCTCCGGGCCATTTTTTGGAACTGCCACCGAATCTCATCTTAAGCTTCAGGAACTGACTGATGGCATCATAATCTGCAAGAATGAAACCTATCTTGGATTCAGGCACGGACCAAAAGCCGTAACTGACGAAACCACCCTGGTTGTATTCATTTTCGCAAATAATGAATATGTACGGCAATACGAAAGGGATCTCGTGCTTTCCATGAAGAAAGGGAGAGAGCCGCTCCGTACCATAGGAATATATGAAAGTTCAGCAGACGGTCTGGAATTCGATCTCCACATCAGGCTGTCCGATTCTGGAAACCGGCTGGATGAAGAATTCCTGGCAGTATGCAATATCATTCCCGCACAGCTTCTCGGCTATTACAAATCACTTGCACTGGGTCTGCGGCCCGACAACCCCTCAAAGAGCGGAGCAATCTCAAGGATCGTGGAAAATGTAACCATCTATAAATTCTGATTTACCCTTATGAACAAAATGATCAGGGAAAGAGCCGCGGCTGAAGGAATGCCACTTATGGACCATATCCTTGACAGGATAAAAACTCTTCAGTCTGAGTCCGGAACCAGAAGGACTATTTTTGCAGCCTGCCCCAATTCAATCTCAGTAATAAGGGCAGCCCTGAAATCGGCAAAAAGATGCAACGCACCCGTTAAATTTGCTGCCACCCTTAATCAGGTTGATCTCGACGGCGGCTATACCGGGTTAACACCGTCGGAATTTGTAAAAACAGTACGCCTTCATGCAAGGAACCTTAATGTAACATCCCCGGTCATCATTGCAATTGATCATGGCGGACCCTGGCTTAAGGATATCCACAGAACCGGAAAATGGAGCTACGATGAAACGATGAATGCAGTAAAGTCATCGTTCGAAGCAGCCATCGGTGCCGGATATGATCTCATCCATGTTGATCCCACCATTGATATCACACTTCGGGAAAACAGCCCGATCCGCATAGAAACCGTTGCAGAAAGGACTGTTGAACTGATAAAGCATGCAGAGTCATTCAGGAAAAGCAAAGGGCTGCCGCCGATATCATATGAAGTCGGCACTGAAGAAGTACACGGAGGCCTGGCTGATATCTGCACCTTCAGTGAATTTCTAAGGCTCCTTAAAAAAGGACTTGAACAAAGTAACCTGAAGGATGTATGGCCCTGCTTTGTCGTCGGCAAAGTCGGAACCGACCTCCATACTACTACCTTTGACCCGGAAGTGGCCCGCAGGCTTGCAACGATCGCCGGTGAATACGGAAGCCTGATCAAGGGCCATTATTCCGACAATGTGACAAACCCCGAAGCATACCCTGAATCAGGTATGGGAGCAGCCAACGTGGGCCCTGAATTTACAGAGCTTGAATACGACGGATTGATGGAACTGGACAGGATACAACAGTCATTGATTGAGGAGGGAAAAATGAAAACTCTGGTCCCGATCAAGGATGCACTGTGGAATTCAGTGATAAAGTCGGGAAGATGGAAAAAGTGGATCCGGGAAAATGAAGATCCCGGCGACTTCTATTCAATTTCCTTACAAAGACAGGAATGGCTCATTAAAACAGGATGCCGATATATCTGGGAGGAAGCCGCGGTTGTGTCGGCAAGGCAACTGCTGTATGAAAACCTTGCAGATAATGGAATTGAAGCTGCCACAATTGTAGAATCATCCATTGAAAGCGCAATGGATAAATACTTCTGGAAGTTCAATCTTGTCGGACTTAATTCAATTTTATGAAACATTAACCCCATTTCAGTCAACTTATTTAATATGACCGGTCCGGAAAAAAAAATTGATGTTTGTGTTATCGGAGAGCTGAACGTCGACATAATTCTCAACGACATCGGAAATCTGCCCCAGGTCGGGAAAGAGATCATTGCAGGTTACATGGAAGTGACGCTGGGTTCCTCTTCAGCCATCTTCGCAAGCAACCTGAGTGCGCTTGGAACAAACGTCGCTTTCATCGGGAAGATCGGTAAGGATAATTTTGCCAGGGTCGTCATCGATTCACTGAATGCAAGGAACGTTGATACATCCCGCATCATAAGGTCAGCAACACTCAACACCGGGGCCACCATCGTGCTGGTATACGGTCAGGACAGGGCCAACATAACCTATCCGGGAGCAATGTATGATTTCAAAATCGGAGACATTGATTTCACCTTTCTTTCTACCGCAAGACACATGCATTTTGCCACCTGTTTCATGCAGCCTGGCATTAAAAATGACCTGCCTCTCCTTTTCAGCCGTGCCAGGGAATCCGGGCTGACCACATCTCTTGATGCCCAGTGGGATCCGGATGAAAAATGGGACCTTCCCCTCGACAAACTCCTGCCCCACATTGATATCTTCCTTCCCAACATGCAGGAATTCAAATACCTGACACGCAGCAACTCACTCGGGGAGGGAATAGAGAAAATCAGGGATCACTCCAATCTCATTGTGGTGAAGAACGGAAGCGACGGGGCATATGGATGGGACGGAACCCGTATAGTTCATCAGCCGGCTTTCATAAACAACAATGTGATCGACACCGTGGGTGCAGGCGACAGCTTTGACGCAGGGTTCATCAGGGATTTTATAAGGGGCGAACCCTTTCTGAAATGCCTCGAAACAGGAGCGCTGGCGGGAGCCCTGAACACTACCATGGCAGGAGGAACAGGAGCTTTTAAGGACCCGGAAACGGTTAACCGTTTAGCTGTTGAAAAATTTAAACGCCCCCTGTTGTAAATGAAGATCAAGAATAAACTATATCAGCTTAAAAACGAAAAGAAGGCAGTCCTGGCGGCCAATTTCTATAACTTCGAGACACTGTCGGGAATCCTTCTGGCCTCAGTCAGACTTAAGCTGCCGGTCATTCTTCAGCTTTCGGAAAGCTCAATTCAGTATCTCGGACTGAACGTGGCATCATCAATGGCAAAGTCGGCAATCAGTGAATACGGAGCGGAAGCCTGGCTCCATCTCGACCACGGCAGTACCGAATTAATGGTGCGGAAATGCCTCGACGCAGGCTTCGATTCGGTAATGATCGATGCCAGCGAAAAACCGGTCGCGGAAAATATTGCTGTCACCCGGCGTGTGGTGGAAACAGCATCAGGGTATGATGCATGCGTGGAAGCCGAGCTTGGCTATGTTGCAAAACTTGGGCAGAAGCAGGATAATGAGGGATTCACCCAGCCTGCCGAGGCCCTGTATTTCGTGGAAAACACAGGAGTGCATTCACTTGCAGTATCCATAGGCTCGGCGCATGGTTTTTACAGGCAGGAGCCCCGGCTTGATATTGAACTTCTTGCAGCAATAAGCGAAAAAGTACCGGTCCCCCTGGTGCTTCACGGAAGTTCAGGAATTCCCGACACAATGCTGCAGGAAGCAATCCTGAATGGAATATGCAAAGTCAACCTGGCCACCGAAATCAAAAACATCTATATGACCTCCCTCAGGAGGCTGCTTGAAGACAATGATGAAATCGACCTTCGGAAAATATTTCCCCCTGCTACCCGTGCAGTTACTGAACTGATTGCAGACAAGCTTGAAACAATAAACAATATCCGATTATGAAGACTCACATTTTAAAAACTGCAGCGATATTCATACTTATATCGGCCTGTTCTGCCCCGGGATCAAAGCCTCCCGCACCGATAAAGGAAGCTGAAGGGATCCTGCTCAGGAATTACCGTCCTGTTTCATTGTACAAAGTACCGGTAACGCTTATTGAAAAAGCTGCCTTCCCGGTATTCGACGCGCACTCACACAATTATGCAACAACCAGTGAGGAACTGGAGAAGTGGGTTAAAGTGATGGACGAATGCGGAATTGAAAAGACAGTCGTTCTCACCCAGGCCTCAGGAAAATTATTTGACTCTGTCTGTAATCTGTATTCGGCTCACAGTGACAGGTTCCAGCTCTGGTGCGGCTTTGACTACACCGGTTACGACCAGCCCGGCTATGGCCCGGACGCCGTCAGGGAGCTTGAGAGATGCTATAAACTCGGGGCAAGGGGAGTGGGAGAAGAAGGTGACAAAGGTACGGGGCTCACATTTAATGAGCCGGTCCAGGCCAGGGGAATGCATTTCGACGATCCCAGAATGAAACCTCTGTTCGAAAAATGCGCCGAGCTGAAAATGCCGGTCAGCATTCATGTGGCCGATCCGATCTGGATGTATGAAAAGATGGACTCAACAAACGACGGACTGATGAACGCGCAGACATGGAGGATCGATATGACCCGGCCCGGAATAATCGGATTCGACGCTCTTGTCCAGACTCTTGAGAACGCAGTCAGGGATAACCCCAAAACCACTTTCATCGCCTGCCATTTCGCAAATCTTAATCACGACCCCGGAAAACTTGGATATCTCCTCGACAAGTATCCCAATCTTTATGCTGATATCTCCGCCCGCTTTGCCGAATCGGCAACTATTCCGAGAAACATGGCCGCATTCTACGAAAAATACCAGGACCGGCTATTGTACGGCACTGATATGGGATACGATCCGGCAATGTACAGGACCACATTCAGGATCCTGGAATCGGCCGACGAACACTTTTATAATATTAACCTGTTCGGTTATCACTGGGCCCTTAACGGATTCGGACTGCCAAAGGAGATCCTCAAAAAAATATACTACGCTAACGCTGCGAGACTGTTCGGCAAATAAGTATTGCATTCCTGTTTTTCAACAGGCTGCCCCCTTCAAGTCAGGCAGACAAGCAGCCGTGCCGGTTATACACACCGCATACCGCGGAGTTAAGGGATTTGTTAAGTTTACCATCCGGTGCAATGAATGCCTGAAAAAGACGAGGTGATCTTTCATTTCCGGTTGTCTTATGCCCTTTGTCATATCTTTTATTTCTTCTACCTTTATAATGAAGTAGCAAATAGTATTTATCTGTAATATTTATAACCATGTCACTTGCTGAAAAGATTGCCAGCGATCTGATAAATGCCATGAAAGGCAGGGATAAAGTGGCCCTTGAAGCCATAAGGGCGGCCAAAACCGCTTTTTTGCTTGCCAGATCCGAAAAAGGACCGGATGCTGTTCTTTCTGCCGAAGATGAAGTGAATATAGTTAGGAAGCTTGTGAAGCAGAGAAGGGAATCAGCCGCCATTTACAGGGAACAGAACAGGCAGGATCTCTGGGAAAAGGAGGTCGCCGAAGCAGAGGTGCTGGAAAAGTATCTGCCGGCAAAACCAAGCGATGAGGAGCTTACCCAAATAATCAGTAAGGTTGTATCACGTCTTGGTGCAACGTCCCCGGCCGATATGGGAAAAGTAATGAGTGCCGCCATAAAGGAACTGGCAGGCAGGGCCGACGGAAGGGAGATTTCAGCAAAAGTAAAACAGTTGCTTGGCTAGCTGCCGGCAATATGCTTATTCCCCTGAACAATGGATATTCAGCAATAACAGATCATCCTGTTCCGGCCAGAATCTGAACATCTTCAAATACCGAAAAATCAATATGACCTGAAATATATACATTAACAACCTGAAAGCAATTGCATAATCAAACTTCTGCACAAATGAAACCCGCATATAAAAAGCGCAAACACGTATAAATCAAATATCCGGCATGTGGGTTCAATCATACCATTAAAATAAAAATTATATTATGATGAAAAAAGCTGTTTTTCTTATCCTGCTGCTGAATGCATCACTGGCAGCCTCAGCTCAGGAAGTTAACTTCTCAGGGACCTGGAAGCTCAACACCGAAAAAAGCAAACTGAATGAAGAATTCAGTTCTGCACCATCACAGGTTGCTATCGCACAGAACGGCAATGATATGACCATTGAGCGTGTCCAGGAATTCCGCGGCGAAACTTCCACGATGACTGACAAATACACTCTCGATGGCAAGGAATGCCGGAATAAGGCATTCATGGAATCAGTCAAAACATCCACTGCAACATGGTCAGATGACAGGAAATCATTGAAGATCACAAGCAAGATCGTTCAGGAAGACGGTAATGAGACAATCATTACTGAGATCTATAAATTTGACGGTTCCAGTCTTGTCATTGATTCAGTCAGGGCTGTCTTCTGGGGGGAAACGGCTGAAACATATGTTTACGACAAAATCTAGAAACAAATGACAACATGGGAATTTTCAGTTTATTCCCCATAATCGGAACCTGACCGGTTCATGGATGTGATGCCCCGGCTCAGATGATTTAAATACAGTCTGGTCAGCATGAAGTCGACAAAAGCAGGTTGTTTTCTGTTGGGATTATTATTAATTGCCATTCCTGATCCCGGCTGCCACAACATGAATTCTTCCTACACGCGCGGCGTGGGAATATATCCTGGTGATCCCGGGGAAGATTTTTCTCCTGACCTGGTACCAGACAGGAACAATTATCGCAATCTGGCAAGGCTGAGGCCTGCTTTCCATTCCTCAAGCTATGACTATAATCTGACGGCACAGCTTGCAACTGACGGCATTTCCGCCCATGAAATACCCGATCACATCTCCGTTTCTACCAGCAGCGGCGTCGCACCCGTAAATGAAAGGGAGTGGCTTTTGGATCACAACAGTGCAACAGAAGTGAACCTTGAAGGATCAGAGGTATGGATCGAATTCAGTATCAACAGGGAAGCAAAACCGGTAATTGCAGACCGGATATGCCTGAATGGTTCAATGACCTTTAATGAAAAGAAAACCTGCGGATGGAAATTTGTTTGCCTTGGCTCCGACGACGGACTAAACTGGAAGGAAATCTCTGAGATTAGGGGCACTGGTCTGCCGGGTGAAGAAAGAAAGGATCCTTCTGCTGAAATGATCAACCAGCAGGGCCTGAAAAAGGGAAACAACTCCGGCAAGCGTTCCGGTGCATTTCAGTTAAGCCCGTACGGACCGGATTCAATAGCTCCGAGGCCTTCATTCACGTCCGGTTCCGGACCCGGACCAGGATCAATGCAAAGATCTGTTAATCTGTCATTTGTACCAGCAGGTCCGGTCGCCTGGCATTATTTCAGGATTATCCTTTCATCTCCCTGTGCTGAGAAATGGACATTAAGCGACCTGGATTTTTATCTCGAAGGAACCAGGCTTAAGGTTACCCCTTCCCATAATTTCAAAAGTGCATGGATGAGTGCCGGAAACAGCCGGGAATGGATATACGTTGACCTTGGCTCTGCCAGTTCATTTGACCGCATAAAACTGCACTGGATCAATAAGGCCCTGGCCGGAAGCGTCCAGGTTTCGGATGATTCTGAAAGCTGGAAGAATATTGCGCCCCTGCCGGGTCATGGCGGCCGGCTCGATGACATAGCTGTTGAAAACGGCAGGGGACGTTTCGTGAGGATACTTATGGAAAAACCTGAATCCGGCAGCAGCTTTATGTTAAGCGAGCTGGAAGTCTTTGGCACGGGAGGGCTGGTCACAAGGCCTAAAGCACCTTCACGGCCTGAACAGAACCGCCTGTGTCTGAATGGAGGATACTGGAAGGTTCAGAGAGCATCTGAAGTATCATCAACGGGAGAGCTCATTTCATCCGGAGGATTTAATTGCAAAGGATGGATTGATGCAACAGTACCTGCGACAGTTCTGGTAAGCTATATTAATGCAGGAGCAATACCTGATCCTGACTTTGGAGATAACCAGCTCCTCATATCTGAATCCTTTTTTAATTCTGATTTCTGGTACAGGAATGAATTTGATATCCCCCGGCATTTCAGGGAGAAGCGCATATTCCTGAATTTTGACGGGATAAACTGGAAAGCAGATGTTTTTGTCAACGGGAAAAAAGCAGGAAGAATCGACGGAGCATTTATGCGCGGCAGATTTGACATAACATCACTGATCGTGCCGGACCGAAAAAATGCTCTGGCTGTGCTTATCCTGAAAAATGAAAATACCGGAACGGTAAAGGAGAAGACAGCCCTGAGCGCCGATAAGAACGGGGGTGTACTGGGAGCTGACAATCCCACCTGTCATGCCTCCATTGGCTGGGACTGGATCCCGACAATAAGGGGCAGGAACACCGGCATCTGGAACGATGTCTTTCTGAGCACTGCGGGTGATGTATCGATAAATGATCCTTTCATCCTCTCCGATCTTCCGCTTCCCGATACTTCCAGTGCCGACCTTTTCGTGGAAGTCACGTTGAAAAACCACAGCCAGGAGAAGGTTAAGGGCATATTGTCAGGAAAATACGGAGATGTTTCGTTTGAAACTGATGTTGTCCTTGACGCATCGGAAACAAAGCAGGAAAAAATCAACCCGTCGACCCATCCCGGATTAAGGATTGAAAATCCAATTCTATGGTGGCCCAGGGGCTACGGCAGTCCTCACCTGTATGATGTTGAACTGTCTTTTCATACGGATAACGGAGAATTGTCGGACCGTACCTGTTTCAAATCGGGAATCAGGGAAATGTCTTTTACCGGGAACTACCAGACCCTTAACATGTACATCAATGGCAGGCGGTTTACCGGCCGCGGCGGGAACTGGGGCTTTCCGGAATCCAACCTGCGATACCGGGGAAGGGAATACGATGCAGCGGTGGCCTATCATGCCGATATGAACTTCACAATGATCAGGAACTGGGTAGGGCAAACGGGTGATGACGAATTCTATGAGGCCTGCGACCGGTACGGGATAATGGTTTGGCAGGATTTCTGGCTCGCCAATCCTGCTGACGGACCTGATCCGTCAGATCCCGGGATGTTCATGAGAAATGCAAATGACCTGGTGAAAAGAATACGCAATCATCCGTCGATCGGACTTTACTGCGGACGCAACGAGGGTAATCCTCCGGTGATCCTTGACACCGCCCTGAGATCCATGATCCGCAGGATCCATCCAGGGCTACACTATATTTCCAACTCATCATCGGGTGTTGTAAGCGGAGGCGGCCCCTACAGGGCGCTGCCCGTGAGAGACTATTTTCTTCTTTCTGGTTATGGCAAATTTCACAGCGAAAGAGGAATGCCGAATGTAATGACATGGGAAAGCCTCAAACTAACACTACCCGAAAATTCAATATGGCCGCAGAACAGACTGTGGGGAATGCACGATTACTGTCTTGAAAGCGCACAGAATGCAGCAACATTCAATCAGATGATTGAAAAGGGATTTGGCCAGGTAAGCGACGGACGGAAATTCACCGAACTGGCCCAGTGGATAAGCTACAACGGGTACAGGGGAATGTTCGAGGGCAGAAGCATGTACAGGCAGGGGCTGCTCCTGTGGATGAGCCATCCTGCCTGGCCGTCGATGGTCTGGCAGACATATGATTACTACCTTGAACCGACAGCTGCTTACTTTGGTTGTAAAAAAGCCTGCGAACCGGTTCATATTCAATGGAACCCCGTTTTCAACGATATCGAGGTCGTAAACTACAGCGCCGGAAACAGGGCAAATCTGACAGCCAAAGCCATAATAATGAACATGGACGGTTCCGTAAAATGGAACAAGGCAATAATAATTGCCAGCAGGGAGAACTCAACCGTCACCTGCTTCAGGCTTGAGTTCCCGGAAAGTATTTCCGATGTCCACTTCATTAAACTATCACTGGCTGAAGGGGAGCAGCTCCTTTCCGAAAATTTTTACTGGCGGGGAAAAGATGAAGGCAACTACCAGGCGCTTAATAAACTGCCATTGGTGCACCTGGAGATGTCAACACGTACAAGGAGATCAGGCGGCAACCGGAACATAATTGCCACCCTCGCCAACACATCATCCCAGCCTGCACTGATGGTCAGGCTGAAGGTTGTCGGCCGCAACAGCGGAGAGCGCATCCTCCCCGTGTTTTACAGTGATAACTACTTCTTCCTCATGCCGGGAGAAGAAAAAGTTATTACCATGAAACTGAAAGATGCAGATACCCGCGGAGAAAAACCTGCGGTGGAAATATCGGGGTTCAACGTAAAATAGTTTGATTCCCCGCATTGGTTGTCACAGAAGAAAATTTCTGAAAAATTTTATTTAAGAAACCGATTATTCCTATTTTTATTTCTAATCTGAAAACTCACTGCCATGATCATACTGTCAAAATCCTTTTTTCCGGTTTTATTCATTCTTCTCTTCATGGGAGCTCAAATCCCGGGACAATCCCAGCCGTCCGGCATG
This sequence comes from uncultured Rikenellaceae bacterium, assembly GCA_964435015.1. GTDB lineage: Bacteria > Bacteroidota > Bacteroidia > Bacteroidales > VadinHA17 > LD21. The sequence continues at coordinate 61,762 of CAYSXP010000021.1, forward strand.
GAAAAAGTTGCTGCAGAAATGGAAGACCTGCTGCTCAGGAACATGATGCCCGTGTGGTATCCAGGAGTGATCGACAAAGAATACGGTGGCTATCTCAGTAATTTCAACTACAGATGGGAAATGACCGGGAGTCAGAATAAAATGATAGTCACCCAGAGCCGTCATGTATGGACATGTTCGAAAATGAATGCTTTTACAGGTGATCCAGTCTATCTCGAATATGCCAGGCACGGATTCCTGTTTCTGAGGGATCACATGTGGGATAAGCAGTATGGGGGGTTTTTCAATCTTGTTTCACGTGAAGGCAGCCCTGTAAGGGAAGCTAAATCCGAACAATTCGCAAAGAACGCTTATGGCAACGCATTCGCCATCTACGGATTGGCTGCATATTACAGGGAAAGCCGTGATCCGGGCGTACTCGAACTGGCAAAAGAGGCCTTTGCCTGGCTCGAGAAAGGCAGCCACGATCCCGTCTGCGGCGGTTATTTCCAGTTTCTTAACCAGGATGGCTCCCCGATAAGGACTGGCGGCCCCGGAGGAATTCCTCCAAAAGACCAGAACAGCTCGATTCATATACTTGAAGCCCTGACAGAACTGTACCATGTGTGGCCCGATGACCTGTTGAGGAAAAGACTTGAGGAGATGCTCCATATAGTCCGTGATGTTATTGTTACTGGCAGGGGATCCCTTCAGTTGTACCTGAATGCGGACCTGACGCCGGTTTCGTACCAGGATTCATCAAAAAAGGTGCATCTGAAGCACTACGCCCTCGATCATATGTCGTTCGGGCACGATGTTGAAACTGCCTACCTGCTGATGGAGGCATCCGAAGCACTTAACTCAGTGGCTGACAGGAAAACCCTTGAGATCGGTAAAAAAATGGTCGACAATGCCATAAACTACGGATGGGACAATTCAAATGCCGGAGTCTATGATGCCGGTTACTTTTATAAAGGAGAAAAATCGGTCACAATAATCAGGGATACGAAAAACTGGTGGGCCCAGTCGGAAACACTTAATACCCTTCTCATAATGTCGGAATTATATCCTGCCGATCCAATGAACTACAGAAAACGCTTCCTCGACCAGTGGAAATTCATAAAGGATTATCTGATCGACTGGAAATACGGTGACTGGTACTCAGGATCCACAGATAAGGAACCTAAGGAAAGGGAAGGAACCAAATCGAATATCTGGAAAGGCAATTATCATACCAGCCGGACCCTTATTAACTGTATTACCAGGATAAGACAGCCGGAAAAGAAATGAATCCCACCATTTGAAGAAAGACCTATTTCAGCAGGGATACAGCTGAGCATTCTCCTGTTTCAGGAAAATGATTTTTTTCTTTTTCTCATTTTGAGAAAAAGAAAAAAATAAATCTTGCGGTAAAACTCTTCAGGGAATTTTGTACACATTCGTTATAAGCCAGTTACAAATCACTGCAGCAAAATCCGGGAAAACCGGCACAATTTTGGAAGAAGTACACTGACCAACCAGCAGTGTAATGAAACAAAAAATAAATGTGCTTGTCATTGAAGATGATGAGTATTACAATAACCTGCTTTCAAACGCCATTCAGCAAAGTGTTAATCCCTTCCTGGAAAAGGGGAAGTACCAGCTGATCCTGCGTTCTTTCACCAACGCGGGAGATTTTGTCAGGAAAATAAAATCAGGTGAGCTTAAGTGCGACAACTTCGCCGTATTCATGAATTATTACCCCGGGGAAGAAACAACTGCATCGCAGATCATAGGATTGATGCTCGAACTATCATGTGATCCCATGGTGGTGCTTCTGTCACAATCAAATACGATGAAGGAAAAAATCAAACAGGTTCCTCATGACTATTTTGTTGTAAAGGACAGGTTTGCCCCTGCGCTGTGCGGTCTTTACATGCAGCAATATATTGAAAATAAATATTCTGTATCTTTGGATGCATGACAGGAAAGCTAAAGGAATACCTGAAAAGAAATTCAATCCAGATCAAGATCGGATTACTGATGACAACTTCAGTCATACTGCTCTCAGTCACTTCATACCTGCTTTACCGCAACCTTTCCTCCATAGTCTCATCCATGCGAATCGACTTCAATCCCGAACTCAGGCTGCTGAGCATACGCGAAATTTCCATGGATCTCGGCAAAGCGGGCAACAGTGTAAGGATCTACACCATAACGAAGAATCCTTCCGACATCAAACCTTATTATGACATCATTTCAAATATCGATGAAAAAATGAGCTATTTCCGGGATGAGTGCAGGAATGACTCTTCGCTTCTCGTTCAGGCCGATACAATCAGCCGGCTCATTGAAGATAACATCTATATCTGGAATCAGCTTCTGATACTTTATAAAGACAACATGGTGATCGATTATCTGAAGCAGCTGTCGGATGAACTGAATGTTGCGGCAACTGCTGCAGATCAGAGAAGGGGGATCCTGAAAAGGGTTTTCAGCCGGGCACCCCAGAAAACAACGGATGAAAAGGAGATCGTCGAAAACATCAATGAGGTTGTCAGGCAAACCAGCACCGCCCGCGATGAGCTCCTTGAACAGGAATCACAGCTTGCTGTCAACAGCAGCATAATAACCGGGAAATTCTATGACCTGATTACAAAAATGGAGAATCAGGTCTTTCAACAGATCAGGGCCAGGGAAAATACCGCTGACCAGATAGCGGCAAAAACCTACCGGCTGCTTGTATTGCTTTCAATATCAGGAGGGCTGCTGGCCATTCTTGTTTTATATATCATAATAAGATATGCAAGGAATGCCTATGCCTACCAGCTTGCCCTGGAAAAATCGAAAGATGAAGCAGAAAGGCTTTCCAGAACAAGGGAACTCTTCATGGCCAACATGAGCCATGAGATCCGCACCCCGGTTACAGCCATTTCAGGATTTACCGGGCAGCTATTGCATGAACCGTTGAATGAAACCCTCAGTGATTCGCTTAAAATTATCAAGTCATCCTCCGACCACCTTCTCAGGATCATCGATGATATCCTCGATTTCTCAAGGTTGAATAATGATAAGCTTGCACTTGAAAAGGTGCACTTCAGTATCGGCCGGATAACTGAGGAAGTTTATGCACTGTTCGAAAAACAGGCCCGGAACAATAATACAATGCTCAGCTTCTCGGTAAGTTCCGCCACACCACCCGTACTCCTTGGCGATCCGTTCAGACTGAAGCAGATTATGATAAACCTTGTCAGCAATTCGGTTAAATTCACAAGGAACGGCAGTGTTCATTTCTCGGTTGACAGTATCATTAAACAAAATGACGAATTGGAACTGCTGCTGGAATTTGACGATACCGGCATCGGCATTGATGAATCAAAGCACGATATCATCTTCGAGGATTTCACCCAGGCCGAAATGAGCACAACCCGGAAATACGGAGGAACAGGCCTGGGTTTGTCGATAGTGAAAAGGCTGGTGGAGCTGCACAATGGTAAAATTGAATTCAAAAGCAGGAGAAACCAGGGTACAAAGATCATTTGCCGGATACCTTATCTGAAAGGTGATGATAAGGAACTGAAAAAGGAAATACCACCTCCTCTTGCCATCCCTGACCGGCTTACCGGAATGAAATTCCTTGTAGTTGATGATGAGGAATACAACAGGCTCCTCTTCGGAAAGATCCTCGACAGGTGGAAAATCAGATTCACAGAATCATCAAGCGGCGTTGACGCACTCGAACTACTTAAGGAAGAAAGTTACGATCTGCTTTTCCTGGATATGAGGATGCCGGGAATCGACGGACTTAAAACAGCACGCTTCATCAGGGATGAAATGGATATAAGGGAATCCGGTATGCCCATAATTATTGTATCAGCCGCTCCCCTGGATGACTGGCAAAAATACCGCAAGGCAGGAATAAATGCTTTTCTGCAGAAACCGTTTACCGAAGAAATGCTGCTGACGGCAATACTCGGCGTTATCGGCGAAAATGCCCCGGATGCGGCAAGTGCAAATCCTGAAGTGAAAAGGGAAGAAAGTTCCGGCCCTGAAAAAATAAATCTTAAAAACCTGAACCACATTGCAGCAGGTGATGAACAGTTTGTTAATCAGATGTTAATATCATTCCTGACATCGACGGAAAAACTTATTGATGAGATGCAGGATGCAGCCGGAATGAAGCAATGGAGAGCTGTATCGGATCTTTCACATAAGATGATCCCGCCCTGCAGGCACATCGGTGCAGCGGATCTTTGCAACATCCTGTCGGCTATCGAAAAGGCAGCCGGAGACAATGACCCCTCCGGCACCGCGGAAACGATGATCGCAAAAGCACTGGGAGAATTCGAAATTGTCAGGAACCTTTTAAACGGGCAGATTGAGAAACTGAACTGAAATTCAGCAGATCCTGCTTTTTTTTGTATCTTTCAGCCTGCCAGACCCATATCTAATCTTCAGAATTATGAATGAAAGACCGGTCAGGATTTTTGTGGTTGAGGACAATGAGTGGTATAACAAGCTTCTTGTTCATACCCTGTCGCTTAACCCGGATTATGAAGTAAAGAGTTTCTTCAATGCCCGTGACTTCCTGAACAGTGTCGGTGAATCACCCGATATTGTGACCCTGGATTACAGGCTGCCGGATCTGTCAGGCCTGGAGGTCCTTAAAAGGATCAGGCAGGAAAACAATGATATACAGGTAATACTGATCTCCGAACAGAATGACATCGATATGGTGGTCACACTCCTGAAAATGGGTGCATACGATTACATCACCAAATCGGAAGATATCAGGGAACGCCTTCTGAACACTGTCCAGAACATAAGAAATGACCTGGGTCTAAAAAGCCAGATCCGGTCCCTCAGAAGGGAGGTTCAGAAAAAGTATAACTTCCGTGAGGGCATCCTGGGAGAAAGCCCTGCCATACGAAATGTTTATGAACTTATCGAAAAGGCGGTCAGCACAAATATCACCGTCATCGTCTCAGGTGAAACCGGAACCGGGAAAGAACTGGTTGCAAAGGCAATACATTATAATTCCGGCAGGAAGGACAAGGCGTTCGTTGCCGTAAATGTCCCCGCAATTCCATCAGAGCTCATCGAAAGCGAATTGTTCGGACATGAAAAAGGAGCATTCACCGGTGCTGCCTTCAGGAGGATCGGGCGATTCGAGGAGGCCGACGGAGGGACCCTGTTCCTGGATGAAATAGGAGAGATGGAGATCAGCCTGCAATCAAAGCTTCTGAGAGTGTTGCAGGAAAAAGAAATAGTAAGGATCGGCAATAATAAAGCCGTGAAAACGGATTGCAGGATAATTGCGGCCACAAATAAGAATTTAAAGGAAGAGGTTAAAAAGGGTAATTTTCGTGAAGATCTGTATTACAGGTTGCTGGGTTTACAAATTGAAATGCCTCCATTGCGTGAAAGGGGTAATGACCTGTTGATCCTGGCCCGGCATTTCATAACTGACTTCTGCGCCGTGAACAATATCCCGGAAAAACGACTCTCGCCGGGGGCACAGAAAAAACTGATGGCTCACTCTTTCCCCGGAAATGTCAGGGAACTGAAATCACTTGTGGAGCTTGCAGCAACCCTCTCGGTACATGAAGAGATCATGGCTGATGATTTCAATCCCGATCCAGACGAATCTGTTACAACCCGGGCAGATGAAGACCTGACCCTCCGGGAGCACGAAATGAAAATACTGAAAGCCACCCTCCGCAGGTGCAACAACGATATAAGCCTTGCTGCAAAAAAGCTCGATATTGGCATTTCCACCATCTACAGAATGCTGAAACAGGAAAAGGAATCAGGCGCTTAGTCACTGCAGAGTTCTCTCAAATTGAGAATTTTATTCCTGAATTGAAAAAGCTGTAAAATCAGCCCGTTTTATCAACATTCTCATTATATGCATGTTGTCTTCCGAATGATCTTCACGGCTCATGATTTGCATATCTCCCTCTGAAGATAATTTTCAAATCAACTAAAACCAGAGGATAAAAAATGGAAACAAGAGACAACAAAACAGGAAATGATCTTAATCGTTCAGGTGAAAACCTGGTCGTGAAGAATAATCTCAGAAATGCCCGGAAGGAGGGAGCAACCAGGGGAGCGCTGATAACAGGTTTAATAAGCGTGATTCTCATTATCGGGCTCGGCCTTATTGTGTATTCGATCTACAAGCGCGATCATAACAGTCAGCTGGCTCTTATGGAAAACCAGAAGCTTTTGTTCACTGAACAGCTTAATGAACGTGATTCGATGATTAACGACTGGCTGACCACCTTCGATGAAATAGAGAGAAACCTGAGTGAGATCAAACAGAAGGAAAAAATAATAAATGTACAGGCTTCCAACTCAGAATTCTCAAAAGGGAAAAAAGAGCAGGTGCTCGAGGACATCAGATACATAAACACACTTATCGATGAAAACAAGAAGAAAATAGCACAGCTTAATGCGCAGCTTAAAAAATCGGGAAATACCATTGCAGGGCTCCAGGCCAAGATCACCGGACTGGAAGAGACAATGAGGCAGTATGAGACCCAGATAGCCGATCTGAAGGCAAATCTGGTTGAAAAGGATTTCCAGATTGAGCAGCTTAACACACGGATGTTCGCACTGCAGGATACGATTGTTCATAAAACTGAAACGATAAACAACCAGACTGACAAGCTGAATCAGGCATACCTGGCAACAGGGACCTACAAGGATCTCAGGGAAAAGGGGCTTGTTTCAAAGGAAGGAGGATTTCTCGGTATAGGAAGAAAAGAATCGCTGAAGGAAGACTTCCCTGACAGTCTTTTTGATATGATCGATATCACCCGGATGAGGACCATACCGGTAAACTCGAAAAAGGCAAAACTGATTACCGAGCATCCAACTGATTCATATCAGCTGATCCGCAAAAACGAAAATACAATTGCTTATATAGAAATTAAAAATCCGTCAGAGTTCTGGAAAATCTCAAAATATGCAGTGGTTCAAGTGGTCAAGTAGATACTGTATCCGGTAATCAGGCTCAGCCTGAACAGATCAATGCGGCTGTTGCCACACAGATCATTTTCACCGGGCAGTATTATAATCCCTCCCAGTGCCGGGGCGCTCAATAAAGCTCCCCGGCACTTTTTTCTCTTCCGTGAAAGGAAGAAATAAATCATTATCATATGCCCGGGGCCGATTTGCAGTTTGCAGAAATTTCCTATCTTGATTCTTCATTAGTGTTCCAGCCATGAACAATGATCTTATCAGAAACGTAAAAAACGACAGGTTCGCAAGACTCACCGGAATTGCGCTCAGGGAAGTAAGGGAAGGATATGCCGCTGCTGAACTGACCCTGAACGAGAACCACCTCAACGGACTGAACCAGGTACAGGGAGGTGTAATATTTACACCCGGTGACTTTGTCTTTGCTGCTGCTTCCAATTCGGGAGGGACAACAACTGTGGGACTGAATGTGAACATAACATCTTTCAAATAACCGAACGCAATGAAAATAAGAGAAGTTAAAAAGTTCAGCCTCAGAGTGTTCAATTCTGTTTCAGGCCTGCTACCCCAGCTGTCGCCAGACATAAAACCCCTCACAAGGGAACATTTCAGGGAAATAATCAGGCAGAAATCAGTCCATCTGTTTATTGCTGAAGATGAGAACAAAACAGTCGGAATGCTGACACTTGTTATTTACAGAATACCTGCCGGCACCAGGTACTGGATCGAGGATGTTGTGGTTGACGATGCAGAAAGGGGCAAAGGCTACGGAAAGGAACTGACACAATTTGCCGTTGACTATGCAGAACGCGCAGGTGCGGAAACAATCGAACTTACTTCAAGGCCGTCCAGGATTGCGGCAAATCAGCTTTACCGGGCAATGGGCTTCAGGATCAGGGAAACCAATGTTTACAGGTATACCCTGTGACCTGAATGCCGCTTCAGTTCAGAAAACAAAATCAAGAAGCCGGCTTACGATGCCGCCGAGAATTATTGCGAAAAGTATCTCCAGTACACATACTGCCATTGCTCTTTTCCATCCGTACTCGTTCCAGAGAACAGATATTGTGGCAACACAGGGTATGTAGAACATACTGACAACTGAAAGCGTAAGCATCTGCTGCGCAGTCAGCACCTCACCAAAATCCGCGGTACCAAGGAATGCTGCCAGCATAACAAGGATCAGTTCCTTGCGAAGGATCCCGAAAATCAGAAGAATGCCTGTAATGGCCGGAAGTCCGAGCCAACTGACGGTTACGGGACTCAAAACGGAAGATATTGCAGGCATCCAGCCCGCAAGATTAATGGCCTGGATCACCACCCCGGAAACTATTACAATGGGAGCGGCTATGTAAATGAATTCCTTCAGGGCATCCCAGGTCTGCACTAATATTGTTCTCAGATGCGGAGTCTTGTAATCAGGCATCGGCATGATCAGTTCCACAGGCTCACCCCCGACAATCTTCGTCGACAACCTGCCTGCAATGAAAATCACTATCATTGCAAAAAGATACAGTCCGAAAGCCCACAATATTCCGACATATTTTCCTACAAGCCCGAAAATGATCACTGACACCGCAGAACACGGAACCAGCGTTACAAGCACGGCTGTTATGAACCTCTCGCGTTTTGATTCCATTATGCGGCAGGAAAGACAGCCGGGCACATTGCAGCCAAAACCGATTACAAACGAAATGCATCCTTTCCCGTGGATGCCCATCTTGTGCATAAGGTTATCCATCAGGAAGGAAATTCTCGATATGTAACCCCAGTCCTCAAGAATGTAAAGAATGATATAAAAAGGCAGAATGTACGGTAAAGCTATCTGAATCAGGGCAAGGACACTTTCAATCGCCGACCAGCCAAGCAATGAGGTGAAGGTTTTCCCAAACACTGATTCCCACCAACTGTGCCACGAAGTGAATACCCCGTCGAGCCAGCCGGAGATCCAGTTGCCGAGAGCAAAAACCGAAAGGAACATCCCGCCCAGTATCACGATCATTAACAGGTATCCTGTGAATTTATGGGTAGTCAGACTGTCAAGCTTCTCATTGAACGACACCATGGCACGGGGAGCGAATTTTACCGTTTCCCTGACGATGCGTGCAGTCAGGTGTATTCTTTCATCAGCTATCACAATGGAGGAATCATGTCCGTGAATATCCTCGAGGTATTCCGCAAGCTTTACCGACCTGTCAATAACTTCAGGCTGTGTCTTTTCCATCAGTTTCGTTATCTCCTGATCCTTTTCCAGGAGCTTGATCGCGATCCACCTTGCAGGATACCGGTATTCCTGACTCCTGATCATACCCGAGAGCTCGGCAATGCAGCGTTCAATTTCCTTTCCGTATTCAGGCACCAGGCTATTCATCTTAACACCATTAAGTTCAATAACCTTATCCATCAGGCTTGTCATACCCAGACCCCTTGATGCCACTGTTGGAATAACCGGAGCCCCAAGCTTTTCCTGAAGCCTGCTGACATTGACCTCAACTCCTTTCTTCTTTGCCAGGTCAATCATGTTCAGGGCAAGTATCAGCGGACTTTCCAGCTCAAGGAGCTGCAGTGTGAAAATCAGGTTTCGCTCAAGGTTGGTGGAATCAATGATGTTTATCACAAAATCAGGCTGCTGATTGATGATATACTCCCGCGAAATCAGCTCTTCATCTGAATAGGTGGTGAGTGAGTATATCCCCGGCAGATCGAGCACATCAACAGTATGATCCTTGTAAAACAGCGTTCCCTCGCGCTTTTCGATGGTCTTGCCTGCCCAGTTGCCAATATGCTGATGCAGGCCCGTCAGATAATTGAATACAGCAGATTTTCCGGCATTACCCTGGCCCGCGAGTACAATGTTTATCTTCTGATTATTTTCTGTCATTGGAAAATACCATTATTTTGGATGCCAGACCCCTGCCAAGCACCAACCTCGAACCGCTCACCTCAACCTGTACGGGGCCCGAAAAAAGAGCCCTTCTAATTACCTTAATCTCAGTGCCTGAAACAAGTCCCAGATCTGCAAGCCGCTTTGTAAGATTTTTCCCCCCGACAACCGAAACAATTATCCCGGTCTGACCGTCTTCCAACTCTATCAGGCTTAATTCGCCCCTGTCGTTATTCATACTATTCCTTTATAAGTCGATATATGAGCAATTATTCAATAATATTTTCAAAAAAATCACTTTTCCTCTACATGCCTCAGACCTTCGGCAAACAGATTATTTATGTGTATGTCATCAAGTGAGTAAAATGCCACTCTTCCGACCTTATTGTACCTTACCAGCTTCATGTTCCTCAGTGTACGCAACTGGTGGGAAATAGCGGAATTCGTAGTGCCGATTATGGCAGCAATATCACGAACGCACAATTCGTCTTCCTGGCACAGGGCAAATATTATTTTGGTCCGGGTGGGATCACTCAATGCCTTAAAGGTCTCAGCCAGGTAATGAAAAAACTGCTCCGGTTTCATCCTGGCCCTCACAGAGATGACTTTATCCTCCTCAACGCATGGGATCTTATCCGGATCCTTTTTATTTTTTTTCATTTAATACCATATATGAACAACTGTTCATATATTATGCAAATATATAATATTCCTTAATATAAAATTCCCGGCGGTGATTTATTTTGCCCTGAGATATTGGACCGGCCAGTCATGTTCCCCACCCAGTGCCCGTGCTGCCTGAAGAGGGAAGAAGGGGTTCCGGAGAAGTTCCCTGCCAAAGAGCACCACATCGGCTTTCCCTTCCTGAAGGATCGATTCGGCCTGCAAGGCCTGGGTGATTAGCCCGACGGTTCCCGTCAATATCCCTGACTTTCTGATTGCTGCAGAGAATGGAACCTGGTATCCGGGTCCAAGCGGTAAAACAGCATCAGAAATGTTTCCGCCGGAAGAGCAATCGATAAGATCAACATCCAGTTCCTTAAGAAGTGGAGCAAGCCGAACGCTGTCATCAAGGGTCCATCCGCCTTCCGTCCAGTCGGTTGCCGAGATCCTGACAAACAGCGGATTTTCTGCCGGCCATTCTGATCTCACGGCTTCAACAACCCTGATCAGGAAACGGATGCGGTTCTGAAAGGCCCCTCCGTATTCATCTGTCCGCCTGTTGCTCAGGGGAGAAAGAAATTCATGCAAAAGGTATCCATGGGCGCCATGGATCTCTATTACCCTGAATCCCGCAGTCCTCGCTCTTTTTGCTGCGGCACGGAATGCTGCGACGAGCGTTCCGATCCCTTCAACATCAAGCGGCCGGGGAATTCTGTCGTCCGGCAAATAGGGAATGTCCGACGGTGCTATTGTCTGCCAGCCTCCCTTGTTCGTCACCAGCTGCTTACCTCCTTCCCACGGAACCGCACATGAACCTTTTCTTCCTGCATGTGCCAGCTGGATGCCGGCAACAGCACCCTTTGACTGAATGAACCCCGCGATCCGACTCAATCCTGTTATGTATTCATCGTTCCATATTCCCAGATCGCCCGGAGTGATCCTCCCTTCAGGCGACACGGCAGTTGCCTCAACGATTACAAGCCCGGCGCCGCCGGTTGCCCGGCTCCCGTAATGTACAAGGTGCCAGTCGCTGATAAATCCGCCGGATGAGGAATACTGACACATCGGCGACATTACGATACGGTTCCTGAGAGTAATGTTTTTAATGGCGAGGGTGGAAAACAGCTTTGACATTGGGTTTTTTTATTGAAAAATAAACAACATGGTTCTATTGAATCTTTAATACCGGTAAATACATATAAAACAGCAGCCGCACCATAAAGTAGATTCCCGGCTTTTAAGTATACCACCAGCAAGGGTTTTAATCGGCCAGGGACTGGTAGGCCATTGCCTTGAACTTATCTGAAATTTCTCCGTGGCTCAAGGGATACTGCTGCATGAAAAGAAGACCAACCAGCCTCTCTTTCGGATCGGCCCAGTAAGCGGTTCCGTAATATCCTCCCCACGAAAATGAACCCTCCGAGACTCCAAGCTGAGCCTGTCCTTCCTTTGTCGTGATCAGGAAACCCAGTCCGAACTTATTCTTGTCAAGGTCGAGGTTTCCTATCTGGTTTGATGTTATCAGTTCAACAGTTCGACGGGCAAGCAGCCTTCTGCCATTGTATTCTCCCTTGTTCAGCAGCATCTGAAGGAATATTGCATAATCCTTTACGGTTGAACTCAGACCGGCTCCTCCCGCATAGTAAGTACCTTCCAGCAACGGATAGCTATCCGCCTCCAGGGGCATTGAAGCCACCCTGCCCTCAGCATCCTCAGTGTTTACTTCCACCAGTCTGCCTTTTTTACCGTCAGGGAGATAAAACCAGGTATCGGCCATCCCCAATGGCTCGAAAATGCGTTCCCTGAGATACTTATCCAGGCTTTTTCCTGAAAGGACCTCAATCAGGTAGCCCGCCACGTCAACATTCAGACCATAGGTGTATCTTTCTCCAGGCTGATGAAGCAGGGGAAGCTTTCCAAGCATCCTGATATCATCGCCGATTGTTATTTTATCATTTCCGAAACCGCCCGTTATCCCGCCTTTGGCATAAACTGCCCGCATCATGGGTGACCCTATTACCGCGTATTCAATCCCCGAGGTATGCGTAAGGAGATTACGTATGGTAATTTCCCGGCTGGCCGGAACAACAGTGTAGGTTGTATCCTTTGGATTGTACTTCTCAATGACAACGGGGTCTGAAAACTCAGGAATATACTTTGACACCGGATCATCAAGAAGGAATTTTCCCTCCTCAAACAACATCATCAGCCCGATGCTTGTGATGGCTTTAGTCTGTGAAGCTATCCTGAATATATCATCTGTCTTCATTGGTGTCCCTGATTTGATATCACTCACGCCGAATGCCCTGTCGTAGACTATCTTCCCATCCCGGGCAATGAACCCGACAGCCCCGGCAATCCATCCTTCCCTGATGCTGCCGGTCAGCATCGTGTCAATCCGGCTGAGTCGTTCAGACGAAACCCTGACCGATTCGGGTGAAGCTACAACAAGCTGTTCTGCAATCCTCCCGGTACATGATAGAGACAATACCAGGAGTGCCGCAATCTGTATGTAAATGATTCTTTTCATTTAATATTTGTTTAGACTTGGTTCAACATCTGTCAGGTAATACCTGGAAGGATTATCATGGGAATTCTAACATGATCATAGTTTTACCGCACTTTGTCCAGAAGCAGAATTGTAAGGTTTTCCGCAGCTTTGCGGTTTTGAAAGCTTTCAGGCAGAATGTCATGGTCAATATATTCATTATAGATCCAGGGATCACCGATGGCAAAAACATAACCTTTCCCGTAATTAACTTCTGCAACCAAAACTTTCCCTTCTTCAACAAGAACAGGTTTTGCCTTTCCGGAAATATTAATATCTGAAATTTCCTTCATATATATCTTGTCAACGCCTTTAAAAAGAGGATGATCCGGCAACTGCGTGCTGGCGCCCATTTCAAAATCAGTTCCGGTGACCGGATGAAGGGTGACATGATTGAAGCTCATTCCGAAATTTCTCATCAGTTTATTCAGATGTGTGAATTCGCAGTTGGGAGCATCATTTGCCAGGACCGCAAGTACGCCTCCCCTTTCAACCCACTCCGTAATTGCCCTGATGTCGTCATCCCCGATGTAGTTTGGAGATGTTGCTTCGGAAGTTGTATCCGGATCAACCATTATGTAAACGTCAATTTTACTGAGGGCATCTTTCAACGGCTTCCCGACAGTTGTGATTTTCGCACCTGCTGAGGTGAATATTTCACCCCACCGCGAATATCCGCTGAACCCTGTGTCGGTCCACAGATAATGGAAAGGCCGGCCCGTTCCGGCATTTGTCTCATGGTTGAACCAGTTGTCGAGTCCCACAACAGGCCGGCCATCTGTACAATAAGAAAGAAACAGGATCGGCAGGAATGAGAGAATCAGAATTCCGATGTGAAAATTTTTCTGTTGTTTCATAGCCTTATGGATAATTTATTCAAAAATATAAAACATTATGACAGTTGCCGGGAAGTATGATAATTATTTATCCTTCAAAGACATTGCTGACAATATTAACTTCCGGTCCGTCAAGTGACTCCGGCAATAAAATATTCAAGGCTGAAATGCAGACGCAGATCCGAGGCTTTCAAACACCGGTTTTATCAACAAAAGTGTATATTGCACGTATTATTATTAAAGACATGTATCTGGTATGCATCCGTTTATTGTAATCATTGGCGCAATTCTGGTTTCGTGCAGTGTCAGTGACAATCCGGGTCCGGACAGGGATCCTCCTGCAGAAATCCTTTTCAGGGAGGATTTTGAAACCACTGATCTTTCCTCAAGGGGCTGGTATGATAATACCAACCCGGCATTTTCGACAACTGATAATCTCCCCGGCAGCACCCGGTCGTTGCAGATGCGGTTTTTAAAGGGAGGCACCGCTCCGGTTCAGGGCGGGGCCATGCGGAGGCTTTTTAATGAATCCGGCACGCTGTATGTCGCGTTTAATGTCAGATACGGTCAAAACTGGCAGGGCTCCGGTGTTTCATACCATCCGCACGAAATATATGTTCTTTCAAACAAGAACGATGCCTGGTCAGGGCTGGCATTCACAAGGTTAACCACCTATATTGAAAATAGTGCAGGAAAACCGAGGGTTGCCTTGCAGGACGGGCAGAACATTGATCAGAACAGGATAGGAGCAAACCTGGTCAGCACCACTGAAAACCGTTCGCTTATGGGCTGTAATGGTGATAGTGACGGTTACGGGAAAGGTGACTGTTACGATGCCGGCGGCGGCACATACTACAACGGCAGGGTGTGGACCGCATCGCGGACAGTTATTACCAGCGGGGAATGGCACAGGATTGAAGTATATTACAGGCTGAACAGCGTTGTTGCAGGAAAGGGTGTTGCTGACGGCTTTATGAAGTACTGGCTTGACGGGGAGCTTGTCTTTGACCTGGACCACATCATGTACCGAACCGCACAGAACCACGACATGAAATTCAATCAGCTGGTCATCGCACCCTGGATAGGACCAGGTTCACCTGTTGAACAAACCATCTGGTATGACAATCTGGTAGTAGCAACCTCCAAACCTGAAAATTAAGGCGTGCTGTTGTCGGCACCCGGGGTATTTTCTGCTGCCAGAGTGATTATTGAACAATCTCCAGGCTGCTGTATCCCTGTCCGTTTTTGGAGAGCCGTATCTGGGTTGAGATCCTTTCCTGCATTGCTTCTATATGGGAAATCACACCGATGGTTTTGCTGGTTTCATATTGAAGCTTTTCAAGAGTGTCAATGGTCTGGTCGAGGGTGATTTTATCGAGCGAGCCGAAACCTTCATCGATGAAAAGACTTTTAATATCCACCTGTCTCGATGCAAGGTCCGACAGGGCAAGCGCAAGCGAAAGGCTGACCAGGAAACTTTCCCCGCCCGAAAGCGATTTCACCGATCTGCGGAGATCTCCCATGTGGGTGTCAATAACATCGAGACTGTCATCTTTATCCTCTTCCGGCATCTCGAGCCGGTAACGGTCGTTCAGCATCTTCAGCCGCCGGTTGGCCAGCCTTACCAGCTGGTAAAGCGTCAGCTGCTGTGCAAATGTGCTGAATCTCCTGCCTTCCGCATCGCCGATGTACTTGTTTAGAAGGACCCATTTCTCACCGGCAGCTTTCTGAACATTCATTTCTGCTTCAAGTACTGCAAGGGCATCAATCGAATCCTCATGGATCCGCTTTTTGGCCGCAAGCCCGTCCCTCTTCTCATTCAGGCCAACCAGGTCAGTCCTGAACTTTTGAATTTCAGTCACTATTTCATCAATGGTCCTGTCCACATCCTGTGCCATTGCTTCACCGAGGCTTTCCCTGGCCGCCTTCAGCTCTGCCCTCTTCCCGGCCAGAGCTGTCTGCAGTCTTCCTTCTTCATTGTTCAGGGCCTGGTATTCATTGGCGGGAATCAGGTCCCTCAAAGCCATGGCAGGATCAGTATAGCCGGCAAGATCATTTTTCAGCGTTTTTTCAAGTGCTTCCAGATCCTTCTTATCCCCGGCATCCTTCAGGGAAAGTTCATTTTTGTCACTGAGCAGTTTTTCCTGAAAGGCAATATTTCCGGTATACTGTTTCATTATTGCACCCGTTACGGAACGCACATCACTGCCTTTGAAAATGGCGTATCTTCTTGTTTTCAGCTCAGCTGAAGCAGCCATGAGCCCGGCTATTCCCTTAAGATTTGTGATAACTTCATTTAACTTAGATTTCAGGGCCGATAACCGGATAAATTCATCCAGGCTGCCGATACGGCTTTTAAGGGATGCCAGCACTTCCTGCGGCTCCATTAACCTGCAGGCCTCAGGGAGACTGGCCAGGTGAGTGCTGTATAAATCACGCAGGCCGTCAATTTCCTTTATGAGATTCTGTATCGATCTCTTTTTCTTCTCATGATCATCCATGTACTGCTTCAGGAGGGTTTCGAGAGAAATTAGTTTTCGTCCCGCCGCATTGTCTGCCTCTTCTGCATCCTTTATGCTTTTATCAAGGTTGTCGGCAAACACAGGGGCCTTTCCCCGGTACGGGTGAACAGTTGATCCGCAGAGCGGACAGGGCTCACCTTCATTCAGCCGTTTCCGGTGATCTTCAAGGCTGGCGGAGAGTTCACGTATCCGCTTTTCCTTGTTCAGGTTATCGAGGATAAGCCGGGCCCATTCTTTTTCCTCACCGGCTTTTTTTATCTGCCCCGGCAGTTCCGCCAATGACTTTTGAATGTTCTCCAGGGCGCCCTGTTCGTCGGCCAGGCTGGCTGCCTTGTAGTCGAGGCGCGCCTTGTCGGTGTTGCAGGCGCCGGCATTTCCGTGATGTTCCCTGAGGATCCTGATCATTTCTTCGGGCGATTCAAGCATTTCAGGGTCAAGTTTTGCCCTGAGCCCTCCGATGAGAGGTTCTTTCGCCGCCAGCAGCTTAGCGGCAGCATTCAGTGACTTTTCGGGATCGGAAATATCCGGTTCCATTCCCAGTTCCTTCAGGTTCCTGGTTATGTCAGGGCTTTTGCTTTTGACAAGAGCGTCCACTTCTCCCTTCTCCCTTTCTATTTCGAGCACCTTTTTTTCGAATGCATTGAGAGCTGCCTGAATACCTTCACTGCTGCCCGTAAGATCAAGAACCTCCCTTTCGATATCCATGCTTTTATTGCGGCAGGCAGCCAGGTCGTTCGTTATCCGAAGGAATTTCTCAGAATTATCGTTTACAGTTATTCCCAGGCGCTGCCATTCCCACAGGCTCCTTTCGAAAGGCATGAGTTTCCTGTGCCGCTCCATCCGTGCACCGTTTGCAGCAAAAAAGTTATTCCATTCATCCTTTATCTGCATTTCTGCATTTTCAGCTTTGGCAACCGTTCCCGACAACCTGGTGATCCTGTCCTTAAGTTCCTTCTGACCGGTCAGTTTTCTGATTTCCGTATCCACAGCCTCTCTTTCTTTCTCGCAGCCGGTGAGCTCCCTGATCAACAGGTCATATGCATCCCTGTCGAGCAGCCTCCCCTTTAATTCGCTTTCCCTGACCTGTAAAAGCTCAAGTGCCTGGCCGAACAGCTTGTTCCTGCCGTAAGCGGCTTTGCCCAGCTCCCTGTATATCCAGCTTCCGGTTACCTGTTCGAGAAGTTTTCCCCTTTCGTCGCCTCTTGCCTTAAGAAATGCGGCAAAATCACCCTGGGCAAGTATTATCGCTTTGACGAACTGATCATAATTAAGGCCTATCTGCTCCTCATTCATCGCAGGTACTTCGGTCTTCTTCAGCGGGATCAGGTTGTTTTCGCTGTCGGACAGCTCCATTTCGTAGTCCTGAAGGGTTCCCGTTCTTTTTGCCCTCGAAATGCTCCATTTCGAGGTAAAGGTGCCCTTTTTGCATTCGTACGTTACCTCTGCAAAACACTCCCGCATGTTCCGGGTAAGGATCAGGCCTGTTCTTTCAATAAGTCCTCTCGATATCTTTTCATCGATCCGCGGTATCCTGTCGAAA
This sequence comes from uncultured Rikenellaceae bacterium, assembly GCA_964435015.1. GTDB lineage: Bacteria > Bacteroidota > Bacteroidia > Bacteroidales > VadinHA17 > LD21. The sequence goes on from CAYSXP010000021.1 coordinate 79,697, forward strand.
AGCGCCAGTGTTATAACATCAAGTATTGTGGTTTTCCCGGTTCCCGTGGGGCCGGTGATTGCGAAGATCCCTGCCGAGGAAAGCGGATTCTCGCTGAAATCGAGTATGTGCGGTCCTTTCAGCGAGTTAATATTCTCAAATCCTATCTTAAGTATCCTCATTCTTCACTCCTTCTGATTCTGCAAAACTTCCTCAAGCAGTTCGGAGAATGCTTCCATCAGCATTCCTGCCGTCCTTTCTTCAATATTGTCATTCTCAATTTTCCTTGCAAAGACATCTGCCGGCTTAAGTTCTTCGATATTTATGCCTGCATCATAAAGATCAGCCGTTCCCGTTCCGGTGCTTTGGAAGTGAATCCTGTGCTTTATGATCCGGGAGTTGATTCCCTGGTATTCACCGGCGAGTGTTTCAAGTTCGGTTACCTTGGCAGGGTCATTCTTTTCCTCTACGGCTTCAAGCTCTATAAATGTTGTAAGGGGATACTGTTCAGTGACGGGTTCATCGAGCGATTTCTTCAGTTCACTGACGCTTCCCGACAATCTGATCAGCTTCCGGTTAACAGGCACCGGTACCGATCCAGCAGTGAGGCTGCCGTTTTCAAGGGTATAGACAACCACCCTGTTTTCGTTGTTCCTTTCGCTGAAAGAAAGCTGAACGGGAGCGCCGCTGTAGAGGATCCTGCCGTCAATGCCATGGGCCTGCGGCTTATGAAGATGTCCGAGCGCATAATAGCTGAAACCCCGCGGAAGACTGTCGGACGGGATACCGGCCAGATTGCCGATCTGAATCTCACGCTCGCTTTCAGAGAGTGTGGCGCCATGGACATAGAAATGCCCCATGGCTATGGCAGGGATTCCCGGAAACTGTCTTTCGCAAAGTCCGGCAATTTCCATGTAAATCCTTATTATGCCGGAACGTATGGCTTCGATACGGTCATCCCAGGTTTCATTTTCCACATGCTTCCGCAGGTCAGGATCGCGCAGGAAAGGCACGGGGGCTATTATGAGCAAAGGTTTTCCGTCATCCCCGGTAACCGGGATCAGCATTTCGGCAGGGTCCCCGGCCCAACTCCCCGTTACATGAATATCAAGCTCCCTGAGCAGTTCCATCGGAGCTTCAAGCATGGCAGGGGAATCATGATTTCCCCCGCTAATTATCACCCTGCATTTCAACCGGGCAAGCCTGACAAGCATTTCGTAGTACATTCTCCTGGAATCGCCCGAAGGGTTTGCAACATCAAAAATGTCGCCTGCAACAAGGAGAACTCCTATCTTCTCCCTGTTGATGAATGCCGTCATCCAGTCGAAAAACAGCTGCTGATCTTCGGCAAGCTCCTGTTCATAAAGCCGCCTTCCGATATGCAGGTCGGAAGTATGAAGGATCTTAACAACCATAATAACCTGTTTTAAATTCCTCCCTTCAAAGTTAAAAAAACCGGTATACGATCCGGGAATACTTAATCTGAAATCAGCCGGCCGCCTTTTTTAACCTGCCAATTCTGGCCAGTATCATGTTATGATTTACTCCCCAGTAATTCATGAAACCGATTCCTCCGGGTTTCATTTTATACCTTTCCGCAA
>CAYSXP010000022.1:0-75029 GCA_964435015.1 uncultured Rikenellaceae bacterium
GGATGAGGGGATTGGAGGATGAGGGGATTGGAGGATGAGGGGATTGGAGGATGAGGGGATGAGGGGATGAGGGGATGAGGGGATGAGAGGATGAGAGGATGAGAGGATGAGAGGATGAGAGGATGAGAGGATTAGAGGATGGGGGGATGGGGGGATTAACGGTTGAGTGTCTTAATTGTATTCAGGATGATCTTGTCAACGTTAACGGGGAAGAGTGCCGGCATGCCGTACCAGAAAAAAGAGTCATAACCCTCATAGTTGCCGGCCTCAATATGCAACGAGGCAGGAAGATAGCTGGAAACGTCGTTGGTGTACCCGGCAACGGATACCAGCTTTTCAGGCCACAGCTTCTTTACTCCGAAGCCATATTCCGTCGTGGTTTCACGCGAGAATCCCACAAGCTTCCAGCTGCCCAGATTCAATGTGTGGATATATACGGGCAGTGAAGATGGCACCGTGCCCTTTTCATAATAGTCAAGCATGAGGTCGCTCCACTTTACATTTTTCTCTGCATAGATATCACCGGGCTTCGCGGCGTTTTCTTCCCTGAACCGCCCTATCCTGTCTCTGCTCCACGGATCAACCGCGATATTTATCGTATCGAGGGAGAAAGAAATTTCCCCCGCAATCTCCGTCATCGGTTTTCGTGAAACAGCCACCACCTCATTTGCCAGTTTTTCACCTGAAATATATTCACCGTCATCTCCCGGGTTAATGTCTCCCGCTGTTCCCTGGATAAATATCGAGCATGATGTACCGGTCCTTTCCTCCACCAGCTTCCTGGCAACTCCGGGGAAATTGGCACTTATGGTATAATGAAGCTTCCCTGCAGTGCTGAACACCGGATGGCAGGAGGCAAGGAACAAATAGGATTCCCTGCCGGTTTCAGTGTACCGGATTTTCAACACATCCACCGAGCTGTCATAAAGTTCGGGATGCTCCGGAAGGCTCCTGTTATATCCGATGCCGGTGTTTCCGCGGCCGAAAAATATACGGGCGGGCATCCGGCGGTCAAGTGCTTCCCCAACTGAGGAGAGAATGGCATTGGCGACGATGGAGTACAGGTAAGTGCTGTCGGGACGCTGGTTGGCTTCCTGCCACGTGAGCCAGTTCTGAGAGACAGGTGCAAAATGTGTGTGGGTTGAGTTTATGAAGATTGCCTCAGGCGGCAGGCCGTAATGTTCCCTGAGAGCGTTTTTCAACGGACCGGTAAAGGAATCGTTGAATCCGCATACATCTGCGCTGACAATGACGAATGTATCTGATCCGCCGGTTATTGCCATTGTCCTGACTGACAGGTTTCCCTCACTGCGGTGGTCGCCTTCATAGAGATACCCGTCGCTGCCGAAACCATAAATCCCATTCCCGGCAATGGTGATCATCCTTATGTCTTCGGTCAGGGTTTCATTGTTCCTGCCTGCGGCTTTGAGCCATTTTATCCTCCCGGATGACGGTTCACACTGATACATAACACCGCTGCCGGTCAAAGCGTACAGTTTCCGGTTTATTGCAGCGATGCTGATCACCCCGTCAGGCGAAGAGATGCCGGTCCAGCCGGCTGTGCCGGCATCGGGGTCAATCATCCATATTGACCCCTTATTGTCGAGTGAGTAAAGGCAATCCGGTGAACAGGCCAGCGACAGGGTCAGCATACCGGGGATTCCGTTTTTGCGCCAGGTGATCTTTTTCCCGGGTCCCGAAGAAAAAAACTTTCCGGAAGCATCGGCCCCGTAGATCTTCTTTCCGTTTCCGGTTACGGCAACAATATTCCTTCTATTTCCGGTCTTTTTCCATAACTGGCCGGTTTGTGACGGCTCCCCTGCCAGCAATTCTCCATTCCTGACAATAAATATCCTTTGCGGATCGCCGCCGATACCGGTAGTACCCGGAAGGAAATCCGCACTGTTCCACTTCAGGGTGAATCGTCCCTCCCGCGGAGCGCCGTAACCTCCAAGGTGAAGTGACACAAGGGACCGGTCGGGTTCGATGCTGCGCCGGGAAACCCCTATCCTGTAACCGGTCTGGGCATTACCGGAAGCAGAAAGCAGAAACCAGGCAGCAAGGACGGCACAATAGTTTTTTAGTTTCATACCAGGAAATATCTAAAGGTCATTTTCACCTTTCACATATCCGAAATTGGCAAGAATGCCGCCATCGACATAAAGGATATGGCCGTTAACAAAGTTGCTGGCTTTCGATGCCAGGAAGAGTGCAGCGTGTGCCACATCTTCCGGTTCCCCCCACCTGCCGGCAGGGGTGCGGGTCATTACAAGATCGTTGAAGGGATGGCCGTTCTCGCGGATCGGGGCAGTTTGTGCAGTTGCAATATATCCGGGTCCTATTCCGTTGACCTGGATATTGTATTTCGCCCACTCGCAGGTCATGGCGCGGGTGAGAAGCTTCAGGCCCCCTTTTGCCGACGCATAGGCAGATACCGTATTGCGTCCGTACTCGCTCATCATCGAGCACATGTTAATGATCTTGCCTTCGCGGCGGGCGATCATTCCCGGGACAACCCTTTTGGTCACGATCAGAGGGGCCACAAGGTCAACATCAAGTACCTGCCTGTAATCCCCTACCTCCATGTCAAGGATGGGTATCCTTTTGATGATGCCTGCATTGTTGACCAGGATGCTGACAGCGCCAACTTCCCTTTCGATGAGTGATAATCCCGAATCAACGTCATCCTGGGATGTAACATCGAATTTCAGGGTGAAAACGTCAAGTCCTTCCCTGCCGAAAGCTTCGCGGCAGGCTTTCAGCTTATCGTCCTGAATATCATTGACGCATACCCCGGCCCCGGCCCTGGCCAGGGCAATAGCAATGGCAAGGCCGATCCCGTGCGTCCCTCCGGTAACCAGGGCCGCTTTTCCCGTTAAATCGAAAAGATCTTTCATCATCTTATATTTTCAGTTCATACTTATTGAATACAGGCGGGGAATCCCGGCTTCCGGAACTTTCACCGGGATCCGGCCGGGCAGGTCATTTGAGGGTGTCAGGATGTCTGACATCCATGTCACCGTAGTCAAGGTTCTCGCCGGCCATTCCCCAGATGAACGTATAATTCGAAGTACCGGCAGCGCTGTGAATGCTCCATGAAGGGGACAGGACGGCCTGTTCATTTTTCATCCAGATGTGCCTTGTTTCATCAGGGTCGCCCATGAAGTGGCATACAGCCTGTTTTTCGGGAACCTCAAAATAGAAATACGCTTCCATTCTGCGGTTATGGGTGTGCACGGGCATGGTGTTCCACACGCTGCCGGGTTTCAGCTCCGTCATTCCCATCTGCAGCTGGCAGGTGGGGAGGATGCTGTTGACGAGCAGCTTGTTGAGAGTCCGGTGGTTTGAGGTTTCAGCCGAGCCCAGGATTGCCGTTTCGGCCTGCTTCAGTGTTATCAGGGCTGAGGGATACTTATGATGGGCAGGCGCTGAGTTGATATAGAGCTTTGCCGGCCGGCCGGCATCAACCGACCTGAAGGTCACGTCTGCAGTTTCCCTGCCGAGGTATAATGCTTCCCTGAATCCGAGCCTGTATGAGGCGCCGGCAGTATCAACAACAGCTTCGCCTCCCACATTAATGATGCCCATTTCCCTGCGTTCAAGAAAATATGCCGCTTTCAGTTCGGTTGCCGACTCGAGGCTCAATGAACGGGTCACTGGCATGGCTCCTCCCACAATGTACCGGTCATAAAGTGAATAAACCAGGATGATCTCATCAGGTTCGAAAATCTTTTCCACAAGAAACTCCTTCCTGATCCTGTCAGTGTCATATCCCTTGAAATCAACTGGATGCACTGCATACCGAAAATCAATTTTCATATCCGGAATTATTTTAACTGGGTTAATTATTCCAAAAATACAATCATTTAGCGAATTACCATGGATAAAGCCGTTCTTCTTTCAACAGGGCACGTAAATAAACCCGGAAGGCAGCTTCAGATAAGCCGGAATTAACTTAATTTGTTATTTTTATTTCCGTAAATGATTAAGGCTACTTTTATTCCTTGTTCACCCAGTTTATAACACATCCATAATATGAGGCACTTTATAAACGATAATTTCCTTCTTGAGAATGAAACTTCAAGGCGGCTCTACCATGAGTTTTCCGCGCATCTGCCCATAATTGATTTTCATTGTCATCTCCCGCCCCGGATGATCGCGGAAGACAGGCAGTTTGAGAATATCGGTGAAGCCTGGCTTGAAGGAGATCACTACAAATGGCGGGCAATGCGGACAAACGGGGTGAGTGAAAGATATTGCACGGGTGATGCGGCCCCGGAGGAAAAGTTCAGCAAATGGGCGGAGACCGTTCCGTACACCATCGGAAACCCGCTTTACCACTGGACCCACCTGGAACTTGCAAGGTACTTTGGTATCTCCGGCCTGCTTTCTCCCTCCACCGCCTCCGGGATCTATGAAGAGAGCTCGCGTATGCTGCGGCAGAAGGATTTCAGCACCAGGTCATTGATAAGAAAGATGAATGTTGAGGCGGTATGCACCACTGATGATCCTGCTGATTCGCTTGAATATCACCGTAAACTGAAGGATTCCTTCGATGTCAGGGTATTGCCGACATTCAGGCCCGACAACATCATAAAAACCGACGATCCGGCAAAATTCATAACCTATGTTCTGAAACTCGGCGAATCATCGGGCATAAAAATAAAGGATCATGAATCCCTGATCAGCGCCCTCGACATCAGGCACCGCCATTTCCACGATACCGGATGCAGGATCTCCGACCACGGGCTCGACAGGTTTTACTACTCCGCCTTCACAGGCGCGGAGATTAACCGTTTTCTGCAGAAGCTTCTGAGCGGAGAAAGCCTGACTCCGGAAGAAGGCGAAAAATACAAAACGGCCGTAATGCTTGAGATATGCAGAATGAATCACTCCCGCGGATGGACCCAGCAGTTCCACGTCGGTGCCCTGAGGAACAACAACTCAAGGATGTTCATGAGCATGGGGCCGGATACAGGGTGGGACTCGATCGGGGGCGGGCAGGATCCGGTCAGGATGTCGCAGTTCCTGAATGCACTTGATATGGACGGCCGGCTTGCCAAAACCATTCTTTACAACCTCAATCCGTCCGATAATGAAATGATGATCACAATGACCGGAAACTTCAACGATGGTTCAATGGCTGCAAAGGTGCAGTACGGGGCCGCCTGGTGGTTCCTCGATCAGATGGAGGGAATGAAGAAACACCTGAAGGATCTTTCGTCATTCGGACTGCTGCGAAAATTCGCCGGAATGGTTACCGATTCAAGGAGCTTCCTGTCATATCCCAGGCACGAATATTTCAGGCGGATAGCCTGCAATTTCATTGGCTGCGGGATAGAAAAAGGGCTTATCCCCGATGAAGATGATCTGATCCGACCCCTTGTGGAGGATATATCATACCGGAACGCAAAACAGTTTCTCGGAATATAATAAAAGGCACTGACCTGACCTGCAGCACAGGCAAAACCACTATATTTAAATCACCGGGCAAACGGCATGGGATCCCTTCAGGGCATCCCGTCAGAACTGAAAAAAACGAACAATCAATCAAAAAAACTAAAATATGAATGAACTGAACCTGAAGGACAAGACAGCGGTCATCACCGGCGGCGCGGGGGTTATCTGCTCGGAGATGGCCAGGGCCCTTGCATTGCAGGGAGTGAGGACGGCAATAGTGGATCTGAACAAGGAAGCTGCCCGGAAAGTCGCCGGTGAAATTGAAAAGGAATCCGGGACACCTTCCATCGGACTGGCAGCAAACGTTCTTGACAAATCATCCCTCAATGCCGCCAGGGAAGAGCTGATCAGCCGTTTCGGCCCTGCCGGCATACTGGTAAACGGCGCTGGAGGAAATGCAGCTTCCGCAACCACTAAGGTCGAAATGATCGAAGGAAACGAGGAGCTTTCCGATACTTTCTTCGGCCTCGGGACAGAAGGATTTGACCTGGTGTTCGATCTCAATTTCAAGGGTACGCTGCTTCCGACAATGGTCTTTGCTGCCGACATGATAAAAAGGAGATCAGGTACGATCATCAACATCTCATCGATGAATTCCTACCGGCCCCTTACCAGGATAGCGGCATATTCGGCAGCAAAAGCTGCTGTTAACAATTTCACGCAATGGCTCTCAGTTCATTTTGCAAAAACCGGGGTGAGGGTCAATGCAATTGCACCCGGATTCCTGCTGACAAACCAGAACCGTTTTCTCCTGATCAATGAGAAAACCGGAGAGCTGACCGCAAGGGCAAGAAAAATTATCGGCAATACTCCGATGGACCGGTTTGGCACACCCGGGGAGCTTACCGGCACCGTGCTGTATCTGGCTTCCGATCTGTCGAAGTTTGTGACCGGCATCGTGATACCGGTCGACGGCGGATTCAGCGCCTACAGCGGAGTGTGAGAAAGAGTGAGAGTGAGAGTGAGAGTGAGAGTGAGAGTGAGAGCGAGAGCGAATGAGTGTGAGTGTGAGGGAAAGGAAAGGCGGGTTATGGGTTGCGGGTTTCGGGTTGAGGGTTTCGGGTTTCGGGTTGAGGGTTTCGGGTTGCGGGTTGCGGGTTGCGGGTTGCGGGTTTCGGGTTGCGGGTTGAGGGTTGCGGGTTATGGAAGTACTTCAGGGAGGCGCAAGGTATTTGAGTAGAATATAATAAGAATCAAAGAATGAATGGCTTATGATTTATTATCAGCAGGGTTCGGAAACCACGGCAGTAAATGACAGGGAACTGAAGGAGGCAGTGACTGTGATTCTGGAAAAGATCGGTCCCAGGAAGAAGGTGCTCATCATACCCCCCGATTATACCAGGTTCCATTCAAGGGCGGGTGATATCACTTCATTTATTTACGATTATTACGGGGGCAGCATCAGCGATATTCTTCCTGCACTGGGCACTCACATGCCCATGACCGCTGAAGAGATATCCATTATGTACAGGGGGGTTCCGCACAGTCTTTTCCGGGTGCACGACTGGCGCAATGATGTCGTCACTGCCGGTATGGTGCCGGGGGAATTTGTTTCGGAACTGACCGGATCGCGGCTTTCTTACCCCTGGCCGGCCCAGCTCAACAAGATGCTTGTTGAGGGAGGATATGACCTCATCCTTTCCGTCGGACAGGTGGTCCCCCATGAAGTTGCAGGGATGGCCAACTACAACAAGAATATTTTCATTGGAACCGGCGGTCATGAAGGAATAAACAAGAGCCATTTCATTGGGGCCGTTTACGGGATGGAGCGCATGATGGGAAAAGCCGATACCCCGGTGAGAAGGCTGCTGAACTATGCATCGGAGAAATTCACCTCTCATCTGCCTGTAGTATACATTCACACGGTTATCGGGCGCGATGATGCAGGCAGCCTTGCCATAAGGGGATTATTTGCAGGCGATGATGAGGAGGTTTTCCTTAAAGCGGCGGAATTGTCGGTCAGGGTGAACTTCACTGTGCTTGATAAGCCCCTTGACAAAGTGGTTGTATATCTTGATCCGGGAGAATACAAAAGTACCTGGCTGGGTAACAAGGCCATTTACCGGACAAGAATGGCGATGGCTGACGGCGGGGAGCTGACAATCCTGGCACCCGGACTCAGGCAGTTCGGCGAGGATAGTGTAATAGACGGGCTCATACGCAAATACGGTTACAGGGGAACAGATGCCGTTCTCCGGCAGCTTGAAGGAAATGCCGGGCTCGGAAACAACCTCAGTGCCACCGCGCATCTTATCCATGGAAGCACGGAAGGAAGGTTCAAAGTGACTTATTGCCCAGGCATCCTTTCAAGGGAAGAGATTGAATCGGTCAATTTTGGTTACGGAGATCTTGATAAAATGATGACAAAATATGATACCGGGAAGCTCAGGGAGGGTTTCAACATCATGCCCGGCGGGCAGGAAATCTATTTCATCCCGAATCCGGCAACCGGGCTGTGGGCCTCTAAAGAACGACTGACATGATAAACTGGGGAATAATCGGATGCGGCAACGTGACTGAAGTTAAAAGCGGTCCGGCATTCAATAAGGTAAGGAATTCGGGGCTCCTGGCAGTAATGCGGCGGGATGCGGCCCTTGCGGAGGATTATGCAAAACGGCACAATGTACCCAGGTTCTACAGCAATGCCGATGATCTCATTAACGACAATGACGTGGATGCAGTATACATAGCAACTCCCCCGGCGAGTCATGCCCGGTACGCCGTCAGGGCTCTTCAGGCGGGCAAGCCGGTATACATTGAAAAGCCCATGGCGGCAAATTACCAGGAGTGCATCATGATAAACGAGGCAGCGGAGAAATACGGCCTGCCGGTTTTTGTTGCATATTACCGCAGGACACTTCCCGGGTTCCTGAAAATCAGGGAGCTCATCGGAGGCGGGCACATCGGTAAGGTAAGGTTTGTCCAGATTCAGATATTTAAGTATCTTTCCGCGGATGAAAAGGCGGGAAGATTACCGTGGCGCGTGATTCCTGAGATTTCAGGCGCGGGTCATTTCTTTGATCTCGCTTCCCATCAGCTTGACTATCTCGATTTCCTGTTTGGCCCTGTTCAGAAGACCGCAGCCATTGCAGTGAACCAGGCGAATCTGTACAGCGCCGAAGATATGGTCTCAGCCAGCTTTGTGTTTCCCGGAAACATCATTGCTTCAGGAACATGGAGTTTTTCTGCAGCCATGGAAAGCAAGAGGGATTCACTTGAAATATTCGGGGAAAGGGGAATGATAAAAACATCGACCTTTTCGTTCGAACCGATAGTTGTGGTGAATGATAAGGGCAGGCAGGAGTATGAAAATGAAAGGCCCGAGAATGTTCAGTATTATCTTATCGAACAGATTGTTAAATCATTAACAGAAGGCGGACCGGTTGTCAGCACGGGAACTACCGCTGCAAGGACGAGCAGGGTGATGGACGAAGTTGTGCGGGAATATTATATGAAAGCGGATGACGGGTTACCCGGCCGGCCGGCTGCCAACGGGGAATAAGAAGCAGGTGAAGCGATAAAACTGAATTTCAACAAATAACAAACCATAAGTAAAAATAATTATCATGGATGAATTGTCCGACATAGGATTAATAGGGCTGGCAGTTATGGGAGAAAACCTTGTGCTGAACATGGAAAGCAAAGGTTTCCGTGTAACTGTCTACAACAGAACAGTACAGAAAGTCAATGACTTTATTGCCGGAAGGGCCAAAGGAAAGAATATCCGCGGCGCAATGACCCTGGAAGAGCTGACCGCTTCGCTGAAGAGGCCACGGAAGGTAATGATAATGGTCAAGGCAGGCAAAGCCGTTGATGAAATGATAGATGCTCTCCTGCCCTTTCTGGAAAAAGGTGATATTATCATTGACGGCGGAAATACACATTTCCCTGACACCAACAGGCGCACGGCCTATGTTGAGGGCAAGGGGCTTCTGTACATCGGTACAGGTGTTTCGGGAGGCGAGGAAGGCGCTTTGCTGGGGCCTTCCATTATGCCCGGAGGGTCGCCGGCCGCATGGCCGGCGGTAAAGCCGGTCTTCCAGGCCATAGCGGCAAAGGTTGAAGACGGGTCGCCCTGCTGCGACTGGGTCGGCGAGAACGGTGCCGGTCATTTTGTCAAGATGGTTCATAACGGAATTGAGTACGGCGACATGCAGCTAATCTGCGAAGCGTATCAGATCATGAGGGACATGCTTCACCTGAGTGCAGATGAGATGCATTCCATTTTCAGGGAATGGAACGAGGGTGAGCTCAACAGTTACCTGATCGAGATCACCCGGGATATTCTTGCATACAAGGATGAAGACGGAGAGCCCCTGGTTGACAAGATCCTCGATACGGCGGGGCAGAAGGGAACGGGAAAATGGACCGGTGTGGCGGCCCTCGACCTGGGGATACCTCTCACACTGATAGGCGAAGCAGTTTTTTCCAGGTGTCTGTCTGCAATAAAGGAAGAGCGGGTTGTGGCTTCAACCCTGCTATCCGGCCCGCGTCCGGGCTTTTCCGGCAACGTGGCAGGTTTCATTGAAAATCTTCGCGAAGCATTGTATGCCTCGAAAATAGTGTCGTACGCACAGGGATATTCACTCATGAAGGCAGCGGCAGAAGAATACGGCTGGAAGCTGAATTACGGGGGTATTGCCCTGATGTGGAGGGGCGGCTGTATTATCCGCTCGGTTTTCCTGGGCAAGATCAGGGAAGCTTATGATAATGATCCGGGAATAACCAACCTGCTCCTTGACCCGTTCTTCAGGGATAAGATCGACAGGGCACAGAATGGGTGGAGAACCGTTGTTGCTACTGCGGCTGAAAGCGGGATCCCTGTTCCGGCCATCGCTTCGGCTCTCTGTTACTTTGACGGATACAGGTGTGAAAGACTGCCTGCAAACCTGCTCCAGGCCCAGCGCGATTATTTCGGCGCACATACATATGAAAGGATCGACAGGCCCCGGGGCGAATTCTTTCACACAAACTGGACCGGACGCGGAGGAACCACCGCTTCAACAACATACAATGTGTAATCCGCAAAACTCAAACTGAAAAGCAATGTCGCAAACTGTTAAAACCGGGAACTACAGGTGGACCGTATGTGCCCTCATCTTTTTCGCAACCACCGTCAATTATCTCGACAGGCAGGTTATAGGGATACTGAAACCACTGCTTGAGTCTGACCTTAATATCGGAGAGGCTGAATACGGATATATTGTCACTGCCTTCCAGATAGCCTATGCTCTGGGAATGGTTATTGCCGGTCGCCTGATCGACAGGTTCGGAACAAAGATAGGTTACGGGATATCGGTTCTTTTGTGGAGCCTTGCAGCCATGGGGCACGCCCTGGCCAAGGGCGGACTGGGCTTCGGATTCTGGAGGGCTTTCCTCGGAATCAGTGAGTCAGGTAATTTCCCTGCAGCCATTAAGACAGTGGCAGAATGGTTTCCCAGGAGAGAGAGGGCCCTTGCCACGGGGATATTCAATTCCGGAACCAATGTAGGTGCAATAATTGCACCGCTGGCGGTCCCTGCGATTGCCACCGCCCTCGGCTGGCAGGCAGCGTTCATCATAACGGGAGCCATAGGCTTCCTGTGGCTCATACTATGGTTCATCTACTATGAAATACCCGAGAAGCAAAGAAGGCTTTCGCAGGGAGAACTTGAGTTTATCCAGAGCGACATTGAGGAAAAGGCGGAACCGTCGAAAAGCATTCCCTGGGCCCGGCTTCTCAGATACAGGCAGACATGGATTTTCTTCATCGGAAAGGGACTTACCGACCCTATCTGGTGGTTCTACCTTTTCTGGATACCGGGATGGCTCGCATCCGTAAGGGGCACGGGACTTGATGTCAAGGCCTTCGGCCTGCCGCTCGTGGTTATTTACACCTCCACCACCGCCGGAAGCATCTTCGGGGGCTGGCTGTCTTCATTCATGATAAAAAAAGGAATGTCACCATTCAGGGCCAGGAAAATTGCCATGCTTATTTTTGCCCTGCTGGTCACTCCGATAGTTTTTGCACAATCACCATCACTGAGCACCTGGGGAGCCGTCGGGCTCATCGCACTGGCTGCCTCATCGCACCAGGCATGGTCGGCAAACATCTTCACCACCGTATCCGACGCTTTTCCGAAAAGTGCAGTGAGCTCGGTAACGGGTATCGGAGGGATGGCCGGAGCCCTGGGCGGTGCATTCGTATCAATCCTGGCCGGCAATCTGCTCGAATACTACAAGAAGCTGGGACACGTGGAAACCGGGTATGTAATAATGTTTGCAATTGCCGGAAGCGCATACCTCGTGGCATGGATCCTTATGCAGGTCTTTGCACCCGTAAACAAGAAGGTAATCCTGGAGTGATTTCATGAAAATGATTAACCCCTTTTATATATAATTTAGAACCTTTCAGATGAAAAAACTTGGAAAGTACTCCTTCGGGACAGGCGACAGATTCGGACGGCAGGGACAGGCTCAGCTGAGGGCAATAATCGATGCTGAAAAGAAAGGCTGTGAAATCACGCCTGTCTGGAACAAGTCGAACAGGGAGCATGTAATTATCGGAACACAACCCGATGATGTAAGGAAGGAAGCTGACCGGACCACGAGGGCAACGGGTTTTCAAAGACCGTATTTCGTTGATGCCGACCACATAAATCTTGATAATGTAGAAAGATTCATTGAGAGTTCCGACTTTTTCACCATCGATGTAGCCGCCTGCATAGGCAAGCGGGCCGGAAACAGCGAGATTGACAGTTTCCTTGCCGGAGCAGCCGGGTACTCCAGGGGACTGGAGATCCCGGGGATGCCCAGGATCCGCAGGTGTTCCGGGGAGATGCTTGTGGAAATCGCCGAGAAATACCTCTTTGCAGCGAAAAAGGCAGGCGAGGTGTACAGAAAGATCGAATCCGGCAAGGGTTCCGGCAATTTCATCACCGAAATATCGATGGATGAAGTGACCCACCCCCAGTCTCCCATTGAGATATTCTTCATACTTAAAATGTTAAGTGACGAGAAGATACCTGTGCAGACCTTCGCGCCGAAATTTTCGGGACGGTTCAACAAAGGGGTCGATTACGAGGGCGACATTAAGAAATTTGCCATGGAATTTGAACAGGATCTGCTGGTTCTGAGCTATGCCGCCAGCAAATTCGACCTGCCGGAGAACATCAAGATAAGCGTTCATTCAGGGTCCGACAAGTTCTCACTCTACCCCGTAATAGGATCAATCATACGCAGGCACGACAAGGGCATTCATGTAAAGACTGCCGGAACAACCTGGCTTGAAGAGGTGATCGGCCTTGCTGAAGCAGGAAACGAGGGCCTTGATTTCGTCAGGGAGATCTATGCGGAGGCTGTTGAAAGGATTGATGAATTGTGCGGACCCTATGCCGACGTCATCGACATTGACAGATCAAAGCTTCCTTCAGCCGACAGTGTATCAGGATGGAACAGCAGGAAATTCGCGGCTTCACTAAGGCATGACCTTAAGAATCCTGAGTATAACCAGGGAATGAGGCAGCTGATCCATATAGGATACAAGCTTGCCGCTCAGAGATCGGACAGGTTTTACAGACTGCTTAAAGAAAATGAACACATAGTGGAAAAAGGTGTCTATCAGAACATCTTTTCAAGGCATCTGTGCCCCCTGTTCAGTATTCAGTGATCCCGACACACGGGTAAAGGCGTTTTGTTCCGGTTGCTGATTACCGGCCCGTTCCGCCCAGAAGCCGGAATATGACCATGTATTTAAAGAAGATATATTTTTTTAACTTTGACTGATCAAACAAGAAATTAATAATTAACCAACTGGCACAACCATGAAAAACTCACGCTCGAGGAGGGAATTCCTCAGATTATCAGCAGCCGGCGCTCTCGGGGCATTTGCCCTTTCACAGTATTCATGCAGGAACTCTCCGGGTACCGCGGGCAAGGCCAGTGCTGCCAAGTCAGATCCGAAGTCATTCGGCATAGGGCTTCAGCTCTACACAATCCGCGACGCCATGGCAACCGACGTCCGCGGTTCGCTGAAGCAGGTTTCCGATGCCGGATACAAATACGTTGAACTGGCCAATTACGCCGACGGCAGGTTCTACGGCTATGAGCCTGCGGAATTCCTGAAAATTGTAAGTGACCTGGGAATGGAGATACTCAGCAGTCATACACAGGTTGAAGCCCGGGGTGTGACCCTTGACAATGCCAGAAAGATGGCGGAGGATCATGCCAGGCTGGGGGTAAAATACTGTATTCAGCCATGGGTTGTTGAGGAAGCCAGAAAAACCATCGACAGCTACAGGAAAATGGCAGCAGACTGGAACATTGTGGGTGGGATAATGAAGGAACACGGCATAATGTTCGGATATCACAATCACAACTTTGAGTTTGACACCGTCGAGGGCAGGATACCCTATTTCGATGTGATGCTTGCCGAACTTGACAAGGATCTTGTAACAATGGAAATTGATATTTTCTGGACAATCAAGGCGGGTCAGGATCCTGTGGAGATATTCCGGAAATATCCGGGAAGGTTTCAGTTGTTCCACATGAAAGATATGTTTACAAAGGAGGCGCCCTTCTATACAACTGACGGCGTGGATGATTTCGCACCGGTCGGGGCCGGAGTGATCGATTTCAGGTCCATCCTGGCTGCCAGGGAGGCTGCAGGCATGAAATACATGATCGTTGAAGAGGACCGGAGCCGGGAAGGCAAGCCTTTTGACGATATCCGCACCAGCATTTCAAACCTCACGACAAAAATCCTTGTCTGACGGGAAGAAGATGATTCATTTATTCCCCCTTCACCATACTGGTGGTGAGTGACCGGGTGTGAAAGCTAATTAAGCCCTGAATCAGGGTATCGGAGTAACATTCACCGGCAGATTACCTTAGTGTCAACCGGGCCGGCCGTTATTCCATCGTTGTCTTGCCTGTTATGACCGGTGCTGTAAGCTGCAGCAGGTCGAAGACCACCATTTCATTTCCGCCCTTCCTGAGCCATATTCCAGGGCAGAAAAGTCTTTTCTGGGGGCCTATCTCCCAGTAACGGCCAAGATTGTGCCCGTTCACCCATACAATGCCTTTCCTGAGACTGGATACATCAAAGAAAGTGTCGCCGGCCTTGTCGATATAGAAATTTGCCTTGAAGAACACTCCCCTTTTTCCCGGATTTCTTGCCGACGACCGCAGGTTATAAATGTAATCATCGTTCATGGGAAGGTTGTATACTTTCCAGTTCATCAGCGTCATCCCGTTAAGGGTTACCCTTTCTGTTATCCCCTTTCTGTCAATGAGGTGTTCTGCAAAATTTATTCTGCCCATCCCCTCAACGAGGATCTCAAGCACCGGATTTGCGCTTTTTCCCTCCGGTATTTCCAGTGAATTGATCCCCAGCCGCCTGTCGAGGGAACCGATGTACTCCCCGTCGACGAAGACTGTGGCATAATCATGCAGGTTGGTAACCGTAAGCCTGCCTTTTTTGTGGCCGATGAGTTCCGTTTTGTAGAGGATGAATCCGTAATCCTGGCTGTACGACTCGAATGGGCCCGGCTGAACGGAGTTAACGGGCTGGGGAAGGTTATCCCAGACAGATGTGAATATGTTAAGGGGTATCGGAAGTATTTCAACTGCTTCGACGGGAGCCGGAATATCCGGAAGCTTTTTACCCCTGGGCAGATATGAGCCGATAAGCTTCCTCAGTGCCGCGTATTTCGCGGTGGGTCGTCCCTGTTCATCAATTGGGGCATCGTAGTCATAGCTTGTTACATCAGGCTCATATCCTTTTCCTCCGGAATTGGCCCCTGCCGTAAAGCCGAAATTGGTACCCCCGTGAATAACGTACAGATTGAATGACTTCCTGTTATCCATAAGATATCGGACATCCCTGAGCAATGCTGATGTATCCGGCCTGACCCAGTTCTCGCCCCAGTGTGTGAGCCATCCGGGATAGGTCTCGCTGCTGAAGACGGGGACGCCGGGGTTCATTTTCGCTGCAAGTTCAAAATCAGCCTGGCTGCTTCCCGGATCGAGGCCCACGGCACAACCGGGCAATGAACCGGCCTCAAGCATATGCGGGGTAGGTCCGTCGCCCGTGAAAAACGGCACATCGATGCCGTTCTGCTGCCAGATCTCCTTCAACCTCAAAAGGTAGTTCCTGTCATTTCCATAACTGCCGTATTCATTCTCAATCTGAAGCATAAGGACCGGACCTCCGTTCGTTATCAGCCATGGCCTGAGTTCTTCTGCCAGGCGTGTGATATATTTTTCAGCCGCAGCCATGTACCTCGGATCCATGCATCTCAGCTTAATATCGGGTATCCGGAGCAGGTAGGGCGGAATGCCTCCCAGTTCCCATTCGGCGCAAACATAAGGACCGGGACGTACAAGGAGCCACATGCCCTCATCCTGAACAGTCCGGATGAATTGAGCCAGGTTGTGGCTGCCAGTCGTGAAATCATATTCGCCCTCCCTGGGTTCATGGAAATTCCAGAAGATATATATCCCTATGGTGTTGCATCCCATGGCTTTGGCCATCCGGATCCGGTGGCTCCAGTATTCGGCCGGTATGCGGGCCGGATGCATTTCGCCGCTTATGATCTGGAACGGGCTCCCGTCAAGCAGGAACCCGGATGCCTCCATGGAAAATGTATGCCTGGCCCTGGTTTTCTGCGCACTCATGGCCTGACAAAGGAAAAAAACCACCAACAAGCTTAAACAGAATCGTTTGTACATATAACAAGATATTAGCCGTTTACTTAAGAACTGTTACTGAAAAAGAATATTCAAGATTTCAAATATACAATTAACAGGTCATTATTCAGAATCTGAACGGGCAGATCATATTCAAACCGGCCTTGCGGATGCGGGCCGGTTAAGCTAAACGGCCTGAAAGCAGTAAAGCTTGCTGTAATAGCCATCCTTTCTGCCAACAAGCTCATCGTGGGTACCCGTCTCGACAATCTTTCCGTCGTCGATAACAACGATGAGATCGGCATGCCTGATTGTGGTAAGCCTGTGGGCAATAACAACTGATGTCCTGTTTTTCATCAGGTTCAATATTGCTTCCTGCACCAGCCTCTCAGATTCTGTATCAAGCGCAGAGGTTGCTTCATCAAGGATAAGGATGGGAGGGTTGGCCATGATCGCCCGGGCAATACTGATCCTCTGCCGCTGGCCTCCGCTTAGCTTGTTCCCCGATTCTCCCACCGTACTCTCGTAAGCATCCTCTGTCTCTGAAATAAACTCATGGGCATTTGCGATATGCGCAGAATATTCAACCTGTTCCTGTGAATGTGTTTCCACCCCGAAATCAATGTTCTCCCTGAAGGAAGTATTGAAAAGTATGGGCTGCTGGCTCACAATCCCCATGAGGCTTCTTAGATCCTTAATCTTCAGATCCCTTACATCTTTTCCATCAATAAGTATCTCCCCCTTGTCCGCATCCATGAACCTTGGAAGAAGATCGGCGAGGGTTGATTTGCCGGCTCCCGATTTACCCACAATTGCTATAGTCTGTCCTTTGAGTATTTTCAGGCTTATATCTTTAAGCACGGGTTCATTGTTGTAGGCGAACCATACTCCCCTGAACTCAATGGATTCCCTGAAATCGCTTATGGGGAGGGCATTGGCCTTTTCTGCTATTTTTTCCTTTGCTTCCAGCACCTGATCAATCCTGTCAACCGATGCCATGCCTTTCTGGATGCTGAACCATGCGGTGGTGATGTTCTTTGCAGGCTGGATGATCTGGGAAAATATGACAAGAAAAGCAATGAGGCTTTCCTGGTCGAGGTTGCCAACGCCTTTCATGGCCAGGGTGCTTCCGAAATACATGATTATCATGAGTACGATGGTTGCAAGGAACTCGCTTATGGGGCTGGCAAGATAGGCTTTACGGGTTATCCGTTTAAAGACCTTGGAGTAATGTATGTTTGTCTGGGAAAATTGTTTCTGCATTTTTTCCTCCGCATTGAATCCTTTTATTATCCTCAATCCGGTAAGCGTTTCTTCCACCACCGAAAGCAGCTTTCCCAGGTATTGCTGACCGGCAAATGATGAGGATCTGAGAGTGCGGCTCGCCCTGCCTATGAGCCACCCGCTCACCGGCAGGAGCAGCAGGGCAAAGACCGTCAGCCTGGTGCTGGTGACAAACAGGTATGCCATAAAGATCATGATGTAAAGAGGATCCCTGAACAGCATTGTAAGCGATGACACAACGGATATTTCAATTTCCTGGACGTCGTTTGATATCCTGGTCATTATGTCTCCCTTCCTGGCATCGGTAAAATACGAAAGGGGAAGCCTCAGAACCTTATCATACATTTTTTTCCGAAGGTCCCTCACTGTGCATGATCTGATGTAGGCCATGCTGTTGTTGGCCAGAAAAATGAATCCGTTCTTGAACAGGCTGGCCACCACAACTACGAGGCAGACCATGAGAAGGGCGCCGGTTTCTCCGTAATTGCCGATCAGGGAAGTCATATAATATCTGGCTGCAGCAGAAAGATATTCAGCATTAAGCTGAAATCCGCCCGGATCGGGGGCGGGTTCCACCCTGTTGAACATTATTCTCAGGAACGGAATGACCATTGTGTATGAGAAAAGTGCAAACAGGGCGCTCAGGATATTGTAAAGAATATTCCGGAAAGCTGACCACTTATAGGGCTCAAGATATTTCAGCAGGAGTCTTAACTTATTCATCCGTCATTCTGCAGGTTTAAAACCCGGTATAATTAAAAGGAGTTATCGCCTTCAGTTCGGTTTTTATATCATCGGAGATCTCAAGGCTGTCGATAAAAGAAACAAGGATTTCACGTGTAACCCTTTGGTTTGTCTTTGTAAGCTCAAGGAGTGCCTCATATGGTTTGTTAAAGCCCTCTCTTCTCAATATTGTCTGAATGGCTTCCGTCACCACGGCCCAGTTGCTTTCCAGGTCGGAATGGATCTTTTCCGGGTTTATAATTATTTTATTGAATCCCTTCATAAGTGAGCTGAAGGCGATAATGGTATGGCCAATGGGCACGCCTGTGTTCCGCAGCACCGTGGAGTCGGTAAGATCGCGCTGAAGGCGCGACACCGGCAGTTTTTCGGCCATGTGGCTGAAGATGGCGTTTGCAAAGCCCAGGTTGCCTTCGCAATTCTCAAAGTCGACAGGATTGATCTTGTGCGGCATTGCAGAAGAGCCGATTTCACCTTTTTTCGTTTTCTGCCTGAAGTAATCCATCGATATGTATGTCCAGAAATCCCTTGAAAGATCAATAAGTATGACGTTGATCCTCCTGAGATTATCGAACAGGGCCGCCAGGTTGTCGTAATGTTCAATCTGTGTGGTGGGGCTTGAGCGGTGAAGGCCGAGGGTATCATTCACAAAGGTGTCGGCAAAGGATATCCAGTCTGTTTCAGGGAAAGCGGCCCTGTGTGCATTCAGGTTGCCGGTTGCCCCTCCGAACTTTGCAGAGTAAGGTATCTGGCTGAAATATTTTGATTGTTCGTCGAGCCTTGAAATAAACACAGCCAGTTCCTTTCCCAGGCGGGTTGGTGAAGCCGGCTGTCCGTGCGTCCTGGCCAGCATGGGCACATCCTTCCATTCGTCTGCCAGCTCAGTAAGGATCTCCCTCAGTTCAAAAAGAAGCGGGAAGTAAACGTCCGTCAGCGCGTCTTTCAGCGACAGCGGCAGCGCGGTATTGTTTATATCCTGCGAGGTGAGTCCGAAATGGATGAATTCCGACCATTTACCCATGCCCGACTGAAAGAACTTCTCCTTGAGAAAATATTCAACCGCCTTGACATCGTGGTTCGTTGTTTTCTCAATCTCCTTGATCTTCAGTGCATCATCAAAGGTAAACTCTTCATGGAAAGCTCTGAGAACAGTATAGTTCTCCTTTTTGAAATCAGCAAGCTGGGGAAGGGGAATGTCGCAAAGAGCAATGAAATACTCAACTTCAACAAGCAGCCTGTAGTATATAAGGGCATACTCGGAAAAATAAACATCCAGTTCGTCAACTTTTTGCCGGTAACGCCCGTCAAGCGGAGAGATTGCCGTGAGGCTGTTCAGTTCCATAGTCAATCCTGTTAAGATTTGAATCACCACAGATAAATATCCTATGCACAAAAGTAGTATTTTAGCCGGTGTAAAAAAACGGAATCTTGCGATCTGAACAGTCCAAAACCAATCAAAGGCATGCAGCGGGAAAAAATAAGAATTTCAGCAGTCAGTTTTGCAAATACCTATCCTTTCATTTATGGTCTTACTCAAAGCGGGTTTGATAAAAAAGTAATTCTTACAACTGATCATCCTGCAGAATGTGCGGCAAAACTGGCAAAGGGGGTGGCAGATATCGGGCTCATCCCGGTAGCAGCCCTTCCGATGCTCGCTGAATACCATCTGATTACCGACTATTGCCTGGGAGCCTACGGCAGGGTGAGAACGGTAATGCTGTTAAGCAACAGCCCGCTCGACGAGATCAGGGTGATTAATCTCGATTACAGGTCGAGGTCATCCGTAAGCCTGGCCAGAATCCTTGCAAGACACGTATGGAAAAAGGAGTTCACCTGGCAGGATACCAGTGAAGGCTTTGATTTCACCGGCATTCCCTCCGGTGAAGCTGTTGTACTTATCGGTGATCTGTGCTTCGAATACGAGAAGCTGTTCAGCTTCGGGATTGATCTTGCCGGAGAATGGTTCAGCCATACTGGACTGCCTTTTGCATTTGCCTGCTGGACATCGAACAGGAAACTCGACGAAGGTTTTCTGAAGGATTTCAACAATGCCCTGAGATCAGGGGTGGATAACATCCCTGCGGTGGTGGAAAAATTCGGCAACAATGGTTCCATACGCGGCAATGACCTGTATGTTTATCTGACCAGCAACATGAGTTACGACCTCAATGACGAGAAGAGGGAAGCTATCGATTTGTTCCTGAGGATGCTGAAGGACATCTGATATCGCATTCGGGAGACTTGTGCGCGAATGGAGCCTTTATATTTTTATGTTAATTATATTATGACTAACTTTGATTAATTACTGAATACGATCATTTGTAAAACATAAATATAAGGAAATGGCAAAGACAATGACATTCAATGAACTCCGGAAGATTAAAGATCAGTTGCCCTCCGGTAGTATGAAAAAGATTGCAGAAAAGCTTCAGCTGAATGAAGAAACTGTAAGGAACTACTTCGGAGGGACAAATTTTGAAAAGGGACAAACTGTTGGTGTACATTTTGAACAGGGACCGGGAGGAGGAATCGTCAGTTTTGACGACACCACCATTCTCGACCTTGCACAGACAATGATAGAAAAGTGATAATCATAACCCGATGCCTGTTCAAAAGCAAAAGGCATTGTCTTTTGCTTTTTTTATTTTCTCCCTGAATACTGCTTCACTGCCCCTGCCATAAGGGGAGCCGGTGAATATGCATTGAGGAAGTTCCCCAGCGATAGGTCCGATTGCGCATCGGGCAATATGTTTTTATACCTATTGTTTTCCCGTATTAGTACGATCATCTGATTTCACTGCCTGGCGTATTTTTGATGAAGATCAAAAACGAATGTTCATGTTGGATGTTATTATCAATCATTCGTCAGAAGCTGACAGCCAGAAAGGGATCATCAGGATGAGCGAAAGGGCCGACAAGCCCATCAAGAGTTTTATGAAGTCGGTCTCATGGCGCATAGTCGGCACCATTGACACAATGATAATAAGTTATATAATAACAGGCAAGATATCACTTGCTGTTAGCATCGGCAGCATTGAGGTGCTCACCAAAACCATCCTGTATTACTTCCACGAACGCATCTGGGCCCATATTCACAGAATAAGATTAAAGGTCGACCTAAAAAAGAGAAGAGGGTATGAATTTGAAGGAGCTGACTGAACTATTGGCTGAAGGATCTGTTGAGGACCGGCTCAAAAAAGCCGCGTCACTGTTTCCGGGGAAAATTATCTTTACAACCAGCTTCGGGATGGAGGACCAGGCAATAAGCCATATTATTTTCTCAAACTCCATCGACATTGAAGTTGCGACGCTTGACACCGGCAGGCTTTTCCCTGAAACATACAAGGTATTTAACGAGACCCGGAAGAGGTACGATAAACCCGTAAGGGTCTTTTTCCCCGATCGCGAAGATGTTGAGGGGATGGTCACTGAGAAAGGCCCGTACAGCTTCTATTATTCAAAGGAGAACAGGCTCGGGTGCTGCCATATCAGGAAGGTCATTCCCCTGGGCAGGGCACTGGCCGGCAAATCATGCTGGATATCAGGCATCAGGGCCGATCAGTCGGATAGCCGCGGCAAAATGCACCAGGTGGAGCATGACGAGGAACGGGATCTGTACAAGTTTTACCCGCTGTTCAACTGGTCGTACAATGAAGTCAGGGAATACGTGAAATCAAACGATATTCCTTATAACAGCCTGCACGACAAGGGATTTGTCAGTATCGGCTGTGAGCCGTGTACCAGGGCGATCGGAGAAAACGACGACTTCCGCTCGGGAAGGTGGTGGTGGGAGAACAGCAACGAAAAGGAGTGCGGGCTGCATTTAAAATAAAAGGCCGGGGGAAGGTAAAAGGGAAGACAGTGATATTTTAAATATCGGCAAATCGGGTGACAAAGCAATGAAGGAGCAGAAATTGGGGATAAATGACAATCATCTCAGGGAGCTTGAGGATGAGGCAATTTTTGTGATGCGTGAAGTTGCATCGCAGTTTGAAAGGAAAGTAATACTGTTCTCGGGAGGTAAGGATTCGATTGTACTGGTGCATCTGGCAAGAAAGGCTTTCTGGCCGGCCAGGATGCCATTCAGTCTGTTGCATATTGATACGGGCCACAATTTCGAAGAAACCCTGAAGTTCAGGGATGACCTGGCAGGCGAGCTTGGTGTTGAGCTGATTGTCAGGCTTGTCCAGGATACGATCGATCAGGGCAGGGTTACCGAGGAAAAGGGAATTAATGCCAGCAGGAACAAGGCCCAGTCGGTCACGCTGCTTGATGCCATCGGGGAACTAAGGATAGATGTTGCGGTAGGCGGCGGCCGCCGCGATGAAGAAAAGGCCCGGGCCAAGGAGCGGTTCTTCTCGCATCGCAACGAATTCGGCCAATGGGATCCAAAAAACCAAAGACCGGAACTGTGGAACATATTCAACGGACACAAGAATTTCGGGGAGCATTTCAGGGTATTCCCCATCAGCAACTGGACCGAGCTTGATGTATGGCAATATATAATGACGGAGAATATACAGCTTCCCATGCTGTACTATACCCACCGGCGCAAGGTTTTTCTCCGCAACGGGATCTGTCTCGCATGGGCCCCGTTCATGCAGCTGAAACCGTCTGAAGAGGTCTTTGAAGCCGACATCAGATGCCGGACCATTGGTGATATAACCTGTACCGGAGTCACCATGTCGAAAGCCGGATCGCTTGAAGAGATCATTTCGGAAATCGCTGCAACAAGGGTAACGGAAAGGGGCGGAAGGTATGATGACATGCGATCAGAAGCAGCAATGGAAGACAGGAAAAAGGAAGGTTATTTTTAGCCGTATAATGTCATAACCGGCAGGTTCCGGATAATTCAGCCTGCAATGTTCAATTATCCCCGGGGTTAAACAGCTGACCGGAAGCATACGGAAATTTTTACTAATCATATCAGTATACAAATGAAACTCAACGGTGAAAACCGGCCCGCCGGGCTGCTCCGATTTACGACAGCCGGAAGTGTCGACGACGGGAAAAGCACACTCATCGGCCGTCTTCTTTACGACAGCAAATCCATCTTCGAGGATCAGATGGAACATATCGTTCAGTCGAGCAAACGGCTCGGCAAGGAGGAAACTGACCTGTCGCTCCTTACCGACGGGCTGAGGGCGGAGAGGGAACAGGGCATCACAATTGACGTTGCATACAGGTATTTCGCAACACCGGCCCGGAAATTCATCATTGCCGACACACCCGGCCATATTCAGTACACCAGGAACATGGTGACGGGGGCAAGCACCGCCGACCTAGCAGTGATCCTTATTGACTCGAGAAAAGGAGTTGTTGAACAGACAATACGGCACACCTATATCGCCAGCCTTCTCGATATCAGGCATATAATATTCTGTATCAACAAAATGGATCTTGCCGGATACTCCGGTGATGTATACTTCAGTCTGTGTGACGACCTGAAAAAACTGGGGTCAGGGCTCGGCATCGCGGATCTGCACTTCATTCCGATAAGCGCCAAGTATGGCGACAATGTTGTAAGCCCGTCGGATAACATGAAATGGTACGGAGGAAAAACATTCCTCAAGCTGATTGAAACAATAGAGATCCGGAAAGAAAGGAATTCCGGGCCAGCAAGGTTCCCCGTTCAGACGGTGATCAGGCCCCTTTCATCGGAATATCACGATTACAGGGGCTATGCAGGCAGGATTGCCAGCGGAGCCTTCTCCCCGGGCGACAGGATCACCGTTCTCCCTTCCGGGATCGAATCGGAAATATCATCCATCATGGTTATGGGCAAATCCCTTGCAAGGGCCGGAGCAGGTGAATCGGTCACATTGAATCTGAGCGACCAGATAGACATAAGCAGAGGCGACATGATAGTGAAAAAAGGTGAAATGCCCTCTTCAGGTTCGGATATTAACCTGATGGTCTGCTGGTTCAACGAAAAACCCCTGAAACAGGGCCGGAAGTACCTTATAAGAAACAATATACATGAAACCAGCTGCATCGTCAGCTCCATAAATTACCGGATGAACATAAGCAGTCTGGAGAAGGAAACCTCCTGTTCCGATATTTCAATGAATGATATTGCCAATATCAGCATCAGGACGCCAAAGCCTCTCTTTTACGACTGTTATAAAAATAACAACATAACCGGCAGCATGATCTTCATTGAAGAAGGCACCAATGAAACTGTTGGAGCAGGAATGATTTGTGACCAATATAATTAATTTTGCACAAATCATATTTATTGCAGCACTGATCCATGAAGTTTGAAACAAAAGCCATCTGGGCCGGACAGGAAGCCGACCCCGCCACAGGTGCAACCATCCTTCCTATCTATCAGACCTCCACTTTCGCCCGGGAAGAGGCAGACAAGCCCGGCGGGTATGAGTATTCACGGGCAGGCAATCCGACACGGACGGCCCTTGACAAATGCCTGGCATCGCTTGAGGAGGGCAGTCATGCCCTGTCATTTTCTTCAGGGATGGCTGCGGAGCATGCTGTATTTTCCCTTCTGCGCCCTGGTGATCATGTAATTGTTCCTGAAGACATGTACGGCGGAACATACCGCCTGATAAAGGAGATCCTCGAACCGTCGGGTATCGCTTTCACCTTCGCCGTCTACGAAACCGCTGATTCATTGTTGAGCTCCTTTCAGCCGGCTACCAGGATGGTCTGGATCGAGACGCCCACAAACCCCCTGCTTAAAATATTTGACATCGGAGCAATTGCTAAAACAGCAAGGGATCGGGGCGCGCTGACGGTGGTCGATAACACCTTTGCTTCTCCGTTTTTTCAGAAGCCTCTCCTGCCGGGTGCTGATATTGTCGTTCA
Organism: uncultured Rikenellaceae bacterium; assembly: GCA_964435015.1. Taxonomy (GTDB): domain Bacteria; phylum Bacteroidota; class Bacteroidia; order Bacteroidales; family VadinHA17; genus LD21. Next base: position 24,979 of record CAYSXP010000022.1, read on the forward strand.
CAGCACCACCAAATACATCAACGGGCACTCTGATGTGATAGGCGGGGCGGTGATACTGAATGATACGGCTGTATATGAAAGGATACGGCTCGTACAGAAATCTGTGGGGGCCGTTCCCTCTCCCTTCGATTCATGGCTCACATTGCGGGGGCTGAAGACCCTTGCCGTAAGAATGAGGCAGCATGAGCTGAATGCATTTGCAGTGGCCCGTTTCCTGAAAAACAGACCCGGGGTCACAGAAGTGTTTTATCCCGGACTGGAAGATCATCCCGGTCATGCCATTGCAAAAAAGCAGATGTCGGGATTTGGCGGGGTGGTATCGTTCAGGATGGAAGGCAGCCTGAACGAAGCAAACGCATTCTTCAGGAAACTGAAAATATTTCAGCTGGCCGACAGCCTGGGAGGTGTTGAATCGCTGGCAAATTATCCTGCAATTATGACCCACGGGGCCTTTCCTCCTGCTCTCAGAAAGAAGATCGGGGTTACAGACAACCTGATCCGCCTGTCGGTCGGGATCGAACATATTGATGATCTTATTGTTGATCTTGATAATGCACTCAAATAACAATTCATGTTGATCATTCCGAATAAAAAAAGTGTTGAAATATCCGTAAAAAAAGTATTCAGGACTTTATTTCCATTCACGGAGGCTCTTACGGAGCCATTTGTTGATACCGGCTGTAAAACGGTAAGGGATCTGCTTGCGCTGATCTTCAAAGGGCTGACCCCGGATACCGTTGATTTGACTGATCAGTTCATGGGTAAAATGCCTGACATAAAGACAATCCTGCTAAGGGATGCATCCTTTATGTTTGAGTCCGACCCGGCTGCAAGGAGGCTCGAGGAGGTTATTGCCATCTATCCGGGTTTTTTTGCGATATATTGTTACCGGATCGCCCATGAGCTTGACATGTTGTCGGTTCCGCTGCTGCCCAGGATGATCACTGAGTATGCCCATAAGATTACGGGCATTGACATTCATCCGGGTGCAGTGATAGGCACGCCTTTTTCGATTGATCACGGAACAGGGATAGTTATCGGTGAAACGACCATCATAGGGAACCATGTAAAAATATACCAGGGAGTAACCCTTGGCGCGCTGAGTGTCGACAAAAGCAAGGCTTCCAGGAAGAGGCATCCGACAATTGAGGACAATGTGATACTGTATGCCGGCTGCACCATTCTGGGAGGCAATACCGTTGTGGGCCATCACAGCATCATTGGCGGCAATGTATGGCTCACCGAGAGCATTTCCCCGTTTTCCGTAGTATATCACAAGAGTGAAATAATAGTAAAAGGGAAGAATGATTCCCCCGAAGGCTACAATTTCATAATTTAATCCGTTATTAGCTGAATTCCATGAAAGCAAATTCAATTCTTGAACTGATAGGAAATACCCCGCATGTCAGAATAAACCGCCTGTTCGGTGAAGGATCCGAAGTATGGCTCAAGCTTGAAAGATCAAATCCGGGCGGAAGCATCAAGGACCGCATTGCGCTGGCCATGATTGAGGATGCCGAGGCGAAAGGGCTGCTCATGCCGGGAAGTGTCATTATTGAACCCACCTCAGGCAATACCGGGATCGGGCTGGCCATGGTGGCAGCCGTGAAAGGCTACAGTATCATCCTGGTCATGCCCGAGTCAATGTCGCCCGAAAGGCGAAAGATAATGAGCGCCTATGGTGCACAGTTCATTCTTACTCCCCGGGAAAAGGGGATGAAGGGTGCCATTGAGCGGTCGAGGCAGCTGAGGGATGAAATTCCCGGGTCGTGGATACCGATGCAGTTTGACAATCCGGCAAACTCCGGGATCCACCAGACCGCCACGGCCATGGAGATCCTCCGCGATTTTCCCGAAGGCATCGATTACATGTTTGCCGGCGTTGGAACCGGAGGGCATCTTACGGGATGCGCCCGGCAGCTGAAAAAGGAGTTCCCCGGCCTGAAAGTTTTTGCCGTTGAGCCGGAATTGTCGCCCATACTCAGCGGCGGCACACCCGGTCCCCACCCCATTCAGGGTATAGGGGCAGGATTCGTGCCATCCATTCTCGACACTTCTCTGATAGATGAAATAATCAAGGTGGGAAAGGAGGAATCGTACAGGTTTGCCAGGAGGGCAGCCAGGGATGAAGGATTGTTTGCCGGAATCTCAACCGGTGCGGTTCTTGCTGCCGTCAGCCAGGTCTTCGATGATCTGAAGCCGGGATCCAGAATACTGGTTTTCTGCTACGATACGGGTGAAAGATATTTATCCGTAGATGAATTGTATTGAAATTATTTTCATTTTTCTCCGTTAGCCTGATGATACCTTCCGGAAAAGCAGGTAAAAGAATAAATGAAAGAGTTCTGAAATGAGATTACGAATTAACCGGCTTCGCATCGCGCTTGTAGTGATTACAGTGCTGCTGGCGGTGAGCAGTTGCGCCACCCGGAGCAGGCACACGAAGATCCGCGCGGTCCCGTGCCCGTGTGAAACCCGGAACCGGAGATGAACCGCGGCCCCTCAGCCTGCTGCATCCGGCACAGCCGGTTCAGATGATGATGTTTTCATCAAACAGCAGCAGCTGGCGGTCATTGCGGTCGTCGCTTTCAAGATTCGAGACAGTGACCCCGAGGAGCCTTATCCTGCATCCCTCCAGCTCCATCGATTTCCTTATGGCGGTCACCTCTTTGTGAAGGGTGTCAAAATCACGGATAAACCCCGGCAATGTCCTGCTCCGTGTTATCTGCCTGAAATCTGAGAACTTCACCTTCACCGTTACGGTTCTTCCGGTGGTGCCGGCATTTTTCAGGCGCTCCATAAGTTCCTTTTCCACCCTGTACAGCTCAGCTATGATCCCGAACCGGCTCGTCAGGTCCTTTTCGTAGGTAACCTCCGTCCCAACCGATTTGCGTTCAGCAGAGGCTTCAACCGGACGGTCATCAATTCCCCTGGCAATATCATGGTAAAACCTGCCTGCCTTGCCGAAATTCCTGATAAGGAAGAGAAGGTCCAGTTTCCTGAGATCGGCTCCTTTGTGAATGCCGAGCCTGTGCATTTTCTCTGCTGTCACCCTGCCGATCCCGAAAAATTTCCCGACAGGGAGTTCGTCAATGAAGCCGGCGGCATCATCGGGTGAAATAAGGAAGATGCCGTCAGGTTTGCGGATGTCGGATGCCATCTTGGCAAGGAATTTATTGTATGAAATGCCGGCCGAAGCTGTAAGGCCGGTCCTGTTTCTTATCTCATCCTTCACGGCACGTGCTGTCAGCGTGGCCGAGCCTATTCCCTTTTTATCCTCAGTTACGTCGAGGAAGGCTTCATCTATTGAAAGCGGCTCCACCCTGTCGGTATATTCCCTGAAGATGCCGAAGATGATCCCGGAAATCTCCTCGTATCTTTCAAACCGGTGGGGGACAAAAATAAGACCGGGGCACAGGCGCCGGGCCGTAAGTGACGGCATTGCCGAGCGTACTCCGAATTTCCGTGCCTCATAGCTGGCAGCGGCAACAACATGGCGCTGGCCGCTTCCCCCGACAGCCACGGGCTTTCCTCTCAGTTCCGGATTATCGAGCTGCTCAATTGATGCAAAAAAAGCATCCATGTCGATATGGATGATCTTCCTCACTTGTTCTCGGTATAGCAATAAAGAAAATCAGCAGAAAAATGTCCTGGTCAGGTCTCTCCTCCGCGTGAGGGTTCAGGAATCCGGCCCGTCCATCCAGGCGACTTTCTGTTCCGGAACATGGTCTTTTCCGAGAATGCTGCGGTACAGTTCGGGCCGGCGGGCCCTCGTATACCTGTAACCGCCGGCCAGGGTGAGCTTGTCGGAAGTAACTGTTGCGGAAACGAGATCATCGCCGAGGGTCCTGCATTCCGCCATGATGTTTCCGAACGGATCAATTATCATTGCACAACCATTCTTCAACTGGTCATCATCCATACCTACCGGGTTGGAAAAGACAACATATATACCGTTATCATGAGCCCTTGAAGGAAGCCATTTCATGAGCCATTCCCTCCCCTTGGGACCGTCAAATTCAGCTCTGAGCGCTTCCGGGTTCCCGGCCCTGTTCTTCCAGAGTTCAGGATCAACAAACCCCGAACCGGGCCTGGGCGACGGGGTGCACATGGTAACATGCGGCATGAAAATAATCTCTGCGCCAAGCAGGGCCGTGGCCCTCACATTTTCAACCACATTGTTGTCGTAGCATATCAGGATCCCGCATTTCCATCCCGCAATATCAAAAACAGTATACCTGTCGCCCGGGGTGATATATGGATTGATAAATGGATGGATCTTCCTGTGGCAGGCAATAAGGCCATTGCCGTCGACACACACATAGGCCTTGTAGATCCTGCCGGCCTCATCTTTTTCAAACAGTCCGGCGAGCACCGTGATTCTTAACCTTGATGCAATACCGGCTAGTTTCGAAACGCTCTCCCCGGCAGGAACGGGTTCGGCCAGGTCGAGCATCTGCTCCCTGCTGAGATTCCTGGCAAAGGTATAGCCCGTGACGGAGCATTCATGAAAGGCAATGACGCCGGAGCCGGCCGCCGCCGCTTTTGCAGCCAGTGTTTCAATAACTGAAAGATTGTACTTCTTGTCGCCGCTTCTGTTCTCAAACTGGGCTGTGGAAATCATTAAGGGGTCCATCTGATCCGGTATTATTCAGGCAATTTCAATATAAGCAATCATCTGGCGCAAAGCACATCAGCAGGAAACTGATCCCGGGCCTGCAGCCATACGTAATTAAGATGCAAAGATGTACGGCCGGGATCTGCCGGGGGCAGGCAGAAGCAGCCGCAGGCAAACCCGGCTGAACCGTGTCCGCATATTATCCGGCTGCCTCCGGCCCTGATTTCCCGGAGCCGGTCAGGCAGGGCCGGCCATCAATCTTATAAGCAGTCGCAGCTGATATTCAGAAAACCTAATAACTCTCCCTTTCCACGTAGTGTGTATGCAGAAGCTCATGCGACTTATGGCTGTTGGGTTTGCCGAGGAACTCGCCGTAGATTGCTATCACGTCGGGGTTTTCATGCGATTTTCTCAGAACCATGTGTTCATCTTCCGAATAGATGGCTTTCATACGGTTTTTCCTTATCTCCATGCTTGTGGGAATTGGCTGTCCGCCGCCCCCTATGCAACCACCCGGGCAGGCCATGATCTCAACGAAGTGGTAAGGAGCTGTTCCCTGCCTCACCTGCCGCATTATTTCATTTGCATTTGTCAGTCCGTGGGCAATGGCCACCCTCAGTTCAACACCCTCGAGGAATTTCCATTCCTCCAGGCACCCTTCAATCTTTATTGAAGCTTCCTTCACGCCGTCCATGCCGCGAACAGGGACAATATTAAGATTCTGGAAAGGCACTTCCCTGCCGGTAACAATCTCATAGGCGGTTCTCAGGGCCGCCTCCATCACCCCGCCGGTTGCGCCGAATATCACGCCTGCTCCGGTCGATTCACCCATGATTGAATTGTAATGACCGGGTTCGAGGTTCCTGAAATCTATTCCTGCCTGCTTGATCATTATTGCCAGTTCCCTTGTGGTCAACACATAATCGATGTCTTTAAAGCCGCTGGCCCTCATTTCAGGGCGGTCGGCCTCGAATTTCTTGGCAGTGCACGGCATGATCGACACCGATACTATTTTGGCGGGATCGAGCTTCTTCTTCTGTGCATAGAAGGTTTTGGCCAGGGCCCCGAACATTTGCTGGGGCGACTTGCATGTCGACAGGTTTGGAAGGAATTCGGGATACTTGTGTTCAATGAATTTTACCCATCCGGGTGAACAGGATGTAAACATCGGAAATTTAATGCCCGCATCACCGTCAACAAGGGCCTTTTTCAGGCGGACCAGAAGTTCGGTTCCTTCTTCCATGATTGTAAGGTCGGCGCTGAAATCGGTATCCAGTACGGAATCAAAGCCCAGCTGTTTCAGTGCGGTCACCATTTTGCCGGTTACCCTTTCGCCCGGATCATATCCGAGATCCTCTCCGAGGGCAACCCTCACAGCCGGTGCAGTCTGGACCACCACATGCTTTTCAGGGTCATAAATTGCATCCCACACATAGTCAATGTATGTTTTTTCAACCAGGGCCCCTGTCGGGCAGCGGTTCACGCACTGTCCGCAGTTAGTGCATATGACATTGCTCATGGGCCTGTCGTGGAATGACGAGATCTTCTGATGGGCGCCCTTGTTCGCCACTGCAATGGCAGATATGTACTGCAGCTCCGTACATGTTCTGACGCACCTCTGGCACCTGATGCATTTGCTGTCATCCTTGATGAATGACGGTGATGATCTGTCAATGGTATAGGGATGATCTTCGACAAGGTCGAGAAAAATTGTGTCGCCGAAGGCAAATTCATTGGCCAGCGCCTGCAGTTCGCACTTCTGGTTCTTGTAGCATTTGGTGCAGTCGGACCTGTGTTCCGACAGCAGCAGTTCCACAACATGCTTCCTTGCGTTCCTCACTTTCAGGGTGTTGGTATGAATATCCATTCCTTCCGATACCGGCATGGCGCAGGCGGCAACAAGTGTCCTTGCGCCCTTCTGTTCAACAAGGCACACACGGCAGTTTCCGGCCACACACAGGTCGGAATGATTGCACAGTGTCGGGATGTTGATGTTAAGTTTCTTTGCTGCATCCAGAACGGTTGTACCTGCGGGCACGCGGATCTTCTGGTCGTTTATTGTTAGATTTACCATATATTTCAGATTTTCAGTTTGTTATTAGTAAATAATCTCTTCCTTGAAGTTCTCAACAATGGTCCTGAAGGCATTTCCAACGGACTGGCCCAGTCCGCATTTGGATGCGATCTTCATCGTTTCGGCCAGCTTGACAAGCTCATTGAGATATGATGATTTCATTTCTCCCTTCTTGACCTTCTCAACACCCTTGAGAAGCTGCTGGCAGCCTACCCGGCAGGGTGTGCATTGCCCGCATGACTCTTCCGCAAAAAAATCGAGATAGTTGTGCAGCACATTGTACATCGACCTTGAGCTGTTGAACAGTTTCATGGAACCGCCCGTAGGCACTCCCTCAAAGCCAATTATTGTGTCGGTGAATCTTTTCCTTGGCACACAGAAACCGGAAGCACCCCCGACCTGAACGGCCTTCGTATCGCCGTCGCCGAACTCATTCACGAACTCCTGGACAGTCATTCCAAGCTCGAGTTCAAATATTCCCGGAGTCGGGGTGTCGCCCGACACGGAAAACACCTTCGATCCCCTGGAATCCTTCGTTCCAAGCTGATTGTACACCCCTGCGCCTTCCTTGACGATCATCAGCACTGTAACGAGCGTTTCAACATTGTTTATGGATGTTGGCTTGCCGTAAACACCGGAAGTGGTGGGATAAGGCGGCTTATTCCGGGGTTCTCCCCTGAATCCCTCAACCGATTCGAAAAGGGCGCTCTCCTCACCGCAAATATATGCACCGCTTCCAAGTGCATAATTGATATGAAAGTCATACCCTATTTCCGCTATCATTGCATGAAAAGATTCGAGCTCCCGCATCAGCTGCGGAAGAAGGAACCTGTATTCTCCCCTCAGGTAAACAATGCCTTTCCTGGCACCTATCGCATGGCCTGCAATAGCCATTCCCCCGTACATCTTACCGGCTGCCTTGTCGAGTATCTCCCTGTCCTTGAATGTTCCCGGTTCGCCTTCATCAGCATTGCAAACCACATATTTTTCGGGGTCCTTCTCAGCAGCAGTATATTTCCATTTCAACCCTGTGGGGAACCCGGCGCCGCCACGGCCTTTGAGCCCTGATTCAAGAAGCTCCTGAATTATCTCTTCACTGCTCATCCTGAAGGCTTTGGTCAGAACCTCCCTTAGATCTACCTTTTCAAAGATGAGATCAACTTTATTCAATCCTGTATTTCTCATTGCCATTACGGGTATTTATTTCTTCATATAACTTTTAATGATCTCTACAACTCTTTCCGGAGTGAGCTCAGTGAAAGGCATTTCATTGATAAGCATTGCCGGAGCCTTGTGGCACCATCCTATGCAATTCGTTTCCATCAGGGTGAAAAGCTTGTCGGAAGTGGTTTCTCCAACCTTTACTTTCAGCATGTCTTCCAGAACCTGGAGTATCTCTATTTTACCCTTCATTGCACAGGTAATTGTTTTGCAGACTCTTATCACGTACCTGCCACGTTCCTTCGTGTCGAGAAAAGTGTAAAAAGAGGCTGTCCCATACACCTCTGCAGCCGAGATGTCCAGTTCCTTCGCCACCTCCACCATTGCCTCATCGGTAAGGTAACTGTGTTTAGCCACAATACCCTGAAGTACGGGCATCAGACTGTCCCTTGCCCGTCCGTGCTTCTCAGTCAGTTCCTTTACAAGATTTCCTACTTGATACATTTCTTATTGATTTTTAGGTAATTAATAAATTTTCCCTGAAAAAAATATGATATTACAGGTGCTGTTAAAATAATAACAATACTTTTTTAAAAAAATTATATTTGTCATAAAAGTATATTTGGCATGAAAATAAATCAGGCCGTTCCTCAATATCTTCATGTTACAGGTGTATTTCCGCACGTATTCTACAGGGAACATTTTCAATGGCTGCCGGGGTGTTCCCCGCAATCGGGCAGCGGGATATCAGGCGGCTGCCTGTACATCACGGCATAAGCCAGACGGTATATGTGATGCTTTCAGCCGGTATGGGATATAACTTTCAATACTCACAATATTCCACCCACACAATTCGCTGATTTTTCAGGAAGGAGATATTTATTAAAGGAATTCAGCCGGGAAAAATTGAATTTGGTGAAAAAATCTCGTATATTGTCAGTCAGTCTGCGACAGACTGACTGGTATGATCAAAAGAAACAAATAAAAAGGAGGCTACCATATGGCACAATACCTATGCAAGGCATGCAGGGGGGTTTTGAACGTAAAAACTTCGATAATCCTTTCCGCCACAAAGCTCAACAGTTCCAATAAGGGATTGCTGTACCTCAATCCGGAGCTTGGAAACTACACGGTGGATACACATCCTACCTTTAAAATCGAAGAAGGTGAGGAATACCTTATAAACTGTCCCATCTGTCATGCCCACCTGAACAGTCTGAAATACGACCATCTTGTCAGGATAAAGATGATTGATGACAAGGGTGAGGAGTTTGATATATATTTTTCAGACATTGTCGGTGAAAAATGCACATTCAAGATCAGCGGTTCCATGGTTGAGAAAATGGGTCCGGATGCCGTTAAATACGACAAGTATTTCGACATTCCCGAAGAAGATAAAAAGTATCTGTGATCCTTCCCGGGCAACCAGCCAGATCAGTTTTCATTGCACCTTCAACAATATATTTTAATTTTGCGTCCGTTCTGACCAGTAACGGCAGATATTCTGTTATTCAAGAAACACTATGCTAAACCAAAAAGCTGCAGACAACATTCGCATTCTGGCGATGTCGATGGTTGAAAAGGCAAGATCGGGGCATCCCGGGGGCGCCATGGGCGGAGCCGATTTCATCCACATTCTTTTTTCAGAATTCCTGAATTTTGATCCCGGGGATCCATTCTGGATAAACCGCGACAGGTTCTTTCTTGATCCCGGGCACATGTCGCCCATGCTTTATGGGGTACTGACCCTTACGGGCCATTTCACCGTTGGCGACATAAAAAGCTTTCGGCAATGGGGCAGCCCGGCGCCGGGCCACCCCGAGCTGGATGTAGCGCGGGGAGTGGAGAACACATCCGGCCCCCTGGGACAGGGGCATACCATGGCTGTCGGTGCGGCAATTGCCGAAAGGTTTCTTGCAGCACGGTTCGGGGAGCTGTTTTCCCATAAAACCTATGCATTTATTTCCGACGGGGGGATCCAGGAGGAGATATCCCAGGGTGCGGGCCGCCTGGCCGGTTTCCTGGGGCTGAACAATCTCATATTGTTCTACGACTCGAATGATATCCAGCTCTCGACTGAGACCAGCGCCGTCACTGCCGAAGACACTTCTTCGAAATACAGGTCGTGGGGATGGAACGTGATCACCATCGACGGCAACAACCACGATCAGATCAGGGAAGCCCTGACCAATGCCTGCAGGGAGAAAGAAAGACCGACAATCATCATCGGCCGGACAATTATGGGAAAGGGGCTGCTCGACAATGAGGGAAAGAGTTTTGAAAGAAAAACCTCAACCCATGGAATGCCGGTGAGCGAAGCCGGCGGCTCGTTCGAAAAGTCGGTTGGGAACCTGGGCGGCAATCCTGACGACCCTTTCATGATCTTTGATGAAGTAAAGGAACTGTATAAAGGGATCCTGAATAAAAAGAGAAAGCTGGCTGAAGAATGGAAGGAAAAGAAGAAGAAATGGGCGGAGGAGAACAGTGAATCAGCTCAGAGGCTCGACCTGTACTATTCGGGCAGGATACCTGAAACAGATTTCAGTGCGGTTATCCAGAAAGAAGGCTCCGCCACGAGGGCGGCCTCTTCTGCTGTCCTGGCCATGCTGGCACAGAAACTGGGAAACATGATAGTGGCATCGGCTGACCTTTCCAATTCCGATAAAACCGACGGTTTCCTGAAGCATACGAAAGCGTTCACCAGGGGCGACTTCTCCGGAGCATTTCTCCAGGCCGGTGTTGCAGAACTGACAATGGCCGCGGTAATGAACGGCATGGCACTCCACGGGGGCGTCATTCCTGCCTGCGGGACCTTTTTTGTTTTTTCCGATTACATGAAGCCCGCCGTCAGGCTGGCATGCCTGATGGAACTTCCTGTCAGGTATATCTGGACACACGATGCCTTCCGTGTCGGTGAGGACGGCCCGACCCACCAGCCTGTTGAACAGGAAGCACAGATCCGCCTTATGGAACAGCTCAGGAACCACAGCGGGATCAACAGCATGCTTGTCCTCAGGCCGGCTGATGCAAATGAGACCACGGCAGCATGGAAAATGGCACTGGAAAATACGCGCACCCCGACTGCCCTGATACTTAGCCGGCAAAACATAAAGGATCTGCCTTCGCCGACGAATGACCGCTATACGGATGCACTGCAGCTGGAAAAAGGTGCATACATAGTGAGCGACTGCGACGGCAAACCGGATATAATCCTGATCGCGAACGGTTCGGAAGTCTCTACCCTGTTTGATGGAGCCGAACTTCTTAAGAAACACAGGCTCAGGATCAGGATAGTCTCAGCTCCTTCCGAAGGGCTGTTCAGGAATCAAAGCGAGGAGTACCGGAAATCAGTTATTCCCGGCAATGTTCCGGTATTCGGGCTCACGGCAGGCCTGCCCGTCACACTTGCAGGGCTCGCCGGGCCCCGCGGCAGGGTATGGGGGGTCAGCAGCTTCGGCTATTCCGCACCATACAAGGTACTGGATGAAAAACTGGGATTCACTGCTGATAATGTTTACCATCAGGTAATGGACCTGCTGGCATCAGCCGCTGAATGAGCCCTCCCCGGCCCGTACCGGCCGCACCATAATTGTTGAATAATTCGGCCTGATGTTAAAAACCTGCTGCCGGGATTTTCATGTTTTGTTTATCTTGGGTTGAAATTCCCGGTCTTTTTTTTAAAAGTCCGGCAAATACCCAGGCCTGTATGAAAAAGCTAATCATTGCTCTTCTTTTTCCTTCCGTTTTTCTCGTCCCGTCCCTCCTCGGCCAGGGCGGGTCCACTGTGTTCCCGGCGGCCATCAGCGACACTCAGGATGTCAGTATCAGGCTTTTCGATTCGGAAGAGCCTCTTGATATTTCGCTCAGGTTCGATATAAGCCATTATAAAAGGAAAAAGTCGGACACAACATATCTTGACGCCATTCTGACCTATTATACCGGCGGAAATGATTCGGTAAGCAAAAAAATAAAGATCAGGGCCCGGGGGGAGATCCGCAGGCAAATTTGTGATTTCCCGCCGCTGTTCCTGAATTTCAGGATGAAAGGCTCAAAGGACGACGAATTCACCGGTATCAACAAGCTGAAGCTCGTACCTTACTGTAAAATCGGTTATGAGGATTATGTCCTCAGGGAATACCTCATATACAGGCTTTACAATGTTCTTACCGGGAACAGTCTCAGGGTGCGGCTTTTCAGGATCACTCTCTGCAATACCGCAAAACCCGGCAAGCCCCTGGAACAGTTCGGGTTTGCAATTGAACCGACCAGTGTGTTTGAAAAAAGGACCGGTTCCGTTGAACTTGAGAATGTAAAACTGTCGAGGAGTTTTATCAAGCCGGAGATGCTCGACAGATGTGCGATATTTAATTTTATGATAGGGAACACCGACTGGTCGGTCCCGAATATGCACAATGTCCTCCTGTTTCAGCAGCCATTCTCTGAACAGCCTGAACTGGCAATGATCGTTCCATACGATTTTGATTACTCGGGGCTGGTAAACGCCGAATACGCCGTTCCCTTTGAAACCCTTCCCATCAAATCGGTAAAGGACAGGTTGTACATGGGCTCCTGCAGGAGCAGGGAAGAATTCAGGAAGGCGCTTGTTGAGTTTACCGCCAGAAAGGAAGAGTTTTACCGGACAGTAAACGATTTTCAGTATCTGAGCGACAGGTCAAAAAGGGAAATAATCAGGTATCTTGACGGATTCTACAAGCTTTTCGACAAGCGGGAAACAATAATTGCAACCCTGCTTCTTGAGTGCAGGGAACCCTGATCATGTTATTTTTTTCACTATCTTTGCACCCTCATTTTCAAACTGCTTCATGAAGTACGATATCAAACCGGGTGTGAAAGGATTGATCTTTGATCTCGACGGGACCCTTGCCGACACCATGCCTTACCACTTCAGGGCCTGGCAGAAGGCCTGCGCCAGGTTCGGGGCCCATATTGACAGTAATTTCCTGAGGAGGCACACAGGCAGCCCCGGCTGGATAATTGCAGAAGAAGTGATAAAAAGCTGCGGGCTCAACGGCAATGTTTCCATCGACAGCATTATGAATGAAAAGATGAAGGAATTCTTCCGGCTCCAGCATCTCATTAAACCCATTGAACCTGTTACGGATATCGTAAGGAAATATCACGGCATCCTGCCCATGGCTGTGGGAACCGGGGGGCACAGGGAGGCCGTGGATAAAACGCTTGAAATAGCCGGTCTGACGCATTTTTTCGACATAGTGATCACTGCAAACGATGTCAGTTCATTCAAGCCCCACCCTGAGACCTTCCTCAGGTGTGCGGAGCTGATGAAGGTTGACCCTCCCTTCATCGAGGTCTTCGAAGATGCCGAACTTGGCATTGAAGCTGCACACAATGCAGGTATGATTGTAACTGATGTAAGAACATGGTATGATTCAGGCTGGTAAGGGAACACCGAACGGGTAACGCGCAAGGGGTGCCGCGGCTTTACCTTTGGCCCTGCCGGCAGCCTGCCCGCATCAATATTTATTAAGGCCGACCAGATTATGCAATATGTCATTGCAAAAACCGCCGACGGGTCACATACCCTTTATGTACCTGAAATTGACGAATATTATCATTCCGTTCACGGCGCCATACAGGAATCGGTTCATGTCTTCATAAAAAACGGGCTGGAATATTCTTCAGCAAATCCTGCAAGGATCTTCGAGGCCGGATTCGGCACGGGCCTGAATGCCCTTCTTGCGTGCATCAGTGCAGCAGCCGGCAGAAGAAAGGTATTTTACACATCCATTGAGAAGCATCCTCTTCCCGAAACTATCGCAGCGTCGCTCAACTATGCCGGTATTCTTGGCAAGGAAGCCGGGCACCTGTTTGAACTGATTCATTCCTGTGAATGGGACCGGCCGGTTGAAATAGGCGGGAATTTCACACTTCATAAAATCCGCGGTGATCTGGTTTCGGAAGAAGTTGAAGGCGTTTATGACCTTATTTTCTTTGATGCCTTCGGTCCCGGCAAACAGCCGGAAATATGGGCGCCGGAAGTTTTCACGAAGATTTCCGGCATAACGGGGCCCGGAGGGATTTTTATGACATACTCTGTTAAGGGTGAGGTAAAGCGGGCCCTCAGGGCAAACGGATTTGCTGTTTCCCTGCTGCCCGGTCCGCCAGGTAAGCGCCATATTTTAAGAGCAGTTAAAACCTGAAAAAAAAATCCTTTTACTTTGTTCATGCAGTCAAAGTATTATCTTTGCCAAAATTTTAACTAATAACTACATCAAATGAAATTCAATGGATTGATCGTCGCGGCCCTCATGGTTGCATTGGTGTCCGGCTCATGTGCAAAGAATGCCATATCGAACGCAAAGATGAGAAACAGGACTGACTCGCTTTCATATGCTTTCGGCATTGTCAACTACAATGCCCTGAAAAGCGACAGCCTGATTCTGGAGCCGAGGCTTGTTGCCAAAGCAATGCTCGACGGGGAAAAGGGAAAGCCGGTTATGAGTGACGATGCCGCAAGGAGTTTTATCATGTCATTCATCAACGATCGTGAAAATGAAAAGGCTGAAAAGCAGGCTGAAGCCAACAAAGTTTTATACAAGGATCATATTGACAAGAATGTAGCTTTTCTTGAGAACAACAAGACCAGGCAGGGGATAATTGTGACCCCTTCGGGCCTCCAGTATGAGGTCATCAGGATGGGTACCGGCGAGAAGCCCACAAAAGACAGCCAGGTCAGGGTTCATTATGTCGGAACGCTTATTGACGGGGAAGAATTTGACTCATCCGTCAAGAGGAATGAGCCGGCTCAGTTTCCCGTCACGGGCGTGATTCCGGGATGGACCGAAGCGTTGCAGCTCATGCCGGTCGGCTCAAAATTCAGGCTTTTCATTCCCGAGAGCCTTGCCTATGGGGCCCGCGGTGCCGGTGACATAATTAAGCCGTATTCAACCCTTGTTTTCGAAGTGGAACTTCTCGATATCGTTCATTAGTATGAAAACTGCTGAGATACACACTGCCAGGGGTGTAATGCATGTTGATTTCTTTGAGGATGATGCACCCGGCACGGTCGGCAATTTTGTAAAGCTCGCCATGGAAGGGTTTTATGACGGGCTCGCTTTCCACAGGGTCATACCCGGATTCGTTATCCAGGGAGGCTGTCCGTTTTCGAAGGACCCGGGCGATCCAAGGACCGGCACAGGCGGTCCGGGATACAAGATCAGGTGCGAACTCAGGGGCGCCAACCAGTATCACGACAGGGGCGTATTGTCTATGGCGCATGCTGGCAGGGATACGGGAGGATCGCAATTCTTCATCTGTCACAACAGGGAAAACACCAAACATCTCGACCGGCAGCATACCTGCTTCGGGAAAGTAACAGGGGGCCTTGACGTTATCGACCAGATACGGCAGGGCGACAGAATTGACAAAATAGTAATACACGGTGAGTGATATGGCATTTGAAATTTCCGGTAAGGTCGTTGATATCGCTCCGGTAAACCAGGTGAGCGATAAATTCAGGAAACGCGAGTTTGTCATTGAAAAAAAGGAGGCAGGGGGCGCCGGCCTGTTTATCGATTATATCAAATTCCAGCTGATTCAGGATAAATGCGACCTTATCAATGAGTCCTTTTTGAATACCGAAGTTAAAGTAACCTTTAACCTGAAGGGAAACAGGTGGGAACGCGACGGAAAGGTCAGCTACTTCACAAACCTCGATGCATGGAAGATTGAAAGGGTCCAGGCTGAGGCTGCTGGTCAGGCTTTTCCCCCGCACATAGCTGACGAATCACTTCCCGGCGACGACCAGCTCGATGATCTTCCGTTCTGAGCTGATTTTTTTCCTGTTAACATTCTGAATTCATATATTTGCAGGGATGTCATATAAACATCCCTGTTTTGCGTTTATGCAGTTTACGCGGCAGCCCGGCTGTCAGCAGCATGTCCTGAACCGGGATTCAACCCATTTAACTATTTCAATCATGAGATGCATATCATTGATTTTAATGGCGGCAGCGTTCACTGTCAGTTCCCTGGAGGCCCAGGTCAGGCATGAAACAGTTGGTGAAGGCACCAGGGAGAGGATCCGGCATTCATACAACCGCTTCATACAGCCTGCAGGGCTGCAGGTTATTTTCGGAAATGAAGCGCTCGAGAACCATGCCCTTGACGTTGTCCTTTCACCCGATGCCAGGTATGTTGCGGTAATGGAACGCTACAGCATAGTGTTCATAGGCACCGACGACAATAAGGTCAGGTACAGCCTTGTCAACAACGATCATCCCCTCCTGAGGGGCGGCATGAACACCTACTCCGGCCTGAAGTGGGATGCCGATGCCTCCGGTTTGCATGTTTACTGGAGTGTGGCTGGTGCAGATAACAGGTCGTTCGTGGCCTCCGCAACCTGGAACGGTGAAAAGGCGGAATTCTCGCGCCTGCTGGAATACAGTACCGTTCCGCCGGCGGGCCTGGCACTGCCCAACGAGATCCTTATCACAAAGGAGGACGGCAACAAATACCTGTATGTTGTTCTGAACGGCAACAACACCCTTGTCAAGCAGGATTTCATTACGGGCGATACGATATGGTACGCTTTTCCCGGGGTTGCTCCCTACGGCCTCGCAATGGCAGCCGGCAAGATATATGTAACGAACTGGGCAGGGCGTTATCCAAACGCCAGGGACAAGGAGGTTGCCGGAGTTCCGTGGGGTCTTGCCAGGGTCGACAACAAGGCCGGGGGCTCCACGCGCGAAGGAAGCGTTGCTGTATTTGACGCTGCAACCGGAGCCTTCCTGAAAGATATAGTTGTAGGGCTCCACCCCAACGGAATAATCAGCGGCAAGAAGGGCAGGCACGTATTTGTAACCAACTCCAACAGCGATAATGTATCGGTGATAAATACCTCAGGGGATGTGGTTACTGAAACAATAAGCGTCAGGCTTCAGCCCGGCATCAATCCGTATTTCGGCGATTCTCCCAACGGCATATGCCTTTCTCCGGATGAACAGACGCTCTATGTTGCGAACGGCATGGACAATGCCCTGGCCGTGATATCGCTTGGCAAAAAGGCCGGAAACAGGCACGGAGGCAGGGAAAGTGCGGTAACCGGATTTATCCCCACGGGTGCTTATCCGTCGGGGATCTGCATCACCCCCGCCGGTTCGGTTTACGTGGCCAATCTTGAATCTGACGGGGCCCACGTGGGCCTCAGGAATCCCTCCGGTGAGAACCTTATATACAATTCGCACCATTTGCTTGCATCGGTATCCGTTGTTCCGGTGCCCGGAAGCAGGGATCTTGCTGCCTATACCGATACCGTGATTGCAGTAAACAACCTGGCCCGCGCCACAACGGCCAGGGAGGAGCCGAGAAGCGGTGCCGTCCCAGGGCCCGTGCCCGAAAGGATCGGGGAACCCTCGGTATTCAGGCACGTGCTTTACATCATCAGGGAAAACCGCACTTACGATCAGATCCTGGGCGACATGGAGGAAGGACGGGGAGATCCGGGCCTCTGCACTTACGGGGAACTGATTACCCCCAATACCCACAGGCTTGCCAGGGAATTCCTGCTTCTCGACAATTTCAACGTTTCGGGAAAATGCTCGGCAGAAGGACATCAGTGGACCGATGCAGCAATTGTGACCGATTACATAGAGAAGAATATGCGTGCGTGGTTCAGAAGCTATCCGCATGTCCAGGATGATGCATTGGTGTATTCCCCCAGCGGCTTCCTGTGGGATAACGGAGTCAGCCGCGGTAAAAAGGTGAGGATCTACGGCGAAGCGTCGTATCCTGTATTTGAAAACAATTCCGGTCCCGGATGGACAGAGATATACAATAAGTTCCTCAGGGGAGAAAAGGTGGAATTCACAAATCATACCACTATCGAGCCTGTTAAAAGCCTCCTCAGTCCCACATATCCGTCGTACGGGAACCACGAGTTTCCCGATGTGATGAGAGCTGCTGATTTTATCAGGGAACTGGGGGAGTATGAAGCCATGGAAGGCGACCAGCTGCCCGAACTGATGATAATGGCCCTTCCCAATGACCATACTGCCGGACTGCGGCCCGGGCATCCCAGCCCAAGGGCCATGATTGCCGACAACGACCTTGCCCTCGGACAGATAGTTGAAGCTGTCACCAGAAGCAGGTTCTGGGAAAGCACTGTTATTTTTGTAACAGAAGATGATTCCCAGGGAGGCTGGGATCATATTTCAGCATACCGTACCGTGGGACTGGTGATCAGTCCCTACTCACGACTCAGGACCACCATCCCCACATATTACAGCCAGCCGTCGATGATACGGACAATTGAGCAGATCCTCGGGCTTCCGCCGATGAATATTCAGGATGCCATTGCCTATCCCATGACCGATTGTTTTGGCAGCGAACCCGACCTTACGCCCTATACCGCCCTTCCGAACAACATTCCGCTCGATGAGATGAACAAGCCGCTGTCATCACTTTCAGGCAGGGCGCTCCATTTCGCAAAAAAAAGCATGCTGCCCGAATTTGCCGGCGTCGATTCGGGAAATGACGACCTGCTGAACAGGATACTCTGGTACGCTGCCAGGGGGAACACTCCCTATCCGCACCGGTATGCGGGGGCAAGCGGTTATGAAGACGACGACCACGACGACCATGGCGGTGACGGATATTGATAGTGTTTTTAATTCAACGCTTATGAAAAATCCGCTTCTGGATACATGGTCCACCCCATTTGAGACCCCTCCCTTCCACCTTATTAAAGTCAGTCATTTCAAGCCTGCTGCCGAAGAGGCTATAAAGGCCGCACTGACCAGGGCGGACTCCATAGCGGATAATCCCGCAAAGCCTTCGTTTGAAAATACTGTGGAAGCCCTTGAGAGGACGGGGGAAAAGCTTGCAAGGATATCTTCCATTCTGTTCAGCCTTAACAGTGCCGAGACGTCAGAAGAACTTCAGAATGCCGCCCAGGAGATATCTCCGCTGCTGGTACGGTACTCAAATGATATTACAATGAACGGAAGGCTCTTTGCAAGGATTGATGCATTGTATTCATCGGGGGCGGAGCCTGGGCTTGATGCCGGGCAGGCGATGCTTCTCGAAAAAGTGCACCGTAACTTTATTCTCGGCGGAGCCGGCCTCGACCCCGGGCACCGGAAGCGGTTCAGGGAGATCTCTGAAGAGCTCTCGGAGCTGACTCTCAGGTTCGAAGCAAATGTGCTTCACCAGACAAACTCATTCCGGCTCCATATCACGGATGAACGGGATCTTGCAGGCCTGCCGCCGGATGTTGTCGCCATGGCATCGGCAGAAGCTGAAAAAAGAGAAAAGGCAGGATGGGTCTTCACCCTGAACCAGCCAAGCTACATACCCTTCATGCAATTTGCCGATAACAGGGTTCTGAGGGAGGAAATGTTCAGGGCCTACGGGTCAAGGTGCTTCCACGGAGATGAGAAAGACAACAGCGCCCTGGTTCTGAGAATTGTGAACCTCAGGCTGGAAAAAGCAAGATTACTTGGTTTTCAGAGCTATGCACACATGGTCCTCACCGACCGGATGGCCGACAGTCCAGAAAAGGTAACCGGTTTTCTTGACAGGCTCAACAAGGCGTCGCACGATGCCGCCCTCCGTGATTATGACAACCTTGAATCATTTGCCCTTGAACAGGGGTTGAAATATCCGCTGGAGCGCTGGGACTGGGCATACTATTCCGAGAAGCTGAAAAAGGCGAGGTACGATATTGACGACGAGGTCCTCAAACCGTATTTCAGCCTTGAACCGGTCAGGGATGCAATCTTCAGCCTGGCATCCGTCCTGTTCGGGCTGCAGTTTGTGCAGAACACTGACATCCCGGTTTATCACGGTGAAGTCAGCGCCTGGGAGGTACATGACAGCGACGGGAGAATACTGGCGATCCTCTATCTCGATCATCATCCCAGGAAGGGCAAGCACGGCGGAGCCTGGATGACATCATTCAGGAGCCAGAGGACGGAAAGGCAGAAAAGGATCATTCCTCATGTCTCCATTGTAATGAATTTCACAAGGCCGGGGCCGGCAAAGCCTTCCCTGCTGACATTCAATGAACTGACAACCTATCTTCATGAGTTTGGCCATGCCCTCCATGGAATTCTGTCCGATTGCAGATATGAAAGCCTGGCCGGTACAAACGTTGCCCATGATTTTGTCGAATTGCCGTCGCAGTTCATGGAGAACTGGGCATATGAAAAAGAATGGCTCGACATGTGGGCAGTTCATTATGAAACGGGCGAAAAACTCCCGGCGGAACTGATGGAAAAGATACGGGAAACCGCGGTATTCAATGAAGGGTATGCGTGCAACAGGCAGCTTGGATTCGGCTTCCTCGATATGGCATGGCACACTATAACCGAACCCGCCGGCAGGCCGGTGGATGAGTTTGAAAAGGCTGCGATGTCGGCTGCCGAAATACTCCGTCCGGTGGCGGGGACCAATATGAGCTGCGCCTTCACCCATCTTTTCGGAGGTGATTATGCAGCCGGCTATTACGGCTATAAATGGGCCGAGGTACTTGATGCAGATGCGTTTTATTACTTCCGCGAATCGGGCCTGTTCAACAGTGCCCCTGCCTGCTCATTCCGGAAAAACATCCTTGAAAGGGGAGGCAGCGACAAACCGATGAATCTTTATATCAGGTTCAGGGGAAAGGAACCTTCAATCGAACCTTTTCTTGACCGCAGCGGCCTGAAAAAATAATATTATATTTGCCAGTTCAATTTTCAATCGTCCTTTGATCCCTTAACTTTTAATAACCATCCCATGATCCGTTTTTTCAGAAAAAATACAGGAGCCATTATTGCCGTGCAGAGTGATGCCGGGTTAACCGGCGCTGACAGCGAAAAGCTGGCCTGGCTGTTTGGCAATGCGACAATGATTAGTGACGACAGGATTGAAGGCCTGTTTATAGGGCCCAGGAGGGAAATGATCACTCCGTGGAGCACCACTGCAGTTGAGATAACGCAGAACATGGGGATAACCGGCATAAAAAGGATGGAGGAGTTCATTTTCTCGCCGGGGAGGAAACCCGAATATGATCCAATGCTTCAGGCCTTGTACAGGAATCCCGGCCAGGATGTTTTCACGGTAGCCCGGGATCCGGAAAAAATCATGCCGGTTGATAACATAAGACGCTACAATGAAAAGGAAGGGCTTGCCCTCAGCGATGAAGAAATTGCATACCTTGAGAAGCTGGCTGCCAAACTGTCCAGACCGCTTACCGACAGTGAGGTTTTCGGTTTTTCTCAGATAAATTCCGAACACTGCAGGCATAAAATCTTCAATGGTATTTTCATTATCGACGGTGAAGAGAAGGACTCGACCCTTTTCCAGCTCATAAAGAATACAACTCATTTCAACCGGAACAGGGTTGTATCGGCCTACAAGGACAATTGTGCATTTCTGAAGGGTCCGGTGGTGGAACAGTTTGCTCCCGCCACCCACGACAAGCCTGATTACTACACTGTAAGGAAATATGAATCGGTTCTTTCGCTCAAGGCCGAAACCCACAATTTCCCCACTACGGTTGAGCCCTTCTACGGTGCATCCACCGGGTCGGGAGGAGAGATCCGCGACCGCATGGCCGGAGGCAGGGGGGCTTTCCCCGAAGCCGGTATCGCCGTCTACATGACCTCATACCCCCGGATCGAGGGAGGTCATCCGTGGGAGAAGGCAATTAAGGAAAGACCCTGGCTCTATCATTCTCCCGCCGGCATTCTGACCAAGGCCTCAAACGGGGCAAGCGATTTCGGGAACAAGTTCGGCCAGCCCCTTATCTGCGGATCCCTCTTTACTTTCGAACATTCCGGGAACATGCAGGTATATGGATATGACAAGGTCATCATGCTTGCCGGGGGAATCGGAAACGGAAAAAGCAGCCAGAGTGAAAAGGGGATCCCTGAAAAGGGCGACCTTATCGTCCTTATGGGCGGAGACAATTACAGGATAGGGATGGGAGGAGGAGCCGTATCGTCGGTCGATACGGGCAAATTCGACAGTTCCATAGAGCTTAATGCAGTGCAGAGGGCAAATCCGGAAATGCAAAAAAGGGTTTACAATGCAATCAGGGCCCTGTGCGAATCGGACAACAATCCCGTCATTTCCATTCATGACCATGGGGCAGGCGGTCATCTCAACAGCCTGGCCGAACTGGTTGAAGCAAGCGGCGGAAGAATAGACATAAGCAGGCTCCCCGTCGGCGATCCCACCCTGTCGGCAAGGGAGATAATAGGGAATGAGTCGCAGGAAAGAATGGGCTTGATAATCAGTCCTGCCGATGCTGATACAGTTATCAGTATAGCGGCCCGTGAGAAAGCGCCGCTGTATTTCATCGGCGAAATAACAGGGGACCACCGGCTGGTATTTGAGGACGGCAGGACAGGCGAAAAGCCCATTGATCTTTCCGTAGAAGCAATGTTCGGTGATCCTCCAAGGACGATCATCAGGGGCAGCAGTCCTGCAGCAGAAGCCTTTGAGAAGCCTGATTACGATCAAAGCCGGATACATGAATACGTGGAGCAGGTGTTGCAGATTGAAGAGGTTGCATGCAAAGACTGGCTCACAAACAAGGTCGACAGGTCGGTAACGGGCCGCATTGCAAAGCAGCAGTGCGCCGGTCCGCTGCAGCTGCCCCTCAACAATCTCGGAGCCATAGCCTTGGATTACAGGGGCCGTTCAGGCTTTGCCACATCGCTGGGGCATGCCCCGGCAGCAGGGCTCATCGATCCGGCCGCCGGATCGGTGCTCTCTATAGCAGAGGCCCTTACCAACATTATATGGGCCCCGCTCACCGACGGTTTGAAGAGTGTGTCCCTTTCGGCCAACTGGATGTGGCCCTGTAAAAACCCGGGTGAAGACTCAAGGCTCTACACAGCGGTTCAGGCTGCCAGCCAGTTTGCCATTGAACTCGGAATAAACATTCCCACCGGCAAGGACAGCCTTTCAATGACCCAGAAATACAGTGACAAGGTGGTGATGGCACCCGGGACCGTAATAATAACCGCCGCCGGCGAGGTTAATGACGTCCGGGGAATTGTCGAGCCCGTTCTGGTCAACGATCCATATACCAGCCTGCTGTACATCGATATGAGCAGGGATGATTTCAGGACCGGCGGAAGCAGCTTTGCACAGGTGCTGAACCGGGTCGGGGATGAAGCACCCACAGTAAGGGATGCCGGCTACTTTGCCGGGGTTTTCAATGCCATCCAGGGACTTATCAAAAAAGGAAGGATCCTCGCAGGTCATGATATCTCCGCTGGGGGAATGATCACGACCCTCCTGGAGATGTGCTTTTCAAACGAGTCAGGAGGCATTGCGGCAAACCTGAGTGCCCTTAATGAAGCTGACACCGTAAAGCTGCTGCTGAGCCAGAATCCGGGTATAATAATCCAGGTAGCCGATGAAAACGAGGTTTCCGAATTTCTTCTCGAACATGGAATATCGTATTTCACCATAGGCCATCCTGTCAGTGAAAGAACGATCAGGATCGTTAACCATGGTGAGACGCTCACCTTTGAGATTGATCCCCTCAGGAACAAATGGTTCCGCACCTCGTATCTGTTTGACAGGATGCAGTGCGGTCCTGCGGCGGCGCTGGAAAGGTTCATCAGTTACAGGAACCACAGCCTCCGGTATAACTTTGGCAGCTTCAGCGGTACATTCAGCTCGCTGGGGATCACCCCCGACAGGCAGAGAAAATCAGGAACAAAGGCTGCCATCATACGCGAAAAGGGAGTTAACGGCGACAGGGAGATGGCTTACGCCCTCTGGCTTGCGGGCTTTGATGTAAGGGATGTGCATATGACAGACCTGATGACCGGCCGCGAGACGCTCAGCGATCTGAGCATGATTGTTTTTGCAGGAGGATTTTCAAATTCAGATGTTCTGGGTTCAGCAAAAGGCTGGGCGGGCGCATTCAGATACAATGAAGCCGCCGGCAAGGCGCTTTCCGCTTTCTTCAGCCGTCCCGATACCCTTTCCCTGGGCGTCTGCAACGGCTGTCAGCTCATGACCGGACTCGGTCTTATTTATCCTGAACATAAAGAAATGCCGGAGCTTCTTCCCAACAGTTCGGGCAAATTCGAATCGGGATTTATCGGAGTGACGATACCGGAAAACAGATCGGTAATGCTTGGAAACATGTCGGGCATGGAACTCGGCGTCTGGGTCGCCCACGGGGAGGGAAGGTTCAGTCTGCCCTATCCCGAAGAAAAGTATCATATTGCACTCAGGTACAGCTGCGGTTCCTATCCAGCCAACCCGAACGGGTCGGGTTACGAGGTGGCCGGGCTGTGTTCGGATGACGGGAGGCACCTTGTAATGATGCCCCACCCTGAGAGGTCGTTCTTCCCGTGGCAATGCGCATATTATCCGCCTGAAAGGAAGCAGGATGAAGTAACGCCATGGATAAAGGCATTCATCAACGCCAGGAAGTGGATCGAAAAAAAGGTCAGCGGGTCATAGGTGTAAGAAGCAGCGACATCAGCCGGGTATCGTCGGTTAATCCCGTAAGCTGGTTCATGGCTTCACGGGGAAGAATTTTCTCGCTGATCACCTGTACATTGTAAACGCCCGCTTCTGAAACATAAAATGATCCCATATAGGAATCAGCCCTGAAATAGGGATATGATATGTCGTCTGAATTCCTTACCACCTTATCACAAACAGGATCAACCTCAAGGAAACTGTCAAGAAGAGTCACCTTGACCGCATTCACATAGCTGAGATCGGTTGTATCCCTGGTGGCACTTGTGAGCCAGACCTTGAAACGCCCGGGTTTTGCAATAACAACTTTCCATTCGGCAGTGTTGCTTGCAGGATTCGATGCGTCATTATAGCAGGCTGCCCTGTCAATGTTGAGGACCAGTGAGCCATCTTCCTGCTGGCTGACGGCATTTCCATCATTGGCTGATTCATTTGACGCCGGGTTATTTCCACACGACCAAAGAAACATAAAAACAATAGCGACAGAAGCAATGATTCTGCTTTTCATATTTTCCCTTATTACAATTTTAACTAATACTGTTTCGGTCAGATTCCAACGTGGCAAATTATATAAAAAAAGAAAACGAATAATATGAAATGCATTTAGTTTTGATTAAATGCCCGATTTTTTTTATCAACAGAGTTCAGTGATTTTTGTTCAAAAACCGTGCTAAAATCAGGCAAGCTCGCCAATTTTAACATAGCCGGGTGCTGATTTTTTATCAACAGTCTTGCTAACCAGCGCCATCTCAGCCAGTTCGGCAATGTCAACAACTTTGGTTGCAGTTGCGTTTGCCAGTGTTTTTTTGCATAAGGGACAGGAAGTGACAAGAAAATCAGGATCGCATGTCGTGAGTATTTTCGCAGCATCACCGGCAATCTTTCTCCTGTTATCCTGGCTGAGCATTATATTTCCGAGGCTTCCTCCGCAGCAAAGTGCATTCTCATCATCATAATGAGTTTTTTCGAGCCTGGCCAGATGCATCAGCACCTGCCTGGGCTCTTCATACACTCCCGAATTCCTGCCAAGGTCGCAGGGTGTATGGTATGTTACCCGGTTATGAAGGAAGTTCATTCTTACCAGGCCTTCGTCAATAATTTTACTGATGAACTGGGAATGATGCATTACTTCCACATCGAGGTAGTAGCTTTCCCTGAAAACCTTATAGCATATCGGGCACGATGTTACAAGAATGTCAGCTCCCGATTTCAGGATTATCTGTGAATTGTAATTAATAAGCTCCCTGGCCTCCCTGTCCTGGCCGGCAAGCATCAGGGGCCGGCCGCAGCAGGCTCCTGCATTTTCATCCATGAACGACCAGTTTAACCCGGTGGCATCAAGGATCTTCGTCATTGCTTTCTTTATTGAAGGGGCAAGATGGGTCATGCAGCCGGCAAAATACAATACTTCGGTTTTTTCCTGGCTGGCTGCCGGAAGGTAGTCAAATGAGGGCAAGGAGGCAGATCGGGGTTTTGAATTTTTCTTCCGGCCGGGGAAATAGGTTTTCAGAATGGTCCGCTTTTCCCATACCGGCTCCCCTGCCCTTCTCTGTATCATTCTGACCGGCGACAATTCGATGCCCACGGGGCATTTAACGTCGCAGCGCCCGCATAACAGGCAATTGAAGGCCATGTAGCCTGTTTTATCATTGTTCCTGACGGCCTTCATCAGATATACTGACTGCATATCGTTTATTCCGGCAGAGAAGCTCATCTGGCAGGCATCGATGCATATGCCGCAGGAGGAGCATGAATGCACCTCCACGTCAGAGTATGTTCCGGCCCTGTCGCCAGTTCTTATACCCGAATTTCTCATGAATATAAGGAAGAGCTCCGTGGGAATATGCATGTACCGTGTAAGCGGGAGCAGGATGAAGAATGTTCCGAGCGACAATGAATAGAGCCACCAGAAGGGATATGCCAGTTCACTGGCAGGAAGGAAGGATGCAAGCTGCGCCCCGAGGGTGCCTGTCAGGAAGCTTCCCGTTCCGTATGCACCGCTTGTAAGGCTTTCGGCAATAAGGCGGCTGGGAAAAATGAGCCACAACGAAACAAGCGCAATCCTGTCGGGCAGGCGGTGCCTTGTGGTTTTCTTCATTCCGACCGTACCCGGCCAGAGCCGCTTGAAAATGGCCAGGAGCAGGCCCGACAGTACAAAGGCGAGAATTAGGTCCATCAGGAATGCGTAGAACGATTCAAAGGGTGTTTTTCCGTGATCGGGATTGAAGAACCTGAAAAAGATCGCCTTGTAGGGCGGGTTAAGATGCTTTTCACCGAAAATGTCGGCCTCAATGGTGCCGAAGAGGATAAGCAGGAACCAGCCGAAAGCAAGGCTCATGTGCATATATCCGAGCCTGAGATTCGTTTTAAGGATCTTTCTGTGAATGAGGCTTTCCATGAATATCTCCCTCAGGCTCTGTCCGAAGGCCCTTCCGAAGAATCCCCTCTGCAGCCTCAGCTTGTCGGGGCGTGACAGATCCCTGAACCAGATCACGCTTCGTGCAACAGCGTACAGAAGGATGAAGTACAATCCTATATTAAAGGGTATTATGAATGGTTCAAATTTCATTTCCTTCAATGATGCCGAAAGCCTTCCGTGCAAGGAACAGGACATTCCTGGTATTGACCCCGCGCGGGCAGGCAAGAATGCATTTGCCGCAAAGCATGCATCTTTTCAGCCCTGCCCTTACCCTGTCATTCTCACCGCGTTTAATAAGTACATTGAATTCCCTGAGACTGAATTCGGTAAAACTGCCGGCCGTGCATGTGGCCGCACATGCACCGCATTCAATGCAAAGGCTGAAGCTCGGTTCATGTTCAAGTATATATTCGGCGATCCTCCTGTCGTTTTTATCGTAATCGATAACCCTTGCCTTCGATAATGAAAAACCGAACTTATCCATTCCGTTTGCCGTTATCCCTGAGGTAATCAATTATTTCAGCAGCAGCCCCCCTTGCGTGCGAGATCGTTTCCGTCACATTCATGGGTGCTGTGCAGGTGCCTGCATAGAAAATTCCGCTGATGTGGCTCCTGTTGTTTCCAAAATGGTTATCGGCAGGGGAAAAGAACCTGTTCTCCCCGGTTTTCAATCCTGAAGCCAGGGCCAGCTTCCTGCCTCCGTCCGACATCTCCATGCCGGCCATGAGCACCAGCATGTCGACTTCCATCTTCAGCGGTCTTCCGGCAAGCGTGTCTTCAGCCTTAACAATAAGCCTGTTTTCTATATTGGCGCCCACCTCCGACACCTTTCCCCTGATGAAATTTATTCCGTATTTTTCCTGTGCCTCACGGTAGAGCTCTTCGTACATGGCCCCTCCCATCCTCATATCCATGTAGAAGCAGAACACCCTGGCATCCTTTATATGTTCCTTTATTTCCATCGCCTGCTTCACGGCTGTGACGCAGCACAGCTTTGAGCAATACAGGTTCCCGACTTTTTCGTCGCGTGAGCCCACGCAATGGATCATTCCTACTGTTGAAGGGATCTGCCCGCCGGTCATCTTTATCTCCCCGTTCCTGAACATGACTTCAAGCTCCGCGGAGGTTATCACATTGTCGTAGATCCCGTATCCATACTCCTCTTTTCTTTCGCTGCGGAACATGTCGAATCCGGTGGCAATCAGAACAGCATCAGCGGTGACTGACTCCCTCCTGCTGGTTGTCACGATGAAAGATGAACCTTTCCTGTCTACCCTTGCAACGGTTTCTCCGGGAATGAAATCGATGTTCCCATTATTGATGATGCGGCTGAGATAACTGATTACTTCCCTGCTGTCGCGGCGGTCAGGGAACAGGTGGTACCATTCTTTCAGATGGCCGCCGGGATCGTCTTCCTTCTCAATAAGCGTAACCCGGATCCCCGATCTTGCAAGCATTCCCGCCGCCTCCATCCCTGCCGCCCCGCCGCCTGCAACAACAACATGCGCACTCATCTCAGGCATTGATAAGGTTTTCGGGAACGGGCATCTGTTTTCCGTCCCTGGTGGCAAATTTGTCGCGGATATCGTACTCTATTCCCATCTTCCTCAGCAGGGGTTCCGACTGCACCATGTGATACTGAAGGCCCAGGTCCCAGGGGTTGTACCCCAGCACGAGCCCGGCAAGCTCTTCGTAAGTAAGGACGGGGATCGATTCACCGTTGACGCCGAAAGTGGTGCCTTCCATCTCCTTAATGGTGTATTGCCACTTGTCCATGAACATGGTGCATCCCGGACAGTTCGTCAGTACCAGGTCGGGTTTGAAGGGCTTCATCGATGAGAATTTTTTCGCAGTGTTGGAAAGAGAATAACCCCGGTTGGCCTGCACAAGGTATTGCCTGAACCCGAATCCGCAGCAATGGCGCCGTTCCGGATAGTCAACAACCTCTCCGCCCCATGATTCAATCATGCCGCTGAGAACTTTCGGGAACTCAGCGCCTCCCACCCCGTATTTGGGGAATATCTTTGCATAATGGCAGCCGATATGTTCAACGACCTTCAGGGGTTCGCCCGTCTGCCTGTTCACAAGCAGGTTTTTTGCGTTTGCCGCGATCTCATTCCTGAACCTGTAAATGATGTCGCTCGTATGGGCTATGTTCTCAGGCAGGTCAAACTCCCTGCCCGTGGCTTTGTACAGGTATTCCCTGGTCTTTTCAAGCTGTTCGGGAAAATGTTTCCAGGTTTCCAGTATCTCGGCATAGATACCGAAGGATGTCACGCATGATATGGCAATATTTTTGTATCCTGCCTCCTTCATGAGTGCATAGTGCCGCGCTATGACGGTCATTATCGTCTGAAAAGGCACTATGTCGGCATGATATCCGATTCCGGTGCATGTAGTGTGGGATGGATTTTCAAAAACATCCTTTCCGAGCTTGTCGCGAAGGAAGTCGAGAAAAAATTTCTCCGATCCCGGGAAAAAACTCTGCCTTATGCATGACCTGACATAAAAAAAGTGGTCATCCGCTATTTCTTTCTGGTAGTCCGACCAGATCCTGTCATTGCCCTCGCTCTCCATGAGTGAAAGATTTATGTGGTTGTGTGGTTTTTATTGCGGGCCGTATAAACCTCGATGAAATACTCATTATCAATGCCTTCATCATCGAACTGCAATCCCATCTCGGCGGCTTTTTTCCTTGAATGTTCCTCGATGGTGCTGAATAATTCGGTACCTCCGGTAACTTCAAAGATCTTCCTGAGCTCCTCCTTTGCATCGTCCGGAATTTTTCTCAGGGGTCCGGCTCCCAGCTCATTGATCTGTCCGCCAAGCCGTTCATAGATGTCGTGGGTGTTTTCAAGGATGTACTTCCATATCGGACCCTGCTCGGCATGCATTTCAGGGCTGACAGCGTAGGTTGCCACACAGTATCCGTATTTGAAAATATTCTCGCCGACACTTCTCTTGATTGCGAACTGCTGGCGCCCTTTTTCCGACTCGGTGAAGAAGCCGAGCTGTTGCGACAGGGTACGGAGCGACATCACCACCAGGGCAGGCGTGTTGCCTCTCGGGCAGCGTGTCTTGCACGACATGCATTCACCGCAGTACCATATGGTCTCGGATCTGAGAAGATCCTCAATTTCACGATTGTCGCCCGACTGAACAGTATCGACAATCTGCCTGGGATCGTAGTCGTAGAACTCGGCGGCAGGGCATATAGCAGTGCAGACACCGCAGTTCATGCAGGCATTCAGGCCTTCAATAAACCTGATGTCCTGCCTGAGAAGATCATAATAGTTTTTCATCCCCGTGACGATGAAAGATTTAACCTCTGTTAATTTATTAACAAATGTATCTTTTAATAACATTCATGTAATAGGCTTAAAGCCTGTTTTTGAATGGGTATAAATGCTTACGGAAAACGGATGCCATACCTGTCCTTCCCGCGGCCATTCATTAACCCTGACAGGCGACAAAGGAAAAACCTAAAAAGGTAATATTAAATGCCGGTCCGCCGCTTCCCGGCCGTTCCATCCAACATAGCCGCGACACTGCCGTAGCGCCAGGTTCTGAGAAAGAACCTGAGAAGCAGAACAAGCTGAGAGGTCAGCAGTACAAGTGAGACACCGTTTCCTGACACCGGCCGCCAGGCCGGCATCACGCAAAATGCAAGGGCAGCCGGCACAAGCTGGAACAACAGGAGGATGAGCATCATCGGATATGCTGAACGAAATTGTGAAACTGCCTGGCTGAGTCCAAACCCGATGGCGCCAATGGCTGTCATTTCCCGGCTGGCGGTTTTTCCGGCTCTGGCAAAATCGGCAGCAATGATGAAAACAGGTACAAGCAGCAGGATCACGGCCAGTGATATTATCCTGATCATGAATGAGCTTCTTTCCGGCATGGTTTCCGAACCCGCAATAATTCCGGCTCCTGTTCCAGCAACGACAACCGAAATAATAATCAGGACAAACGGAATTGCCAGGGTCACAAGCAGGAACGGCCAGAAATTTCCGGCCCCGGCCGCGAAGAAACCCGCTGCCGAAAATTTCGCTTTCTCATTTCTGAGAGCATCGAATAATCCGGCAGTAATAAATGCATTAAGCGTCACCGAGACGGACAGTACAAGCACGAAGCCCGAAGCCATGGACGACAGAAGGGGTTTCAGAACAGGTCCCAGGTCAAGGAAAGCGTCAAGGTCAAATCCGCCGGCGAATTTTCCGGCTAACATGCTGTTCTCAAATCCTGTCCTGAATACGCTTCTGAGAGGTATCATAAACAGGGTTGCAGGAACGAAAGAAACAAGCCACATTATCAAAACCCCTTTCCAGGCCTTCAGGGCTCTCTTAAAACCGGAAATCAGCGACCTTCGTATTTTCATTTTCAGTTAATCATGCATTTTTGACATGTTAAATATCCTTTTCTCATAAACACCCGGCCCGGAAACCAGGGATCATTCAGCACATGTTCCTTTTCCTGCGGCTGCCCTGCGGGTCTGCGTGCCTTCACTGCGGCTGTCTGCATAAGTTACTCAACACAAACGCCTACAGGAGCAAAAAGCTGAAAAAGAACTGGATAAACGCCATGAACCCTCCTGTCAGGCGCCGCAGAGGGGCGCGATCGGGTTTTGTTGTCATGGAATTATTTATATAATTGACATCCATGGTGATCCTGAACTCAGGATCAATCTTCACCCATTCTATTTTCCTGTATCCGGTATAGCTGTAATCCCTGTACCTGTCTTTGCCGTCCCATTTTTCCATTATCTCATCCCCGTTGTCAAAATGGATGAGCACGTCGACGGGAAGCATTACCTCCCCAAGCCGCTCAAGGCTTGCCACCGAAGTATGGAGGGAATCAGTTCCGGGCCGGATGGAGGGAACGGTATCTTCACTTACTGTCATCCCTGCGGGTTTCCGGTATTTCCGGCTGCGTATTCCCGAAACCCTGTAGTCACATATTCCGGTGCCGTAAAGGGTCTGATCAAAAAACCAGTTCATGTCAGTACCGAACTGGTCGCCATGATTCTGTTTTACCACATCATTCACAACATCAATAAAGTCTTTTCCCGAAGGGTGAAGGAAGGCCCATCTCCTGTAATATTCCCTGAAAACATCATTCATTGTTTCCTCACCAACCAGCCCCATGAGCGTAAACAGCCATGATGCGGCCTTCTGATACGACATCATGCCGTATGTTCCATGTGGATAGCTCCATGAATTCATCACGTTGCTTGTAACCTGCCTCGATGCCGACCGGGCGTAGAGCTGACGCATATAGGTCCGGTCGGCAATTTTGAGAAAAGGAAGATCGGCAAACCCCGATCCTGTTCCGTAATAATGATCGATGATCCGTCCCTCCCAGAAGGAATTGACGCCCTCGTCGAGCCAGGGCTCCTCGAACTCATTGCTGGCCAGGATGCCCATGAAATACGCGTGTCCGAACTCATGAACGGTAACAACTTCCGGCAATCTCACGCATTGCGGCATAGAAAACGCCGACGCGGTGGTGAACAGGGTGGTGTATTCCATACCTCCTGCTCCGGATCCTTTGGCCGGCGGATCAACAATTGTCAGATGCGGCCAGGGATAGGGACCCACATTTTCCGTAAGGTACTCAAGTGCGTTTTTCACTGCGGCGAACTGTCTTTTTGCCTGCCATACCCGGTCCTTTGGCAGCAGCAGCGTAATGTTCACATGATTCCATGAATCGTTGCATACTGCATATCCGGGCCATGCCGTCCAGGCAAAATCAACAATATCCTCCGCCCGGTATTTGAGGTGCCTGCGTTCTCCCGATATTGTTTCCGACATGAGCATACCTCCCGAACCTGCAACAAATGCCGCAGGAACGGTTATATCCACATCGTATACACTGTGGTTGGAATAGAACTCCGAGTCGGCATGAAACTGGTGGCAATTCCATCCCCCTTTAACTGCATACCGCATTCCCGGAGTCTCATATACCCCGAATTTCGGGAACCACTGTGCAACAAAAAAGAAATCATCCCTGAATCCGGTTCTTGTAATTACAGATGGCAGCTTTGTTGTGAATGCGGCTCTGACGAAGGCAGTATCGCCCGGCCTTACCGGTTTGGGGAGCGGCACCCTCATAACTGTCCTGTCTTCCGGATTGCCGTCGTCGGGACTGATATATTCCATTAAGGATAGCAGGTCATTGCCAACCCTGTCGGTCAGCGAACCGATCTCAATCCATCCGGGGTCCGTATCCCTGCTGCCGGGCGATCCTCCCGCCTCACGGTAGAAGGTTGTCCTGTTGCTTCTGAATGCGTTCATGTACAGATGCATCTGAATATCGGGGACAGGATCCGCGGACTTGTTTACCCAGAAAGCTTCCATGGTACAGCTGACGGTCTTTGCATCAGTATCAAGCATCGCCCTGATGGAGTAACCTGTTACCCGGCCGCTCAGCGGAGTTTTATTTATAACCTGACCCTGAAGAAGGGGTGCAACCGAAATCAACCCTGCCAGTAAACCTGATTTAAAATTCATAGGGTTCACATACTTCTTAAAAACATAAAACTGCATATCTCCTCCCGCAAAGCAATAACCTCCGGGATCAGCGGGAGGAGATGTGCCTCCCGCCGGTCGCGCCGGCTGATGCAGTAAACCGGGATGCTGCGGTCAGACTATTTGTCCTGTTTGATCCTCGTAAGAGTCAGCGGTATTGATCCTCCTGAATAACCGGCTGTACCGGTCATCTTATTTTTATCCTCTGCTTTCAGGCTGACCCTCACATATTCACCCTCAACATAAACAGAACAGGTGAGCAGTTCATTTTCCACCTTAACCTCTTCGCCGGTGATCTTATAGCTGCTTCCATCGGGCAGCACCGTAAGCGAATACTTTTTTTCCGCCAGGCTGACAGCTATTGTTCCGGAATTATATCCCGGAGGTGCAGCGGGGGCATCAAACTTCCAGCTGCCGGCAGGATTATGCTTGTTGCCGGCTTTGTCCTGTCCTGATACATGGATGAAAAGAAATAAACATACCGTGAAAAAACTGATGTACCGTGTTTTCATTGTGATAAATAATTGGTTCATCTCAAAGATAAAGATCTGCCCTGATCTTTTGAATATCGGAAGGGGAATTAATGTTTGTAAAGGCCCGTTTTGTTGCCGGTGTGTCTTCCAGCTCAAGATAGCCGGTATTCCTGCGGGCAATAAAATCCCTTACGGACCTGTCATGGCGTTCAGCCAGGTATTTTTCAAGATCGGGCAGGATCGAAACCCTGAATACAGAGTGCAAAGGCTCTGCAAGACCTCCCCTTTTTGGCATGAATATCTCATATCCGGATTCACTAAAGGCTTCAATCTGCTGCCTGACAATTTCTCTGTCAATCAGGGGCATGTCGCCGGCAAAAATAAAAACCGCGTTGCAGGAAGATGCTCTGATGGCGGCATGGATCCCGGCAAGCGGACCGGCATTCAGGAAATGATCACCTGTTACAATGCAGCCCTGATGGCCCTGAAATCGTTCCGGGGTATTTGTGACAATGATTATTTCAGGGAAGAGTTCCCCTATTGTACCAATGATCCTGGAGATGATTGTTTTCCCGTCAATCAGCAGGTTTGCCTTTGGCAATCCCCCGAAGCGCCTGCTGGCGCCTCCGGCAAGGATCGCGCCCGAGACACTGTTTTTCATCCGTATCGGATTACAGGGGAGTTAAGCGGGGCGGCGGTATCAGCAGCCTCCGGCGGCTCTTTTTTTCTTTGCAGCCGGCTTTATGACCGGCTTAACCGTTAATGCGTTCTGGTCAGCTGCCGGCTGAACGGCATCGCCTCCGCCGCCAAGGGCTTGTCCGAGGCTTTTGCGGAAGTCGTACTTTGCAAACTCTTCATCCGAGCTGGTGGAAGCAGGTTTTTGAGGATTAAGTATAGCCTCAAACCAGTAGTTCAATCCTCCCTCAAGGACATAATTGTTTTCATATCCAAGCTGCCGGGTTATCAGCCAGGCCTGGTTAGCCGCCAGGGTACCGTTTGAATAGAACACGTTCATTTTAACATCCTGATGAAGGATATCTGTATATTCATCCGACAGCAGGTCGGAAAAAGGTATGTTAATGGCGCCGGGCAGGCTGTATTTTTCAAATTCATCCTGGCTCCTCACGTCAATGAGCCGCAGGGAAGGGTCTTTCCGAAGTATCATGTCGGCAACAACATCAGGTGCAATGAACTGTGTGCGCGAGTTTGCCTCGGTAAGCAGCTGGTCAGCCGTCAGTTTGTATGGGTTGGTCTTATTCTGCGGGACGGCAGCTATGATCAGTCCCATCGGTATCAGGAAAAGGGCAAGCAGGTTGCGTGGTTTCATATTTTTATAAAATTAGTTTTAATGTCATAAAGATCAATAAGTTTCGCGCGGGAATTTCTTTTCGGCCCACTCCGCTGCCGCAAACATTGCGAGTGCCGTCAATATCAGCAGCAACCCGAACACGCCGTCTGAAAGGCCGAGCGACTCACTTACCTTCGGTTCGCCGAGGTATTTTGCAAGATACAACTTTTCCCACCATCCGTAGGTAAAGGCAAAACCGTAAACACCAATAAAAAGGCCCCCGATGAACACCATGGCATCAATTTTGCCGATTGCGGCGCCGCAGAAGCTTGTGCCCGGGCAGAATCCGCCCATGATGAATCCTGCACCCATCACCACCCCCCCGACAATGGCAGAAGTGAGATAGGTGGGATTAATATATACGAGGTTAAGGTCGATCCATCCGAAAAGGCCCATGAAAAGCAGGCCCAGCATGGCAGTTATGGCCGCAGTGAAGAAAACTTTCAGAACAACGGCGTCGTAACCGTAAAAAACGCCGGCCAGCTTCCGGCTCGATGAGAACCCGCTGCTTTCAAGCACCCATCCGAAAGCGATGCCGATGAAGAATGCCAGCAGGAAATTTGTGTTCTCAGAAATTAATTCATTTGGTGCCAGTGGTCCCATATCCTGTGTAATTTAATTGATTTTCATCCGTAAATTGATTGACATACCGTATCTCCATGGTCTTCCTGAACCCGTCCGTTCAATGCTGTCCATCCCGGTGAGATCTCCGGGAATGTCACCCGCGGGTGCAATGTTCTCCGATGTTTCGCGGAAGATCTTTTTCGTTGCCGATATCATTCTCATATCCAGTTTTTTCTGAAGAAATACGCCAGTATGAATGCAGTGCCGAATATTGCCATCATGGTAATAAAGCCACCCAGCGAAAGGACGGCCATGCCGCTGAGCGCCGATCCGCTGGTGCATCCTCTTCCCAGCTGCGATCCGAAACCGAAAAGGATGCCGCCGGCAAGGGCAAAGACCAGTCGCCTGCGCGGGGTGATCGTGGGTGAATGTTCCACCTTCAGCTTAAGCCTCCCGGCAAGGGCCCCGGAAATGAATCCGCCCACAATCACTCCCAGCATCTGAAAAACCAGCCAGGTCTTCAGCGGATTTCCCGAATGCGATTCGGCGTATTCATTCAGGAATGGCATCTTTTCCGCCGCATTCCTGTCGGCCTTTTCGATGGTAAAGGCGATCACGCTCTTCACGGCACCGCTTGCTCCAAGCCCTCTCCCTGCAATGAAATTAGCCGATAACAGCACCAGGCCAAGCAAAACACCCCCCAGATACGGATTCAGGTATTTATTTGCCCTTGTTTCTTTTGTAGTAGTCATTTGAAGTTATTTATTAAAGTATTCGCATATTCATCAGTACAGATACCTGCTCGCCTGCCCCGCATAAACAATTATGAACCGCAGCATAAAGCTTCCGAAAATGACCAGGAGCGGTGACACAAAGGCAGGTATGTGAAATTTCCCCAATTCGAGTATCTCAAGCAGGGCCGGCACTATCAGTCCGAGAATCACCACAAAGATCCAGAATGAGGCGGTGTATTCACCGCCCAGGAACATTCCTGCGGCCTCTATCTGAACCTGGGTGCTTGCAAGGTATCCCATGAACATATGGACGATAAGAAAAAGCTCAATTCCGATTATTGCAAGGTCGATCTTTGCAAACTGCTTTCTTTCGGCGGGGTCATTTGACAGGAAGATGATTGTTGCCGCCCCTGCCGACAATCCCGAAGCAAGGAACAGGGGCCCGAGTATGGAGGTGTTCCACAGCGGCCTTGCATTGAACGCCGACAGCAGGATCCCGGTATAGATGCCCAGGATGAGCCCGAAGATCAGCATGATCCATGCAAGGGCCGGTTTATGCCTGTTAAAGAAGGCTTCAAGGTTAAAGAGCCATTTGTACCGCCAGTTCCATTGCGGAAATATATCTTTTATATGGAGGGCGCACCAGATAAAGGAAACCGGTGTGACAACCATGAGGGTCCATGCTCCCCACGACATTGGCGACTGCATCCTTATGTTCGTGTAGAGCTGCCAGAAGTAGAGTTTGTGCCGCAGGTCGGCGAACAGCGCCAGCAGTCCGATCACCAGGAGGATCGGTGCAAGGAAGGGGGCCACCCTTACGGCCGTATAGTATTGCTTTTCCTTTCCCCTGATATAATAAAGAGCCGAGAAGCACAGTATTCCGGCCGCCATTCCGCCAAGGAAAAGATAGAGTGGTATCTGCCAGTGCCATATATGAAGGGTGGGATCGATCATGCTGTTCATCCTTCCGCTGACAATTATTTCTTCTTTCATTTTATGCAGTTTTGATATTAAGGACCGGTCAGTCTTTCAAAGCCTCAGATCAGGAAATAGAGCTGCGGGTCGGTTCCGGCTTCGGGAACAAGGGTTTTATGCTTCCTTTTCCGGAGGATCTGCGACACATCGCTGTTGGGATCATGAAGGTCGCCGAAGTAAAGGCATTTGGTGGGGCACACGGCAACGCAGGCCGGGTCCATTCCCTTTTTGATCCGGTGGGCGCAGAAGGTGCATTTGTCAACATATCCTGCCGGATGCGGGTACCTGGCATCATACGGGCATGAGACAATGCAGGCCCCGCACCCTATGCATTCGCCCGGCACAACCACAACGATCCCTCCTTCGGTGTAGCGGCTCGCCCCTGTCGGGCAGCAGCGGACACACGGAGCATTGACGCAATGATTGCATCGTTCCGACCTGATCTCCATTTCAAGCCGCGGATAGGTGCCATCAGTGACCTCAACGATCCAGTCGCGGCAGTATCCGACGGGTACATTGTTCTCAGCCTGGCACGCAACGACACAATCGCTGCATCCGACGCACTTCCGCGTATCTGCGGCCATCGCGTATCTCATGATTCCGCCTCCTTTCCTGCTTTTTCCGTTACAAACGTCACAAAATTCCCCCTCATACCCGTGCCTCCCATTATGGGGTCAGTCATAACCCTGGTTATCAGCTGGGTGTCACTGGCGCCCTTGCCGTAGCAACGCTTCATCTGCTTCTGCGCATGGCCGAATCCATGGACCATGTACACCGAATCCCACCGTATCCGCTCAGTGACCCTGACCTTTACAGGAAATTCCGACACAACGTCATCCTGGTTTTTCAGCCGTATATACTGGTCATTGACTATCCCCCACTCCCCTGCCACCTTTGGATTCACCCACACGCTGTTCTCATCCATCAGATCCGTCAGGTTGGGATTGTTCGAGGTACGGCTGAAGGTGTGCATGGGCGCCCTGCCGTAAATAAGGCGGTAATACCCTTCGGGGGGCTCCCCGTGAGGAGTGTACCTGGGCAGCGGATCGAATCCCATCTGCTCAAGATATGAAGAATAAAGTTCTATTTTTCCAGAATCGGTCGAAAATCCGGCCGGCTCATCTTCACCTATGTAAATATCATCGTTTTCGCGTTCGAAGTTTTTCACCCCGGTTTTTTTCAGTTCATCGAGCGACAATCCTGCCTGCTTCAGCTGCCAGTCAATGAGATCTTCCTGCCGTTCGAAGGGAAACCATGGGCCCAGATCGAGTTTGAGGGCAAGTTCCCTTGCTATCCGGTACCCCGGCCTGGTGTCGTACATGGGCTCGGCAGCAGGCATCCTGAGGGCTATTGCCGGCTTGCGGTGAGGGCTCGTCCGGATGACATCATACCTTTCCAGGTAGGTGCATTCCGGGAGCACCACGTCGGCCCACCCGGTGATCTCCATGGGCATGGTGTCGACGGCAACGACAAGATCAAGGTTCTGTACCGCCCTTATTGTTTTTGCCTGATCGGGAACGGTAAGCATGAGATTGCATGCGTTGACGAACCATCCCTTGATGGGATAGGCGGGATTGTTCTCAGGGATCGACCCGTCAATAAGGGCGTTGGTGACCACCAGGCCCGCACCGGGGTATTTCCCGGGGAAAAGATCGGCCCATGTCCGTGAGGGCTCGGGATAGGCTGGCAAGACGGGTGAAGGCAGCTCATACCTTGCCGGGCGGTAAAACCCGCCTCTCCTGCCCCATGACCCCAGGAGGGCGTTCAGTATTGCAATGGCACGGCTCCGCTGGGTGTCATCACCGTACCATGTCACATGACGGCCCGGGTGAACCAGAACAGCCGGTGAGGCATTTGCCATCTCCCGGGCGGTCTTGCGGATGATATCGGGTGCGATGGTGGTGATGCCGTGGGCCCATTCGGGAGTGAAATCCCTGACATGCGCCTTCAGCTGATCAAATCCCAGGCAATATTTTTCAACATATTTCCTGTCGAAATATTCATTGTAGATGATCTCATGCATCCAGGCAAGCAGCAGGGCAATATCCGTGGCGGGCTTAACGGGAAGCCAGTACTTCGATTTCCCGGCGGCAGTCGAAAAGCGGGGATCAACTGTTATTATCACCGCTCCCTTGTCGATCGCATCCGACATTTCCTGTACCTGGCTGTTATGCATGTTCTCCCCTATATGCGATCCTATCAGCACAAGGCACCTGGTGTCGCGGATATCGGTGATCTCCGGCGAATAAACTTCTTCCCCGAAAGTTGCAATGAATGCTTCATCCCTGGGTCCGCGGCATTGCGCGTACGATGGTTCCGCGATGTTTGGCGATCCGTAAGCCCTGAACAGGTTGTTGAAATTGCTGCTGCCCGATCCATGGGTGAACAAAGCCATGCTTTCAGGCCCGTAATCGGAGGAGATCTTTTTCATCCTCACGGCAATGTATGCGAGAGCTTCATCCCAGTCTGCTTCCCTGAAAACCTGCTTTCCCCTCTGCGAGGTCCTGATAAGCGGCCTCTTCAGCCTGTCCCCGTCATGGTACATGCCAACCCCGCCGGTGCCACGCGGACAGAGCCGCCCGTTGCAGTGCTGGTCGTCGTCGTTCCCCACTATCTTCCAGATGTCTCCTCCGGGTGTTTTATAAACCCAGCCCGCACACTTCCAGAAACACAATTCGCAATACGTTGGCACCCGGCTCGCACCGGTTCCGGTATCCGCAAGCCCGTCTGACGAAGGATCCGTGCCGAAAAACCTGCAGCCGCCCGTGCCAAGGGCCAGAGCACCTGCCCCTAAAAATGAGATCCTTATGAATTCTCTCCTGCTGGCCATATAAAGTCCTGTGTATTAAGATACAAGAAATATCCTGCATTCATCTTATGATGTTATCTGCATGACTGGATATTTGAATCCACGAAACTACAAAAAGTACTGTTATTTCAATAACAATATGATAAATATTAGCGGAAAAACCTGCAAATAACATCTGTCAGTCAGGCTGCATCTTCAGCAGCTCTGAAAGGCTCTTTCCCGGCCTGAACATCCTGAATGCCGGCGGCCACACCTTTGACAGGAGCCTGTCTTGTTCATGCCTGACAATTATTGCCAGCTCATCGAGGGCAGGAGGGTTTTTGCCGGGAACATATTTATATCCGAGCTCCCTGAGCAAAACGGCCAGATCGTTATACTTTCCCAGGTTGTCTGTCAGTGTTTCGAGCCTTTTTTCCAGGCTTCTTACAACACCCGGTTTCATCGGGCGGAAGAACCAGAGCTGGTAAAGAAGATCCTTGCATCTTTTCCTGAGCTCATGAAGCCTGACCGGCCCGGGATTGTTCCTGGCTGCAATGTAGAGGTCCGCCACCTGCCGGAACGATGAATCAAGCTGCCTCAGAAGAAGGACGGGATCGGGATTGTTCAATGGCTGAAATCGTATCCGGTAAGCTGATTTCAGAAGCAGTTCCCCTATACGATCCATGCCGGCCCTTGTATTTTCCGGAGGGTTGCCGTTTTTGCCGGGCTTCTTCATCATCAGCAGAATCTTTTCGCTGCCGGCAAGGCGGGAGAACAGCCCGGGATGATTTCTTTTCAGGTTTTTAAGGGTTTTCCTGTGAACGGATGTCTCCCGCCATACCGCGGAGATCCTTCCCGTTTCCCTGAAGGCAGAGTATTCCCTGGCATAAAATTCATTTCCTGTACTGGGGCCGATAAGTTTCATTACGGCCCTCGATCTTTTCATGAGAACACGCAGGTCATGGACCTTCTTTTCATCGGGAAAGGCGCCAGGGTCAAGCAATGACCGGGCTTCCCGCACATAACCATACAGCACGGGCTTGATATCCCTTATACTGGAACTTTCCATTGCAGCTGATTTGAGATCCGGATAATAAAGGTAACCAATTTAATTCTGAAACGAAACTGCCGGGTTGCGGGTATAATATATTCAGATCAATGCTTCCGGTGCGCGGAATTTCCTGTTCTCTGCTCACCTTTATGCAGCCAGGATATTTCTCATACGGAGTTGCAAAAATTTATAAGCTGGCAGGTTCATTGAAAAATTTCAATTATATTACCCGATAATTTACAAATCGTTCAATATTAATTTCTGATGGCAAAGATACGTAACGGACAAAGGATCGGCATTCTGACGGCAGGCGGTGACTGTCCGGGAATAAATGCTGCGATCAGGGGCGTCGGCAAAACCGCAATCGTTAAATACGACATGAAGGTCATTGGTATCAGCGACGGCTTCACGGGCCTGATCAACAAGGAATACAGGGAGCTGACCGAACAGGATCTGTCGGGCATCCTCACCATGGGCGGGACCATCCTCGGGACCTCCAGGGAGAAGCCATTCAAGCGTGCGGGCAAGGGCAGGAATGAGATCAGCAAACCTGAGTTGATAAAGAAGCACTATGAACAGCTCGGTCTCGACTGTCTTGTCTGCATCGGCGGCAACGGCACCCTTAAAACGGCCCATCTCCTGTCGCAGGAAGGGCTGAATGTAGTTGGCCTTCCCAAAACCATCGACAATGATGTATGGGGTACCGACCTTACCTTCGGGTTCGACTCTGCCGTCAACATTGCAACTGAAGCCATCGACAGGCTTCATTCCACGGCAAACTCACACAAGAGGATAATGATAATAGAGCTGATGGGCCATAATGCCGGATGGATCGCACTTTATGCAGGCATTGCCGGCGGCGGTGATGTTATTCTCCTCCCGGAAATACCATATGATGAAAAAAAGATAGCAGATTATCTGCTGAACCGTTCCCGCGGGAATAAGCCCTACTCGATCATGGTCATCGCTGAAGGCATAAAGACACCCGCCAGGGAAGGGTCGGCTGCGCACTATCTGAGCCGCAGGATCTCCGATCTGACCGGGATCGATATCCGTGAGACCGTCCTGGGTTATATCCAGAGAGGAGGCACCCCGTCGCCGATGGACAGGGTCCTTGCCACAAGATACGGGTCATCGGCTGCCGATCTGATTGCCAGGCGGGAATATGGCAACATGGTAGCTCTGAAAAACAATGAAATAATTCCGGTCCCGCTGGCCGAGGTTGCCGGCAGGCTGAAACTGGTGGAGAACAACGATCCGCTGGTGATAAAAGCCAGGAACCTGGGTACAAGCTTCGGT
Source organism: uncultured Rikenellaceae bacterium (assembly GCA_964435015.1). Taxonomy (GTDB): domain Bacteria; phylum Bacteroidota; class Bacteroidia; order Bacteroidales; family VadinHA17; genus LD21. The sequence continues at coordinate 67,489 of CAYSXP010000022.1, forward strand.
GACTGAAACCAGTAATTTTGTAATCCTGGGATCACGGACCTCTGATTCTGATAAAACATGAAAAAACTGATTTTCGTCCGTCACGGAAGGGCCGAGGAAGGCGGACCCGGATATCCCGATATTGAAAGGTCGCTTACATCAAGAGGGAAAAAAGTCTCTGAACAGATGGCTCACATCCTCCTCGCGAAAGAGGGGAATGCCGGGCTTTTCATAACAAGCCCGGCATTCAGGGCCTTCGAGACGTGCATGATATTTGCCAGGGTTTTCGGCTCCGATCCCGACGGGATAGTGCTGAAGAGCAATCTTTATTTCAAAAGCGGACTGAAGTCTTTCTCCACTGCCATCGAAGGAACCGACAATAAGACTGACAGCATCATTCTCTTCGGCCATAATCCCTCATTTACTGAAATCCCCGACAGGCTGTCAGAAACCGGTTGTGATTTCCTGCCAAAGAGCGGTATTGTCTGCCTTTCATTCAAAAGCGATACCTGGGAAGGCATATTCCACAGGAAAGGGAAGCTGGAATACTTTCTGAAGCCCGAAAAAACACCATGAGCAGATCGTACATACCAAAGGAGATAAGCTGGCTGTCGTTCAACGGGCGTGTGCTTCAGGAAGCCGGAAACAGGGAGGTGCCTCTGCTTGAACGTTTTAAGTTCCTTGGCATCTATTCCAACAATCTCGATGAATATTTCAGGGTAAGGGTGGCAGGGCTGAGGCGCCTTTCGAGACTGGGCAGCAAGTCCAGCGTCATCCTCGGGTATAACCCTAAATCCACATTGAAAAAAGTTCATGAAACAGTGCTTGAACAGAATGTGAAGTTTGAAAAAATATATGCCGGCCTTCTCCAGGAGCTGGCAAATCATAATATCCATATAATAAATGAGAAGGAACTGAACAGGGAGCAGGCTGAATTCGTACGGGCTTATTTTTTAAGTGAAGTCAGGACAAGGCTCATGCCCTTCATGATAGAAAAGGACGCCGGGCTTCCGAGCCTCAGGGATGACGGCATCTACCTTGCAATACATCTTTTAAGGAATGATACCCGGAAAAACAGGTATGCACTTATGGAGATACCAACACAGGTGCTGCCGAGGTTTGTCATGCTTCCCGAATCCAATAACGGGAAATACCTGATATTTCTGGATGACATTATCAGGTTCGGGCTCAGGGAAATATTCTTTATTTTCGACTTCACCGACATACGGGCCTATACGATCAAGCTTACCAAAGATGCCGAACTTGAGATTACTGACGACATATCGGAGAGTTATATCGAAAAATTGTCGCGGAGCCTGCAGCAGCGCAGGCATGGCAGTCCGGTAAGATTCATATATGACCGCGATATGCCGCCAGAAATGCTGAAGACGCTGACCAGGGTCCTCAGATTCGGACCCGACGACGTAATCATACCGGGCAACAGGTATCACAACTTCAAGGATTTCATGAATTTTCCCAATACGGGAAAAAAGAAGTTCTATTACGATCCCCTGGTTCCCATCCCCCACCGTGATATCCAGCCGGGGAAGAGTATCCTGTCGGTGATGAAGAAAAAGGATGTGATGCTGTTCTTTCCCTATCATCCCTTCGACCATTTCATCGACCTTCTCCGGGAAGCTTCCATCGATCCCTTTGTAACATCCGTTCACATTACCCTGTACAGGCTTGCAAGGAACTCGAGCGTGATAAACGCGCTGCTGAACGCTGTAAGAAACGGCAAAAAAGTAACCACCGTGGTCGAACTCCAGGCCAGGTTTGACGAGGAAGCCAACATACTATGGGGAAACAAGCTCATGGAGGAAGGCGTAAGGGTGATTTACGGTGTGCCCGGACTGAAGGTTCATGCCAAGCTGTGCCTTATAACAAGGGTAAAGGGCGAGGTTACCCAGCGATACGCCGCCGTGGGGACAGGCAACTTCAACGAGGATACGGCACGGATCTATACCGACCACCTGCTGCTCACCAGCAACAAGAAGATCACAAATGAAGTTTACAAGTCATTCAGCTTTTTCAATGTCAATTACAGGAAAGATAACTTTTATCACCTGGTACTGTCGCCGTTCTTCCTCAGGAACAGGATGACCCTTCTGATCGACAATGAGATAAAAAATGCAAAAGCCGGGAAAAAAGCATATATATTGCTTAAACTCAACAATATAACCGATGCCGACATTATCAATCACCTGTACGAGGCCAGCAGTGCCGGCGTATCGGTCCGCCTTATAGTCCGCGGAATGTTCTCACTGGTTCCGGGTGTAAAAAACCTGAGCGAGAACATTAAGGCAATAGGGATAGTTGACCGTTTCCTGGAACATACGCGATTTATGATCTTCTGCAACGGCGGGGAAGAGGAATGCTATATCACCTCCGCCGACCTGATGACAAGGAATATCGACCACCGGATAGAAGTCACCTGTCCGGTTTTTGACAAAAGCATCCGCGCCGAGCTCAGGCATATTTTTGAAATCCAGTGGAGTGACAATCTCAAAGCGCGCAGGCTCGACGCATCACTTTCAAATAAGTTCGTAAAATCCGGAAAGGAACCGGTTCGGTCGCAGATGGAAGTTTGCAGGTACCTGCGCAAAACAGGCGCCGCCGGTTCCGTGAAGGAAAAATGATGCAGCTTGTGAATAAGCCCGCCTCAAACGAGCGGGATCATCAATATTTCTCAGCCAGGAAAAAGAGATGCTGGAAAGTGCATCCGTTTTCACGCAGCCACCACCGCAAAGCCTTGGCTATTTTTCTTCTCTTCAGGATAACTGTGCCTGTTTCCTCTGATTCTATCTGGTAAAAAGTCTTCATCGTTCAGGTGATTTAAGTAATATTGTTTTCAAGTATGCGATCCGTATCAGTTATATTTTACAGGTGTCTCTATCGATGCCCTGAACTCGGCTTCTCCCGGGGCATTCTGTGAGTAGAAATATGTCAGGCCCCCGATATCAGTCATGTCGACTATGCTGAACCCGTGCTTTTCAAGAAGGCTGAACACTTCATTCCTTGTCATATAGTGTACTTTTCTGGAATCGAGCAGGTTTACCAGCCGCTGATACAGAACCGACGATTTCTTTGATTTCTGCCCGTTCCTGCCGGTTGAACTTCCGTTATCGGAAAAGCAGCCGATGAAGTTGGTGTTTGGCGGAAGCACTGACATCAGGGTTTTAAGGAACGATTCAGGATCACCCATCTTATTAAGCGTGCGCAGGTTTACCAGCGTGCTTACGTCTGCCATCTCACTTTTCTCATAATAATAATGATGTGCCGACGGCAGCACCATAAGATTGTTTTCGCCTGCAAGGCCGATGCTCCTTATATAGCTTATGAAGGTCTCTCCGCCCTCGGATGCCATTTCAGAAATTTCCCTGCTCACCGGTTCGAGCTGATCAAACATCTTTTCTTCTTTTGTCAGCACCAGGTCGTTAATGTTGAAACCTGATTCTCCAATCCTGAGGTTCGAATGATTTTTCATCTTTTGCGTTTTTAATTGTCATGATAAAAATAGGATCAGAAAGATTGTCAGACAATACGCAAAAGCCCATTCAATGGGAATATGAGATGATTTTAAAAGACGCTGGTCAAAGGATTTCAGACGGTCGTTGACCCGGGTGCCCGGCTCACAGGTAAAAGCCGGCCGTTCGTCAAAAGGAGGCCATTATTTACCGGAATCCAGTGCCGGACAGCAGCTTCAAATCTATTGTTAAACATATAACATTGATACACTGCCAATTAGAAAGAATGTTCACGAAAAACACCAGGCCTGCCCGGTTTTGACAAACGCCATGAATGCTTAGACCAAAAAATGGGTTTTCGGCTCTTTCAACACCTTTTTTCCGAGCCGGGGATGCCTGAAAACGTCAGATATTTATATCCATCAGCTCCGGGGGCCTTTAAAAAAGCCTGCAGGGAGCATGAAATTTTCCGGTGGCAGCTGCCCTTTTCCGGGACGGCCATTCACTTTCTTCCGGGGGTTGAACCTTTGTGTCATTACCGGTCAGGCTCCCGCCCTGATCAGGGTTGATCAGGCTTCAGCCGCCGCCGCAAAAACTTCCGGAGTTCGTGATCCAAAATATCACTGAAATTCATGAACTTTAACCTGGCTTTCATGTTTACCGATCGGAACTGAAATTAAACTTGCTATAATGAATAAACTGATTATGGTACTTATTGCAATGATGCTTGGGAGCGCAGGAATATCCCAGCCCACCGGTTTTTACGATTTCAGGGTAAAGACCCTGGAAGGAAAGGAATTTGATTTTGCCTCCCTGAAGGGCAGGAAGGTGATGATTGTGAACACCGCATCCAGGTGCGGGTTTACACCGCAGTACAAGGATCTTGAGGATCTCCATGAGCAGTATGGCGACAAGCTTGTGATCATCGGGTTTCCGGCAAACAACTTTGCCAACCAGGAGCCCGGCAGCGCTGCTGAGATCAGGCAGTTCTGCGATTCAAAGTATGGCGTCACCTTTCCGATGATGGAAAAGATATCGGTAAAGGGAAAGGATATGCATCCTGTGTACCATTGGCTCACATCAAAAGAGAAGAACGGTGTAATGGATTCGGAGGTCAGATGGAACTTCCAGAAATACCTCATCGATGAGAACGGCAGGCTGGCAGCTGTTCACTATTCGAAGGAAAAGCCCGGGTCAGAGAGGACCCTGGCCTGGCTTGGTGTCAGATAGTTCATCGATTGGGTTTTTATTCCGGAACTTAGGCCGGGAACTCCGCCGGGCCAGAGCCCCGGTATTATCCGCATCCCTGTGCCCGGTGGATGCCGGAGCAGGTTCAGGGCATTGCCCGCCGCTGCTGTTGCTTACCGCCTGCCGGCTTGCAGCTTGTTTTCTGATTTTCCGGCACATGACCGGCCATAATCTTTAAACTCCCCACTGTTCGGTTTCCCCAAATATTCCTATTTTTACTCTGTATTTTTTCCGTGTTTATGAAAAGAACAGTTACGGCACTTATTGTTTTTTGCATCACGCTTATAGTACAGGCACAGACCGGCAATCTGGGGCTGCACGGGAAAGTTACCTGGCTCAGCGACACAAGGATACGTGTGGAATATGACTGGACCGACGACTCACAGCTGCTTGACTGGACGCCTACCGACGGATCTGCACTGGTACGCGGCAACGGCACACTGACCATCAGCGGGGGCACTGTGTCAGTCCATTCGATGGTGCTGAAGCAGCCGATGAAATGCACCAGGATCAATGCACAGAATGCAAAAGCAATAAATGCCCAGACGGCCCATCTTAATTTTATCACAAATGTTGCAGGCTGGACCGGGAATAATTTCAATCCTCCTGAGATTATCGGGGTTATTTTCAGTGCCACTGCAAACTACTGGCTTGAGAATGAATCGTTTTCAACATTCGGAACAAGGTACATCACCCTTGGAAGCAACTACAATGTGGATATTGCCATCGAAGGCTCAACTGTTACCGCAAAGACATCCCTGAGCGGCAATACATATACGCATTCACTTGAATCACTGCCCGACCCCGACCGCGAGGTTGCTGTCGGCGGCTGGGGCGGGGATACTGAATGGGGCACCCTGACAATCGAGGGAGAGGTGAATACCACATGGCGGCCCGTTACCGGCATGATCGATATTCAGAGCTGCGGGACATCCTTCTCCCCTGTAATTGAGGTTACGGGCAATCCTCAGATCGAATGGATCTTTTATGACGGAACAACTTCGTCCGATGCCAGGCCGTCAAAAAATTACGGAAGTCCGGGAATACGGCACAATCTTCTGAAGGTCACACCCTGGTCGGCATTGACCGGCATTAATGCCGGCTATGACGCGGCTGACGGGGGCTATGGAGGATTTGACCGGGTACCCGCCCAGAACATCCGGGGATTCAGCAACCTCAGCCTGGCCGGAGAAGGCCTGCAATATATATGCGCAAGCTACAGCCCCATTGCGGAACTGGATCTGAGGGGCCTGAACAGCCTCAGGTTCGTGGAGATGTACCTCTGTCAGAATCTCAATACGGTCAAGCTTGGAAACCACCCTGTCATGGAAAGGATCTGCACTGAAAACTGCAACCTTTCATCGCTTGACATTTCCGGGTGTCCTTCCCTGAAAGAAATCAGGGCTGCAAGCAATAATTACCGGACAATAAACTGGGGAAGAACAGGATCAATGCTGTGGCACATCTGCATCAGGTCGAACCCGCAGATGACCGAAAACATACCTGTGCTAAGCCGTTTTCCTGCACTGCGCGAATTGCTTATATGGGATGCCGGTCAAACGGGCTCCCTGGTCTGCCACAGTTCTGTCATAGAAAGAATAGAAGCATATAACAATCATTATACAAGTGCAGACGTAAGCGGCTGCACGGCATTGGAGAAACTTATGCTTTCAGGGAGCCAGCTTGCTTCAATAGATCTTTCCGGCGTAAGGGAACTTATCCATGTGGAATTAAAGGATTGCGGACTGGCTCAGCCAATGGTTGACCATGTACTGAAAACCCTTGATGAAGCCGGCCGCTACGACGGGGTTCTTGATCTGACCGATAACTCTGCTCCGTCTTCCGCGGGCATGGCCCACTATAATAATCTGAAGGGAAGGGAATGGACCGTCAGTATCACTGATCCTGAACAGAAAATACCGGTGAAGGAGATCACCGTGACGGGTGAGAACGGAAGTTCGGCAATCAGCACCGACGACGGGACCCTGCAGCTGGAAGCCTCCGTCAGGCCGGTTTTTGCATCAGATAAGAGTCTTGCCTGGAGTGTTCCTTACGGGTCGAAGCTTGCTGAAGTTGATGCCAGCGGGCTTGTCAGGGCCCTGAAAAACGGCACGGTAAAAGTGAGGGCAACGGCAACTGACGGTTCAGGGATTTACGGGGAGATCACAATCACAATCACCAACCAGAAAACCGGCGGCATCACAAACTACAATATCGGCAGGATCATTGTTTCAGCAACTGAACTGCAGATAGTATTCGAACAGGATTTCACCTCATGGAAGGCAGCTCTCTATAATCTTAACGGAAACATGGCTGCCAGCCGCCTGGTTAACGGCAGCCTGATGACCTTCGATATTTCCCGCTTTCCTCCCGGCTTATATATTATTGCGCTAACCAGGGGAAATGATGTCAGGGTGGCGGAGTTTGTGAAGCCATGACCCGTATGGAGGGATGAGAGGGCAGCGTTATTGTGAGGTGCCCTGAATACCGTATTCCTGTTTTAAGGATGGTACTGCCGCCAATCATGCTGATCCGCAAGCCGGACAGATCAGGGCCGCTGCGCAAGCCGCGAATGTGGCGCTTTGGAATAACCCCCGGCGCCAGCCGGGGGAAAGGACCACCATTGACAATAAGCCCTGAAGGGGCGTTATATGTAATTTTAAGAGCCATCAACAGCCTTATCGAAAAACAGAAATCTGTCAGATTAGCAGCATGCTGAATACAGCGGCGCGGCGGCAATCCGGAAAAGGCGCGAACCGCGCCCTGTTTTTTGGAGCGGGAAATGGCGCCCGGCGCAACCGGCGAAAAACAGAAGCGGTTGTCTTTTCCGGGCTCCTTTTCTTTGGT
>CAYSXP010000023.1:0-67878 GCA_964435015.1 uncultured Rikenellaceae bacterium
TTGTTAATATACCCAATAACAGTATATTAACTTGTAAACTATGCTGCTTTCTTTAACAATTTCTATTTGGTTCTTAACATTTTAAAGAACTGCGAAACTTGAGTGATATATATTTAAATGAATAATCAGGTTTGGTGGAAGAATTGTTCAGACTATCAGGGTCAACCACAGCAATCTCATCCATTCTTTTAACTTCCCAATCATATGGAATTAATCCAACTTCTGATTTTTTATATTGATTATTTGTTAATTCCATCGCAAACTGTTTATGTACTTCTGAAACTCTTTTAGTTTTTTAATAATTTCATTAAACGGCAGTGCTTCACCATAAATCATACTTTGCTGCATCAGCTTATAGTCCGTTGATCTTTATATTCCTTTTTTGTGCCGTCAGGCACATGAGGTTGGTAAAAAAGATCTCTAACATATCCTCTCCCGTTCCGTATGGGACGGCACATTTCATTTACAATCATAATTTCTAACAACCTTTTGTCCCTGACGGGACAAATTTGCATCCCGATCCTTGTTGAATTATTCATTTACAGGCTTGAACGTGTATCTCTCGTCGAAATCAACATCAAATTCATCCAATAGGTTTGTATATTCCTCAATAAATGTTCTTTCTCTGTGATGATCTTCCTGGCTCATAATATATGAAACGACATTAAGAAGATCTTTTTTACAAAAAGAAAATGCTCCATAACCTTCCTGCCAGGAAAATTTCCCTGAAACAAACCTGTTGTTATTTATCCATTTTGAGGAATCTCCTTTAATATCCTGCATCAGATCCGATAAAGACTGAGCCGGTCGCATACCAAATAATATGTGAATGTGGTCTGGCATTCCATTTATGGCAAGCATTTTATGTCCATTGTTCTGAACTATACCTGTAATATATTGGTAAAGCCTCTCTCTCCATTTTTCTGAAATTAATGACAATCTGTTTTGCACTGCAAAAACTGCATGGATGTGGATTTGCGTGTATGTGTTTGCCATATGTAATATTTTTTTATAGGTCCTCTTTTAACATTCCCGTGCCGTCAGGCACATAACGTTGGTAGAAACGGATTTAGGATTTCTTCTCCCGTCCCGTACGGGACGGAACATTTCTCTTTTATCCCCTGTTTCTGCCAACCTCTGGTCCCTGACGGGACATTAAAAGTCCTCTGATCCATTCCGGAGCAATTTTCAGGTCATGCTGCAGGTGAAAAGGTTTTTCCTGCTTCAACAGTTCTTTTATTCTGATCAGTTCTTCTTTAGTTACTTTATCCCTGCCAATAGTTTTCAATGCCTGAATTGCGAGCATACTTATATCACCAATAGCAGATAAATTTCTGGCACTTGCCCGTTTAAAAGTTATTGTCTGCTTTCCAACCTTTATCTTACGGGCAGTGCTATCGGTATAGTAAACAACATTCATCGGAACTTGAGTGGTAAGTCCAAGTTTATACAAAGCGTAACTGCCCGTAGGAACAATCCTGGCTTTGTCCCGCTTCCGGATGGCTTCAACAATATCCTCAATACCAGGCAACACTATCCCAAGTACTTTATCTTTTTCCGGACGAACATATATGCCAGTAGCAACACGATAAAGTTCTCCCGCTTCTACCAAACGAGACAGAGACTTTCCTACTGTTCTTGCACTTCCGAATGCAGAAAAATACTCAGGAAAAAAGAGCGAACCCCTCTTGGCTTTTCTGATTTTTTTAAGTATCTGTTCTTCAATGCTTAAAACCATATGTATTTAAATATTATGCCGTAAATTAAGCAAATATTTTCGTCAAATACCACTTTTGAATCCCATTTTTGCAAGATGTTCATGAACTTTCTTCTCATATTCCGAAACAGTGCCTGAAATATCAGATAAAGTTCTTTCGTAACGCTCCGCAAGTTCTTTGATGCGTTGCGAGAGTCGCTGACTGACACGTTCAACTTCGGTTTTGATCTCTTTTTCAATGGTTGTCATCCATTTATTATCAATTACCAATCCTTTGATATCGTCTGATGAGAGCACCCTATACTTTGCCAGCAATTTCTTATCGAGTTCCGCTTCGGCATCTTTGATCTGCTTTCCAAAAGCGGTTTCATTCTCTGATAACCTCACATGCTTTTCCAGTATTTCCTGTTCATAAACAAAGTCAGTATCACCCTTAATCTCTTTCAGGCGTTTCTGTGCCCCGGCTTTGGTGATTTTATCCTTATCATTCCTGGCTTCCGACAGCAATCCCTCTTCCCCGCCATGTTCTTCTTCGAGTTCACCAATCTGTTGCTTCAGATTCTCTCGGTCTGCTTCCGGTTTTTCAATTTTCGCCTGTTCTGACTGAAAGAACTTATTTGTTACGAGATATTTCGGGAGCAGGTCGCAACTCCAGGTCTTTTTCTTTTCATCCATGGAGATAACTGCTTTCCATCCATCATCGGCAATCTGATAAACATCGTCCTGCATAGTGTCCTTCCAGTAATTCATGAGGCATTGATAAACATCGTACCATGTCAAGCAGTGGAATGGTAGAAAATCGTTGAAGCAGGTCTTCAGACAAATAGGCTATCGTAGTTTTAGGTTTGACACCAGCATCGATCTTTCTGAGGTATGAAAGGTGCTTGTCTTTCCACTCCCTGATTACCTGATCAATGCTGATGGAATATTTTGTAAAATCCGGATTCTCAAAAATGATCTTTTTAACCTGATTGAGTTCCGGATTCAGATCAAAGAACCCTTTTCGTGCAGACGCAGAAAAAAGTAGTTGCTTCAAAGAAGGAAATGCATCCCAGTATTTGCCAAGATCATTAACATCTTTATCAGGTATGCCGCCAAGAAGGTGTGCTTCTATATCGTGTATGTCTTCTTCTTCCTGACAGTCAATGTAACGAGGAATATTGAGATTGAAATCATTTTTCGGATCGCTGATTTCGCTCATTAATACCATCCGGCTGTATTTTAGTACTTCGAGTTGATTATTGAAGACATCGACAATCCTGTGGATATCCTGTTCCCGGAGACGATTTTTGTTGCCATCCTTAATGAAGCCGTTACTGGCATCGATCATGAAAATTCCGGTCCGGTTTGCTGAATTTTCTTTGTCCAAAACAATAATACATGCCGGAATACCTGTTCCATAGAATAGGTTAGTGGGCAATCCGATAATTCCTTTGATATAACCACGTTTGATGATGTTTTTACGAATTTCAGCCTCAGCACCACCACGAAATAAAACTCCGTGGGGCAGGATAATTGCACCTTTACCTGTACTCTTCAGAGACTTGATCATGTGCAAAAGAAATGCATAGTCACCATTCTTTTTTGGCGGCATTCCGTCTTCGAATCTTTTGTATTCATCATTCCCAGGGTCTAATCCTGTTGTCCATGCTTTATTGCTGAATGGTGGATTTGCAACACAAAAATCAAAAGTTTTCAGTTTTCCATCCGGATTTTTAAAGTAAGGCTTTGAAAGAGTGTTGTCCTGCCAGATGACTGCAGAAGGATTATCGTGCAGGATCATATTCATTTTTGCAAGAGCAGCGGTAGCATTATCCATTTCCTGCCCATATATTGAAACACCTCTTGCAGTTTCATCAGCCGCTTTCAGGAGCAACGATCCGCTCCCACAGGTCATGTCATATATTGTCTGGTCCTGGCTTTTTGCTTTATTGATCCCGATCACCTTAGCCATGATACGTGATACCTCTGCAGGAGTGTAGAATTGACCTTTACTTTTGCCTGATTCAGTTGCAAAGTTCCGCATCAGATATTCGTAGGCATCGCCCAGCAGGTCATCTCCTTCTGCCCTGTTCTTGCTGAAATCAAGCCTCGGATCATATAAAAATTGAAATCAGATCGGAAAGCCGGTCCTGTTTTTCTTTGCCCTTTCCAAGTTTGTCATCATCGTCAAAGTCAGCGACATCAATAACACCCTTTAACTCATTTGCCTGTGCGAGATTTGCGATGATTGTATTAATACCTTCTCCGATATCTTTGCTTCCGATCAGGGCAACCATATCACGGAAACTGCCACCCTTTGGAATCTCGATCAGTGCATCCTCTTTACCATCGTATCAGTCGGAGACATATTTCATGAATAACAGAACAAGAACATAATCTTTGTACTGTGAAGCATCCATCCCGCCACGTAAAGCATCGCAACTCTTCCAGATGGATGAATATAACTCACTCTTTTTAATAGCCATAGCCTAAATAATTCGTTGAATTAAGAATTATTAAAAGTACAGTTTGTAAACGAATTATTATAATGGGTAAATTCTGTACTTATGTCGAACAACGAAATTCGAATTGCCAGAAATTGTGATACAAAACTGGATACAATTTGGGGACACAGTAAAATACAAGACCCTTATATTCAATAATATAAGGGTTCTTTTTTGTAGTCCCACCAGGAATCGAACCTGAATCTAAGGTTTAGGAAACCTTCGTTCTATCCATTGAACTATGGGACCAGTTTCAGAGGCATAAAAATAATTCTTTTTTTCCTGATTGCAAATCAGTGATCAATTTACCGCGAAACCTGCCTTCCATGAACCGCTCCGGAAAAATTAATACTTCTGCATCAATTACAAACGGCTTGCGGAAAAAACAAAATTTTGACTTGGATCCCGTTTCTTCATAACTTTGAATCCGGTTGTGAATTAATGCTTAACGCCATGAAAAGAACAGCACTTGTTATACTTGCCGCCTGCATGCTCTCCTGTACAGGCAAAGAGGGAAAACATATTGAAGAATACAGCATAAGCCAGCTGTACAAGAACATAAGCATTGCCGGGGGCAGATTTTCCGCCGATGACAGAAAGATCCTCTTCAGCAGTAACGAAACCGGGATCTATAATGTTTTCGAAATAAACATTGCCGACAGATCAAGGAAGCAGATCACAAATTCAACCACCGAATCATGCTTTGCAATTGATTATGCCGACGGTACGGGACAGATACTCTATTCATCCGACAAGGGCGGGAACGAGAATGACCATATCTTCCTGCTCCGCGAAGACGGCTCGGTAACCGACCTGACCCCCGGCGACAATGTAAAAGCCGCCTTCACCGGCTGGAACAGGGACAGGACCACAATGTATTTCGTGTCGAACAGGAGAGACCCACGTTTTTTCGACCTGTACAAAATGAATCCCGGACAGTGGAAGGAGGAAATGATCTACAGGAACACCGAAGGATTTGAATATGCAGGCAGCACCCGCGACAGAAGCATTATCGCCCTCTCCAGGTCCGTATCAACCAGCGAATCGAAACTTTATCTTTACGACGTCGCAGCCCGGAAACTGACGGAAGTGTCAGAACCCGACAAACCGGGACTGTATTCCGGAACCGGTTTCAGCAGTGACAGGAGAGTCTTCTATTATACAACCAATGCCGGAAGGGAATTCGCTTACCTTGCAAGCTATGAGACAGCCACGGGCCAGCACCGGACTATCTATGAAACAGACTGGGACGTTGAGGGAGGATGGCTGAGTGAAAATGACAGGTACAGGATGATCCTCATAAACGATGATGCCAGGAATGTCATAAAAATGTTTGATCTCGACAAAGGCGAAGAGCTCGCATATCCTGAGATCCCCGGAACCGACATTGTGAATTTCAATATTTCCGACAGTGAGAAATATCTGCTTCTTACCCTGGGCAGTTCAAAGACAACCGGCGACCTGTATCTCTGGGAGATCGGCTCTGACAAGCCTGAACGGCTGACCTCGACGATGAATCCTGAAATCAATCCCGGTAATCTTGCAGATGCTGAAATTATACGCTACAGGTCGTTTGACGGGCTTGAAATACCCTCAATATTCTATAAGCCTCTCACTGCCACAGTGAAAAACAAGGTTCCGGCCCTCGTTATGGTCCACGGGGGCCCGGGCGGCCAGTCAAGGGTCGGGTACAATCCGCTTGTCCAGTACCTGGTCAATCACGGATATGCAATACTTGCAGTGAACAACAGGGGAAGCAGCGGCTACGGAAAAAGCTTTTTCAGGATGGATGACCGTAATCATGGCGACAAGGATTTGCGCGACTGCATCTGGGGCAAAAAATGGCTGCAGAGCCTTGATTACATCGACTCAGCCCGGATAGGTATTATTGGTGGAAGCTATGGCGGATTCATGACAATGGCCGCAATGACCTTCCACCCCGAAGAGTTCATGGCGGGGGTAAATTTCTTCGGCGTTACCAACTGGCTCCGGACGCTTAAATCGATCCCTCCTTACTGGGCATCGTTCCGCGAGGCGCTTTACAACGAAATGGGCGATCCGTACACCGCCGATTCCATACGGTTATACGATATTTCCCCCCTGTTCCACGCGGGTAACATCAGGAACCCGGTCATGGTGCTCCAGGGGGCCAACGATCCGAGGGTGCTGAAGGTTGAATCGGATGAGATAGTCGCTGCCGCGAAGGCAAATAATGTTCCTGTGGAATATATCGTCTTCGCCGATGAGGGCCACGGATTCATCAGGAAGGAAAATGAAATCAGGGGCGACTCCCTGATACTGGTATTCCTCGACAGGTTCCTAAAAAACGCTGCCGTGTTCTGACCGCATTTCACAACCGAGGCGGTAGTTTACCGGTTAATCTGCATTTTATCCGGCTGTCAGAACACATCTCCTGGCCTGCCGGTCAGATTTATTATTTAATGCCGCCTTTTTCATCACCGTATTGTGACTGATTTTTTAATAACTTGCAGGAAATTCAATGCCATGTTATTATCTTCCTGCGGATTAAAATGCAATGAGTGTGAATATTTTAACACCACATGTACCGGATGCATCGATGTGAAGGGTTCAACTTTCTGGGCAAAGGAAATGATACCCGGGAAAGTATGTCCTTTATATGACTGTGCCGTGAACCGGAAAAACCTTAAGAATTGCGGCGGCTGCAATGAACTTCCCTGCAAGCTGTTTTACGACATGAAGGATCCGGAATCGACCGAAGAGGAACATCTGAAATCGATAATTGATAGGACCACCCTCCTCAGGGCAAATTAAAATCATATTTTCATTCATTCTTTTAACAATGAAACGGAAAATCCTATTTCTCATCGGGGTTTCATTACCGGTATTTCTTTTTTCCCAGACCGAACCATTGTGGCTGAGATATCCCTCAATATCTCCTGATGGACGGAAGATTGCCTTCACATATAAAGGCGACATATATATCGTCGGGTCAGACGGCGGGACCGCAGTGCCGTTAACTTTTCACGAAGGGCATGATTTCATGCCTGTCTGGAGCCGCGATGGCAGGCAAATTGCCTTTGCATCAGACAGGTACGGAAATTTTGATGTTTTCATCGTGGCTGCCGAAGGGGGGGAGCCGGTGCGGCTGACATGGCATTCGGCAAATGAATATCCATATACCTTTACCTCCGAGAACCGGTATGTCATCTTCGGAGGCGCGCGGCTGGACGCAGCGGGCCACCGGCAGTACCCGGCGGAATACCTGCCTGAGGTTTACATGGCGCCCGCGGCGGGAGGCAGGATAGAACAGCTGTGGACGATCCCGGCCGAAGACGTTAAAAGCTCCCGCAACGGCGACTTCTTCGTTTACCACGATAAAACGGGAGGGGAAAATGCCTGGAGAAAGCATCATGTCTCCTCTGTTGCCCGTGATATCTGGCTGTGGGAACGGGCGGGCAACAGGCACACAATGATCACATCGTTCAGGGGTGAGGACAGGAACCCGGTTTTTTCGCCCGATGAAAAATCCATTTTTTACCTGAGCGGGGAAAGCGGAAGTTTCAATGTACACTCACTGCCGCTTTCGGACCCTTCGCAAAGAAAACAGGTCACTTTTTTCAGCGGGAGCCCGGTTCGATTTCTCAGCAGCTCCGATGAAGGCCTGCTCTGCTTCGGCTTCGGCGGGTCGGTCTATACCCTGGAACCGGGCAGAGAGCCTGAAAAAGTCAGGATCATTGTGAATACCGGCGGGAAAAACAATAACGAACAGGTTTTACAACCGGGCGGCAACGTGAGGGAAATGACCGTGTCGCCCAAAGGGAAGGAGATCGCGTTCATTATCAGGGGTGAGGTGTTCGTTACATCAGCCGATGGCGGAACAACAAAGCGTATAACCAGCACCCCCGAAGAGGAAAGATTTCTAAGGTTTTCACCCACGGGCGATACCCTTATCTATGCCAGCGAACGTGAAGGAAAATGGCAGATCTTCATGACCAGGATCGTAAGAAAGGAAGAGCCGTATTTTTATGCCTCGACCATTTTAAAGGAAGAACTGCTTGTCAGGAGCGATCATGACTGCTATCAGCCCGAAATTTCACCCGACGGGAAGGAAATAGCATACATCAGCGACAGGCGGTCGCTGAAGGTATACAATATCAGAACCGGCCGGATCCGTACTTTGCTGACGCCCGATGAAATAATCTACATGTCGGAGGGAGACCAGTATTTCCAGTGGAGCCCCGACAGCAAGTGGATACTTGCCGAATACTCGCCTATAATGTCGAATTCTGAAGTGGCCCTGATACCGGCCGACGGCGCGGGTGCGCCGGTAAATCTGACCCGCAGCGGGTACAGCGATTACCGGCCAGTGTGGGCAAACAGGGGAAAACAGATGCTTTGGTTCAGCGACAGGGACGGGCTGAGAAGCTATGCAAACAGCGGCAACAGGCAGGCCGATGTCTATTCGATGTTCTTTACCCGCGATGCATGGGATCGCTTCAGGCTCAGCAAGGAAGAGTATGCACTTCTGAAGGAAATTGAGGAAAAGGAAAAAGAAAAAGAAAAAAAGGAAAAGGATAAGGAGAAGGCTGACAAGAAGAAAAAGCAGCCGGAGACAAGGAAGGACACTTCACTTGTAATTGAATTTGAAGGTATTCATGACCGGAAATCCCGCCTTACCATCCATTCGTCATCGCTCAGTGATGCAGTACTTTCAAAAGACGGTGAAACCCTTTACTATCTGGCCCGGTTTGAGAAGGGGCTTAACCTGTGGAGCACCAACCTGCGCACCAAAGACACCAGGATGGCACTCGCCCTTGATGCCGGTTCGGCCAGGATGCAATGGGACAGGGAGATGAAGAACCTGTTCCTGCTGTCGGACGGCAAAATATTCAAGATAAATCCTGAAGGGTGGAAGAAGGAAGCGGTATCATTTTCAGCCGAGCTTACTATTGACCTGAACGCTGAAAGGGAAAGCATGTTCAATCATGTATGGCTCAGGACGAAGGCAATGTTCTATACCCCTACGCTCCATGGCGCGCCCTGGGATCTCCTTTACGGGGAGTACAAAAAGTTCCTCCCGCACATAAGCAACGGCCATGAGTTCTCCGAGCTGCTGTCTGAAATGCTCGGGGAGCTGAATGTTTCCCATTCCGGGGCAAGATACTCCGCCCCGCGGCCGGAAGATGACAATACTGCATCGCTGGGTATCTTCGTTGATTACAGTTATGCCGGGAATGGAATCCGCATCGGTGAAGTGATAAAAGACGGCCCCCTTGACAGAACCTCCTTCACGGTACGCCCGGGCATGATAATTGAAGAGATTGACGGGGAGCCCATCCTGCCGGATCGCGACTATGCCGCATATCTTAACCGCAAAGCCGGGAAAATCACTCTCCTGACAATATACGATCCCCGGGCCAATACAAGGCAGGGAGTTTCGATGAAACCCGTCAGCGGTAGCGAAGAGGCCGGCCTGCTTTACAGGAGATGGGTAAGGAGGAACAAGGAGGAGGTTGATAAAATCAGCAACGGCATGCTTGGCTATGTTCATGTGCCGGGGATGTCGGACGGACCGTACCGCAATGTATACGAGGAGATGATGGGCAGGTATTCTGACCGCAAGGGTGTGATAGTGGATACAAGGTTCAATAACGGCGGCGACCTGGTATCGGATTTGACAATGTTCTTTACCGGCAGGAAATATCTTGAATATGCCACGGAAAGCCGCATCGTTGGGTATGAACCCAATTTCAGGTGGACCGGGCCAACCGTGGCCATGTTCAACGAGGCGAACTACAGCGACGGTCACTGTTTCGCATGCGGATACAAGGAGCTCGGTATAGGAACAACCATTGGCATGCCGGTTCCCGGAACATGCAGCTACGCCGGCTGGGAAATGCTCCAGAACGGGACGATAAGGTGGGGCGCGGTGCCGGTTAGCACAAGGGACATCAACGGCCGCTGGCTTGAGAATGTGGAAACGGTGCCGGACATTGTGATAAAAAATGAACCCGGACTGATTAGCAGCGGACGCGATCAGCAGCTTGAAAAGGCTGTTGAGGAACTGATGAGGACGGCAAAATGAAACGGTAAAGCTTCAGGCAGAGATCTGCCTCAGCTTTATTTCATGCCCCGTCCTGCCAGCAAAGGGCTCAATACTGCTGATGCTGATAAGCAGAAGGTATCTTTTGCCCGCCCAACGGTAAAACAGATCATCAGGCAGCATCAGCTTATCCTGGTTCCTGATGATCAGTTCATAGGATTCTTCCCTTGTCAGCCGCCGTGAATAATAAACATTCCCGGCAACGGCCCTTGCCCTGATCCCGTTCCTGCCCCTGTCGTAGGCAAGATAAAGCACATCGCCCTTAACAATCTCCGGATGAGGCTCACTGGTTTCATCAAATCCCTGGATTATCATCGTCTTACTGCCGTTTAAAAGCTCGTCGATCTCATCCCAGGTCTCTTCGAAAAAAAACAAATGATCCATATTAACCCCCTGTTTTAAACTGCAGGCAGTGCAATGATCCGGGTAACTCCCCGGGTCTGCCTGACTGGTCATGTACAATAAAGACTGTTAAAAAGCAGAAATGTTACAGGGGAAGTGAGTTTTTTTCTAAAACGATTTAATTGGTGCGAAGGACCGGCCGGCCGGAAATCATCAGGAGGCTGGTTGTCATCAGCTGACGGGGGAAAGTCACTTCCTGCCTGAATTGGCGATCCTGTATCCTGTGAGAAACGCCAGTTTTGCAGCTTTTTCCATCTTTCTGAAATCAATTTTCGAAGCGTCATCTTCAGGTTCGTGAAGATCGGCATGTATGCCGGTGTGGAAAAACAGCCAGGGCACCCCTTTTTCCGCAAAGCTTTGATGATCGCTGCTGCCGAACTCCATTTGTTCTCCCATTTCGAGAACCGACAGGCCCGCTTTTACTGCACTGCGCAGCATTTGCTTCCTGAATTCACTTTTTACGTTTCCTGAATAAACCTGTATCTCATTTGGGCCGGTGACATCGAGAGGGGTTCCGGAATAATCCCCGGTGTCGGCGGGTGTAATGCTCCTGCCAATCATATCAAGATTTATGTTCAGAATTGTCCTGCCGGTCGGAATGACAGGATGCCCGGCATAATATTCCGAACCCAGGAGCCCTTTTTCCTCGGCGTTCATCCATGCAAACACAACTGACCGGAGAGGACGTTTCCGCAGGCTCCGGAAAGCTTCGGCAATTTCAAGCAAACCGGCGCTTCCCGAAGCATTGTCATCGGCACCGTTGAATATCGTACTGTCGGAGGCCATGCCGACATGATCGAAATGTGCGGTGTAAACAATGCATTCGTTTTTCAGAACGGGATCTGAACCCTCAATCATGCCGATGACATTCGATGCGGTGTATTCGCGTGTCTCCGCGGGTGCATCGATGCTTACCCTTATTCCTGGTATGGCTGTTGAACACGGTACTTTCATGCTGCCGATCATTTCCTGGAACTGCTTCAATGATGTTCCTGCCGGTGAAAGCAGGATGTCAGCAGTCATTCCCGTGATAAAATAAACTCCCGGAAGGCTGGCTTCACTCTGATCCTCCATGAGACTCGTCCGTTCAGTGTCATTGAAATAATCTGCCAGCCCCGATTCCCAGGGATCTGAAAAACTGTTTTTCGGATCATAAACCAACAGGACAGCTTTTGGCTCCCTCATGATTAACGACAGCAGCTTGACGGCTTCAGTCTTTTCATCAAAGACATAGCCCGCGTTGACACCTGATGAATCGGCCATGGCAGGATTGCGGGTCATAACAAGTACTATCTTGTCTTTAATATCGATATCCCCGGTGTCGTTGTAATCTGTTCCCGTGTTATCATATCCGTATCCCGCAAAAACAAGCTCCCCTGAAGTCTCCGGTATGCCGTACCCGCCCAGAAGTGTTACAACCGAATCGGTGGAGAAAATCCTGCCTCCCCCGGCATCCGAAAATTTCAGGCTGGTCTTTATGATCCGGGTCGACTTCAGGTTAAAATGCTGAAGGTAGCTTCCGTTGCCATAAGGCGGTTCAATGCCCATCCTCCTGAGATTGCTCTCAAGAAAAACCGAGGCAATGTTGTTGGCAGCCGTTCCGGCTTCCCTTCCCTGAAGCTCGTCTGAAGCCAGGAAATTCATATACGCCCTGAGATCATTCTGATCTATCTGCCTGAGTCCTTTCGTCTGCCCCGGTAAATAAGGGAACATGGCAGCAAACAGACACAACAGAAGTGTTAATCTTTTCACAATGGTATGATTAAACGACAGTGCCAACCGAAAAATGCCGGCCTGTCATTAAAAGCCGGCAATCATCAGGATTGTCAATTATTTCGTAATATTAGAAATATTTTAAACAGGGTTTGCAATAAGTTATAATTATAATTCCGGATCATGCTTAATATCCAGACTCTATACCAGGAAGCCATCAGGTTTGCGGGGAACAGGCATCTTGAGGGAAATCAGACCGTGAAGGGAACGCGCCTTCCCTACGTTGTCCATCTGAGCAACGTTGCAATGGAAATATTCGTGGCAGCCATGCACACCGATGATTTTGACCTGGGATTTGCGGTTCAGGTCGCATTGCTTCATGATACGCTTGAAGATACCTCCGCCACGTTTGACGAGTTAAGGGAAAGGTTCGGGGAAGAAGTTGCCGCGGCAGTCCTTGCACTGTCGAAGGATGAAAGGCTCCCGAAGGAACAACAGGTGCCCGACAGCCTGGCAAGGATCAGAGGGCTCAGGAAGGAAGTTTATGCAGTGAAGCTTGCCGACAGGATAACCAACCTTCAGCCACCCCCGCCCGACTGGGACAGGGAGACTCTCATCAGGTACAGGGATGATTCCGGCCTCATACTCGAGGCAATGGCGGAAGGAAACCGGTACCTGGCTGAAAGGCTCAGGTCAAAAATTGATGAATATCAAAAATATATCCACTGAAACGGTCATGCCCGTTCAATGAATATGGTTTCATATCGCAAGGAATTTCTGATCCCGGCGGTTTTATGTGCTCTGGCCCGCTGAAAATGATACTGCCATTTATCTGCTTAAGACACACGTATAGCTTTCATATGCGGCTGCCTCAACGGGATGAACCGGTATTGCTGCCCGGGCCCGGTTTATTTTTTCTTCCCGGCGGAGGATACGGTAAAGTAGCTGAGCGGTCTGAATATCTTGTCGAACATCCCGCGGTCGGCCGAGAAATAAAGGGAAGGATTCTGGCTCGAGTTGATCACAAATCCTTTCCCGTCTTCTTCCCTGTAGCATTTTACCGTGATGCTCAGGAGATTGTTACCTTCAATCGCGATCTGATAGCCGGGTGAAGCGGCGGGAACAAACCCGTCCCTGAAATTGTCGCCATTCAGAAAGCTGACAGAGCTGAGATATTCCCTGACGTTCAGTGAATCGGCAGGCTGGTTGCCGGCGGTCCATCCTGAATCCGTTCTGGTGAGAACAAAACTGCTGTCGGCTGGCAGTGAAAAACTGATCTTCGTTATTTCAATGTCGTTGCATCGCAGGAGGGTCCGGTCCCTCCAGTCATCGAATCCGCCGCTGAATGCCAAAGCCAGGAATCCATCAACTGCATAAACCTTTTCCTCGTCTGCAAGCCTGACGTACGAAGTACCTGAGATGTCGTTCCGTCCTCCGGCATAGGGATTGGCAACCGGTTTGTAGGTGAATCGGCCTATCATGATATCGGAAAGGGTCCTGCCTTTCTTATCCGTGAATCTGATGCGGGTTGCAAGTGAGTCAGTCAGCCCGAAATTCCCCCATTCTGCCCTGCCGACTGCTGCAAGGCTCTGCGGCCTGATTCCGAGTATTTCCTGGAAGATGTTCCCGATTGCATTTTTCCTGGGAACGGCAACAATGTTATCCTGTTTTACCTTCCATCCGGGATCTTCCCTGAAAAACTCGAATTGTTTTCCTTCTTCTGCCCTCGGCGTGATCAGTATCCTTCCCACAGATGCAGTATCAAAATCAACCAGTTTTTCCCTGATTGTGGATCTTTTCTTCGGGGTCCTGACAACAAGGGTCAGCAGGAGGACCGCAAGCAATCCGGCCAGGACCAGAAGCAGCTTTTTATTGTCAAATCTTTTACTCATAACTCACCTCCATTCTTTTGATCCTCTTGTTCCTGTTGACCTGCATACGGAATAATGCATACACTATCACAAGGATTATGGGCAGCAGGAAATTCAGCCATTTAAGCAGCGACCTGGTCCCTTCAGCCAGCTCCTTTACGGGCCGGGAAGTGATCTCCTTTGTCCTCAGATCAATTAGGCCCGTGTTGTCTGAGAGCCAGTCGACGGAATTTACAAAAAGATTAATGTTATCCTGGGGAAGCTGGCTGCCCCGCCTAGATCCGGTGACCGCGAAGTCGCCGTCTGAAACGACCATGATCCTGGATTCGCTGTTACCTGCCAGGCGGCCCTCAAGGACACCCGCAACAACCAGCCCCGACAGTGGAAAATCCCTTTCAGTCCATTGCCTTTGAACATCAAAATAGAGCGGAGCCCTTTCGGTTCCGGATTTTTCGGAGGTAAAAGCAACGGGAGTGAATCGTTTTGTGCTGTCGCCCGTGAAGGTCATGGGGCTTGCAAACTGAAGAATGACCGATTCCAGTCCCTTTGTTGCAGGGTTGTCGGCAAACCTGTTGATGACAGGAAGATAGGGAAAGGAAACCTGGGATGAGAAAACAAAATTACCTTGTTGCTGCTGTACGTTGACACTGCTGCAGCTGGCATCGATCACGAAATTGTCGGATACAGTAAGGCCCTTTTGCCTGAGCCAGTCTTCAAGACCGGTGTTTACTGCTTTGCCCGTTGAAGTCTGAAAATCCCCCTCCACCCTGTTGAATGCTATGAAAATATTGCCTCCTCTTGCAAGGAAATCATCGAGCTTTGAGAAGTGGGACTGCGGAATGGTATCCGTTGGTCTGACTATGGCTATGGTACGGTATTCCGGAGGTATGTCGGCAGTGTCAGTCAGGGTGTAGCTGCTTACCGAGTAAAGAACGCTTAGTTCGGTAAAGACCTGTGAAAGCTCATACAGGGGCGGCTCACCATGGCCCTGGATAATCGCAACAGCCGATTTATTCACAACCGACAGTTTCTTGATTGCGGTTGATAAACCATACTCCATGGCAGCTCCGGGCTGAAAGAAGGGTATTGTCTCCTTTTCTTCTCCCTGGGAAATTACTGCTCCCATATAGGCTTTCTGCTGTTTGACCTGGTCTTTTTCGCGAACATTGATCATAACCGGCTGTATCCCGTTCCTTACTGCCTCCGCTTCGAGACTTTCATTCTCATTCGGGTTAACAAACCTGTAAACCACCATGCCGCCTGAACGGTTATTGTATTCCACGAGCATATCCTTGAGACTGAGTGAAATATTTCCGATATTGGGCGGAAGATCCTTTGAAAAGTAGGCAGTGATGGTAATCGGTTTTTCGAGATTTCTGAGAATATTACGGGTGGCCTTGCTCAGGGTGTATTCCCTGCCTTCCGTAAGATCGAGCCGGAAACTGTAGTTTTCAGAGAGTATGTTGATTAACAATACTATGCCTGTCATAAGGGCGACTGTTGAAGATATTTTTGCCGTCTTGTTCATGTTAAAGGAGTCTAAATGATTATATCTTCATGGTTTGCTATTTGTATTCATTCCTTTTTGAAAGGGATACTTCCGTGAAGAAAAGGGTGAAGAAGATAATTGATCCGAAGTAGATGAGGTCTTTGGTGTCTATCACTCCACGTGCGAGGCTTTCAAAATGTACCGACATGCTCAGGCTGTTTATTATCTGGCCTGCCATCCCCTTCATTCCCGATGCAATGATACCGAACAGAATGTGGAAGAAAAGGCCTATGAACAATGCCGTGAGAAATGCAACTATCTGATTGTTTGTAAGGCTGCTTGAAAAGATCCCGATGCCGGCATAGGCAGCGCTTATCAGTAAAAGGGCAAGATATCCGCAGAATGTTCCTCCGGTGTCAAGGTTACCGATCTTCGATATTGTAATCACATATGGCAGGGTAAATGCCAGGGCTATTGCAACAAGTATCACCGCGGCCAGGTATTTTCCAAGTATCACCTGCCTGTCGGAGACAGGCTTGGTCAGCAGCATCTCGAGGGTGCCGGTCTTCTTCTCTTCAGCGAGGAGTTTCATTGTAAGAGCCGGGATGAAGAAAAAGAGGGTCCAGTATGCTATCCCGAAAAATGAGCGCAGGCTTGCCTGCCCCGTCATGAAAATGTCGGCTCCGGATATCCAGGTGAAGAAACCGGTGAATCCGAGAAAAAGAACAATCATAATGACTGCGACAAGGGAATCAAAAAAGGAGCTTAGTTCCCTCCGGGTTATTGTCCATACAGTATTCATGGCATCTGCTTTTAATTCATTGTAAGTTCCCTGAAAATATCTTCCAGTTTTGCTTCATAAGGCGTCATTTCCGTCAGCACCCATTTCCGGTTTACGCAGAGATTGAATATTTCCCGCTTTGCCGTTTCAGCCCTGCAGTGAATCTCGAACCGGTTCATATGCCTGTCGGTAAAATCGACGAGCGAAACTGATCTTACCTGCATCAGCGATTTAAAGATCTGATCCGGATCTCCGTCCTCGATCCTTACTTTCACAATGTCGGACCCCTGGGCCTGGGTCCTGAGATTTTCGGGAGTCCCGTCAGCCACAAGCCTTCCCTTGTTGATGATGAAGATCCTGTCGCATGTTGCTTCAACCTCAGGAAGGATATGGGTGCTGAGGATGACGGTTTTTTCACGTCCCAGCTCCCTGATAAGCTTGCGGATCTCTGCTATCTGGTTCGGATCGAGACCCGAGGTGGGTTCGTCGAGAATGAGGATCTCCGGATCGTGAATCATGGCCTGGGCCAGGCCAACCCTCTGCCTGTATCCCTTCGAAAGCTCCCCGATCTTTTTGTGCTTTTCCCTGTTGAGACCTGTGATCCTGACTATTTCGGCCACGCGTCTGCCAATAACGCCTTTTTCAATATTGTGCAGCCTGGCACAGAATTCAAGATAGTCGATTACGGGCATCTCCTGGTAAAGAGGATTATTCTCGGGCAGGTAGCCGATATGCTTCTTTATTCTCCCGGGATCATCATCCACAAGCCTGCCTCCGATGAAAACCCTGCCTTCATCGGCAGAAATATAATTGGTGATGATCTTCATGGTTGTCGTCTTCCCGGCGCCATTGGGACCGAGAAAGCCGATGATCTCACCGGTTGAGACTTTAAGGGAAATGTTATCAACGGCTTTCTGATTGCCAAACCTTTTAGTCAGATTCTCAATAACAATATCCATATACTTATAATTAAAATGGTTATGCCTGAAAAAAAGGTCTAAATTATTGGAAAGAATAATAATTCAAAATGAAAGGCTGTTAAATTTTTATTAAAATGCCGGACAGAAAGCCGGCATGATCACTGAAGAACAACCCCTGATGCCTGGGCTACCGCCAGACGCCAGTGTTGGCAGCATTGGCCCGCTCGGCTTCCGGATGCCTTGCCCTGTTTTATACTTTCATTTTTAAATGCTATATTTCCGGTCTTTAAATCAGACAGGCAATGGAGAATTTTGAATTTTATAATCCGGTAAGGGTTTTTTTCGGCAGGGGCCAGATATCGAAAATAACGGGTCAGATACCTGCCGGAAGCAGGGTGATGCTCATTTATGGAGGAGGCAGTATTTTCAGGAACGGAGTGTATGAACAGGCCGTGGAGGCCCTGAAACGATTCGAGGTGACTGAGTTCGGCGGGATAGAGCCAAACCCGACATACGAAACATCCATGAGGGCCGTTGAGGTGATCAGGGAGAAAAAGATCGATTTCCTGCTTGCGGCAGGAGGCGGTTCGGTAATTGATGCAACAAAATTCATAGCTGCTGCTGCAGAGTACACATTCGGCGATCCCTGGAACATCCTGGCAAAGAAAATGCCCGTGATGCGCGCCCTGCCTTTCGGGGCCATCCTCACCCTTCCGGCAACGGGTTCGGAAATGAACAGGAATTCGGTGATCAGCCGCAAATCGACGGCTGAGAAACTGGCTTTCGGATCACCTTTAACATACCCGAAATTCTCGGTCCTCCTTCCCGATGCAGCCGGCACCCTGCCCCCGCATCAGGTTGCAAACGGGATTGTCGACGCTTTTATCCATGTAATGGAGCAATACCTCACATACCCGGTCAATGCGCCGGTTCAGGACCGGTTTGCAGAAGCCATACTTGTTACGTTGATTGAGGAGGGCCCCAAAGCTTATGAAAACCCTGCCGATTATGAGGCCATGTCGAACCTGATGTGGAGCGCCACCATGGCCCTGAACGGATTGATTGCCTGCGGCGTTCCGGAAGACTGGTCGGTACACGATATCGGCCATGAGCTGACCGCATTCCATGGGATTGACCATGCAAGGACACTTGCCATCGTTCAGCCGGGACTTTGGAAAGCACTGAGGGAGGAGAAGAAGGAAAAGCTACTGCAGTACGGTGAAAGGGTATGGAAAATAACCGAAGGCAGTACCGATGAAAAAGTAGATGCTGCCATAGAAAAAACCGTGGAATTCTTTGAATCGCTCGGGATAAAAACCAGGCTCGGTGACTATGGGGTAGGGCAGGATACCATCGATAAGATCGTCGCCAGGTTCGGGGAACGCAAGTGGAACAACCTTGGAGACAGGGGTCTCACAACTCCTGAGGTAACAAGGGAGGCCCTCGAATACCAGCTTTAGTATTATGTAATGACGGGTACGATCCGGATCCTGCCTTCCCGGAATCGGGATACGGATTGCATCAGCCAATATCCGGTAAGATTGCTGCCGGACCATCCCTGCGGGACATTAATAATGCAAAGGTTCAGCCGCCGCGTGTCGGAAGAAAGCATTGCCGACAGGATCAGGACTTTTGTTCCGTCGGGGCTGACTGAGGGGCATGACTGATCAGCTGAAGTTGTTTTATGTCCGGCGGAAAGCAGTGTTGCTTTGTCTGAGTGCAGGTCGGCCAGGTAAATGTTCCCCCCGGCATCGCTCCCGGCAGCCAGCCTGCCGTCAGACGATGCCGGATGATGCAGCAGGACACTGCCGGAACGGGCGGGCCATTCCGGCTGCGGGCCGCCACAAACGGTACTGAGGCCCGTACCATCTGACCTGACTGCCCAGGTTTGCGGCCTGTTCGTTCCGTCTTTTTCCCCGTAGAAGTACAGTTCCCCGGGCACCTTCTGATCGGCCCTGATCCGGCCAACGCGGAAGGGCAGTGCGAGCACGAACCTTATCTCCCTTGTTCTGATGTTGATGCTGCTGATGCCTGAACGGATCTCTCCGGCAGGATGACGTGAGTAACCCGGGTCCGCCGGGTTGACCCGCGCGGCATGCTTCGAAGCTTCAGCCTTTCCCACCCTGAAATACAACCATTCCCCGCCGGCATCGATAGTCATGCTTCCTCCGGCTTCCATCCCGGCAGGTATCGTACCCTTCACCTTCTGGTATTCACTTTCATCCTTAACATCCCCCGATTCGCTGTCGGCCAGAAGCCTTTCAAGATCAACCTCCACGATCTGAACCGGTCCGGCGCCTGACTGGCCGGGCTGCCGCAGTGTCATCCTCATGAAATAAAGCTTCATCGATCTGCCCGAGACAGCGGTCACACCCATGTAGCTTCCCTCTGTAACCTGTACCATATCGCCGGTCTTTTCATTTATGGCAAGGGTTTCGCCTGGAGCCCTGTTCGACCGGAAAATGATCCAGTTTCCGTCAGCCGTCCATTGCCGGCCGGCATTGCAGATCCCGAAATCGCCCGGCCCCGAACTGGTAAGGAATGTGAGCCGGGTTCCTGTAACCGGATCTTTCAGTATTTTTTTTTCAGAGGGGAATCGGCTGCCAATATGTGCAGTCAATGATATCAAAGGCAATACAACGATTGCAAATGACAGGAATAATTTGCGAAACACCCGTCGTTTCATACGGATATATGAGTATGTGTTGAATCCATTCATCTCCGGCCCGTCAGGTGAACCTTCCGGTCCTTTCAATGGTTGCCGTTCCTATCCGTTCCCTCACCGCTCATGCCAGCTTTTTATACTTTATCCTTACAGGCGTGGTATCTGCAACCCGCTTTTTGTAGTTCTCCTCATAGTCCGAATAGCTTCCTTCAAACCAGACTACCTTCGATTCACCTTCAAAGGCCAGGATATGCGTTGCCACCCTGTCGAGGAACCAGCGGTCGTGCGATATTATCACAGCACAGCCGGCAAAATTATCCAGGCCCTCTTCCAGGGCCCGCAATGTATTGACGTCTATATCGTTTGTAGGCTCATCGAGCAGCAGGACATTTGCGCCCGATTTCAGGGTGAGGGCCAGGTGAAGCCTGTTGCGTTCACCCCCTGAAAGGACGCCGCATTTCTTTTCCTGATCAGCCCCGGTGAAGTTGAACCTGGCCGCATAGGCCCTGGCGTTTACCAGCCTGTTCCCGACAGGAACATCGTTCTGACCGCCTGAGATCACTTCATAAACCGTTTTCAGCGGATCAATCTCGCTGTGAGCCTGATCGACATATCCGGTGACAACAGTCTCCCCTGTCTCGAAAAATCCCGTAGTGGGTTTCTCCTGCCCGATTATCATCCTGAAAAGGGTTGTTTTCCCGGCGCCGTTCGGGCCAATGACCCCGACTATGCCGTTGGGAGGCAGATTGAACCCGAGATCGTCAAAAAGCAGCTTGTCGCCAAATGATTTTGCCACCTTTTTCGCTACTATCACCTTGTCGCCGAGCCTGGGGCCGTTTGGGATGAATATCTCCAGCTTCTCTTCCTTCGCCTTTACATCCTGGTTAAGCAGCTTTTCGTAGGCTCCGAGCCTGGCCCTGGATTTGGCCTGGCGTGCCTTTGGCGACATTCGTACCCATTCCAGTTCCCTCTCCAGCATCTTTCTTCGTTTGATGTTCCCTTTTTCCTCGTTCTCAAGCCTTTGAGCCTTCTGCGCGAGCCAGGAGGAATAATTACCCTTCCAGGGGATCCCCTCGCCCCGGTCGAGTTCCAGGATCCATCCCGCAACATTGTCGAGGAAATACCTGTCGTGTGTTATGCAAATAACAGTACCATGATACTGTTTCAGGGTTGTTTCGAGCCATTGTACCGATTCGGCGTCAAGATGATTCGTGGGCTCATCCAGCAGAAGGATATCGGGCTTGCGGAGAAGGAGGCGGCACAGTGCGACCCGCCTTCTTTCACCTCCGGAGAGAATATCCACCCGGGTACCGCCTTCGGGGCACCGCAGTGCATCCATCGCGCGTTCAAGCTTATGATCGATGTTCCATCCGTCGCTGTAGTCAATTTTCTCCTGCAGCTCAGCCTGCCGGTCCATAAGCTGCTGCATCCTGGCAGGATTCTCATAAACTTCAGGATCGCCGAATCTTTCGTTTATTGCCTCATACTCTTTAATAAGGTCGGCAGTCTCCTTTATTCCCTCTTCAACGATCTCGCGTACCGTGCGTTTTTCATCCAGAAGAGGATCCTGAGCCAGATGACCAACCGAATATCCCGGAAGGAACGTTACTTCACCCTGGTAATCCTTCTCAATCCCTGCAATAATTTTGAGCAGGGTTGACTTGCCCGATCCGTTCAGGCCTATGATGCCGATCTTGGCACCAAGGAAAAATGATAAAGAAATATCCTTAAGAACCTGGCGGTGCGGGGGAAAGGTTTTCCCCACTCGGTACATTGAAAAAATAATCTTGTTGTCGTCAGCCATAATCAGAATTTTGACGACAATTTAGGAAAAAATGCTTTACATATCACAGTTTAAACAGATCAGCCAACGAGGGGCTTCAGGTGATTCCTGGTTAGTGAATATTCGGCCGCAATTTTAAGTTTATGAATTAATTATGCTATATTTATATCCCTGTTCTGGTAAAAATGATGAAGCCGGTACTGTATATTACACTCAGATATCGCTTTAAATACCTGACGCTGGCTTTCATGATCCTTCACGGAAGCATTAGCGGCCAGCAGTCATTGCGCCATACGGTCAGCGGATTCGTAAGGGAAGCAGGAAGCGGTGAACTGCTCACAGGCGTGAATGTTTATCTTCCGGATCACAGAACCGGTACGGTGACCAATACCTATGGTTTTTTCTCCCTGACGCTGCCGGAAGCAGATTCCGTTGAAATTACCGTATCCTATGTCGGCTTCTCCCCCCAAACAAAAAATATAAGCCTGCGTGGTGATACGGAACTGAATTTCGACCTCAGGCCCAATACCCTGCTTGATGAGGTCAGGATAACGGCCGAAAGGTCCGAAAGACTCAGCCAGTCGGCACGGATGAGCACGATCAGCGTGCCTGTGGCCCAGATAAAAAACATTCCATCCCTGCTTGGCGAGAAAGATGTGCTTAAAGTATTTCAGCTGATGCCCGGTGTGCAGAAAGGTTCTGAAGGGAGCAGCGGCCTGTATGTAAGAGGCGGCGGCCCTGATCAGAACCTCATCATTCTCGATGATGCCATAGTCTACAATGCATCCCATCTCTTTGGCTTCTTCTCGCTCTTCAACGGCGATGCCCTTAAGAGTGTGGAGCTTACCAAGGGCGGATTCCCGGCGCGCTTCGGGGGCCGCCTTTCGTCGGTACTGGAAATGAACATGAAGGAAGGTAATAAGGAGAAATGGCACGGCGAGGGAGGCGTCGGGCTGATTTCGTCGAGGCTGACCCTCGAAGGACCCCTTGAAAAGAATAAATCCTCAATTCTCCTCTCGGGCAGAAGGACATACGTCGATTTAATTATGAAACCGATAATCAGGGCCCAGGAGGAGACAAATGCCGGCTATTATTTTTACGACCTGAATGCCAAGATAAATTACGATCTGGGAAGAAAAAACAAGCTTTACCTGAGCGGATATTTTGGTAAAGACAGGTTCTACGCCAGGTACAATGAGAATGATTTAAAGGAGACAGCAGGGCTCGGCTGGGGCAATGCCACCGCAACCTTCCGCTGGAACCATCTTTTCAACAACAGGCTGTTTTCAAATACTTCATTTGTATTCAGCGATTACAAATTCGGTGTAACATACAAGCTGAAGAGCATGAGTGAGAATGAGAACTTCCATGCAGAGTATTTCTCGGGAATAAGGGACCTCACGCTTAAATTTGATCTCGATTATCTTCCTTCACCAAAGCACTCGGTAAAAGCAGGGGGTAACATGATCCTTCACAGGTTCACTCCATACGTTTTCATAGAAATTGATGCTCCGGGAAACCTGAACAAAAAGCAGAAGAAGATAACACACGGGCTCGAAACGGGTTTGTATGCCGAGGATACATGGCAGCTGCTTCCTGATCTTAAAATGAACGGGGGCCTCCGGTTCAGCCATTTTCTTACCGGCAGGAGGCAATACATGTACCTTGAACCGCGGCTGTCTGCAACCTGGAAGTTCAATGGCGACTATGCTCTCAAGGCATCTTATGCTTCAATGAATCAGTACATTCATCTGATCTCATATACCGGTATAAGTCTGCCTACCGACCTTTGGGTGCCGGCCACGGAAAGAGTCGGGCCGCAACAGTCGCGGCAGGTCGCCTTCGGGGCAGTAAAGGACCTGAAGACTCCTGATATTTCATTGTCAATGGAAGGTTATTATAAAACCATGAACCATGTGCTTGGATACAAAGAGGGCGCATCGTTTTTTCAGTTTGATGAGATGGGCGACATCAGGGAAGTCGACTGGGAAAACAATGTAACTGCGGGGAAAGCATGGTCATACGGGCTTGAATTCCTCGTTCACAGAAAGGAGGGCCGTTTTTCGGGATGGATCGGATATACCCTTTCGTGGACACAGATGCAGTTCGATTCCCTTAACTCCGGGAAGAAATTCTATGCACGTTACGACAGGCGGCATGACATCTCGCTGGTGGGAACTTACAGAATAAAAAAGAATATCACACTGTCGGGAACATGGGTTTACGGCACCGGCAATGCAGTTACAATGCCCACATCCGTTTATTATGCCCCTGATCATCACGACCTGTTCCCTGAACTGAAACCCGAATCAGGACCGGGCAGCTCCGAACATAATATATACGATGTAAATGAATACAGCCGGAAGAATAACTACAGGATGGCGCCATACCACAGGCTCGATCTGGGTATACAGTTTCACAGGCAAAAAAAATGGGGAGAAAGGATATGGGAATTTTCGGTTTACAATGTCTATAACCGGAAGAACCCGTTCTTTTACCGTTTCCGGTATCTTTCATCCGGCACGACCAGTGGTGCCCTTGTTGAACAGGTGAGCCTGTTCCCCGTCATCCCTTCATTTACATATTCATTTAAGTTCTGACTATGACTGGCAGGTTAATGAAATATGCAGCTTTTTCCCTTTTCCCGGTACTGATTGCCGGATGTGAAAAAAATATTGTATTTCACTCTCCTGACTTTGAGCAAAAGCTCGTGATCGTGTCGTTCCTGTCGCCTGCTGACACTGATTATTTTGTGTCCGTAACATCAAATCAGCCCCTCTATGGTTTTGTCGGCCACAGGGAGGACCCCGGGAACATAACCGGTACGGTCGATGATGGTTTAATTAAGTATCCCCTGATAAAAGAAGGCGGCGGATACCATTTCCGGCCCGGGAATATGGAACTGGTGCCCGGAAAAACCTATACCCTAAAGGTCACGAGTGATAAGGGTCTCACCGCAGAGGCATCAGCAACAATTCCGCGGCTTAAGGATCTTTTGATTGAAATAGATACAGAATCAGTTGTTCATGAAGGCAATGGAAATTTTGACGACTGGAGAGAATTCAAAATAAAGACAGAATTCTCCGATGATCCGGATGAAACCAATTTTTACAGTGTCACGGGCAGATTTATTGGATACAAGACATACGAAGGGTTTGAGACCAGTGTCTATAAAGAGCGGTTGTGGTTTGAGGAATCATTTTTGAGGGATGTCAGGAAAGATCAGAATAACCGCATAAAACTTGAAACCGGAATATCCCGTTCATATCAGTATTATGATTCGGCATTCATTATGGTTTATGTGATGAACACTGAAGAATCCTACTACCTCTATCATAAATCGCTGCTGGAATACAATGGCAGCGATAATCCTTTCTCGGAAGCAAAACCGCTGTATTCAAATATCAGGGGAGGCCTGGGGATTTTCACATCATATACCCTCGATTCACTGAGGTTCAGGCTCAAATGATTTATAAATGATTAACCGGGCATTACTCCGGATGTCCCAGATAAATACAGAGCCTTCGGTTCCTTGAAGTGAAAGAAAACAATCCCGTTTTTTAAGCCGCGAATGACATGAAGCCTTCCGCTGCTGTTATGTTTTTGCCGGAGTGAACAACTGGATGGTCTCATCCTGGAGGAGTACCCATAGGGTATAAACGCCCAGCAGCGTTCCGACGGGGATCAAAAGGCATTCAAGCGCCGCAATCACAATTACCAGGTATCTTGCCCAGACCTGAAAAGATAAAAGTCCGATGCCTCCGGCTATTCCGACGATTGCCAGGAAGCCGGCCAGGATGGGCAGGCTGAGTGACAGAAAGCCAAGCACCATGATTGGAATTTCCTCGTCACCGACAACTCCTTTCGCAAAACTAAGTGCGAAATACAAGCCCAGGGCCCCGATCAGACCAAGTATTCCAAAACCGATATGGATCGCCCCCACAACAGTAACATGCTTTTTCATTTTTGTCGCTTCCATGACTTTGTTTTAAATATCGTTCATAATGGTTTCATTCCCTGATAATGACTATTGTTATTTTAAATTGTTGCAACAATTTACTGAAAAAATTGTAAAATTGAACAATTTTGCTCAGGAACTGACACAGGGAACAACCCGAATTATAAAAAAGAGAAAATGAAAAAGAGGATTTTTTACGGAACATCGATGTTCATAATGATGATTTTCTCCCTCACCTCATGTGAGGGCCTTTCCGGGTGCAAGATATGCAGGCAGGATACATATGTCAACGGAACCCTGGAGATCGAGGGAAGAGAAAGGGAATACTGCGGGGCAGAACTTGTTGCAATTGAGGCCACTGCGGATGTCGTTACCGGCAATACCCGCGTAACCTGGAAATGCAGGTAAGCTGCCGGCAAAATTTTGCTTCCATATTTCTGTCAGATTTAGGAAATCTCATTTCAGGGCGTTAAATTTGTTGATAATTTGTTGAAAATTGCACTCTCTATTTAATTAGTCATTTGTATCTTGTTGTAGCTTTACGGTGGTCAAAACAAAATTTGTAATGTCCTTGAATTTCAACAGTTTGGCATTGGAAGGCAAAACAATTCTGGTTGTTGAGGATGATGTGCCTTCCCTCAGGTATTATGAGACACTTATTCAGTGTTCAGGGGCAGATGTCGTAAAGCTTCGCACAGGCCGGGATTTCGTTGATTACATCCTCAGGGATGATGCGAAGATTGACCTTGTGATCATGGATTTCCTCATTCCGCTTATCAACGGCATCGACTGCACAAGAATTTTCAGGAAAGAAAGAAAGCATGTTCCGGTACTCATGATCACGGCATATTCGTCGGAACAGTCGAAAGCAGATGCCTTCATTGCCGGATGCAATGAATACATTCTTAAACCTGTGTATCCCGAAGCAATATTCTCCCTGCTTGAAAAGTATCTGAAGCAGGATATTAAGGAAACGGTCAGCACTCTTTCCTGATCCCTTTATTCTGACACCGCCCCTTCAGCCGAAGAGTAATCTGAGAAATATTTTTCTATCCTCTCCTGGATTTCCGCTCCCAGTTCGGGCCTGCCGTTTTCAATGCAGAAACGGGCAACCCTGGAGACATACTGAATAGCTGACTGAATCTCGTACTCAGCCGAGCTGAGCACATACGGCTTCTGCTTAAGGAAATAATCGAGGCGGGCGTAATAATACCCGGTAAGCGCCCTTGTCATTGCTTCAGCTTTATCCGGTGCCCCTGCCTGAAAGGCGGCCTCAATGAGATCAGGGAAATACGGGTCATAGGGAAACCGGTCGGGAGGCAGAACCTCAAGGCACCGGTCGACCACCCCGGCTGCCATTTCTTTTTCACCCCTGGCTGCCAGCTCTTTTGCAAGGCGGGCATAGACAAACCTTGCCTTCACCACCATAAGTGTCCGTATATGATTGTAATCGAGGTTAACGTTCCTGTTGTTCGCACCGCCCCAGACAAATTTATTCATCACATTATCATAAAGGACATCCGGATCGATCCTGCCGTAATCGATCCAGCTCTTATTCTCCGACTTTACCGGTACGAGCCGGTATGCCAGCCCTTCATACTGGAAGTATTCCTCAAGGCCCAGGGCATCATCATGGTAGCCTGTTACAAAGTAGATCGGACGTTCCCAGTTATTGTTGGCAAGAATATTCATTACAATAAGCTGGCTTTTCAGAATCGAGCTTTTGGTAAGCTTGATATCGATGTAGGGCACGATTTTGTCGGCATCCGCAGGTTTAACCGTACCGGAGGCAAGCACTTTCTCCCTGTCGACAGGTATCCTGATGGTGCGCGCAGGTATAATGTCGAGCAGCTCGGTGGCGGAGACCTGGACCTTGGTGGATTTGTTATCGCTGTTCACGAAATCGATGACTGTTTTTATGTCGACGGGATCCCTGGTTTTCTCGACTATGAATACCTGATTGTTGATTCCGTCATAATATTTCCTGGCCGGAAGGGTTACCGGAAGGGGATCCGACTCATTGGTCTTCCATTTCATCTGGTTGATATACCAGTCGGTATTAAGAAGCATCAGATTGCACACCCGGATATCAGTTCTCACTCCTTCAACTTCCTGGGCATACCAAAGGGGAAAAGTATCGTTATCGCCATTGGTAAAAAGGATGGCATCCCGGGCACAGGAATTCAGGTAATTAAAAGCGACATCCCGGGCAAGGTAACGACCCGACCTGTCGTGATCCTTCCAGTTTTCCGAGGCCATGACAGCCGGCACGGCCAGCATACAGACTATTCCGGCCGCCAGGGCCGCGGTCCTTTCTCCCAGAACCTTCCTCGCTGCCTCAAAGAGCATCAGCACTCCCATCCCTGTCCAGACTGCATAAAAGTAAAAAGACCCGGTATATGCGTAATCACGTTCCCTCGGCTGATTGGGATACTGGTTCAGATAAAACACAATCGCAACCCCGGTCATCAGAAACAGCAGAAGAATAATGCTCCAGTTCTTGATGTCGCGGTTCAGCTGGTAAAAGATGCCTGCCACCCCAAGTATGAAGGGAAGCAGATAATACTTGTTCCGCGAGGTGTCCTCCTTCATTCCCGGAGGCAGGTCGGAGGTCCCGATCCGGGCTTCGTCGAGAAACCTGATGCCTGTTATCCAGTTTCCGTTTATGGCACCACCGGTTCCCTGTGTGTCATTCTGCTTTCCTGAAAAGTTCCAGAGAAAATACCTGAAATACATATAACCAAACTGGTAGGTGAACATAAACCTCAGGTTTTCGCTGAATGTGGGCTTTCTTACCAGTTTCTTTTCACCCGAACGGTCGGTCACCGTAACGGGAACGCCCCTGATCTTTCCCCATTCCTGGTAAATGCGCGCATGATCGGACTGATCGCTCCACATCCTCGGGAAAAGAGTGATGAACCTGGGATCATGGATCGTTTCCAGGTTGTAGGCTGTTATCTTGTATTTCCCGTCTTCAATGGAATACTTGGGCTTTCCATCTTTATAATCAATGATCGGGGCATTATAGTATGCACCGCGGAAAAGGGGCCTCTGGCCGTACTGTTCCCTGTTGAGGAAATAAAGCAGGCTGAAAGGATTGTCGGGCTGGTTCTCATTCAGCGGCGGCCGGGCGGAAGACCTGACAACTATTATGGCAACCGCGGAATAGCCAATAAGTATCACCATGATTGCAGTAAGAACCGTGTTGAGCACCACCTTGTACCTGCCCGCCAGATACCATGCCAGAAAGCTTAATGACGCAAGCAAAGCTATGTTGAGAAACGAAGAACCCGAAATCACCCATATCCCCGAAAGGAGGAAGGCTGAGCCGGCAAGAACCGATATCTTTGTCCTGTCGTTTGAGATGACCGTCATCCTTATGGCAAATATGAATATGATAATCAGCAGGATGAAATGAAATATCAATCCGCTGTTGGGAGGCAGCCCAAGCGTGTTCAGGAAAAATTTATCCAGCCTGGTGGATATGGTGACCAGCCCCGGTATGATTCCGTACATGAGCAGGGAAAGCAGAACCGCGGATAAGCCAAGTGAGATTATGAATCCCTTCCATGAAAATTCATATTTCCTGAAGTAATAGACCAGGACAATTCCGGGAAGGGTGAGAAGGTTGAGCAGGTGCACCCCTATCGAGAGCCCCATCAGATAAGCTATCAGTATGATCCATTTATCGGCATGAGGCTCATCCGCAACATCTTCCCATTTCAGGATCGCCCAGAACACCACTGCGGTGAAAAAGGAAGAGGTCGCATATACTTCTCCCTCAACAGCTGAGAACCAGAATGAATCGGAAAATGTAAAGGCCAGGGCCCCTGTGGCACCGGCGGCCATTACTGCCATTATCCTGCCTGGGCTGCTTTGTTCTTCGGTACCGATAATGACCTTTCTTGCAAGATGGGTTATGGTCCAGAAAAGAAACAGGATTGTAAAGGCGCTTGCAAGGGCTGACATCGCATTTACCATAACGGCAACATTCGATACATTTCCCCCGGCAAAAAGGGTGAAAAACCTGGCAATCACCATGAACACGGGATTTCCGGGAGGATGCCCTATTTCGAGCTTATAGGAGGATGCAATGAATTCACCGCAGTCCCATAAGCTGGCTGTGGGCTCAATGGTCATCAGATAGGTGAAGGCAGAAACGGCAAAAATCACCCATCCGGTGATATTGTTGATTTTCCTGTAACTTTTCATGCAGTTATCAATGAGATGTGTTTTGATGACGGCGTTATGCCATTCATTACTGGCAACGAAATTAATTAAAATTTCCCAACCGGAATCTTTTGCCGGCTCACCGGCATATTTTGCTATTTTTGGACAAATGATTCCCGATGAAGTCAGCGAGATCAGTCCTGGTGATATTCCTGGCAATGGCCTCAATGCAGGCCCCCTCCCAGTATTACCAGACAGGGCAGGAACCGTCGGCCCTTAAGTGGATGCAGATAAAAACTGAAAAGTTCAGGGTGATCTATCCCGAAAGTTACGGCAATCAGGGAATTGAGTTTGCCAGGACGCTCGATGATGCCTGCTCGAGGCTCATGCTGCATTACCCGGAAATGAAATTCAGGATACCCGTAATAATCCATAATTATACCACTACTTCGAACGGTTACGTAGCCTGGGCCCCCGACAGGATGGAGATCTATCCCACACCCGATCAGAATTCAATACCGCTCGACCCGAAAGCCCAGCTTGCAATCCATGAACTTACCCATGTACTGCAAATGAAATCGCTCGACAAGGGCTTTTCCAGGGTGATGTCGTTCGTTACGGGCCAGCAATTCACCGGTGCGGTGGCAGCGCTGCTGCCATTGTGGTTTCTGGAAGGGGATGCCGTTTTCTCGGAAACCCTGCTGACAGCCTCTGGAAGAGGGCGCGTCCCTTCATTCCAGAAACCGCTCAGGGCATTAATGCTGGAGAAGGGAGAAATGTACAAGTATGACAAGATTGTAAACGGATCATTCAGGGATTTTGTGCCAAATCATTATTATACCGGATACCAGATGATGGCCTGGTCATATGCAAAATACGATTCAACCCTCTGGAAAAAAGCTCTTAACCTTACCGCAAACGCTCCCTTCACTTTAAACCCCGTTAACCTCAGCCTGAGGGCAAACGCATCCCTGACAAAAAAACGGCTGTTCAGGGAAACCTTCGATACCCTGCAGGCTCTGTGGACCGCTGATGATTCAGCCCTTGAGAGTGTCGGATATGATATTGTCAGTCCGCCGAAAGGGAAAAAATACATAAATTATTATTCACCCCTTCGTGCAGGCGAGGATAGCATTATTGCCGTAAGGACATCACTCGACCTTCCTCCGTCATTCGTGCTGATAAGGCCGGCTGAGGGAAAGGAAAGGAAGATACATACACCGGGTTATTCCTATCCCTGGAACATATCATACGGCAAGGGCAGGATTGCCTGGGTGGAGACTGATTCTGATCCGAGGTGGAAAAACCGGACATGGTCCGTTATAAAAACATATGATCTGAAATCGGGAAAAATCCGGAAATTTTCCCGTAAAACAAGGTACATGGCAGCTGCAATATCTCCTGATGCCTCACGGATAGCTGCTGTAAGGAGTTCGGTTAAACAGGAATGCGGACTGGTAATAATTGATGCAGCCGATGGAAGGATCCTGAGCGAAATGCCGGCCCCGGCCGGGGTGTGGCTGCAAAAGCCTCAGTGGGATGAGAAGGGCAATACAATTACCTTTGTATTTCTTTCTGAAGCCGGGGAAGGTATTATGTCGTTTGATACCCGGAAGCCAGAATGGAAAACACACATTGAGGCCTCGTCAAATGACATTCAATCGGCATTTGTCAGAAATGATTCACTGTTTTTTGTAAGCTCCGCCTCCGGAACCGATAATGTGTACCTGCTTACAGGCGGCGGAACGATCAGCAGACTCACAAAATCAAGATTTGGTGTAAGCGATCTGAATGTCAGCGGGAACAATATCCTTTTCGCCGACTATTCATCTTCAGGCAACAATATCTGCCAGGCTCCGGTAAGGCTGGAGGAGCCTGAAACACGGACCTTCAGCGAAAATGCCTCCTATCTTATTAACAGGTTCGCGCCATATGAGGGCGCTGCATCAGGCGTGCCCGCCAGGGTTTATTTGCCTGAACCTTACAGAAAATGGAAAAACCTGTTCAGATTTCACAGCTGGATGCCGCTTTATGCAAGCATTGATGAAATAACATCCGATCCGGCTTTGATAAAACCCGGCGTAACTCTTATGACACAGAACAACCTGAGTACCCTTATTTCCACCCTTGGTTATGAATATTCCGATAACAGGCACCAGCTCCATGCAAGGATTAACTGGCTGGGCTGGTATCCGGCATTTGAGTCGGCGATCGATTACGGATACAGGCCTGTGATTGAAAAACTCAATGAAAACGCCCCCGATCCGGCTGAATATACCCAGGGACTGGCAATTACAAATACACTCTATCTGCCTTTGTACTTCCAGGGAGGGAAATTTTCAAAATATTTGCGGATCTCAGCAGCATGGACCTTCGTCAATGATCATATTTACCTGGAAAACAGCAGATTTTATGACAGTGGCCAGAGCCGGTTTACAGGAAGGATTTATTTCTCCAATTTTTACAGGACCGCGGTGAGGGACATCTATCCCCGGTGGGCACAGACAGTGGATTTTAGTTATTCTGCTTTTCCCTTTGACAGGGAGCTTTATGGAGATCTGACCGCCTTGAAAACTGCATTTTATTTCCCGGGTCTCTTCAGGAACAACGGTATAAGGATCAGGCTCGAAAAGGAAACTCAAAATCCGGAACGCTTCCTCCTGAGGAACTTAATCTCATTCTCAAGAGGATATGAAAATATTGTTTCGAAGGATGCAGGATTATTGTCAGCCGATTATTACATGCCGTTGTTTTATCCCGATTTTAATCTTTCAAGCTTCCTTTACCTGACAAGGATAAGGGCAAACCTGTTTCTTGATTATACCCGGGCCACCGGTAATTACACCCTTGTGCAGACGGATAGCGGAAGGATCTGGTTTTTCAGTGAGGGAACCCGGGCGTTCAGGTCGTTCGGAGTGCAATTGCTCGGTGATCTTTTCATTTTACGGATACCGTACATGGTTTCAGCAGGTGTGGAGGCGGCATGGCGCGAACCGGGAACTTTTCCAATGATCAGGATCCTGTTCAATATGGATATTTACGGAATGAGTATCGGAAGGTTCAGGGCAGGTGCATCCGGTCTTTAAAGCTGCGCCGCTGTTGTTTTTATCAGTTCCCAGGCCTTTCTCACATGATCCATGGTCACATTGGTCTGCCCCGTAACCATTCGGAGGGTATAGAGCCCGTTGATTACTGTATGGCTAAGATAAATTTTGCCTGTATCGTTGAGCCTGTGGTTCAGGGCCTCATTTATTCCGCTGATCTCCGCGGCTGATTTTCCTGCGGGCCGGTAGCGGAAACAAACGACATTTATCACTGCAGGCGCCGCAACTTCGAAATCCGTTTCCCGGGCTATCATTTCCGAAAGTTCCGTTGCAAATTCAATATGGCTCCTTATTTTTGCCCGCAGCCCATCAACTCCGTACATCCTTATTACGCTCCACAGCTTCAGGGCCCTGAATCTTCTTCCCATCGGAACCCCCCAGTCGCGGTAATCATTTACCTGCCCCCTGGTGCGGGTTTTCAGATATTCCGGAAGGATTTCAAATGTTTTCAGGAGAAGCGCCGTATGCTTTATGAAAAAAACCGAACAGTCGAAATTGGTGAACATCCATTTATGCGGATTGAAAACAAATGAATCGATATATTCCCTGCCGTCGAGCATCCACTGAAATTCAGGCAGAATAAGAGCCGTACCGCCCATTGCGGCGTCAACGTGGAGCCATATATCATATTTCTCGCAGATCTCTCCAATGGCTCTTAAAGGGTCAACAGCAGCGGTTCCCGTGGTGCCAATGGTTGCAATGACACAACATGGGATGAAACCCTTTTCAATGTCTTCCGAAACAGCCTTCTCCAGTTTTTCCGGGTCCAATGAAAAATCAGCCCTTACCGGAACCTTAACCAGGTTGGCCCTGCCTATTCCGCATATTTTTACTGCCTTCTCAACAGACGAATGGGTCTGTTCCGAGCAGTAAACCCTCAGCCGGGCATTGTTCGCGGCTCCTTCCTCGTTTATTCTGAAACCCGTGGCTTTTTCCCTGGCGGTGATCAGGGCTGCCAGGGTTGATGTAGATGCGGTATCCTGGATCACGCCCCCGAATTCAGGGGGCAGCCCGATAAGATCCCTCAGCCATATCATGATTTTCTCCTCGAGCTCGGCTGCTGCCGGTGATGTTTCCCATATCATGCACTGGGCCCCCAGTGTGGATATGATCATTTCGGCAAGTATTGAGGGAGGGCTCGTATTGGCAGGGAAATAGGCAAAGAAATTCGGACTCTGCCAGTGTGATATCCCCGGCATAATTATCTCATCGAGATCCTTCATAAATGCACTGAAAGGTTCGGGCCTGTCAGGAGGAGCTGATGGGATCCTGTCAAAAATTTCACCCGGCCTGACCCGGGATTTGACAGGGTAGTTCTCCACGTTTTCCATGTAACGTGCCATCCATTCGACCACCTCATGAGCGTGACTGCGGAATTCTTCGGCTGTCATCGGGCTGTTGTTATTTGACAGACTCGGTCAGAAGTATGATCCTGTTTGCCCTGACCTCTATTACACCCCCGTCAATATTGTAGGTTACTTCCCTGTTATCCTGTTCCACTATGTATACCGGTCCGGGATCGAGGGTCGATATGATTGGAGCATGATCCTTGAGAACCTGGAAAGAACCTTTCCTGCCCGGTACCCTTACAGATTTTATTTCCCCTACATATACCCTGTGGTCAGGAGTTATTATCTCGATTTTCATGATATTGTATCAGTAAGAGATGAGTGATAAAAACCGGAGCTTGCATTTTGCATGCAGGGCGAGCAGCAAAAGCATGCTGCAGTCTGCCTCATGTGAAATGCAACCGTTGTCATTTCGACTGGGCGAGTATTTTCTCTCCTTTCTCAATGGCATCTTCTATTGTCCCTACAAGCAGGAATGCCGATTCGGGGTACTGATCCACCTTCCCGTCCATGATCATGTTGAATCCCTTGATAGTATCCTCGATTGACACGAGTGCTCCCCTGATGCCGGTGAACTGTTCGGCAACGTGGAATGGCTGTGACAGGAATCTCTGCACCCTTCGTGCCCTGTGAACCACGAGCTTGTCTTCCTCGGAAAGCTCATCCATGCCGAGGATGGCAATAATGTCCTGCAGCTCATTGTATCTCTGAAGGAGTTCCTTAACCTTCTGAGCGCAGTTGTAATGGGCCTCGCCGACTATTTCGGGTGTCAGGATCCTCGATGTTGAGTCGAGGGGGTCGACGGCGGGATAAATTCCGAGCTCGGATATTTTCCGGCTCAGCACGGTTGTGGCATCGAGGTGGGCGAATGTTGTGGCGGGAGCAGGGTCGGTGAGGTCGTCGGCCGGGACATACACGGCCTGTACCGAGGTTATCGATCCATGGCGCGTTGATGTGATACGTTCCTGCATGATACCCATTTCGGTGGCAAGAGTGGGCTGATATCCCACGGCTGACGGCATGCGCCCCAGAAGGGCGGATACTTCAGAGCCTGCCTGGGTAAAGCGGAACACATTGTCCATGAAGAAAAGGATATCCCTTCCGCCGCTCTTCTCATCGCCATCCCTGAAATGCTCGGCAACGGAAAGTCCCGACAGGGCTACCCTTGCCCTTGCCCCCGGCGGTTCGTTCATCTGTCCGAACACAAGGGCAAGTTTCGACTCTTTGAGTGCTTCCCGGTCGACCTTTGAGAGATCCCATCCACCGGCTTCCATGTTCTCAAGAAATCCCTTTCCATAGGTGATAACGCCTGCTTCGAGCATCTCCCTTAGAAGATCGTTACCTTCCCTGGTCCTTTCCCCTACACCGGCAAAAACCGATAGCCCGGAATATGCCTTGGCAATATTGTTTATCAATTCAAGGATCACAACGGTCTTTCCTACGCCGGCACCACCGAAAAGACCTATTTTCCCGCCCTTTGAGTACGGTTCAATGAGATCAATTACCTTGATGCCTGTGTAAAGCACCTCTTTTTCAGTTGACAGATCTTCAAATTTCGGCGGCTTGCGGTGAATAGGGTAACCGCCCTCCTTGTCGAGAACTCCTATTCCGTCAATTGCCTCACCGGTAACGTTCATCAGGCGTCCTTTAATCTGCTCCCCGATAGGCATGGTGATGGGTTGTCCGGTAGCTTTAACATCCATGCCTCTGCGAAGGCCGTCAGTGGAGTCCATGGCTATTGTCCTGACTGTGTTTTCTCCTATGTGCTGCTGACACTCCACAACCAGGACAGTCCCGTCGTTCCTTTTTATTTCAAGAGCATCATAGATATCAGGCATCTCATTGCCCTGCCGCTCAAATGTTACGTCAACCACA
This sequence comes from uncultured Rikenellaceae bacterium, assembly GCA_964435015.1. Classification (GTDB taxonomy): domain Bacteria; phylum Bacteroidota; class Bacteroidia; order Bacteroidales; family VadinHA17; genus LD21. Next base: position 36,369 of record CAYSXP010000023.1, read on the forward strand.
GGTCCGATGATCTGGCTGATCTTCCCAATATTCTTTGCCATAAATCCGATTTATTTACAGAGTTTATAAAATTTTTATCCAATTCATCAATACATCATTCCATTTGTTTTTCATTGATCCCTTCCTGCAAGTGAAGAGGTCAGGCTTATAAGCCCTTCCTTCCTTTCCCGTGCAATATTCACTTTTTCGAGATGCTCCAGGGCATTCTTCAGATAGCCTGCGGCTATCTTGCCGGAACCGGATCTTATATCGAGCAGTTCATATAATTCGGTGACCAGTCTGACTTTATCAGCCGGTTCAAAAGCATTGGAAGCATAAAGATCCTGAAGCTTCTTCTTCTGGTCGAACGATCCTGCTTCGTTTGCCCTGACATACAGGAAAGTTTTTTTCCCTTCAATGATATCACCGCCTGCTGTTTTGCCAAAAACCTTCATGTCGCCAAATACATCAAGGATATCGTCCTGTATCTGAAAGGCAAGCCCCAGGTTTTTCCCGTATTCATACAGGTGCTCGGCATCCTTGTCATCGGCTCCGCCAAAAATGGCACCGATCTTTAGCGATGCAGCGATCAGGGCCGCTGTCTTGAGCCCGATCATCCGTATATATTCAGCCTGTGATACATATGTTGCCTTTTCGAAATCCATATCAAGCTGCTGCCCGGCGCATACCTCAATGGCGGCTTTGTTAAAAACCTTCATTACCCGGGGAAGAAGATGAGCTGGCGACTGCAGGAAGCATTCATTTGTTATGAATGCCATCACATCGCCCGATAAAATAGCCTGGTTGATGTTCCATTTGGTATGTACCGTGGGAAATCCCCTTCTGATACGGGCGTTATCCATTATATCGTCATGGACAAGGGTGAAGTTGTGGAATATCTCAATGCCCGTCACGGGTATGACAGCATGATCGATCTTGTCGCTGAAAAGATTGCACGCCATAAGTGACAGCACCGGCCTCATGCGCTTACCACCCATCGAGAGAACATATTTAACCGGATCAATCAGCCTCTCAGACCCTATGTCAAAGGCCAGGTTGACTATTGCGTTATTAACGATTTCTTTAAGAGCCGATTGGTCAAACATGTTCAGTACATGGATACGATTAATAATTTTCGGTCATTTCAGGGCTTCGGCCCCGCTTACAACTTCAAGGATCTGACCCGTGATCGATGCCTGGCGTGCCTTATTGTACTGAAGCGTCAGGTCGCGGATCATCTCAGTGGCATTGTCGGTGGCTTTATGCATCGCTGTCATCCTGGCACCGTTTTCTGCAACGTATGAGTCGAGTACCGCCTTGTAGAACTGGATCTTCAGGGATTTGGGGATCAGTTCCCTGACAATGGATTTCTTATCAGGCTCATAAATATAATCAACATGCGCCGCAGATTTTTGCTCTTCGGGGATTGTTTCCACCGGAAGGAAAACTTCAGTCGTCAGCTGTTGAATGGCAGCGTTTTTAAAATGGTTATATACCAGTTCAACCCTGTCATAATCACCACGGACAAATCCGTTCATGACATTTTCAGCAATGGCCGACACTTTTTCAAAGGTTACATCATTCAGCAGGTCATTGCTTTCAGCTGCTATGTTAAGCTTCATCTTTCTGAGAGAGTCGTAGCCCTTCTTTCCGATTGCAAGGAATTCAACTTTTCCGTTTTTGTACTGGTCATGGTAGTTTTCTGCAATCAGCCGTTTTACCTCTTTTACCACATTGGAGTTGAAGGCGCCGCAAAGCCCTCTGTTTGACGTTACAGCAACGATCAGTATTTTTTCCGGAATTTCCTGCCTGCTGTATATATTGCTTACATCAGCATCTGCAAGGCTTTGTGTAAGGTTCACAAGGATTTCATGAAGCTTGCCTGCATAGGGCCTCAATCTGACAATCTTGTCCTGGGCCTTTCTGAGCTTGGCGGCAGCAACCATTTTCATGGCCGAGGTTATCTGCCGGGTTGATCTGACGGAAGTGATCCTTAACCTTATAGCTTTTAAATTCGCCATCCAAGTTGTAATTATTCAGTTTTGACTGCCTTTTACTGTTTGAATTTCATCACAAGTTCGCGGGCCGTCTTATCGAGGATATTGGTTATTTCATCGTTTATTGTTCCCCCGCCAAGCGAATCGAGCACATCTCTGTGCTTCAGATCGAGATATTCGAGGAATTCAGTTTCAAACTCCCTCACCCTGTTTACGGGAACGTCCCTGAGAAGCCCGCTGGTTCCGCAGTAGATTATTGCAATCTGTTTGTCGACGGGAACAGGGGCGTACTGGCCCTGCTTGAGTATTTCGACGTTCTTGGCACCCTTGTCGAGGGTGGCAAGTGTTGTCGCATCCAGGTCGGATCCGAATTTGGAGAATGCTTCCAGCTCGCGGTACTGCGCCTGATCGACTTTCAGGGTGCCTGCGATTTTTTTCATGGCCTTTACCTGGGCATTGCCGCCAACCCTCGAAACGGAAATCCCGACGTTGATTGCCGGGCGCACGCCTGCGTTGAAAAGGTTGGATTCGAGGAATATCTGTCCGTCTGTTATTGAAATAACATTCGTCGGGATATATGCCGAAACGTCGCCAGCCTGGGTTTCGATTATCGGAAGGGCGGTAAGTGAACCCCCTCCCTTCACCATGTGGCGTATAGATTCCGGCAGGTCGTTCATCTGTCGTGCAACTTCATCCGACTCAATGATCTTGGCGGCTCTTTCGAGAAGCCTCGAATGAAGATAGAAAACGTCGCCCGGATAGGCTTCACGGCCGGGCGGCCGGCGAAGCAGGAGGGAGACCTCCCTGTAGGATACAGCCTGTTTCGACAGATCATCGTAAATGATCAGGGCATCACGGCCGGTATCACGGAAAAATTCGCCGATGGCGGCACCGGCAAAGGGAGCATAAAACTGTGAGGCTGCCGGGTCGGAAGCTGTTGCAAGAATGATCACCGTATATTCCAGTGCTCCGTGCTCCTCGAGCGTTCTGGCAATGTTTGCAACGGTTGAACCCTTCTGCCCCACTGCAACATAAATGCAATACACCGGTTTACCCTTCTCGAAATTGCTCTTCTGATTTATGATCGTGTCAATTGCAATGGCTGTCTTGCCTGTCTGACGGTCGCCGATTATCAACTCACGCTGACCCCTGCCAATGGGGATCATGGCGTCGATCGCCTTTATACCCGTCTGGAGGGGCTGTTTTACCGGCTGCCTGAATATAACGCCCGGAGCTTTCCGTTCAAAAGGCATTTCAAACAGTTCGCCTTCTATCGGGCCCTTGCCGTCGAGAGGCTGACCGGTAGGGGCAATGACCCTTCCGAGCAACCCTTCACCGACATCTATTGAGGCAATTTTCCCGGTCCGCTTTACAATGTCTCCTTCATTGATCTCCTCCGTGGGCCCGAGCAATACGGCCCCGATGTTGTCCTCCTCAAGGTTGAGCACAATTGCCTCAATGCCATTCTCAAACTGGATGAGCTCGTTTGATTCGGCATTCGACAAACCGTATATGCGTGCAATCCCGTCTCCAACTTCAAGCACGGTGCCAACCTCTTCAAGCTCGACTCCGGTCTGGATACCTTCAAGCTGCTGCCTGAGGATTTTTGAAACTTCTGCTGGTTTAATACTTGCCATGTTTATTCCTGTAAAATCATATTAATCTTATTGTATTCAGTATCATAATGATCCGCTTATCAGTTCACGTTTGATCTTCCTGAGCTTGTTCCTGACGCTTGCATCAATATAGCTGTCTTCAACCTTCAGGATAAAACCACCGATGATCGACTCATCAATGTTTGTTTTCAGATCGACCCTGGTGCTGAACATGTTTTCTATCATTTCCTCCACCTGCTTCCTGATCCGGGGTTCGACAGGTACGGCCGTGGTCAGAACCGATTCGGTAATACCCCTGTGCCTTCTTGTTTCCTGGCTGAACATCCGCGCAATTGCCGGAAGATATTGTTCCCTTCCGTTTCTGACCACCAGGTCGACAAGCGACAGGGTCAGTTCATGTAGTTCTGCTCCAAAAAGACTGCGCAGGGCCCTGATCTTTTTTGAAGGCATTATTACGGGGTTATCGAGAACCTCCTTCACCTCGGGGATCTTGCAGGTATCCTTTATCACCATCATATCCCTGCCGATCCTCTCGAGTTCTTTTCTTTCCAGGGCCGACTGGAACAAAGCTCTTGCGTACCTGACTGATATTCTGCTTTGGTTCATTAATAAAACCTTTTAATTTTTTGTAAAATCGATTTCTTTCAGGTAGTTGTCAATAAGCTTTTCCTGTTCTCCTGATTTTTCGAGCTTCTCACCTATCAGTTTGGATGCAATTTCTATTGAAAGAGTGGCAACCTGCTGGCGGATTTCACCAAGCGCGGCATTTTTTTCCCTTTCAATGCCGGCCCGGGCCTTTGCAACAACCTTCTCGGCTTCTTCGGAAGCTTTTCCCTTTGCCTCGGCAATAAGCTTGTCGCGGATATCCCTGGCTTCTCTCAGGATTATTTCACGTTCTTCCCTTGCCTTTCTGAGGATGGCTTCATTGTCGCTCTGGAGCCTGGCCATCTCTTTCCTTGCCTTTTCGGCTGATGCGAGAGATCCCTTTATCATCTCATCCCTGGCTTTCACTGCATTCAAAATGGGTTTCCACGCAAACTTCTTCAGGATGAGGAAAAACATCAGGAAAATTATTGTTGTCCAGAATACAAGGCCTATGGCAGGCGATGTAAGACTGTTTGCTAATAGGATCATATCTTTCTGTTTTTTCTTTTGATTTAAAAAGGAGGCGCTGCAACCAACCGTTGCAGCCCTCCGGTTCCCTTTACTTTGCAATGAGTGCAACCACGATGGCGAACAACGCAGCTCCTTCAATAAGAGCCGCAGAGACGATCATGTTTGTCTGGATCTTGGAGCTGGCTTCCGGCTGACGTGCTATTGCGTCCATCGCTGAACCGCCGATCCTTCCGATGCCAAGACCTGCGCCGATAACTGCGAGGCTTGCTCCCACTGCTGCCAATGTACCTGTCATGATAATAACTGGTTTTAATTAAACAATAAAAATTAATGATGTTCCTCTTCCCCCTTGACAGCCAGGCTTATAAAAAGGGCCGACAACAGGGTGAAAACATATGTCTGAAGGAATGCCACAAGAAGTTCGAGGCAATCCATGAATATAACAAATGCAATTGATACCGGGGCCACAAACAGCGACTTGAAGATAAAGATCAGACAGACCAGGCTGAGGACGATGATGTGACCTGCAGTAATATTGGCAAAAAGTCGGACCATCAGTGCAAATGGCTTTGAGAACAGGCCTATGATCTCCACGGGAATCATTACGGGAAGGAGCCAGACAGGAACCCCGGGTGTTGCAAAGACATGCCTCCAGTGATATTTGCTTCCGTTGAGCTGGGTTATAAGGAAAGTGAACAGGGCAAGCACCATGGTTACCGCAATGTTGCCGGTTACGTTGGCTCCGAAAGGCGGAGGGAACGGAATAAGCCCCATCAGGTTGTTCAACAGGATGAAAAAGAAAACGGTAAGCAGATAGGGCATGTATTTTTCATATTTGCCCTCGCCAAGGTTGGGAATTGCTATATCATCCCTCACAAAAAGGATTATTGGTTCGAGAAAGCTTTGCATCCCCCTGGGGTGGCTTATCCCGGTTTTCTTGTAGGAACGTGACAATGACAGAAAGAGCCAGAGTCCGATAATGACTGAAAACAACAATCCCACAACAGTTTTTGTTATTGACAGGTCGAGCAGGAAGCCCTCTTCATTTATTGTACCGTCGTAATTAAGACTTACAATTCTTCCCTTGTTGTCACCTTCCTCTTCCAGCCTGTACCCGTTGTATTCATGTCCGTGCGCAAGCCGCCGGGAAGAGAACACATCCCAGCCCTTTTCAGCGGAGTAAAGGATCACGGGAAGATAAATTGCAACGCTTTCGCCGTTCCTTTTGGTCAGAATGTGCCATTCATGCGAGTCGGCAATATGATCCATGATGAAGCTGCTTGCATCAAACTCCTCCTCTGCCTGGCCGGCATGGCTGCCGTGTTCCTCCTGAGCGGAGAGGGCGGCAGGAAAGATTGTTAAAAGCAGGAAGAACAGACTTGCTTTGACAAATTGCATTATATGAAGATAATTTTATAAAGGTTTAGATTTCAGTGTGTTCAACATAAAAATGATTGAAAACAGGGAAACGGCCAAATATAGTACAAAAAATAATATAACTGAGGACAGATAAGTTTTTTTAACAACTACGAACCACAGAAGCGCAAGGACCATTTCCAACAGCAGTTTGAGCGACAGTGCAACCATAAGGTACATTGTTCCTCCCTCGGCCCCCTTTTTCAGCCCGCTCCTGAAAATCAGCGCCGCGATGATCCCGATGGCCGAAAAGGAGGCGGTGAGTATCGCCTGATCATTGAAAAGGAAGGGGACAGGGATGAACCGGGAAAGCAGATACCCTGCTGCCAGCAAAGGCAGGCAAACCCATAAAAGTCCGGTAAGGTATTTTCTGAAATTCATTTTTAGGGGATCAGCGTTTAATAAAATCCTTTATTGCAGTGTAAATTCCTGCAAAGACACCCAGAAGAGACAGGACAACAGTGAACACCGGTGTCGATAATCCGAGAACTTCATCAAGTTTCACACCGCCCCAGGTCATTACGGCAATTATTACGAGCATCTGGAAGGCCAGGCCGGAATATTTGGCAAAATCCTGTAATCCTTTATTTGACGGATTTTTCGGGTTCTTTTGTTTTTGTGAAGCTGGCTCCTTCATTATTTTCGCTTTCACTCATTTTACAGTTGCCAGTGAATTTGGCGCCGGGCTCAATTGAAAGCTTGAACGTAACTATATCCCCAAAAATCTTTGAATCGACTTTCAGGGTTAAAAGCTGGCTGACACAGATCCTGCCTTCAATAGTTCCTGAGACTTCCGAGTTTTTACAATACACTTCTCCCTTTACCCTGCCTGTGGGTCCGATTACAACCTTCCCTTTTGTGGTGAGGTTGCCCGTAAGAAGCCCGTCGACCCTGATGTCGCCATTTGATTTGATATCCCCGGTGATTTCAGTGCCGTTGCTGAGCAGATTGATTGCAGTATTGTCGGTTTCGTTGAATTTTCCCATGATTTGCCAGAATTATACTTACAAACATAATAACTCACAAATATAAAAACTATTGCAGAAAAAAATAAAATGATGTTCACAGAACCGTTGAACTGTTTTTCAGGAGCCGGATTAAAGTGAATTATGAGGAAGGACCGGGATGAATGCCCCTAAAAACCCTGCTGCTTCAGTCGGGGTCGTAAGCCCACCTGAGATAGAGTGACCCCCAGGTGAACCCTCCGCCGAAGGCGGCAAGTATCAGCTTGTCGCCCTTCCTGAGTTTTTTTTCATATTCCCACAGGCATAGCGGGATTGTTGCTGCCGTTGTGTTTCCGTAATTCTCAATGTTCACCATAACCTTTTCGGGCGGCAGCCCCATCCTTTTTCCCGTTGCATCGATTATCCTGAGGTTGGCCTGGTGGGGAACCAGCCAGGCGATATCTTCCGGTTTAAGATTATTGCGCTCCATGATTTCGACTGCGATGTCTGCCATGTTGACCACTGCAAATTTGAAGACGCTTTGGCCCTCCTGGTACACATAATGCTCACGGGCATTTACTGTTTCATGTGAGGCGGGCCTGGCCGACCCTCCTGCTTTCATGTGCAGGAACTTCCTGCCTGATCCGTCAACACGGAATATATAGTCCATAATGCCAAAATCGCCGGTGCCCGGTTCAAGAAGGACGGCACCCGCAGCATCGCCGAACAGCGGGCAGGTTGTCCTGTCAGTGTAATCGGTGATTGACGACATTTTATCAGCCCCCACAACAATGACTTTTCTGAATCTTCCCGTGTGAATGTATGCAGCAGCAGTTTGAAGTGCAAAAAGAAAACCTGAACATGCCGCGCCCAGATCAAAACTGAAGGCATTTTTAAGACCGGCCTTGTCGGAAATAATGTTTGCCGTTGCCGGGAATGCCATGTCGGGAGTAATGGTTGCGCAAATGACAAGATCAATTTCATCGGGGGAGGTTTTTGTTTTCTCCAGAAGACCGGTAACAGCCTTCTCGCCAAGATCAGACGAGCCGAGTCCCTCTCCCTTCAGTATCCTTCTCTCCTTTATTCCGACGCGTTGCATTATCCATTCATCGGAAGTATCAACCATCTTGGAAAGTTCGAGATTGGTCAGCCTGTATTCAGGAACCCAGGCATGAATTCCTGTTATAACTGCCCGTACTTTGTCCATATTCAGATAGCTTCAATTATTTTCCGGGCAAGATTTGCCCCGACAACCGCTTTCGTCTGCAGAATCATGTTCTTTATGGCTTTTCTCCTGGATATGCCGTGACCGATAACCACATTGGCATTAATGCCGATAACCGGTGTGCCTCCTATATTTTCAAAGTTCATCCGGTCGATAAAGGGATGGGATATTTTTAACTTTTCCGATATTGAAAAAAAAGCTTCAGCCTGTTTTAGAACTATATTGCCCACAAAGCCATCACAGACCAGCACATCCGTTATGTTCTCGTGAAATAGCGTGTTGCCTTCCACATTGCCGCTGAAGTTCAGGCCCGGATAATCTTTCATCAGTTCATAGGCAGCTTTTATTGCCGGAGTTCCCTTTGTCTCTTCTATGCCGATATTAAGCAATCCGACAGTGGGGTTGCTTTTGCCAAGAACGAACCTGGCGTAAATGCTGCCCAGGATTCCATACTGAAGCAGTACGTCTGGCTTGCAATCAGGATTGAGCCCGACATCAAGAATGACAGAATCCCTGCCGTCGATGCAGGGGAGTATAGTGGCAAGGGCGGGCCTGAACACACCCGGTATCACATTGACCGTATAACTTGCCCCGACAAGCATGGCGCCTGTATTCCCCGCACTGCAAAACCCGTCAAGCAATCCTTTCTTCAGCATTTCGTAACCCACTGCTATGCTTGAATCTCTTTTCTGGGAGAAGGCTTTTGCAGGGTGATCGCCCATCTCAATTACCTGTGAAGTATGGATGATCTGAAAGAAATCCGGATCGGTGTTCATTTCTTCAAGCTTCTTCAGTATCCCCCGCTTGTCCCCGATAAGAACCAGTTTTTCGTCCGGATCAAAGTGCCTAACGGAGTCTACTGCGCCTTCAATCATGGCATCAGGGGCGAAATCTCCGCCCATTACGTCAAATCCAATCCTCATTCTTCAGCTTTTTGGTAACAAGATCAGGTTGTGGCCTTTTTCTCCACCGCAGGTTTGCCCCTGTAATAACCACACTCAGGGCAGACCCTGTGATATTGGACCGACGATCCGCAGTTTGAGCAGGTTCCTGTTGTTGGAGGGCTTGCTTTGAAATGAGTTCTGCGTTTATCGCGCCTGGCCTTGGAGTGTTTTCTTTTAGGATGTGCCATTTTCTATTTCTTTAATTATTGTTCATTAACTTTTTCAATTCGTCCCACCTGGGATCAACCCTGCTTTCTTCATTGACAAGGTGCTCCCTTAACTTGCTGAGCATTTCCGGATTGCACCTGCTGTTGCCATCTTCATCATCAGGATGTATTCTTTGGATAGGAAGGGCAAGATGAATATATTCGTAAAAAAATTGCTTCATATCCAGCTCATGTTCACCATAGGGCAAAGTAATAATTTCAGGATCCGCCTCGCCGGCATCGTCCCCGAATTTTACCACAAGTCTGTTCTCACAGCTCAAAGCCTCATCAAACATCTCAAGACAACGGTCGCAACCTATCCTTACTGTCCCCGAAATCTTGATGAGCATTTCAATAAGGGAAGAGTTTCTTACAGTTTCAACAACTGCTGTGAGTTTTCCCTCTTTAATTTCCGATCCCTCAAAAAGACCGAAAAAACTGTTGCCAATCTCAAAATCAAATGAACGATATCCTTCCTTTAATCCTCCTGTCGGTATCAGATACAATCCGGACATCCTTTTTAATTTGGATTGCAAAAATATAAATCCTTCGTCAAATTTAAAAATTATCAATAAAAATGTCATAAAAAATGCTATAATGGATTGTTTACCGGTTTTTTAGCGCAGCTCGCCGATTAATGCTAACATATTCGCGTTACCCGGCGCTACCTTTGACACAGGAAAGATCAAAAAACAGGAATGCCATGAAAAACAGGGACCATTTTATACGCAAACACAGGGAACACCATCCGCAGGTCGGTTTTGGACTGTTCCTGATCACCCTGGGCCTTGCCCTGCTTGTTGCCACGAACGATCTGCTGAAGCTGGGTGAGATAAGGGATTATTTTACCTGGCAGACAGCCATGATCTTTATCGGTGTTCTGCTCATACTGAACCTCCAGTTTACCGGAGGACTGCTTCTTGCAGCAGGAGGAGCCTGGTTTCTGATGGATCATATTGATTATGAAATGCCGGAAATCATTAAAGCTGTCTACTGGCCCGCAGTAATAATCATTGTCGGGCTGGGCTATATTGTCTCGTCTGTTGTGAAAGGAAAGACAAAAAGTACTTAATTTAATCGCAATAAAACTAATGTTATGGAAACAAATAATGAGTTTAAGGATCAGGGGAGCCGCAGGCATGAACACCACCTGTCAAACAACAGAGTTATCATCGGTGTCGTCCTGATACTGGCCGGACTGTTTCTTGTAATCCGGAATACGGGATTCTTTCCGGATTTCATAGATAACATAATTTTCAGCTGGCAGATGCTTCTCATCGTAATAGGCCTTGTGATGACCCTGGGTGCAACTGAAAAAACCGCGGGAATCATAGTAATGGCAGTTGGAGGTTTTTTCATGATCCCCCTGGCATTCAGGGAGACCCTGCACATGTATAATATGTTCTGGCCCGCAGTTTTCATTATAGTGGGAATCATATTTGTTACAACCAAAAGAAGGGGATGGGGGTCTTCAGCTTCAAAAGGAGTTACCGGAGATGATTATGTCGATTATATTAATGTGTTCAGCGGAGGCGAACGACAGGTAATTTCCCGGAATTTCCAGGGTGGCAAGATCACCGCCATATTCGGAGGAATGGAACTCGATCTCACCAAAGCCGGTTTAATCCAGGGAGTGTCAGTTCTGGAGATCGCATGCGTGTTCGGCGGGGCAACAATAATTGTGCCCGGCGACTGGTTCGTAACCATTGAGGTAACTCCCGTACTTGGCGGTTTCAGCGATTCCAGGAAACTGACCCCGGGCATTACCATCGATAAGAACAAGCACCTCCTGATAAAGGGAGCCGTCGTTTTTGGGGGTGGAGAAATAAAGAGCTATTAACCCCTAACCAATGAAGCATCCCGTACTTTCCGACAGGGTTAGATTGATTATATGGTGGCTGGTCTGGCTGTTACTTACAGCCAGCCAGCTTTTTCTGTATTATTTTGCGTACGGTGAGATTACAGTGATTTTCATTCCCGACGGGATAATTTCAATGTTGGCTTTTTCGGGTATAGGTATTTCACTCTGGTATCCTTTCAGGTTCATTAACGCGGGTAAATCGGCATTGATCTCAGTTGCAGGGAATTTTGTGATCGGCGGCACATTGTCCGTGGCACTGTGGATCATTGTTACCAGGTATGCAGTACCCCTGTTCCTTCCTGTGAATAACGATTTTGAAACATACTGGAAGGCCACATTCCCCTACAGGGCCGGAACCGGAGGGTTTATATACGGATTGGTTATCCTGGCTTATTATCTTTTTGTCACTCTTTACAATCTTTCTGAGAAAAATGCCAGGGAAGCACGGCTGGAAACACTTGTAAGGGAAACCGAGTTAAAGGCCCTGAGATCACAGATCAATCCCCATTTCCTTTTCAACAGCCTTAACTCAATCAGCTCCCTTACCATTACCGATCCTGACAAAGCCCGGGAGATGATAATAAAATTATCCGAATTCATGAGATACTCCCTTTCCAAAAAGGACGAACAGCCGGTAACACTCCGGAGTGAACTTGAAAATCTGAAATTGTATCTTGATATTGAAAAGATCCGTTTCGGCGACAAACTGTCGACCGGAGAGGAGATTGACGAAAACTGCCTTGATATAAAAATGCCCGTGATGCTGCTTCAGCCTCTTTATGAGAATGCTGTAAAACACGGCGTTTACGAAAGCACTGAAATTGTCAGAATCAACACCAGGGTCAGATGCTCGGGCGGATTCCTGGAAATAATAATAAGCAACAATTATGATATTGTTCCCTCCCCGGTAAAGGGAACCGGAACGGGACTGATGAATGTGACAAGAAGGCTCGACCTGTTCTATGGCAGGAAGGCGTCAATCAAAACGTCGAGGGATAACGGCACCTTTTCCGTATCACTTATTCTGCCAACCATTGACCAGTATCAAGAGAATTAAATAAATTTGTACAGGTTTAAACTTCTATCCGGCCCTGCACTGCAGCACCCGGCGGTAATTTTATTTTGCCATGAAAAAAATCAGGACTGTGATAATTGATGATGAAGCGCCTGCACGGGATCTGATCAGGCATTATCTCAAGGATCTGGAGGAAATTGAAGTGGTGGCTGAATGCAGCGATGGTTTCAGCGGCCTGAAAACAATTGTTTCGGAGAAGCCCGACCTGGTGTTCCTTGATATTCAAATGCCCAGGCTTACCGGTATAGAACTGGTTGAGGTGATGACCGAAAAACCGGAAATTATTTTTACCACCGCTTACGACCATTATGCAATAAGAGCCTTTGAACTCAATGCCGTCGACTATCTCCTCAAGCCTTTTCCAGTGCGGCGATTTCAGGAAGCTTTAAAAAAAGCTGCTGATAAAATCAGGTCGGGATCAGGAAACACCGGGCCGGCGAGCCTGCTTCTGTCAAAACGACCCGACCCGGAATCCCCGGTCAACCGGATAGCGGTGCGGAAAGGGACCGCTATCAGCCTTATACCGGTGGAACAGATAAGATACGTTGAGGCCCAGGATGATTATGTTATGATATATCATTCTTCGGGGAAGGCCATGAAACAGCAGACAATGAAATTCTATGAGGACAACCTTTCAAAAAAGGATTTCATACGGATACACAGGTCATATATTGTGAAGGTTGAAGAGATAAGGAGCATTGAACCGTATGGAAAAGACAATCATATTGCCATCCTCCATTCGGGCGACAGGCTGCCTGTGAGCCGCACGGGATTCAGAAACCTGAAGGAGGTACTCAATTAATGGTTATGGATCTGACTGCCATATTCCACGAAGAAGCCGCAGGGGCATCAGCAATTGCCGCCCGGCCTGAGCCTGCTGCATTTTCCATGCCGCCGGAGGATTCGGTATTTTTTAAATCTGAATAAGGGAACCGGATCATAACCATGGGTGCCTCCCGGCCTGCAACGCAGTATTCTGTTTGAAGCCAGAAGCAACCCGTGAAACGGACCGTGCAGTTTAAGGGCATCGAGTGTATACTGGCTGCATGTTGGTACATGACGGCAGGAAGGACGCAGAAGCGGGGAAATTGCATGTCTGTAAAACAACACCGGAAGGGAAAGTATCCCTGCAATAATATTTTCAGCCATGTTTCCCATTGAACAAAGATAACAATTGAAATGTCAGATCGGATGGGTAATGATCAGAGATGCAACAGCTGATTTAGCGGCACTGACAAAATGACCAGTCTCAGCTGCCCGGTTATGTTCTGGCAGGACTTTTGGAGTGACTCTGACTTTGACGGGTTTTTTAACGGATAATAATAATAAAATCATACAACTATGGAAATGCAGCACGCAAACATGAATATCTGGCTGATATTCGGTGTCTTTATGATTCTCAGCTGGATAATAAGTTCTGTTTTGAAATCAAAATTCAGAAAATATTCCAGGATCCCGGTCGACAACGGGATGTCGGGTCGCGAAGTGGCGGAAAGAATGCTGCGCGACAATGGCATCTATGATGTAACGGTAGGATGTGTTCAGGGTGAGCTTTCTGATCATTACAACCCCGACAGGAAAACCATTAACCTGAGCCGGGAAGTATATGACGGGCGGAGTATCGCTGCCGCAGCCGTGGCGGCGCATGAAACGGGCCACGCTGTTCAGCATGCTACAGCTTATGCCTGGCTCGGTTTCAGGTCGAAGCTCGTTCCCCCGGTAACTTTTGCATCGAAATGGGTTCAGTGGATACTGCTGGGAGGAATAATCCTGGTTAATACTTTTCCTGCCCTTCTGCTGGCGGGAATCATTCTGTTTGCACTTACAACCCTTTTCAGCTTTGTAACGCTTCCAGTGGAGATCAACGCCAGCCAGAGGGCACTTGCATGGCTCTCAAATACAGGCATCACCTCCACGATGAATCACGACAAGGCGCAGGATGCACTGAAATGGGCCGCATATACCTACGTTGTGGCAGCACTCGGGTCGCTCGCAACACTGCTGTATTACATAATGATTTTTATGGGAAGCAGCAGGGACTGACCGGGCTGATTATCTGTCAGCGGAGTCAAGCCAGGATGTTTTTTTTATGATCAGCCTGAGAACCAGCCAGGCAAGACCCGCAGGAATGGATATGTATAACCACATCGGCGTGACATGTATCCTTTCAGAAATGAAGTAATTCCTGAATATGTCGAGGATCAGGAAAATAATAAATATGTTGATGAAGCTGTGATATTCCCTCCTGAGAACCGATCTGAATGAAAAAAACATCAATGGTTTTCTGAAATTTTTAAAACGCGGGATAACAGCTTTAACATTTTCGGACCATTTGTCATATTCTTCCCCGAACTTCCGCCTGAGAAACTGTTCTTCGGCAAACATATTGCGTTCATAGTACAGCCAGTAAACAAGTAAAAACAAAAGGGTGAAAACAGGGTTTCTCACAAAAAGGACCGGTCCCAGCCACATGAAGTAATTGCCGGTGTAAAGGGGATGCCTGATCAGTGAATAAATTCCCGTGGTATTAAGCTTATCGGCTATCTGACCGGCAGAGGTATTTCTTCCGGAAGTGTTCCTCGGGGCAAAACCAACGGTATAAACCCGCAGTGCCTCACCAAACAGGCTTACGCCCAGATAGATCAGTTCCCTTACCGGATCGAAGAGAATTGCCTGGCGGTTTGTACGATACAAAACCACAATACCGGCGGCTATAAGAATCAGGGGAAGCCAGCTTCTTCTTTTAAAAAGCCAGTTACCGCTTTTTTCAAGTTCATGGACAAGGGCCATCAGATTTAATTGAGAAAATTGATGGCTCAAAAGTATAAAAATTTCAGAAACTGTATTTGAACCTCAGAAATCCCAGGTTAATGGTGTTCCCTACGCCGGCAATGACAGCATCGAAGTGCTGCCAGATTACCGAGAAATCAACATTTTCAGACAGTGAACAGTCAAGCGACGGGCCGGCATAGTATCCGTCAAGATCAGGGAACCACATTGAGGAAACCGAGAGGTTGAGCACCGGAGTAATTGCCCACGTGAACTGTCCGAACGCGGTAAACTCTGAAAAAGCAAGGTTCTTTGAAGAAAGCTCACCTCCCAGAAAGGAATAGAAGTCAATAAAACCAAGAGGATTGGTACTGTACATCAACTGAATTTCAGCCATTGAATTATTCCGGAAAACCTTTTCCAGACCTGCTGTAACCAGTATTGTTCCGGTACTTCCGGGAAACTCCTCATATGGCTGGAACCATGAACCCTCTCCCCTGAACGAGAGGCTCCCGGCGGATCCTGACCATCCCGCCCCTATAACCACATCTTCGCTGTTCACGAGCCCGGCCAGGAACTGAAAATCATATCCGGATTTGTTGAATCTGAATAAACCTGCCGCAATCAGATCATATTCACTGTCGACCTTTAGCGCCAGTTCCGCCGCAGAGGAGGATGACGGATAATACTGCAGCCGGAGCGCGTCGCTGCCGGGCCTTTCTATGTAATCAAAATCAAAAAAGGAGTAGGCGTTGAAAATGTCGTTCGGATTCCAGACCAGCGTTTGCCCCCAGTTTATACGCTGGCGCCCGAGAGTAACCTGGAACCTGTTAAAGTTATAATCTATCCACAGCCTGTCTATCCTGCTGTTAAGATAAATTGACTGTTCCCTGATTATGTTCCACGACATGTCAACAACACCGGGATCCATTGTGATCAAATCCGTAAAAGTTGTTCCGAGCATTGTCATGTCCCCGGTAAACAACCTGTTCCGGACTTCTGCGGCAACGGTCAAATGGTCATTCAGATATGCCTTGAAATTGATCCTGTTATGAAACAGGTTTTCATTGGCAATGGGCCCTGAAAGAGAATCGAAAATCACTGTCTGGACGGTTGAAAAATAACCTTTCAGCTCAATCTTCTTCTCCTTTTCCTGCGAAACTGACGGGAAAGAAACAAGCACTGCCAGAAGGCACAGAGTTATTCTCCGCTGAATAGTCATAAAGTCACTGGTATTGTCTTTCATCCGAAACGATTTTTCCGTCTTCAAGAATAATAATTCTCCGGGCCATTTTTACCACTCTCGGGTCATGAGTTGAAAAAATAAATGTAATTCTTTCCTCACGGTTGAGTTTTTCCATTATGTCGAGGAGTGTTGCTGCAGACTTTGAATCGAGATTTGCCGTGGGTTCGTCAGCCAGAACGAATTTAGGTTTTGATGCCAGCGCCCGGGCCACGGCAACCCTTTGCTGCTGGCCACCCGATAGTTTCGCGGGCCGGCTGTTTATCCTGTCGCCCAGGCCCACTGCATTCAATAACTCAGTGCTGCGCAAATTCCTTCTTTTCTCCGGCCATTTCTGAAGTATCATTATAAGCTCAACATTCTCTTTGGCGGTGAGTACGGGAATGAGATTATACGACTGAAAAACGAATCCTATATTGTTGAGCCTGAAATCAATGAGTTGTGATGACTTAAGCCTCGACAGACTGGTGCCGGCTATTGTAATCTCACCCGAAGTCGGCGGGTCAAGCCCTCCGATAAGATTCAGCAGGGTAGTTTTACCGGATCCCGAGGGCCCGACAATGACAGTAAATTCGGCTTCCTCAAAATCGAGGGTCACATCATTCACCGCATGGACCTTTATCTCCGATGAATTGTATATTTTGTTCACGTTTCTCAGTTCAAGTACTTTCATGTTTCACTGTTTTGGATATACAATCTTAAAAATGACCAGGATTTGAGATTCCGGAAGTACTTCATTCCGTTCTGAGCGCCTCAACCGGGACCAGCTTCAGAGCCTTCCGCGCCGGCCATATTGAGGAAATCACTGCCGTGACCGTAACCATGATTACGGTAAAAGCCATAAACACGGGGGTAACCACCGGGTAAACCGTTGAAGCAAATCCTATTGCTTCAAATCCCTCGCGCCAGCTGCCAAGATGGATACCCGTTTTTCCAAGAACTGCGATAAGCGCCAGGCCGGCAGCGGTCCCTGCCGCTGCTCCCGCAAAGGTCAGAAAAACAGTTTCCAGCATGATCATTGCAAAGATCCTTCTGCGGTTCATGCCAATCGCCATAAGCATGCCCAGCTCCTTCGTCCTTTCAAGCACTGCCATAAGCATGGTATTGATTATCCCGAATGCAAGGGCAAGCATTATTATCCCTGTGAACACCAGATAATAAATATACATGAAGTCATTCATCAGGGCAGCATCCATTGCCAGCTCCTTCCAGGTCCTGACTGAGTTTCCACCTGCAATGGGACTCAGCTTTTGCTTAACCCTGCCGGCATCATCAATGTCGTTGAGCAGAACAGCAATTTCATTGACAGGAGGCTCCACGCTGCCGTAAAGCCGGGAAAGCTCCCCTGCATTTACAAAGGCTGCCGACTGATCAAAGCCCGTGTTGGCAGTCTTATATACACCGCATACTCTGAAAATCGCCTGGACAGGATTGCCGGCACTGTCGGAGATTGTAATCCGGACCCTGCTGCTGATCCGGTAATTCAGTGCCTTGTCTGATATCAGGAAGCCATACCTTTCCAATTCTTTCCCGGTCAACACCTGCATCAGATCATCCCTGAAATCTTCCAATGACCGGAACCGGACATTTCTAATCTGACCGAGTTTCTCCAGAACGGGCGCCGCGATCCTTTCATGCCTTAACTCTTCTATTACGCTGTCCGTGATGATATAATGCCTGAGTCTGAGCAGTTCAGCCGTTTTGTCGCTGATCAGGATACCCGAAGGATTTCCGGCATCAATATAGCTGCCCCCGCCCGGTACAATCCTGTTATGGATCTCAGTCACCAGCTGCTCCCTTTCCGGATCAATGCCATTTAATGTCAGGCCCGTGTTTCCCCAGGGTGTATCCGCCATGGCAACGATCCTGGTCCTTTCCGCGCAGCTTTTAAGCTCTGTCAGGGTATCGATATGCAGAACAATCTGTGCAGGATTTATTACCGTGAGATCAGTTTCCTCATTTCCGGGGTATTCATTGTTGTGGATCTGCAAATGAGACACCTCGTTGTATATGGCATCGTGAAGGCGCTGTCTGCTCCAGCCCTCCACGAAACCAACAAGGAATATTCCAGCAATAATTCCCAGGGTAACCGCAATAATTACCACCAGGCTTCTTTTCTTGTTGCGCCAGATATTCCTACGCGCGATTGACCATATCATAACTCTTGTCAGATTAGCTTTTCAGTGCTTCCGCTTCCTTCAGCTTTCCGATTTTCCGCAACGGATAAATGGTTGTCATCAGTACCATTAAGGCAACGATCACTGCCTGCCAGTAAAAATATGGTCCTGCCGGAGCAGTGGGCATCACTGCATCATAACCCCAGTCTTCCATCATCTGCCCAAGCTCTCCCCTGATGACCACCGGATTGTGGTTGAAATAACTTATCAGCGGTGTGCCGGCAAGCAGCCCGGTTATCAAACCAATGATGCCAAGCATGATCATTTCAATTGTAACGATCCGTTTCAGCTTCCCTTTCCGCATGCCTAATGCCACTAGCATACCAAATTCCCTTTTCCTTTCTGAAACCATCATCAGTACGGTTCCGAATATGCCGAAGAAAATAATGAAGTAAAGAACAACCAGCATCAGCTGGCCGCTCTGGCTGTCGCCCCTTATCTGCTGATACAATACCTCATTGAGCTCGTACCATGTTCTGGCTGATGTGTTCCTGTCAGGCAGGAGTGAGTTGATCTTATCCCTTGCGGTTTTTATTGTCCTGCCCGACCTGTCTTTCAGATTAACAACAAGGGAGGTTACTTTTCCTTCAGCGTCAAACAATCTCCGGGCGGCAGTAATTGTCATAATTATCAGTCTGCCATCCATCTCCGGGGAAGGGATCCTGATTATTCCGCGGACCGGAAAAATCCCGGCTGCAGAAACACCATGGTATCCCTGCCCCATCAGGATAACAGAATCCCCGATCCCTGCCCTTAGAAACCCGGCAAGCTTGCCGGCAAGCAGTATCCCATTGTCGTCCGGTGAAAGATAAGCGTTTTTAAATTCTGAACATCTCAGGATCTGTTGAAAACAAAGGTCCTTTTCCTCATCCGTCAGCTCCAGTTCAAGTTCGGCCCTGGCCGCCGATGAGTAAGATCTTCCAATGCTCTTTCTCACCTTACCCAGGATCTTTTCCGGGATACCTTCATCTTCCAGGCGTTCAACGGCCTCACCGGTTATCCTGTATTTAACAAGCTTTGACTCAGGATCGGAAAAATGTTTCTCCCTCACCGGATCTATACCGATCACCGCCACCCCTTTTGTCTGTGACCCGTTGGAAGCAAGGGTGAATGATTCAATGTGAGGTGTGACAGAAACAACCTTTTCAATGGCGGAAATTGCTGAAATCAATGAATCATTGTAGCTGAAGGAATTATCGATCAACGGATCATCGTGAAATCTGATATGCTGAACCTGCAGATGCCCGGTAAACGATTCTATGAAATTATTTATCATGTGATCGTAGGAACCGAGCTGGACCGATCTGGTTATTACTGTAAAAAACACTGCAAAGAATACTGATGCCGCAGTAATAACCGTACGGCGCCTGTTCCTCCAGAGATTTCTCCAGGCCAGCTTCAATTCCTCTTTCATGATAATTGATTGTTGTCTTAGCGTACCCTTTTCATGTTCTGCTGTGAAAAAAAACTCTCGCCCAATGGTATATTGAATTTTATATCACGTATTTCAAGAATGGTTTTATTTCCGGGATCTTCCTCAGGGATAAGCTCTATCCGTGATGTTACCATCCTTCCATCCATGATCCTGATATCTGAAGCTGTTTCAGTTCTTGCCAGGTAACCGTCTTCATCGTATAATTCTGCTTTCAGCACAAGAAAATCCTTCTTGTCGATCCATCTTATCTGTTTGCCCCAGATTATTGCAGCGTCAGGTTTTGCAGTCATTGAAATTTTGTAGCATGACCGGCCGTCAATTATTTCCTCCCCGGCAATCTCATGTACGTAATCATTCACCGCTGAAGATTCCCTTAAAATATCATCATTTGTATAATCCGAACCCATCCAGCCCTGTGACATCATTGACGAAGGCAGTTTTATGAGCCTGCTGATGGAAGGGTTCCAGCTCCACATTTCCGAACCCCTTTTCAGGAATGCCTGCCCGGCTTCACGTGGAGGATCAGTTATCAGGGCCAGCGAGTAACTCCTTCCCATGCTCCAGGTCTTGATGTCGATGGTCCTCTGCCATGATGGCCGTACAATTGTCATCGATATTACACTGTAGCTGCTCTTCTCGCCATTGAATTTTTCGTCGGCCTTTCGGACGATATCAGCTGCGGTGATACCCTGGGAAAAGGCAGAATTAATTGTGAATCCCGGGATCACAAGCAAGAATATTTTTTTTAAGATAATCCACATGGCCGATCATTTAAACAATTCTATTTTCCTGTTCAATAAGCCTTACTGACCTCCATCGTCAACATCCGGCCAGATGGCAGTCAAGGCCGGGCCTTTCAGATTAATGGCAGGCAGATTAAAATCAACCTTCGGATCATAGCCTGCCCCCTTTGTTTCCTTTTTTCTGAAGAAATAGTCTTTAATGGTGGTCAATATATATGAAACCTGCAGACCGGAACTGCCGGGTGTTAATTCAATAACAGATCATTAAGCAGATCTTATGATTGAACGGCTGATCAAAATTAAATCAGTATTCTGAAGAAGTCAAATTATTTCATGACTGTTTGTTGAGTCAGGCATGTTTTTAGCTGATGTTGAAACACACAGGCAGCTATCGAGTTGAAGGCAATCGGCGGAACAAAGGGTCCCGTGCGTGACACCTCTCTTCCCCGGATCGGGTATGACCCGGGGATTGAGGTGCGGACTCCTGCCATAACCTGAATGGTTGTTGAAGTGGCGTATGGCAAATGCCGGCGTGTATCCCAGTGACTGGCTGCGTACCGCCCGGGATTGCATTTCTTTCGTGTCCGTCGGGCTGTGCGCCGGGTTGAGGATTGAATGATACGTTTTATTAATCCCTGATTTTTTGTGCCCCATAGCCTTCGAGGGCGCCAAAAAGATCGGCAGCCTTTTCGAAAGGATATGAATTGGCATACATGGAAACATAGTTTGTTTCGGTGCCGCGCTGGTTCATGCCCATTGCGGAGCGGAACAGGTTCTCGGAAGAGTTCGGATTATGGGTTGATGATGAGGAACCTTCTATATTCAGGAATGCTTTCAGGTATGCCGCATCAATCGCCCTGCTCAGGATTTTTATTTCTGCTTCGCTCATTTCCCTGTTGCCGTCAGCCTCGGCCAGCTGATCAACATCCTCAAACTGCCTTGCAAAAATGCGCATGAATTTTCCGCCGCCGGAAGGCAATGTCAGGTCGGCTTCAATATTGCCGAAGAACAGGTTGTTATTTGCAGAGGTTTTCCGCTGGGCCTCCCTGTTCTTGTCAGAATCGATACGGGTCCGGTCGAGGGCAGAAAAATCGCTGCATCCTATAATGTTGTTGTTGACGTTCGCATTGATACCGGTCATGTAACGGAATCCGTAGCCCATATCCTTGTCACCCGGCACCCAGTCGCGGCGCCATGTGAAAAGCACGGTGTTGTGGTGGAAATCGAGAACAGCCTCCCCGGGAGTATTGCTCATGCTGTATATTTCGCATGCAGCCATGCGGCTTGCAAGGAATATATTGTTGTAAATTTCAAAGTGCCCGCCAATGTTCCCTGCCTGTATACCAAAATGGCTGCCGTTGAGGAAGACGCAGTTGCGCACAATGAGATTGCCTTTGACATAGCCATGGATAAGCTGGTTCGAAACTATGCCTGGCCCGCGCATTGACGGTTGGCCGATCTGTTTTCCCGGAGGATTGAGATGACCGGTTTCAACACCCTCGGGAGCCCTGAATCTCGCATCATTTGCATTGAGCCCGACATACCGGTTCATCTGTCCCTTGTCAAGGATGAATCCGTCGATAAGCACCCTGCCTTTGGGATTGGTTCGTATATCAATATCAATCAGTCCGAAGTTTGCATTTGTGCCACCGGCATCCGGCCCGGGTTGTATGGTTGTACGATACTTCACGGGATTGCGCTCCGAAAAATCATAATTATTCAGGTTAATACTAAGATGATGTATTTATGATTACCGG
The DNA here is from genome assembly GCA_964435015.1 of uncultured Rikenellaceae bacterium. Classification (GTDB taxonomy): domain Bacteria; phylum Bacteroidota; class Bacteroidia; order Bacteroidales; family VadinHA17; genus LD21. The sequence continues at coordinate 58,872 of CAYSXP010000023.1, forward strand.
AGTTTCAGCAACAAAAGCGCACCGGCCTGCAGGTGACAGGGAATACTTAAACAATTCATACACAAAACGGATTTTGTTAAATGCAGCTTAAAAAAATTACTTCCTCATTTTAAGACAACAGATATTTTCACGAATTTTAAAAATCACACTTCATAAGCAAAAATATCATTAATTCCGACATAAAAAAATGATCATGGTACAAGGAGGTGTTTTCCCTGCCATGAAAAAGGATGAAACGGAAGCGGAACCGGCGGTGAGGGATGTCCGGGGGGTAAGGACCGGAATTCCGGAATGTGGTAACCGTGAATGAAGGAAAAAAGATGGCTTTGATTAAATAGAGAAAGGGTGTCGCTTATACGACACCCTTCCTGAATTATAAAGGATTTGAAATAATCCTAGAAGTTAGGTTTGTCCGGTGCAAAATAGAGCGGCGTACTGATAAGGTCGGGGCCTTCCAGCTTGGTGGTTGCATCGGCAACGCCCTGGGGATTGCTGTTCCTTTCAGCATCGACAAATGGCATTCTCTGAAGGAAACCAGTGGCCGGGATAATACCCCAGTCCTGGTTACTGTCGTTCTTGGGAACATAATGCAGTTTGGGATAACCTGTCCTTCTGTGGTCGCACCATACTTCGTTTGCATTGGTCAGTGCATCGATCCACTTCTGGGTTATGATCTTTTCGAGCTTCACCTCGTTTGAAGCAGCTTCATCCCATGCCACCGTTACTGTGGAGCGTGTGGTGTAGCTGTTCCTTGAATCCTTGGGGTCAACATAGTTGATGGGAGTACTGATTGCATCTGCCAGATAAGTGTCAACACCGCCTGCACCCCAGTTCTGGAATGATGCCTTAACACCGGCTTCATAATGCTCCTGGGCAGTGCCTGCGCCTGTCCAACCCCTCAGGGCTGCTTCGGCAAGGGCAAAATGCACTTCAGCCGCGGTGAAGAATCTTCTGGATGTAACAGATTTCCAGTCTTCGCTGACTTCCGAGTACAGCTGCCTGTCGTCCTTTGCTCCGAGGTATGCGCCGCTGGCAATTCCCTTGTATGGGAATGCAGGGTGGTCAGCATACAGTGAAGCATCCTTTGCAGGTGCAAAGTATTTTCCGATCCTGGGGTCTTTCAGCCCGACAAGGAATTCCTCCATACCGGCGCCCATCCTGGTGTCCTGCCATTCAAAGCAGATAACTGCGAGCGGCATTTTTGCACCATAGAGTGAAATGTTGAAGTTGTCGGCATTTGTAAGGATCAGACCTCCGGCATCAGCAATTGCTTTCTCACCCTGAAGCTTGGCAAGGGCCGGGTCAGCTTTGCTCAGGCGGATTGCGAGCCTCAGTCTCATTGAGTTCATAAGCTTGATCCATTTATTGATGTCGCCGTTGTAGCTTGCATCAAATTTCTTGAGGCCCGGATAGGTTTTGTTTGCGACGAACACAGCCTGGGTTTCGTCAAGAACCTTGAAGAATGAATCGTACAGGGTCTTTTCAGAGTCATACAGGATGGGAGTTGTCGGCTTGCCATATTCCGAGTAAATAAGCGGGCCGTGGTAGGCTGTGAGCCTCGAGAGTCCCATTACCTGGATGAATTTTGCCCATGCTGCGAAAACATCATATCCGCCTGCTTCGGCGATTTTTATCACCTGCCTGGAAGGGGACATCACACTGTTGTAGATACGGCCCCAGAAGCTGTTCCAGGTAACATAATAAGTGGTATTGTTCCTGTTTGAAACAAAAGGAGTCGGAGTGCCGAAATGGCGTACGAAACTGTCGGTTGCAAGGTCTTCCTCAACCTGATGGCCCTGGAGATTGGACAGCAATCCCTGGAAATATGCCCCGACGTGGTTGAAATCCTGAGTCAGTGATTCGTCAGTGATCTGGTAGGGATTACTGTTGATCTCGTCAAAATTCTTCGTACAGGCCCCAAGTAAAACCAGCAGTACTGCTAACGATATTATTTTTTTCATAATTATCAGAATATTAGAAATTAAGTTTAATGTTGAAACCAAGAGTCCTGGTGGCCGGGACGTTGAAGTTGTCAAGTGACTGGCTTCCCAGTCCGGTACTCATTGTCAGTTCGGGATCATAGGGAGCTTTCTTGTAAAGGAAGAACAGGTTCTGTCCCACTATTGAAAAGGCAGCTGCCTTGATTGGTATGTTGAGAGCCCTTACATTAAGGTCGTAAGTCAATGCAAGCTGTGTAAGCCTGATATTGGTTCTGTCATAAACATAAGCCTCAAGGATACCGTTCCTGTCACCTATTGCCCTGTACCATTTTTCAGGATCAATCTGAGATACTGCTGCGCCTTCGTTGCTGACGGCATTGATGGCTGTATATCCCCTGTCCCTGTCATCGCCTGACCTCTTGCTCACACCTGCACCGTCGAGCATCGATTCGGTCTGGCTTACGCAGTTGCCGCCGAAAATTCCGTTGATAAGGAAACCGAGTGAGAACCTTTTGTATGAAATGTTGTTGTTCCAGCCAAGGGTGAAGTCAGGATCAAGGCTTCCGATCAGTTCGGGAAGTGCGGTCTTTCTCGGGGCCCCTTTGGCGTCGAGAACGATCTGACCTGCATCATTTCTCAGGAACTTGTAACCATAAAGGTCTCCGAATGACCCTCCGGCAACGATGTAGTTAAAATAGCCTTCGGAACTGCCAAGGTCAACTCTTTTACCCGGGTCATCGGGCCACAGTTCGGATACGATGTTCTTGTTCCTTGCAAAGTTGAATGTGGTGTTCCATCTGAGGTCATTTGTGCTGACCGGTTCTGCATCAAGAGTTAATTCAATCCCCTTGTTGACAATTTCACCTGCGTTGACATAGTAGGTTGTATATCCCGATCCTGCCAGTGCGGGAAGTGAAATGAACTGATCCTGGCTGTTGATATTGTAATATGTGAAATCAAATCCTAGTCTTCCCTCGAAGAATCTCCATTCCGTACCTATTTCAAGGCTGCGCAGCATTTCAGGCTTTGCATCCGGGAAGGGAGCCACGGTATTTCTGTTCACGCCGCCGCTGGCAGTGACCGTATGCATGGGATTGATCCTGTTGAAGGGCACCTCGTTTGCAACTGTTGTATAGGAGGCCCTGACTTTTGCGAATGTGATCAGCTCGGGCAGCGGCAGCATCTGGTTCAGTATTGCGCTGAGCCCGATCGACGGGTAGAAGTAGGATTCGTTTCCTGTTCCTGCAAGGGTGGATGACCAGTCATTCCTTCCTGAGAGGTCGAGGAACACCATGTCCTTGAATCCCAGCTGCAGGTTGGCAAATGCTCCCTGTTTAATTGCCCTTGATGCCAGGGTTGAAAGTACCTGTACGTTTAAAGGCAGGTTCTGGAAATTGAATTCGTTGGGGTAAAAAAGTGAATTTGTGCCGTTATCGGCTGAAACACCGAGGCCATACACTGATTTCTGCCAGCTTGCCCCGAGGAGCCCGTCAAAGCTGATGTTTCCGAACCGCTTGTTATAGGTGAAGATACCGTCGACATACAGCAGCTGATCGTCATACTTGCGGTAGTACCATCTTCCGTTCGGAGAAACGTTGGTGGCGTTCGAGCCTGCTGCATGCTGCTGTTCATTTGATTTTACAGCATAGTCAATGCTTGCCCTGGTCTGGAACTTCAGCCCTTTGGCTATGTCATACTCAACCGTAGCCGATGCAATGGCCCTTTTGGTAAGGTCGGTCCTGGGTTCCTTGTTAAGTATCCAGTAAGGATTTGACTGATGGTGATCTGCCACGAACCAGTTCTGGAGAAACATGTTCCTTCCGTCGTTCCACAGCTGGTAATTTTCCTTGTACGACTGGAAATCCCTCTCGCGCGGGAAGAAATAGAGCCCTGTAAGAGGATTCAGATAATAGCCGTTGGGGGGTCTGTTCTCTGCATCTTCATTGGCCAGCATTATGTTGGAGCTGATCCTGACTTTGTCCTTGAACAGTTTTGTCGACTGCTTGAATGTAATGTTGTTCTTCTGGTATTTATTGGTTGGTATCACTCCCCTGGCGGTGGTGTTCCCGTATGAGAAGTATGCGGTGGTTCTGTCGTTTCCGCCGCTTATCGATATCGAATTTACCAGGTTGTAGCCTGTCTGGAAAAAGTCTTTTACGAACTTGTCATCATAATTGGAAAGAGTTGTTTTTGACCAGCTTTCCTTTGCATTATTGATAGCACCGTATTTATACTGCAGTTCAGGATACAGCATTACATTCTCGAACATGGTGCCCGAGTTGATATTGATATCGGTTGTACCTGCTTTTCCTTTTTTGGTATTGATCATAACAACACCATTGGCTCCCTGGCTGCCATAAAGCACGGCAGCATTCGAACCTTTCAGAACACTGATGCTTTCAATATCCTCCTGGTTTATCTGGGAAATACCGTCACCTTCATCCCAGCCTCCCCACATGCCGGGCTGTCCGCCTTTCCTGTTAACCATTGGCACACCATCAATAACATACAGAGGTTCGCTCAAACCCTGAAGCGACTTGCTTCCCCTGAGAACTGTCCTGGTAGAACCGCCCGCGCCTGATGCAGCTTTCTTGATCTCAAGACCGGAAGTCTTGCCGCTAAGGCTGCTCATGAAGTTGATGTCCCTTGCCTTTGATATTTCAACACTTGAGATCTGTTGCGAAGCATAGGTAAGAGTTTTCCTTTCACGTGCTATACCAAGTGCCGTTACCACAACTTCCTCGAGCCCTATGCTTTCTGATTCCAGGGTCACATTAACTGTGGTCCTTCCATTCAATGGCTGTTCCACAGTCTTCATTCCCACGAAAGTGAAACGCAGTACGGCATTTGCGTTTGTGACATTGAGAGTGTAACTCCCGTTAATGTCAGTGGTGGTTCCAACCGTTGTTCCGACCTGCAGGATCGAAACTCCGGGAAGACCCTCCCCATCGCTATCCGTTACAGTACCGCTTACTCTTACCTGCGCAAATATTGTCGCAGTAGTGGTAACCAGTACCAGCAGAAATAGATACAATTTTTTCATCATAAAAATAAAATTTAGGTTAGGGTAAATATTAATTTGCTGAATTTTAGAAGCTTCAGCCGACTTATATTATTATTAATGTTATAATCAGGTACCGGGAACAGAAGATTTCTTTCTGAAAGTGCAATATTCATAGAATCTGCTTTTAGGTTAGAAAGCTTAGATGTGCAATACTAAAAATTGTTTCCCAAGAAATATGTTAATATATTTTAAGAACAATGTTAAAGTTTATTAAAAGGCAGATCTTTCCTGAATCATTCATCACGCAATCGGCCTCTGTTTCCGCATGCCTGTCTTTTTCCATATAGCGCCAGATTTTGGCAAATGTGCACCAGGCCGCCCGTAAAAACCGTGTTGCCATCTTTCCCAGACAGGGCAGTGGCGGACCCGGAAATATAATTGCCGGTTCTTGCGGCCCCGGCGAATCCTGTTGCATTTTCATACGGTGATCCGCCTGATCTGTTCAGTCGTTTCGGGCAACACAGAACCTGACGATCACTTTCCCGGTGATGTTCCTTGCCAGGGCTGATTCAGGATATCTGATATTTTCTGACAGGTAGCTGAGCAGCGCTTCATCGCCTGCCGCCCGGGAACATAGGCATTTCCTCCACCACAACAAAGGGTTCTTCCGGAGCTGAGGCATTGACCTCAATCACCCCCGGAGAAGAAGGCGGGGGAGGTATTCCGGCATCATCTTCCCTGGCAGAAGCTGCTTTCCCCGGATCTGCGGGCACCCCCGGCTCCTTTATTGTATGTTGTGCAGAAGGTGCCTGGCCTTTTGAAAACGGGTCAAAGGATTTCTTTGAACATGTAGAGAATGACATCAAAAGCAGGACAAGTACCGGCAATATCATCAATATCTTGAGATTTGCCAGTGTTCCGGATCTTTTTTTCGCCATCATGACCATTCGTTTTTTTGTAAGTGTGGAATTTGAAAATCTGTTTGCTGCGCTGAAAATCTTCGTTTTGAAAACCTGGTCAAGCATAAGTTCCTGGTAAGTGGTTAGCGGAATTCCTGATTTAATGCACTCTTCATCAGCCTGGAACTCATGGACCGCCCTCAGCGATCTGTCGAACAGGTATACAAACGGATTGAACCACTGGAACAGTTTAACAAGTTCCAGAAACAGGATGTCCAGAAAATGACCCCTCCCAAGATGCTTCTGTTCATGCCTGATGATCTCCTCCCTTTCACTCCCGCTGAGATACTCATCAATAAATATATGTCCGAATGCTGTGAACCCTGAAATTCTGGTACCCGTTATTGTGATAACCTTGTCTCCCTTCTTCTTTCTGATGATAAGGACCAACAGCCTGAGCATTTCAGCCGAAAGTTTCAGGGAAAGAACAATAATTCCTGCCAGATAAATGAAACTCAGAATACTGATGATACTGATGGTCGAAAAGAAAGCCTGCCCGGATTTCTCTGACTCCGTTGAGGGACTTATCACAATGGCAGTCAGATCTGTGCCGAAGAATTGAATATCAAGAGCCTGCCTTGTCGGGATAATAATGAACGGAAGAATGAATGCTGCCAGCAGCGACAGCAGTATGAAAAACCTGTTGCGGCTATGCATGGTATCCCTGCTCAGGAAATAATAGTAAACCGGGTAAAAAGCTGCAATGCAGAATGCAACTTTAAGCATGTATGGTAACAGCGGATTCATTTTTCGCCTTTTTGTCTTTTTACCTCATTCTCCATAATCTTCATTATCTCTTCCATTTCTTTCAGGGAAATATGCTTTTCCCTTGCAAAAAAGCTGACCATTTTCCCGAATGAATTGGAGAAATAATCATTGATGAAGGAGCTCATGTGGTATTTTGAATATTCATCTTTTGACACCGCCGGGAAATACTCATGCGTCCTGCCGTAAGCCTTGTGGGTAACAAACCCTTTGTCCTGAAGGATCCGGACGATTGTACTGACCGTGGTATATGCAGGTTTAGGATCGTCAAAATGCCCGAGGATGTCTTTTACGAATCCTTTTTTCAGTTTCCAGAGTACCTGCATAACCTGTTCCTCTGCCCTGGTAAGTTCTCTCATAATAAGCTGTTTTATAATTTCATTTTCCTTTTTATTACTGTTTATCCACGTAAAATATCCGTATATGCAATATTACAACGAAATAATTAGTTATGCAACTAAACTGTTAATTATTTAAAGAATTTTTTATGAAAATACTGCTGGGGAGAAACCGGAGAACCTAAATCCCTTACTATTCGCTGGCACTTGTGAGAGCCGGATCCGGAGCTACTACCCATATCCCTGCCGCGCGCCTTGTTGTCACGATCAGGAGCACTTATGGCAAGAATCCGGCAACAGGAGGAGTTGCCTCATTCAACCAAAGTGAAAAAGCGGTAGTTGGCCACCACTACTTGGCTTAATTCCTTTTATGTTTATAATATTTCATGTATAAATTTCCTGAGGAAACTGACATTTAAACTGAGCCTTTATATTATTTTCACCTTCGGAATCAGCCGGACAATTGTAACTGGTTATGTAATTGCCGGAGGGAATCTGTCTCATGTGTCCGCAGAATTCTTCATAATGACGTTGGTTTTTATGTTCACACCGATGATCAGTGTCATTATTATTGAGAAATTGTTTTATAGGAGCTGCATTGGAAATGTTTACCCTCTCAATTTCGAAGGGAACCGCCGGCGGTGAACAGCGTGACTGTCGCCTCTAGCCATTGTACTGGCAACATTTGCATTAGGGCTGCTTACTCCAGGAGTGAAATTTTTTCCGGAGATGAAGGGGACGTAAGACAGATTTAGTCATGTTCATACCGCCCGGAATACCCAGTTCAATTTGATGGAAACCAAATTCTATTATCATGATAAATCGTTTCATTTCAGTAGTATCCCTTGTCGTTTTGATGCAGGCCTGCATTTCCGGATCATACAAGGATAAACTGATCCTTGTGGAAGCAATTCCGTCAGCCGGCTTCAATTATCCCTATTTTCTCTTTGTTCCTCACGGTATTTCTGATGAGGATGAAATGGTATTGATTGTTGAACCAAATAATTCAGGCTTTGCAGATGATGATTTTGAGAAACATAAGGAAAAGGCAGGGAGAATTGCATCGCGTGATTTTTATACAGGTAACTATACTGCACGGAAACTGAAGTATCCCCTCCTCGTTCCTGTTTTTCCCCGCCCGCTGAATGAATGGAAGATATACACCCACGCTTTCGACAGGGATGTTGCGCTTCAGAAGAATAATTCCCTGGAGCGGATCGATCTGCAGCTTCTTGCAATGATTGGGGATGCAGCTCGGAGACTGGGGGAGATGGGCTTCAAAATAGATGAAAAAATATTCATGACCGGCTTTTCAGCCTCAGGTTCTTTTGTAAACAGGTTTACCGCCATACATCCGGAAAAGATTATGGCGGCCGCTGCTGGAGGTACAAACGGGTTACTGATTCTGCCGGTTGACAGCCTGAAAGGAAAATCCCTTCCCTTCCCTCTGGGAACGGTTGATTTTATATCGCTTTTCGGGCGACAGTTTGACTTGTCATTGTTTTCACGGACCCCCCAGTATTATTATATTGGAGAACTGGATGACAATGATGCGGTTTCGTTTGAAGACGGATATGATCAATCGGAAAGACAACTGGTCTTGGAATTGCTGGGAGAGAAGATGCAGCCGGCACGATGGAATGAATGCATTAATATCTATCGCGAAAAAAACGTGAAAGCTCAGTTCAGAACTTATTCGGAGACTGGACATGAATTCACTGATGAGGTCAGAACAGATATTCTTAATTTCTTCATGGAACAGATGCCCTGCAACTTTAAGGAAAAACGGGAAAATAACCGTTAAGATCTCTGAGGATCTGGCTTTTTCGATCCTACGGTGATTATTCCGGCGAAAGTGAGCCACTGTTCTGGTGCAAAGTGAGCCACCCGGAAAGCGGATTCATTTTTTAAATTTAATCATTCTTTTCAAAGTTGTTCTTCTTTCTTACAATACTTCGTTAAATATTAATATAATTGTTTGAATGTCAATAAAATAGTTAA
>CAYSXP010000024.1:0-60902 GCA_964435015.1 uncultured Rikenellaceae bacterium
TGCCTCCAAGGCATACGTCTGCCGCAGGCACTGTGATCACACTCCATGTCGGGTCAGGATGGACCGTGACCACAGTACTCACTGACGAACCATCATTACAACCTGCAATTTTCGGTGTGAGCCTGAAGGTAACTTCAATGGGGCTGCCTGAATTGTTGATCAAAGTTCCGTTAATAGTATAAGGCAGCTGTGATCTTGCAAGATTAAGGTCGCCTAAAGCAGTACCGCCCAGATTACCGGGATCGGTCGATGTCACCTTTACATCAATACTGAAATCTGAAGGTATTGAATTTACAGTTGCGCTGTTAATAACTATATCCGCATTCCCGCCACTGCAGATCGATGGAACGTCATTCGTCACAGTGACAGAAGGAACCGGTTCTACAACAATTGCCTGGACCTTTTCGGTAAAATTCCCTGCTTCGTCTGTGACTTTCCATGTTCTCAGTATTGAGCCGGCTGTATTGCAATCAGTTATGCCTGAGAGGTCATCGTTAAAGACTATTTTCAACAAAGCCGGGGGGGTGCAATTATCTGATTCACCGGAAACATTTCCGGTAATTGCCGGAATAATATTTGGGTCGAAGCTGCAATTGGAAGAGCGGCAGACAGTAAATGCCGGTGGTGCTGTAAACGCAGGCTTTTCTTTATCCAAAACAGTAACCTTCTGCAGACATGGAAGACTCGTATTTCCGTTAATATCAACCGCTGTCCAGGAAATTGTTGTCACTCCCACAGGATATGGATCTGAAAGTAAAAGTCCATCGCTTCTCGTCCCGGTCACATAATCTATCCCGCAGTTATCGGTTCCTGAGGCTGGTGTTACAATAGAAGTGTGGCTGCATAATCCCGGGTCATTGTCATGTGTTAAATCAGAGGGGCATATTACTCCAGGAAGGGTATTGTCGGCAACATTAACCGTAAAACTGCATTGCGATTTGTTTCCGGCGGCATCTGTTGCTTCCCAGTTAACTGTTGTAAGACCAATGTTAAACGCAACATTATTCAGGCTGTTTCCGCTCCCGCTGGTGGCACCGGTAAGCGTGTATACCAGGGAACTGACAGTGCAGTTGTCGCTTGCAGTGGCATCCCAGCCAGTGCCGGAATGAACATATGTACAGTTAGTATTTGTAGTGACATCCTGCTGACCGGCGACCTTGCAGTTAATCAGGGGCATGGTATTGTCATTTACCGTTACGGTAAATGAACATGTGCTGGCATTCCCCGAAGCATCCGTTGCGGTATAGCTTACCGGAGTGGTTCCGACCGGGAAAAAGGCTCCGGGAAGTTTTGATCTGGTCCAGACAATGCTTCCAGCCGGGGTACAGTTATCCGTTGCAGTGGGTTCGGTCCAGTTTACATTTGCTCCGCAGCTTCCCGCATCGGCACTGACAGTAATGTTCGCAGGACAGTTCGATATTACCGGGGCGATGGCATCCAGAACCCTGACTGTTGAATTGCATGTAACAGTTTTGAAAGGATTTGACACAGTCAATGTAACAGTGTTATCCCCCAGATCGGAACAACCGAAGGAGTATTTGTTCAGTGTTTTTACCAATCCGCAATTTGAACTGCTTCCGTTGTCGACCATAGTTACGGTAAGGTTCGCATTGCCCGAGGCGTCAAGATGGAGGGTGGCATTTTTGCAACCGGCATTGAGGTTTGATTCGGTAGGGCCGACCGTACAGAATGTTGAGGGTGATGACTGGTTATTGAATTCGGTTTTTATCCAACCGGCGTCCCTTGCAATACTTTGCACCCTTAACTCATCGATTCTCCCGTTGAACATTCCGTAAGAAATACTTGGGTCATCCCATGTTTCCCTGCCGATGGTCGGATTTCCGCCTCCGGTCAGTCCGGCAATTTCATCCGTAACCATCTGCCTGTCATTGTTCCCGTTCACATAGGTTCTGATGAATCTGCCCGTGCTGCTGTAAACTCCAACCACATAATACCAGTTTGAGTTTGCCAGGACGCTACCTCCTGGCTTACTTCTGATAGTGATGGGTGTATTAACAGAATTCCTTACTTCAAATTCAACCTTCCCGTCAGTAAATATTCCAAGCTTATAGCCGCCCCTGATGTTGTTCTGATTGCTGAAAATCTTCTGATCGACATCATTTGCCTGCAAGTGTATCCATGCCGAAACCGTAATTGCATTATCGAAATCGAGGTCAGCATCATAGTTTACCCTGATATACTGACCGGATGCTCTGACGAAATTACGTCCGCGAAGGATCCTTCCGCCGGTATTGGTACTGTTGAAATTCGCGGATACCTGCGAAAAGGCTGAAGCATCGTTAATGGAGTTATTGAAATGCCATACTGCCCTGTATCTGTTGTCCCACGTGCCGGTTGATGATGAGTTGGATACTATTGACGGATTTCCGAAGAAGAGATAGATATCGGTATTTGCCTTGAAAAGCGAAGGGATCCGGACCCAGACCGTCAGTCTGCCGCTTGTCCGGCTGTAACCTTCAATATCATGATCCAGCCGAACCCCAATGCCTGTTGTGAACCTGATATCATAGCCTGAGGAATTTTCCATATATCCTCCATAGGAACAGGTTTTCAGATCATTATCCGTAATATCTATGAGAACCGGGAAATTATTATGTGAACCAAACCCTGATATTTCTATCTGGCTCGCCTGGATAGTGATCTTTTTACAATAGGCATAACCGGCCTGCCATGGGATCTGAGTGTAGGCATCAGTAACTGAGATCAATATGAATAGTAAAACATTGAACAGCCAGAGAGACTTCCGGCGATGAAAATATCTTACGGAAAATAAAGATATCCGTCTGAAAAAAGTTATTTCAGGATTCAGCTCCAAACTGTTAAAATTCAAAAATCTGCGGCCCTGATCTGTCATTTGAGTGAAATCATTATACCATTAAATGATCAGATGATGCCGTTTCAGCAATTTATTAAACGGACTTTTCTGCAATTTGTTATTAACAGGATGTTAACAGTATGAATTGAATTTGAAATAGTTTCCAATGAAGGGGGTAAATTCTGTCGTCTCAGTAGTAAACTCCTGGTTTTCAACAGGAAGATTAAAATTGCACTTCAATGTTATTTTATTAACAGAACAGCCGGAAAGTCTTAATCAATCCGGCTGTTTTCATCATATCAGGCTCTGAATTTATCCTGGGTGAAGCTGTGGCGTAAAAAGCCCTTATTTTATATCACAAGCATGGCATCGCCATAGGTACCAAACCTGTATTTTTCCTTAACAGCTGTTTTATATGCTTCAAAAAGGAGATCATAACCTGCAAATGCAGCAATCATCATCAGGAGAGTGGAGTATGGCAGGTGGAAATTGCTTATGAACATATCGGGCACTTTGAACTCATAAGGGGGAAAAATGAACTTATTGGTCCATCCGTCGAAGGGTTTGAGGTATCCATTGGTTGAGACCGAGCTTTCAAGAGTTCTGACAACAGTGGTTCCCACGGCACATATATTGAATTTGTTATCTTTTGCCTTATTGACAATATCCGCGGCTTCTTCGGTTATCCGGATCCTTTCTGAATCAACTTTATGCTTTGTGAGGTCCTCAACATCCACGCTCCTGAAATTTCCAAGGCCCACGTGCAGGGTTATCTCTGCGAACTCCACGCCTATGATCTCGAGTTTCTTCAGCAGTTCCCTGCTGAAATGCAGGCCGGCAGTAGGTGCAGCAACAGCGCCTTCATGTTTTGCAAAGATCGTCTGATAACGTTCACTGTCTTCCGGTTCCACCGGTCTGTTGATAAATTTGGGAAGAGGTGTTTCACCGAGGCTGTAAAGAGTCTGTTTGAACTCCTCATAGGTTCCGTCGAACAGGAACCGCAGTGTTCTTCCCCTGGATGTTGTATTGTCTATAACTTCAGCAACCAGCATATCATCTTCACCAAAGTACAGTTTGTTCCCAATCCTGATTTTTCTGGCAGGATCGACCAGCACATCCCATAACCGCTGATCCCTGTTGAGTTCCCTTAAAAGAAACACTTCGATCTCTGCTCCTGTTTTCTCCTTGTTGCCGTAGAGCCGTGCCGGGAAAACTTTTGTATTGTTGAAAACCAGAACGTCATGCTCATGAAAATATTCCGTTATTTCCTTAAACACCTTATGTTCCAGAGTTCCCGCTTTTCGATTTACAACCAGCAACCTTGATTCATCACGGTTCCCGGCAGGATAAAGGGCAATCAGTTCCGGTGGCAGGGTGTACCTGAATTGTGACAATTTCATAATAAGACAATTTATATTTCGTATATAAGAATTCCTTTATACGCAGTATTCTCAGGTTTGTTTCAAATCTTCAAGAAAATTTTCAAAACTATCCAGTGAATATGCATTTTCCAGTTTGTATTCACCAATCGCTGTCCTGACAAGTGATGACAGGTATGCTCCGCTTTCAAGTGCAATCCCGAAGTCCCTGGCAAACGATCGTACATAGGTCCCCTTGCTGCAGACCAGCCTTATTTTTGCCATCGGAACATTGAACGAGAGCAGTTCCAGTTCCCTGAACGCTACTTTAACCGGCGCAAGTTCCCTGTTCAGGCCCTTCCGTGCATATTCGTAGGCCCTTTTGCCGTTTATCATCTTGGCTGAATGCATCGGAGGGATCTGGTCCTGTTCTCCGATGAAACCTGCCAGTTTATCCCGGACCAGTGTTTCAGTAATATGATCTATCCTGAATCTTTCATTTATCGCAGTCTCAAGATCAAAGGAAGGAGTGGAGGCCCCGAAGCATAGTTCGGCAATATACTCTTTGTCGAGATCACGGTATTGTTCAATCTTTCTTGTGGCCTTTCCGGTGCAAATGATCATCAGTCCTGATGCAAGCGGATCGAGTGTGCCGGCATGCCCTGCCTTGACATTCTTCAGTCCAAGGCTATTTTTGATCATTATCCTGACCTTATTTACCAGGTCGAAAGCTGTCCAGTAAAGAGGCTTGTCAAACAAAAAAACCTTTCCTTCCTCAACAGCGGATCCGATTTCAGAAACCATTCATCCCGAGTATAAATGAAAAAATCCCTGCAGCCACGCAATACAGGCCGAACCAGGCCAGATTACCCCTGCGTACAAGACTGATCATCCATTTGCAGGCAATATAGCCCGATATGAATGCTGCAATGAATCCGGCACTTATTACCGCGAAAGAAGTACCTTCCCTTAGAAGTTCACCGGAACTTATTTCAAGAATATTGGCTCCGATAACCGGCACAAGGACCATAAGAAACGAGAATTTTGCAATTTCGGATTTCCTGTTCCCAAGCATCATTCCCGTTGCAATAGTGGCTCCTGACCTGGATATTGCGGGAAGGACGGCAAAGGCTTGTGCAATTCCTATTATGAAAGAATCAACATATGTCAGATTTCTTTCCTTTGGCCTTATAACCCGCGTCATGAACAGCAGAAGCGCAGTAATAAGGAAAAAGATTCCCAGCAAAGTCATGTTCCCATTAAAATAATCCATGACAATATCTTTCATGAACAGTCCGACTATTCCTACAGGTATCATGGAAATCACGAGTTTCAGGGCATATTTGGTTTCTTCGTTCATGGTGAATTTCATAACACCCCTGACCAGGCCGAGAAGCTCCTTCCACAATACAAAAATCGTGCTTAGAACGGTTGCGCCGTGCACTGCAACGGAGAAATAGAAATTGGATTCATGATCGATGCCGAAAAGGAATTTTCCAAGTTCAAGATGGCCCGAACTGCTTACAGGCAGGAATTCAGTCAGACCCTGTATCAGTCCCAGGACAATGGCTTCCAATAGATTCATGCTTCGCAGATTGTGTTAGTTTTATTTTGCGGGATCCTTGGGCTTTTTCATAATTGCCCATATCTCGAAAACAAATCCCGCCAGAACTATGATGGGTGCAAGGGTTATCCTCCTGAAGCTGAATATTTTTTCATCGAAAACATTGGGATCCTCCGATCTGCCCCCAAGCATCAGCAAAAAGCCTGCCACAATAATGACAAATCCGATTGCCAGGAGCTTGTAATTTTCCCTGCCGAGGGCGAAATTCTGTTTTTCCTTATCGTCAGTTTTAATTGCCATAATTCAATTATATAATTTGTCTTCAGAAATATCCAGATACCGGTTTACTGATAGAAAGGTTGAAACCAGGTTGATCAATATGCCCAGAATTATCAGGACAATGCAAAGGATGACAAGGAGCCTGATGCTATGGAAGTAGAACATCATATAGAACTTTTTTTCAATAAGATACAGCAGGCCCATGAGTAATGTCATCGCGATCAGTGCCGCAATTATACCATGATAAACACTCCTTACCAGAAAAGGTTTCCTTATAAATGACCTGGTTGCCCCGACAAGCTCCATGGTTCTTATCAGGAATCTCTTTGAATAAATAGCCAGCCGTATTGTATTGTTTATAATGGTTACTGCTATTAGAAAAAGGAAGGCACTGATAACCAGGAGGAACAGGCTCACCTTTCTTACGTTTTCATTAATAAGGAAAAGGAGTGACTCCTCATAATATATCTCCTTGACGAATGGGTATTCAAGCACATATTTTTCGATCCGTGCAACGCTGTCGGGGCTCGTGTATCCGGCAAACAGGTACACATCTATTGTGGGAGGCAGGGGATTATCTCCCAGGAAGCTTATAAAATCCTCTCCCAGGTCTTCTTTCATCTTGGCAGCAGCTTCATCTTTTGATACGTAGACGGTTGATTTTACGTAGGGTTTTGCGTCAAGATCCTTTTGAAGCATTCTTATGTCAGCTTCCCTCGCTTCATCATCAAGCATAACCGAGAATGAAAGGCTTTCCCTGAAATAATCCGACAATTCCTTTGCATTGATCAGAACGAGGCCAAGTATCCCAAGAAGAAACAGGACCAGTGAGACGCTTATCACCAATGTCAGGTATGATCCTCTTAATTTTGCCCTTGCAAATCCGGATTCCTTTTTCTTCACCACTGCTCCCTATTCAACAACTGAGATCCATCCAAACTCATCGTCCGCATCTCCCGACTGAATCGCGGCAAGCTTATTGTAAAGCA
Organism: uncultured Rikenellaceae bacterium; assembly: GCA_964435015.1. Taxonomy (GTDB): domain Bacteria; phylum Bacteroidota; class Bacteroidia; order Bacteroidales; family VadinHA17; genus LD21. The sequence goes on from CAYSXP010000024.1 coordinate 7,027, forward strand.
TCATTGTAACCGGCCCCGGATTACCATCCCTGCAATATTCATACGTAATATTTGTGTCGGGATCGAAGATTTTGCCGATGGGGCTGATTACGGCAGCGGTACCGCAGGCCCCGGCTTCGGAAAACTCAGCCAGCTCTTCCACGGCCACCTGTCTCCGTTCCGTCTTTATTCCAAGGCTTTGGGCCAGTTCAATCAGGCTCATGTTTGTTATTGACTTCAGAATTGACTCAGACTTCGGAGTAATGTATGTATTGTTCTTTATGCCAAAAAAGTTAGCAGGGCCGCACTCGTCAATGTATTTTTTCTCCCTGGCATCCAGGAAGATTGTACTTGCATATCCCTTTTCCTTTGCATCCATGCCTGCCCTCAGGCTTGCCGCATAGTTGCCCCCAACCTTAAAGGTGCCGGTGCCCTTTGGCGCGGCACGGTCATAATCCCTGCATATCAGCATGTCGACCGGCCTGATCCCGCCTTTGAAGTAGGGGCCCACAGGTGTTACGAACACAATAAAAACGTATTCTGCCGACGGCTTTACCCCCACCTCGGCTCCGCTCCCGTAAAGGAGCGGCCGTATGTAAAGGGTTGCCCCGGTACCGTAAGGAGGAATGAATCTTTTATTCATCTGAACAACCCTGAAAACAGCTTCCCTGAACTTCTCAAACGGGAATGCTTCCATTTTAATACCCTGAGCTGAATACGCCAGTCTCCTGGCATTCTCTTCCCAGCGGAACAGCCTTACCCTGCCGTCTTTCCCCATATAAGCCTTGAGCCCCTCAAAGGCTTCCTGACCGTAATGCAGGGCGGTGGCCGCAATATGGATATCCATGTATTCAGATTCCGAAACTATCAGATCACCCCATTTGCCGTCCCTGTAAAAACAACGAATATTGCAGTCAGTCTTAATATAGCCGAATGACAGGTTTTTCCAGTCTAAATTCTCCATATCCCCGAAAATTTTTAAAATTCATTGTAAAAGTACATCTTTAATGACAATTTGCCGCAGTATCAAAGCCCAAATTGTTCTATTTATTGTGAGCCTTCAGGGCATTTGCCTGCTCTTCAATACTGACACTCCTCAGAATCCTGGCAGTTTCCGTAAGGAATTCATGGTTTGCGAGAAGATGTTTCTGGATTTCTTCCCATCCTTCCTTCCTGATCTCCAGGCCATGTTCAGTTCTTTCTTTCAACAGCCTGTCGTTCAGGCGAATATAATCATTGCGCCCGAGGTACTCATATCTTGCATCATGAAGGATCTTGTCGGCCAGGGTATTATAACTTTCATTATATGAATTGCTGATAAGCAACCTCGACTCATTAACCAGTTGTTCATCGATCCTGTACCGCGGCAGGATCTCATCCATAAATGCCAGGCTGGCTTCTTCAGGCTTTTCATAATCGGTGATATAACCTGTTATCAGAAAGAATGACGCCAGTTTGAGCACAAAAAAGGTCCTCTCAGGAACCTGCTCCGACCGGCAGATAAGCTCAACCTGTGCAATGATGCCTCTCGCCATTGAAAGATTGTGGAAATAAAGATTTGGAGGAGCATCGTCAGTAAATATCCTTATCACGGCTTCTTCAACGTCCTCAAGCCTAATAAGCTGCATCCTGAACAGGAACGTATCATTCGGAAGTCCCTCTTCATTGCACAATTCAGGAACTATTCCCTCAACAAAGTACATATCCAGCTCACCCTTGTATTTAACAGGCATTCGTCCCCGGTGTCTGCAAACAAAAAATTCCTTTACAAATTCATATGTTGTTCCTGAAATATTGATTTTCCCTGGTTCGCCCGAAGATTCCATCCGGCTCGCAGTGTTCACAGTGTCTCCCCAGATATCGTATGACAGCTTCTTCTGGCCGACAACCCCTGCTATTACCGTCCCTGTGTGTATGCCAATCCGGATGTCCCAGTACTTACTCCCCCCCGACACTGATTCTGCCTTCATCTTTTCCATGTATCCCTGCATCTCCATGGCTGCCAGTATGACTTCAACCGGGTTTGCCCTGTCTTTTTCAGGAATTCCTCCTGCGCACATATACGCATCGCCAATGGTTTTAATCTTTTCGATCTTGTATTTGTCCACAACGGAATCAAAATGAAAAAAGAATTTGTCAAGCTCATCTATCAGCACTTCGGGATTCATCTCTTCAGCGATCTGGGTAAATCCCTGAATATCTGAAAACAGAACAGTGACGAAATTGTATTTTACCTTGGCAGCTTTTCCCGTGGTTTTTATTTCTTCTGCGGTATCCTTTGGAAGAACATTTGCAAGCAGGGCGTCTGTTTTATCTTTTTCAGCGATAAGATGTGCTGTCTTACTGTTTAGCAGTTGTTCAAGCCTGTGCTGTTTACCGGCAAAATGGTTCCTCAGATAAATATAGACTGCTATGATCATAAGAATCACCAGCAGTAGGGCAAGAATGACTGAAAGCTTCGAAAAGCACCACGCCTGGGAGGGCGGATCCTGCAGGGCAAATGCCCGGGCCCGCAACAATGAAGTCATCCCTGCCGAGAGGAGGATTGTCAATAACAAATATCTGAACCGGATAACAAAATGTTCCTGCACAATTAGATTCCTGTTTGTAATCCAAATGTATCAATTAACTTTCAATCTTCATACAGCGTTCACTTTATCCGTTTATCAGGGGATAAGGGAGCCGGGCTTTCCGGCAGGGGCGTTTTTTTAGTATTATTGCATTCTGACAAACATATGGTATGCAGATTGTATTCGCTACAAACAACCAACATAAGCTCTCCGAGATCAGTGATCTGATCGGTAAAAGCTTTCGTCTCCTGAGCCTGGCCGACATAAACCTTGATAATGATATCCCCGAAGACGAGCCGACTCTCGAGGCAAACGCCCTTTACAAAGCCCGGTATGTGTACAAGGCAACCGGGCGCAATGTTTTCGCCGATGACACGGGCCTTGAAGTGGATGCCCTGGAAGGAAGGCCGGGGGTACATTCGGCAAGATTCGCAGGTGAGGACAAAAACCCTGATGCAAATATTGATAAGCTGCTGGCGCTCCTTGGTGACCACAAAAACCGCAGGGCGAGGTTCCGGACCATTATTGCCCTTATTTTTAACGGCGCCGAGTACCTTTTTGAAGGAATTGTTAACGGCACAATAATCAATGACAGAAGGGGAAGGGAAGGATTTGGCTATGATCCGGTTTTTATACCCGATGGCTATGATGTCACGTTTGCCGGGATGACCCTGCAGGAAAAGAATAAAATCTCACACCGGGCAATGGCTTTTGAAAAGCTCAGGGTCTTTTTATGCGGACTTACGGATGTCAGCAGCGAAGAAAACGGATGACTTTTGAAATAATGAGAGCTTTGCTTTTTGTTTCAGGCTTCATGCTCGCTCTTTCGGCGGCAAAAGGACAACCGTCCCCGGGATCGTGGACCGATCATCTGAATTATGGTTCTGCAACCCACCTGTCTGTCAGCCCGTCAAGAATATATGCCTCAACTGGTGAAGCGTTGATAATTTACAGCAAAGAGTTCAGCGAACTTACAAAAATGTCGGCGGTAAACGGGCTCGCGGAAACAGGCATAAGTGCCATTGCATGGTCAGATGCCATGGATTTGCTTATTGTTGCATATAGAAGCGCAAACATTGACTTAATTGCCAGAGGCACAATTTTCAATATCCCGGAGATCATGTACGGGCCCGCGGGCGGAATTTCAATACACAGGATCAGGGCATCCGGCCGCCATGCATTTCTTGCAACTGATTACGGAATAATTGTCATCGACCTTATCAGGAAAGAGATCCATGATACATGGAAACCCGGGCGGGATTCAGGCGGGAACAGGGTATTCGATGTGGCCATCGGAAAGGGCCTGATTTATGCAGCAACGGATAGTGGTGTATGGTACGGGGAGTTATCAGATGCGGGATTGTCATATTTCGGTAACTGGAAACAGGTAAGTGGCTTGCCCGGAATAAAATCAAACCTGGTGATCTTTTCGGGCGACAGGCTGTATGCAAATTATCCGATGCAGGCTCCGGAAGGCGACCAGGTTTATTCTGCAGGCACAGATGTGTATCTGTTCTCACAAGCCTCCGGCGTGCAAAACCGTTCATTTGATCCGGCCCCCGGAGGTTTCAGCATTTCCTCAAAGGAAATGACCAGGGTTTACAATGCCTCGGGAGCACTTGTGAAAACAAGCGGAGCCTACGGCTGGGGAACCCCTGATATCTCCCAGGCTATAATTGAAGGCGGCAATGTGTGGATCGCAGACAAAACCCACGGGCTTGTGCGTGGGGCCGGCATGACTGATTTCAGGAAACTCAGCCTGCCTGGCCCGGCATCCGACAAGGTAGTGAATATCACGTCCTTCAATGGAAGGACAGTCATCTGCGCAGGAGGAACTGGCAGTTCATGGGACGCACTCGGAAGGGATTTCCAGGTTTCGGTACATGCAAACGGCAGTTTTTCCAACATCACTTCGGAAAATGCAAAAGATGCAATGAGATGCTGCTTCGACCCCTCCGACATCAGCCATTTTTTTGTTTCCTCATGGGGTCACGGATTGTTTGAATACAGGAATAATCAGATGATCCATCATTTCCACAGCGGAAATTCACCCCTGGGTGATGGTGCGGGAAATGACCCGGCAGCCAGGCTGTGCGGGATGGCATTTGACAGGGATGGCAATTTGTGGATGGTCCAGGGCCATTCACCCTCAGGTATAAAGGTTCTGAAGCCTGACGGGAAATGGATCGTGTTCCCATGTCAGGTCAATGCTTCAGTTCCGGGCGATATAATCATCGCTTCGGGCAGGCAGAAATGGATCGTCCAGCCAAAACTGAACAGTCTGCTTGTCATTGATGATAACAATACCCCCGGGCTGTTCACAGATGACAGGTATTTACAGCTTCCCGTCAGAGACAGTGAAGGCAATTACTTCAGTGTTTTTTCTTTGAATGAGGACCTTGAAGGGAACATTTGGGTCGGTACTGACAAGGGGCCGCTGGTTTATTTCAATCCTGAAAGCATCTTTGAAAAGGATCTGACAGCCTACAGGATTAAGATCCCCAGGGATGATGGATCGGGTCTGGCTGATTACCTGCTTGGGACAGAGACCATCACCTCCATAGCCGTTGACGGCGGCAACAGGAAATGGCTCGGGACCCCGGGTTCAGGGGCATATCTTTTATCCCCTGACGGAAGCAGGGTTCTGAAAACCTTCAACCAAAGCAATTCACCGTTGTTTTCTGATTCAATTGCCACGGTAGCTGTGGATAACCGGAGCGGAGAGGTATGGTTTGGCACTGCCGGAGGCATTCTCTCCGTGAGGGAGACGGCTACATCAGGCGGACAGGAATTCTCAGGCGTTTATTCATTTCCCAATCCCGTGAGGGATGATTTCTCCGGCAGCGTAATAATTACAGGATTGCTGAGAGACACAAATGTAAAAATCACTGACGTGAGCGGCAATCTTGTTTATGAAACCACTTCAACCGGGGGCCAGGCTTCATGGGATCTGAAAACGTTCAATGGCAGGCGCGTTGTCACGGGAGTTTACCTTGTTTTTTGCAGCAGCGCCGACGGCTCACAGTCGTGTACGACCAAAATCCTGGTCGTCAGCCGGTGATCAGTCATGTATCAGGCTCCGTATCCTTTCCATCTGAAGCTGTTTGTTCACCTCGCGGAGGCTTCGTGCGGTCTTTGTGAAATACTGATGCCCCGAGATGAACTTAACCTGTAATTTGTTCCATTCATTGATCTCCGTCATTTTGTTCCTGGCCCTGAGCTCTTCAAATAGCAGATTGGAAACAGGGATGAAATCACTTCTGCCCAGATAGTCAAGATCTGAATCACAAATAATTTCCTCGAGCAGGCCGGCCGGTTCGGGCGGCAGCCTGGTTGCCATTATGATCGAACATATTCGTTCAATCTGGGCGGCAGTATAATTGTAATGCGGAAGAATCTCCGCGGCCATCACTGCACTGTGCTTTTCATGTTCATCATATGAAACAATATGCCCTGCATCATGAAAAAGGGCCGCGGTCTTGAGCAGAAGGATCTCCTCATCAGAGCAGCCTTCGGCCCAGCCTATAAGTTCCACTTCCGTAACCACATCAACAGTATGCTTTACATTGTGATAGTAAAGAAACGGAGGAAGCTCCCTTTCCAGCTTATCAAGAATCATTTCCTGTATATCAGTGAACTGTACCAGGCCGAATTTGATACTGAACAGATCGTTGGGAATCATTCCCCTGCCTTCAACTGACAATCCGGGCTTTAATCCGGCAACCCCGAAAAGTTCAAGGTCGCCCTTGTATCTTACCGGCAGCTTTCCTGCATATTCGCAAACGAACAACTCTTTTACAAGTTCGCAGGTCATTATCGATATCAATATGCCCTGGTCATCTGAAACAGTAACAATTCTGCTGGCATTGTTAACCGTGTCCCCCTTTATTTCATAACTGATCTTCTTTTTACCGGTCACAGTTGCCAGAACCGGACCGGTGTGGATCCCTGTCCTCATCTGCCAGATCCTTTTGCCGTTCCCTCTTTTCCGAGCCTCGAACCTGTCGAGAAAGCTCCTCATCTCAACCGCAGCCAGAACAACAATGACAGGGTTGGTAATGTTCTTTTCAGGAATGCCTCCGGCACACATGAAAGTGTCGCCGATTGTTTTGATTTTCACAATCCCTGATCTTTCGGCTATTGCCCCGAACTCCATGAAGATCTCATCAAGCTCGTCCATGTAGGAAAAGGAATCAGTTGCTTCAATTCCCGGTGATGAACACCGTAATTCGGCGAAAAGAACAGTCGCCATATCAAACTTCAGTGACTTTTCACGCGCTTCTTTTCTGGCTGCATGAACCTGCGTACCGTCAGGAACTTTAATATCCCCCTTCAATCTTTCTATCTCGAGTGCAAGGTTTTCAACCTGCTTTTCGAGTTTCTTTATGAGGTCATCCTGCTCCTGGTTTTGTCTGGCCAGCCGGGCTATTCGTCTAATCAGTTCCTCATTATCGGTGGCGATCATGATCCTTTTGATTGGCAGGTAAATATAATAATTTTATATTTGGGTCTGACATTGGCCGCCATGCTGCTGAAGACAAAGTGCATCATACTTCATCATACCAGATACTCAGATTCCGGGTTGATTCTGCAGGCCTACACCCGGGAGGCCGGAAGGCTTTCATTCATGGTGAAAGGAATGAGAAGCAAAGGATCAGGAAAGCACAATGCATTTTTTCAGACAATGTCGATGCTGGATGTGGTCCTTTATTACAAGGAATCACGCAATATTCATCACCTCAGGGAATTCTCCGTCCCATACTCTCTTTCAGGGATATACACCGACATAAGGAAAAGCTGCATCGCCGTTTTTCTTGGTGAGATTCTGAGCCAGGTGCTGAAGGAAGAGACTCATAATTATGAATTGTATGATCATATAGAGGGCTCCCTGAGATTTCTCAGCGAGAGCAGCAGCGGTTTTTCAAACTTCCATATTGCTTTCCTGATAGGGCTCAGCAGCTATCTTGGATTTGAACCAGGAAAACGAACATCTGCCAGGGAAAAGTTTTTCGACCTGGCCGACGGAAGGTTCGCAGAAACCCCCCCGGTCCACGGATACTACGCCGATGAAGTGATCTCCGGCATTCTTGCCGGTTTCTTTTCGGCCTCCTACGGATCAATGGGCGCCATACCGCTTACAGGATCATTGAGAAATGACGTTCTGGAAACAATAATAAAATACTATTCTATTCATCTTCCACTGTTTAAAAAAGTAAAGTCGCTCCAGGTACTGAAGGAGATTTTTGGCTGAAGTGTGATTTATCCCTGGAATTTTTTTAATTATCTTTAGCATCCAAGCCCAAGTGTTTTTATGCCATTTCTGCCCTCGATAGTAAAGTTGCTGAATGCCAGCCGGATAAAACAAATAGAACATTTCAGGAAGCATCCGGTGGATGTACAGAACCAGGTCCTTCTCAGGATAATTGAAGCTGCCATCGCGACCGAATGGGGCAGAAAGTATTCTTTTCAGTCGGTACGGTCATACACTGATTTTCAGTCGCGCGTGCCGGTGATAAGCTATGATGAGCTAATGCCTTACATTGAAAGGATGAGAAGGGGTGAAAAGGACATAGCCTGGCAGGGGGAAATAAAATGGTTCGCGAAAAGTTCCGGGACAACCTCGTCAAGGAGCAAGTTCATTCCCATAAGCAAAGAATCGCTATGGGGTTGCCATTATCAGGCAGCCAAGGATATCCTGACCCTTTATGCCGTTAATAACCCGGAAACACGGGTATTTACAGGCAAAGCGCTCACACTTGGCGGCAGCAACAAAATAAACATGTCTGACAACAAGTCAGTATACGGTGATCTTTCAGCGGTTCTGATCTGGAACGCCCCTTTCTACATTGAGTTCGTAAGAACTCCCAGGCAGGAAATTGCCCTGATTGAGGATTTTGAGCACAAGCTTGAACTGATCACCAAAACGACCATTAGCCAGAATGTCACCAGTCTGTCAGGTGTCCCGTCGTGGTATCTTACGCTTATCAGGCATGTACTGGCCTATACAGGCAAATCAAATCTGCTTGAAGTCTGGCCCAACCTTGAAGTGTTCTTTCACGGGGGAATAAGCTTCACCCCGTACAGGGAGATATACAAAAAGCTCATTCCGGGCGATCAGATGCATTATATGGAGACCTACAATGCATCCGAAGGTTTTTTCGGAATCCAGGATGACCCGGGAAGAAGCGATATGCTGCTGATGCTCGACTATGGAATATTTTACGAATTCATTCCGTCCGACAGTCTTAATTCAGGCGGGGCACAGCCCTGCCCCCTCGCTGACGTAAGGGAAGGCATAAATTATGCAATTGTCATATCAACCAACGGGGGGCTATGGAGATATCTCATTGGCGATACAATTGTTTTTACCTCCACCGATCCGTACCGGTTCAGAATATCAGGCCGCACAAGGCATTTCATCAATGCCTTTGGCGAGGAAGTGATCGTGGAGAATGCCGACATGGCTCTTGAAGCTGCATGCAGGGGCACGGGTGCAATAATCGTCGATTATACTGCCGGCCCGGTGTATATGGGAGAAACCTCAAGGGGAACTCATGAGTGGCTCATCGAATTTGAACAACCGCCATGCGACACCGATAAGTTCACGACACTCCTCGATGAAGAGCTGAAAGCGCTGAACTCGGATTATGAAGCAAAAAGGTTCAAGGATATCAACCTTGTAAAACCCATTGTCAGGCCTGTGCCAAATGGCACCTTCAAACGGTGGATGAAAGAAAACAATAAGCTGGGGGGACAGAACAAGATCCCAAGGCTTTCAAATGACAGGGACTTCCTGGAGCAAATCTACAGGTATGCAGGGTTCCGGAAAAGTCATCCCAAATGATGGCAGGGTGATATTCCTGAAAAAACCGGCCGCAGCGTTAAGGTATACAGCAGCAGATATCAGGTATTTCACTGATATTCCGGTATTTGACATTCAGGTACAATTAACCTGAAAACATAAAATCAAGATTTTTTTTTATTACTTTTACAACAGGAAAAACAAGCTTCAACCATGCATATAGCAATTGCGGGAAATATCGGATCAGGAAAAACAACCCTCGCGGGCCTACTGGCAAAACATTATGGATGGACGCCTCATTATGAAGATGTTGATGACAATCCATACCTTAATGATTTTTATGAGGACATGCAACGCTGGTCCTTTAATCTGCAGATATACTTTCTTAATTCAAGATTCAGCCAGATAATCGAAATCAGGAAGTCGAACCAGTCAATCGTGCAGGACAGAACGATTTACGAAGATGCATACATATTTGCTCCCAACCTGCATTCCATGGGATTGATGTCAACCCGCGACTTTGAAAACTACACTGCTCTTTTCAACCTGATGACTTCTTTTCTACAGCCTCCCGATCTGCTGCTGTACCTCAGGGCCTCGGTCCCCACACTTGTCAGCCAGATCCAGAAAAGAGGCAGGGAATACGAAAGCTCCATAAGGATCGATTACCTGAAGCGGCTCAACGAACGCTACGAAGCCTGGGTGCAGTCATACAAACTGGGAAAAATGCTGATCATTGAAGCAGATCACTATAATTTCCCAAACAACAACGATCATCTGAGCGAAGTGATTGACAAGATAAATGCAGAGCTGCACGGGCTTTTCTGATTCTCATCCTGCCCGTGAGCCGCAAAACCCGGGGCAAGTCACCGGGAGAAATCAGGGCAAGCCGGAAAATTCACAACAAACTGTAACACAGCATATCATCGTCACCAGTCGGACGGTGTAACGAAATATCAATTTCCTGGTTTTTCTGCCAGGCTGGGAAAAATGATTATTCTCCTGTTATTTTAATCAGCCTTCCTGCGGGAACACTGCCGGCAAGTTCAAGATCATTAAGCAGGGCAAGTTCACTGTATTTATCCCGCGGCACCCTGTAATAGTTAAATGCATCGGCCAGGGTTCCGCCGCGCTGCACCCTGACAATGTGAACTCTCTGCGGTTTCACATTTAACCGGGATGCATCTGTTAGCCTTGCGAAACTCGACATTGATGAGTTGAACATGCCTGTGAAGGCGTTAAAATCGGCTTCTGCCGATACTCCGTGAAAAACGTAGATCAGATTGTTGTAGAGGATGAAATAGGAAAGCACCAGAGTTGTGGAAGTTGCGCCTGTCGACTGATCCCTGGAAACCTGCTTCGACTGGGCTATTATTGCCTGGAGGCCGTTAACGGCCGTCCTTCTGCTTCCCGTTATGCTGAGTCCGTATTGGGCCATTGTGCTGTCGACTGCCGACTCAAGTGTTTTCTGTTGTGAAACAGAAAACAGGATCAGCGCCTTTCCATCCGGTGGCCCCATGGTCACCTGTATTGGTGAGTTTTCCAGTTTCCATCCTGAAGGGAAGGAGAACTTAAATTTCAGGTCAGGATGATAGAACACATTCCCGTCAACATATCCCTGCCTTGGGTCTTCCCCGTACACCATCCCGTCGATAAGGCGAAGATAGCTTTCCTGGTTTATCCTCCATTCCGGCATGTTAAGTGTGGACTGCCATTCTGTTGCTTTCTGGTTTACTGAATTATACCGGTCGCCCGGATCGGGATGGGTTGACAGAAACGTAGGGATGCCGCCCTGGCTCTCGGCCATGCTCATTTTTTGCAGGACCCTGAAAAAATCGGCCATCTTATGTGCATCGTATCCAACCTTTGATGAATATTCCACTCCCAGCCTGTCGGCCTCACGCTCATCATCACGGCTGAAACGGAGAAAAAGGAGCTGCATGCCCTGCATGGCATATTCGGCATATTGGGCAAACTTCTCCGAAGCGATCATCCCGCCTATCAGCAGCAATGTGCCAAGCTGCTGCTTACTTTGCTGGCTGACCGTGTGGCGTGCTGTAATGTGCCCCATTTCATGCCCGAGGACACCCATGAACTCGGCCTCGTTGTTAAGCTGAGCCATGATACCCCGGGTCAGATAGATAAATCCTCCGGGAACTGCAAACGCATTCACCACCGGTGAGTCAACAACCCTTACATGATATTCAAGATTGGGACGGTGAGAGATCTTTCCCAGTTCCGTACCCTTTGCCTGAACAAATTTCTGTAATTCCTCGTCATCATAAACCCCGAAAGTAGCCAGCACCTGTGGATTATATGAAATGCCAAGGGCAATTTCCTGTGATTCAGACATCAGCATCAGCTGCTTTTTTCCGGTAACCGGATTTACGGCACAGGAGATTGCAACCAGTACAATTGCACAAAAGGCAGCAATCAGTATATGCAGATTCATCTTTTTCATAGCGGCTGTTATCTTTTTGACAGCCTAAATTAACAATAAAAACCGAAATAAAATCATTCTGCAGTGAAATGCAAAACCTGACAAGCATCCGGCGCCAGGGGCTCTACGGTATCAGTGGCGGGAACATCCGGCAATAATCCTGATCCCTGATCATTAAGGGTTTTGCCACTTGAAGGGCAATCATCCCGGCATGGCTGCTCACAATAATGTTCCCCTGAACAGGAGAGGATCCGGCACATACCGCGACAAAACCGGTAAATGGCAGGGATTTATAAGTTTTTAACACTTAATGGCTGCCGTATTCTTTTTTATTATTTACTTTTATAAAGTTAACCTCCTGACAGGAAACCCGGACATTATCCATGCACAACCGTATCCGTGAGCTCAATGAAGGCAGTAAAGAATGAAAGAATATTAAACATGCGGGTTCTCCCATCTGGCCGGACAGGCATGTAACCTTAAAAACAAAAACTTTTAAAGATGAAACGCAGAGAAATTTTAAAAACCTTATCAGCTATTCCTGTTGCAGGGGGTATGATGTCAATCGAGCCGATTATGGCATCAGTCAGTCAGAAAAAGCCGGCCATTGATGCAGGGCTCTTGTCAAACCCTCCTCCGGGATCCCTGGCCCTGGGTCCGCAGATCTACCAGTCGATTGGTGTGGAACCAATGATAAACTGCAGAGGGACCTTCACAATCATCAGCGGATCGATTGAACTGCCCGAAGTGCAGAAGGCAGTTGATTATGCATCCAGGCACTATGTACACATTGATGAATTATCGATGGCCGTTGGCAAGAGGCTCGCTGCAATCACCGGGGCCGAATGGGGAATGATATCCTCAGGCTGCGCCGCAGGTCTGAAGCATGTAACGGTAGCCTGCATCACGGATGGTGATCCGGAAAAGCTTGTCAGGGTTCCCGATCTTACGGGCTTTGCAAAGACAGAGGTAATAATCCCCCGCTATTCCAGGAACCAGTACGATCACGCCATAAGAAATGCAGGGATTAAACTGATCACCGTGAACAGCATGGAGGAGTTCAGGAAAGCAGTAAGTTCCCGCACCGCAATGATCTATCTGTTCTCTGCTCCCAGGGAATACTATGACGGACCATTGTCCATTGAAAATATAGCTCCAATAGCCAGGGAAAACAACATACCAATTCTTGTCGATGCTGCCGCAGAGATCCTGACAATTCCCAATGATCATCTGAAACGTGGTGCGACCATTGTTGCATACAGCGGAGGCAAAGCACTCAGGGGACCCCAGGGCGCAGGGCTCCTCCTCGGGAACAAGGATCTGCTGTTTTCAACATGGCAGGCCAGCTCACCTCATCATGGCCCGGGAAGGGACAACAAGATCGGAAAGGAGGAGCATGTCGGAATGCTTGCGGCAGTTGAAGCCTGGGCAAGGAGAAATCATCCCGAAGAGGAAAGGACATGGATCTCATGGCTGGAATATATTTCGAAGAAGGTAACTGCCATAAGCGGTGTAACTGCAAAGATCTCCGAACCGCAGGGTGTTGACAACCGAAGCGCCCGCCTGTCCATATCATGGGATCCGGAAGCCCTGAACATTACCGGGGAGGAAGTTGCCGACGAACTTTTAAACAATAAACCGAGAATTGCCCTTGGCGGCGGACGGACCAATCCCAGGGACCGCAGCGCTTCCATATCCATCAGTGCCCAGATGATGCAGCCTGGCGATGAAAAGATCGTTGCCGACCGGGTGTACGGGATACTGTCGCAGAAGCACGAAAAGAAGGTGGTTGTAATTGATCCGCCTGCAGCAAACCTCGTCGGTCACTGGGATGTATCAATTGATTATTATTCCGGCAAAGGCGAACACAGGCTTTTCCTTGAAAAACAGGAAGGCAATGAAATAAAGGGCACCCACAAAAGTACTTTTTCCCTGCTCGACATTGCAGGCCAGATCGACGGAAAGAAGGTCAGGCTCCAGAGCTTTTACTCGGATAATGCCGAAACTGTTCCTTTCACTTTCGACGGGGTAATTGACGGCGACACTTTTTCAGGCGTGCTTCATCTCGGGGAATACCGTTCTGCCAATTTCACCGCAAAACGTTCGGAACAGAGGCAAAGACCGTTTTTCAACATAAGAGTGCCCTCGTACGGAGGAAAGAAAAGCGATTCATGGTAAAAACCGGAGGCCCCAATTGCGTGAACTTCCGCAAGCGGGCGTTCAGGCAATGACAGGCCTGCTGCCGGCCAGGGCCGCAAATCGTATTTAAGCACTATGCTCAGCTGAACAAACAGGGGGTGCCTTTAAAAGGGCACCCTTTTCGTTTTCAGGCTTGCTTTTCATTTATTTGACCCCTGATAAAAATGAGTCATTGAAATGCAGGCCGGAAAACAAACCCGTTCCTGTTTATGCTCCCGCTGCACAAGGCTTTAACGGCGCCACCAGACAGGATTCAGTTCAGGTCCGTCACATAAATGAGAGATACTGGTCAGATCAGCCAGGATGGAACAGGATCAGAAGAACCGGTGGACGAACTGGTTTTGTACTTCAGGGGAAACAGAAGAATAGTGTGAGTGTGAGTGTGAGTCCTGAGGAAAAAAGAGTGAGAGTGTTCGTTCGTGCTCCGCACTCGCTCTCACTCTCACTCTTTTTTCAGCTCCCCAGCTAGGACTTGAACCTAGGACCCCCTGATTAACAGTCAGGTGCTCTAACCGACTGAGCTACTGAGGAAAATATCTTTATCCTGCTTAACTCAGCCGGATCATTCATTAATACGGGTTGCCGGATAATTTCTGGCCAGCTGAGCTTTTACTTTCTTAATTCAAAAAACCAACGTAATTTCGCGTCGCAAAAGTAAGGGCTTTTGGTGAATTAAGCAATATCTTCAGGAAAAATTTTAAATGAAACGGATTCTTGGCATAGGCAACGCTCTTGTGGATATTCTTACCCGTATAGATGATGACAGGGTGCTTGATGCTTTTGATTTGCCGAAAGGCAGCATGCAGCTTGTTGACATGAGAAAATCAGCACAGATACAGAACAGAACGAAGCATTTCATTCAGACACGTTCCTCGGGTGGGTCGGTTGCAAACACCATGCACGGGCTGGCCATGCTCGGAGTTGATGCCGGCTATATCGGATCTACCGGCAGAGATGAAATGGGTGATTTCTTTGAGAGCGACCTGAAGGCAGCAGGGGTTAAAACATTCCTTACAAGACGGGATTCAGTTACGGGAACTGCTCTTACACTCATTTCTCCCGATTCGGAAAGGACTTTTGCAACACATCTCGGAGCGGCTGCTGAGCTTCATCCGGATGATCTCGATCCTGCCTGGTTCCGCGGGCATGATATTCTTTATGTCGAAGGGTATCTCATCACTGATGCGGATCTTGTAGAGAAAGCCTGTTTGCTTGCAAAGGAGAACAACATGGCAATTGCGCTTGACCTGGCCAGCTATAACGTAGTGGGATCCTACCGCGATTCGTTCAAAAAAATAACGGCCGGCTATGTCGATATCCTATTTGCCAATGAGATGGAAGCCGGGGCGCTCACTGGTGTATCTCCGGCACTGGCCCTTGACCTGTTGGGAAGTTCAGTTGAAATTGTGATCATTAAAGCCGGGGCAAACGGATCGTGGCTCAAAAGGGGGAATGAAACAATCAGGATCGATGCTTCACCTGTCAGGTGCAACGATACAACAGGAGCCGGTGATCTTTATGCCTCAGGGTTTCTTTATGGATTTGCAACCGGGCTTGATCTTGAAAAATGCGGTCTGATCGGTTCAATGATGGCCGGAAGGGTGATCGGGATCATGGGGGCAAGGATGGACAGTGCTGAATTTGCCGGAATAATCAAAAGCATAGAAACAATAGTTCAGTCTGACTGAACCCCGGATATGCCGGATTATTGACGCAAGGAGCCTGCTTTCAGGAAGCTGCAGGTATCCTGGCGCTCCTTACCCTGTAACCGCTTATCCCGAAGTAAACTATGAAGGCAAAGCATACCATGGGAACAATGAATCCGAGAGCCATGTTCGTAACATCGGCAATGCGTCCCATGAGTATGGGGATAAGTGCCCCTCCTGCTATCGACATTACGAGAAGCGATGAACCTTTTTTTGTCAGGGGGCCGAGTTCCTTGATGCCGAGGGCAAAAATTGTCGGGAACATCACCGACATGAAAAAATAGGTGGAAAAAAGTGCAACAACTGATGTCCAGCCCAATCCGGCAACGACCAGGACCATGGTTATTACATTGACCGATGCATAGAATGCAAGCAGCCTGTTTGGCCGTATCAGGCGCATCAGTACGGTGCTTCCGGTGAACCGGCCAAGCCAGAACAATCCCATGCCGCCGAATCCAAGGATCTGGGCAGCCTGCTGGTTGCTGAGTGTTGGAATCTCTTCGGTAACATAATTTATAAAAAAGCTGTTTACTCCGGTCTGTGCCGCAACATACAGGAACTGAGCAATGACGGCAAGGACAAAATGAGGATGTTTAAAAAGATCCTTCAGTTTTCCTTCTGCTTCCTGATCAGATTTGTTCTCATGGAGATCTTCCCTGAGTTTGGGGAACCTAACCCTCCAGAAGAAAATTGCAACCACGAGTACCAGGGTTCCGATCAGCATGTAGGGAAGGGCGATTGATGCGAATTTATTGCTGTTTTCGCTGCCGTTGGCGGAAAAGATAAGCATTCCGCCCACCAGCGGGCCGGCGATCCAGCCGAGGCCGTTGAACGACTGCGACAGATTAATCCTCCTTTCCCCGTATTCAGGCGGACCCAGAACTGTTGTGTACGGATTTGCAGCAGCCTCGAGACAGGTCAGGCCGCAGGCGATAACAAAAAGGCAAAACAGGAAACTTCCGAATGTCTGAATGAATGTCGCAGGAAGCATAAGGAAAGCTCCGCAGGCAAAAACCAGCAATCCGAAAATTATGCCCCGCTTGTATCCGACTCTCTGCATGATAAGCCCGGCAGGTATTGCCATGAAGAAATATCCCCCGTAAAAGACAAACTGAACCAGCGCTGATTTTGCCTTCGACATGTTCAGTAGTTCCTGGAAGTGCTTGTTAAGAACATCCAGGCAGCCATGAGCAAAACCCCAGAGAAAGAAAAGACTGGAGACCAGAATAAAGGGTATTAGAAATCCCTCATAAACAAGTTTTTGCCTGTTTACGCCAATGGAAATATCATTATTCATTTACATCTTGATTTAGGTATTACAAGATTGTCATGATTTCTGACTTTTCCTATATTTTTTTCAGAAAAAAATTCCCGCTGATCATACAGGCTGTCAATGCAGAAATCCTTCGGACAGCACCTGTATAAGCGGCGGGAAAACGAGCCGGTTGCAGGCTATGCTTTTTTAACCAGAAGGTTAACCTTGAGCTTGAATTCATCGTAGATGATCTTATCGCCCAGGTTATCGAAGAATGAGCCGGATCCATACCTTACATTGTATTTTGCCCGGTCAACAGTAATATTTGCAAAGAACCACCGGCCCTCATCTGATTTCTGCAGGGAAGCCTTGAATTCAACCGGGTGGGTTATACCCTTTATGGTTAGGTTTCCGCTGACAACTCCCGTTCCTTTGGCAAAGGATGTACTGCCCGTTATTACAAGTTTCGAAACAGGGTGTTTTTCAGCCCCGAAAAAATCATCCGATTTAAGATGTCCCTCAAGCTTCTGGCTTTTGTCAACATCCTGTATGCTGTTCATATCTATAAGGAATTCGCCCCCGGCAATTTTATCGCCGTCCCATGTCAACCAGCCTGATTGAAGATTTATGGTCCCGGAATGCTGCCCTGCAACTTTCTCGCCGAGCCATTCAAGCTTTGTTTTGGTCCTGTCGGCAATCCACTTTTCCATTGAATGAAGATTCGCAGCAAGCAATGATGTAAAAATAACCAGCGTGATTGTCTTTTTCATGATCTTTTGTTTTAACGTACAAGCATTAAACAAAAAACAGGAAAGACTGTTCAGTCAGGCAGTAAATGCGTGGATAATAAGAGGAATCAGAGCCTGTGAATATTCAGGCCTCCGCTGATTTCAAAGGTCATGCCCGTGGAAAAATCCCAGTCGCCGCGTGCAATCGATGCAACGCCTTTTGCCACATCGTCGGGCAGGCCCCATCTGTTCTGCGGAACGAGGCCATCTCCGATAAGCCTGTCATATCTGTCGCGGATAGCCGCAGTCATGTCTGTCTGGATTATTCCGGGGCGGATCTCAAATACGAGGATGTTTTCACTGGTGAGCCTGTCGGAGAAGACTGCAGAAGCCATGCTCAGCCCGGCCTTGGAGATGCAGTATTCGGCCCTGTTCACAGATGTAAGAACGGCAGAGACCGAGGTTATGAAAATTATTACTGGCCGGTAATGTGTGATTTGTTCTTTCATCCAAATCATTTCCCTGGCAACATTCTGTGCAAAAAAAACCGGGCCCTTCAGGTTTATGTTCATTACCCTGTCATAACTCTCACTGCTCATTTCAAGTACATCATGCCGTTGAAGCGGAGCCACCCCGGCATTGTTCACGAGAATATCGATCCGCCCGTATCTCTCAAGGATATTTGAGACAACCTCCTTATGATATTTTACACAGGAAATATCAAGGCCGACAGGAAAAAACTGGGCTCCCCTGCTTTCAACTTCAGGCTCCAGTGTTTTCATTCCCTCACTGTCAACCGACCTGGCAATGGCTGCAATGTCGTAACCTTCTCCGGCAAGGGCAACAGCAACCGATCTTCCTATACCCCTGCTGGCTCCGGTAATTACGGCTACTGGTTTACCGTTCATATCTGCAAGTTAATTCAGGTTAGAAGAAAACTGGTGACAAAGGTAACAATTTGTACAGCTCGTTCAACCCTGTATGAAATTATCTTCACGGAACTCCTTCCACACTTTTTCAAACCAAAGATTCTGCTCCGGGATCGTTCTTACCGGCACAAGGGTGGTGGCAATGCTCTCCCCGTCGTATCTGACCTCAATTATCTTTTCCTCAATATCCCGGTCGTAGTTGCATAAGCCCGGGAAAGGTGATTGGTTTACCGGAATTTTTCCTGGCCCCGGCTGGGTATCTTCAACGATAAATGATCCGCGGCTGCGTCCGCCGCCTGTAATATATGCCCTGATCGCTTCCAGATAAACAAGGTGTGCCAGGCAGCTGTTCGAGCCCATGAAGCATCCGGCAAGCTCTTTTACCGATGAAGCCGTGCAGAGCTTATCGAAATCCTCAAACATCATCCTGGCCTCTTCCGCGGCTTTCGTTACCCTGTTCCGGTTGCGCAGGATACTGCCGTTATCCGTCATTCTTTTCCTGACCACCTTCATCAGCTGTTCCGGCGCGGAGCCGCGACATTCTCCCGAGAGCCAGGCAGCGGCCCTTTTCAGATCCTTTTCAATGGCTGAAGCCGTTTCGCCGAGGAACATACCTCTCTCAGGAGGAGGCGCCTGGTATCTTTTAGAGATAAAGAAAGCTGCACGATGCCCTCCCACCTGTCCTGAATTGAGGGAGGATCCGCCGGGCCGGTATACGCCATGGGAGCCGTTTACTTCGCCCACGGGAAAAAGATGCCTGAGATCTGACTCCCACCAGATACTGCCTTTCAACCCTCCATTGCAATGCTGGGCGCAGATCCCTATTTCCAGGGCGTCAGCTGCGATATCAATACCGTTATCCATGTAAAGGCTTATTGCCGGTGAATTGAGGGCTTCAAGCCTTTCGACCGGAACCGGTTTCAGCGAATCAGAACAAGCGAGATAGTTATACACTTCAGGATCAAGTTTTTCAGGCTGAAAGGCCTGGCATCCCTCCCATGTCAGATTCCGGGTAAAGTCAATAAATACTTTTCTGCCTTTTTCCCTTTCCCTGAAAACAAGCAGATCTATAAGGGATGACCCATGGCCGGATATTTTCCTGACATCAAACGGCCACTGATAGCCTTTCAGAAAAATTGCCCTGGTGATGGATCTGTAGTCGGGGAAGGACTCATTAAGGAATTCCTGCGGGTCGCTGCCATCCGGGGCGGTGGAAAAGTACCGCGGTATAACCTGCTGATAGCTTCCGGAGAGGTTCCAGCGGAACTTAAGCGAGGCAATGCCGAACTGGGATTCGGTAAGATTCTGCCCTGCCGCCCCGGCCTTGAATGCCATTCCCACGGAGCCAGTCTGCGATTCGGGATACACGCTTGTTTCATACATGTCGCCCGGGCCCCCGGTTCCAAGAATGATATTTGAAGCATTAAACACTGTGAATGCCTTAACAGGATCTTTCTCCATGATATTCACGGAAAGTGCTCCCACGACCCTGGTCTTTTCCCTGTCGGTAAGCAGGGAAATCACGTAATGCCTGTCGAGGATCCTGATCTTTCTCCTTAAAACCTCATCGGAAAGGACCCTGAACATCATTTTCGAAGTGTAGGGTCCTGCAGAAGTGGCCCTGGCCCGCGGATCATGATCCGTCTTGTACCCGGGGTATGAACCGTACCTGTCGTGAGGGAACGGCACACCCATGCTCACAAGGTTCATAAATGACCTTACCGACCCCTGGGCCTCGCACAGCGCAATATCGCCATGCATGCATTTCCCGCTGAAAAGGTCGCGGGCAAGGTCAGCAACGGAATCAGGAACATCACCTGCAAGCGACAGCTTGTAATAAGTCTGCTTGTCTGATCCGGCATTGTTGGAAGTGCCCCCGGCCCAACCGGCTGTTGCAATAATGATATCGGACTCTCCCATTGAATGCAGGCTCACGGCAGTACTAAGGGCTGCCGCGCCGCTGCCGATAATGAGAGTTTTTGTACTGTGATAATTAACAGAAAAACCGTTCAGCCGTATTACTTCATTTTCCATCAGCAATCAGTTTTTTCAGCTCCTTTCCATAAATCTCCTTATCGCGGACAACACATCCTCCTATATGAAGGTTCCTTATAAGACGTGTGCATCCCGAGCAGCATATGCAGGTTTTGGAAGGATCGGCCCTGCCGGTCCGCATAAGATCCGTGGGCATCGATGGATAGGCAAATGAGTTCCTTCCGAATCCTGCCAGGGATACATCCCTGCTTTTAACAAGCGCAGCCCCCACATTCGGTGCATACTGACGCAGATATGAAAAAGCTGTTCCTACAATAACCAGGTCCGGAAATTTTTTCTGAAAAATTGATGTGCCATTTATCATTCTCATTACTCCCTGCAAAGGATGTTCATCGGGGGTCTTCATTCCGGGAAGGGGAACATCGTAGGGCCGGGAGATGTGCGGATTGAAATATGGGCTTCCCATTGTAACGTTCAGCAGTTCAATTCCCCTGCCGCTTAACTGCCCCACAAGCATCATAGCCTCGGTAAAATCAGGCTGATCCATATCATCCACCCCGAAGCCGCCCCTGTACATGTCGGAGATGCCGAGCCGGCTTGTAACCATCAGTCCCGGAACTTCATACCTGATCCTGTCATAGGTTTCCAGGAAGAACCTGAATCTTTTTTCAGGTTCTTCTCCCCCGTAAATGCTGCCGGCCCTGTTTTTAGCAGCCAGAAGCTCTATCATCAGATAACCGTGACACGCTTTGATATCCAAAGCATTAAAGCCGGCCTCGCGGGCAAGCCCCGCGGCACTTACATACTGATCCTGGATCCGCCTGAGATCGTCGTCGGTCAATATCTCCGGGCTTGCCCTGTCCAGCAATGGATTTGGAGCCGCTACCCGGGGTGCAGGTTTTCCGTCGGGCTTGCTGTAGCGGCCGGAGTGGGTGATCTGAACAACCAGGAACGGATCCCTGTTTTCCAGTCCGCTGTTTTTACGGATCCTGTCGTTCAGAAAGGCAAACTTATCCCTGCTTTTCCTGTTTATCCAGAGCTGGCGGGGATTGGACCTGCCTTCATGATTTACCGCAACAGCTTCAAACCAGATTGTTCCGCTGCCTCCCGCAGAATACCGCAAATACCGCCTTTCCGTAAGTTCCGAGGGAGCGCCTTCATTATCGGAATCATATCCCTCCATGGGCTGGACCACTATCCGGTTAGGGATAGTGAACTCCCCTGCCTTTGCGCTTTCCAGCAACGGGGAAACGTCATCTGAGAAAGGCAGGGTAAATCCCAGTTCCGATGCTTTGCGGACAAGCTCATCTTTTGTCCTGTAATGGAATCTTTCGTGCATGATGGGAGAATGGGTAAAAATGGTAAAAATACACGAAAGTAAGTTGTTCCCAAAGGGGAAATTGATATTAACGGGGTGCTAAAAGTAACCGTTGCCGAAACGCGGATTAACCACGTTGTTGTATATCGATCCGAATGTATAGGAAAGACTCACTCCTCCCTGGACAAAATAGCTCGAAGCAAGCTGCTTCAGCTGCAGGAGGCGGTCGGCTTCAGAAATTTCTCCCTTGCGAAGGCTGGGCTGAAAATTGTTGTACGTAACGCTGCCGTTAACCGAAAGGGATAATCCCTTCAACACCCTCAGCCTGATATATCCCCAAAGGTTCACCCTGTTTTTTGATAAATCGGACAGATAGTTGGTTTCAGAAAGAGAAATATTTATTGATCCCCATTTTTCCTGGACCTGATATGCTATCATAAGTGAATGCTTGAAGAAATTATCATACATTTTCTCATAGATGGTTGAATCAATATAATTACTGTACTGATAACCAATTGCATACAGAAGTCTTAACTGTTTATGGGTGGCCTCTGAATATGGATAAAGATCATATTCTATGGCAGGCATAATTTCGGTTGTAAAGTTTATGTTCGCTTCGGTTGATGTACGGTTTTCCCATCGCATCCCTGTGGAAAAGTGGTTTCCGAGGCTTTTAACAACCAGCAGATGCAGTGAATTATTGCTCTTGGAATAAGTTGTATCCGTTTCCTCGTCAATAAATCTTTGCTTATTGATATTCTGATTAAGGCTGGCTTCTATTTTCAGTTCAGGAGTAATCCTGGAGATCTCAAATGCATTCCATATCTGAAAGCGTTTTGCTGATTCCTCTGCTGAGTATCTCGGGCTTGAGGAAAGTTCGAACACCCAGTTATCCCAGTGATCCTTAACCTCCTCAAGTTCGAGTCCGGGCTCGTGCCCGATTCTTATTTCATCTATCAGCGGAGTTTTTGCTATGTACCGCATCAGGCCTATTTTGAGGATGGTTGTTCTCTTTTCCCTTATTACCGGGCCCGTCTGGTCAGGAACGGTTGCAAATGTTATGGTGTCATTCATTCCTGAAAAACTCTTCTGCCCCTGGAAAGTGTAGGTATACAGCGTCCCTCCGCTTCCGGTAGGCTGATCGGTCACATTGACATATACCTGGGCTTCCTTAACATCCCTTACATAGTTAACATATGGAATGTATTGGCGGATATAATTCATATCGCAGTTGCGGCAGTCGAGGAATACCTTGACGGCCCCTTCCCTTGAATGATTGTTCCTGATTGCAGCCGTATCGGATCTGACAACAACCGGTTCGGTTTGCAGGATATCATCCTGGGCCCCCAGAACCAGAGAAACACTGATCAATATTATGAAAGCTGATAGTTTTCCAAGTTTATTAATGGTCATAACCGGTTAGTTTATATTTAATCCCCGAATTGGCTTGCCGGATGGAATAATCAGAGCCCGGATGGAGAACTGCAAATATCGTAATATATTTTGTCAGACCAACTTAATGATAATGGCGTGAATGAGTTAATTAGCTTTTTTTAACATTCTTCCGGGATAAAGCACTGATCTCGGACCAACCCATGATCGCCTCAGGGCCGCTCCTGCATAATACCCCATAAGCCTGAAAAATATTGTGGTTCTCAGAAACAGGGCGGGCACAAAGAAAAAGATCAAACCCGCCGCTGCCATAATTGCACCTGAGATAATATTATTTGCAACAAGAAAGATCTGTATAAAGGCTCCTTCAGCCCCTTTAATGTTCCTTGAAACATAGAGGTGCCTTGAGATATGAACCTCGGTTTTGGTGATTGAGGCAGTTTTTTTATTTACCCTGGAGCTTCCGCCATGATTATGAATAACCGTTACATTATTCAGCCTGACCACTTTCCCCTTTTCCCGGTTTATTCTGCGGCATATGTCAACATCTTCATAATACATCCAGAATCCCTCGTAAAAACCTCCGAGCTGAAGATAAAGATCGCGTTTCATCCACACCACTGACCCCGAGACCCAGTCGGGGAACATCACCTGGTCAGTATCAGTTGCTGCTGCTGCAGATTTTCTGAAAATCCTGCTTACTGAACGCTGAAATCCGGTCAGATTGGCGAATTCCGGAAAATCACCCGTACAAGGAGTTTCCTTTCCCCTGTCGTTGACCTGCCTGCATGAAATGATACTGAACTCCGGGTGTGCGCGGGCTTCATCCAGCATTCTGGCAATCTCATTTTCACTTGCTTCGGTATCGGGGTTGAGAACAAGAACATACTCACCCGAGGCATTTCTGCATCCCAGATTATTACCGTTGGCGTAACCTCCGTTAACAGGGTTGAGAATGAACCTGAAATCAGGGTATTTCCTTTCAAAATCATGAATAACCCGGTCGCCGGAATTATTGTCCACGACAATAACCTCAAAACTAAAAGTCTCTCCCCTGAATGCGGCCAGGGAATCAAGGCATTTCCGAAGCCTCGCCCAGCCCCGGAAGCAGACAACGATAACAGAAACATCTATCATTTTACGCTCACGCTGATTCATGAATTAAACAATATTACTTTCATCTGACAGGCTCCCTCACTCCTTTTTCTCATCTTCTGTTTCCGGCTCCCACGTATCGGATTCCCTGTCAGATTCATTTTCGTCATCATCCATCCATTCAGGAACCGGATCCTGCGGCCCTTCATTCCTGCAGGCAACTGCCAGTATAATTCCCGAAATGAATCC
The DNA here is from genome assembly GCA_964435015.1 of uncultured Rikenellaceae bacterium. Taxonomy (GTDB): domain Bacteria; phylum Bacteroidota; class Bacteroidia; order Bacteroidales; family VadinHA17; genus LD21. The sequence goes on from CAYSXP010000024.1 coordinate 31,684, forward strand.
CAGCATATGGGATTCCCATGAGATATTTTTTTTTACAACATCGGGAAATATTCCCCAAACCATCGACCCGTAAAGAAACACAATCAGAAGTGACAGCGCAACGAGTCGGAAATATTTCCGTATAATACCGCTGAAAAAGAGGAAGGATGCCAGACCGTATACGAGTCCTGAAGCGCCTATGTGCCACGATGTCCTGCCTGCCAGCCATACAAACGATCCAGTCAGGAACCATGTCCACAGAGAAATTTTCACTGCAATTTCCGAATAAAAATAGAACAGGGCCGTTGCCAGGAAAAACAGGGGAAGGGTATTGTTGAACAGATGGACGAAATCGGAATGAATGAAAGGGGACAGCAGAATGCCGGGTATGCCTCTGAAGGAAAGCGGCAGGATGCCCAGGTGGGTAAAGTCGAGATCAAAAAGCGCCTCCACCATTCTCGAGATCCACATAATGATAATGAAAATAAGGGGAATAATCATGCTCAGAAGCATCTTTTTCCTGTGCAGCAAGGCTTCTCCGTCAGTTATGTTCAGCCCCGGGAATTGCATTGTAACCAGTATCAGTGAAGCTTATGTTCCTCTTTCCTTTAATCCTGCGGCAACCTTATTCCGGCATCAAGCCTTATCCTGTCGAGGGTTCTGATCAGGCTGCGGCTGAATGACAATGGAACAACCGGGCTTTCAGTCAGCCCTTCGTCAAGACAGCGCATCACTTCCCGGGCCTCCCAGTGATATCCCATTGCAGGCGGATTGAATACGAATGTTTCCTTCTCCATACCGTCAGCCTCCAGGATCACAGTCTGATTCATATCACGCCCGCGGGAAAGGGAAAGCCTGCCCCTCTCGCATAATATCACACAGCCTATTCCGGCATTGGTCCGGAAAGAACTGTAAATGCCGGCCATACGTCCGTCATTATATCTGAAAAGGGCGCTTACCGATTCTTCCGCTCCGGTTCTTCCGAATGAAGCGTAAGCCTTTATCCCGTCAGGAACGCCGGCAAAAGTGAGAGCGTCAATGACCGGATAAATACCTATATCAAGAAGCGATCCGCCACCCAGCGCCAGGTTGAATTTCCTGTCATCGGGATGAAAAGGAGGACTAAAGGAAAAGAAGCACTCCATGTGCAGCATACGGCCGGCTATGCCTGACTCGAGGATCTCCGAAGCTTTCCTGTAAAAGGGCTGGAAAGGGGGCCAGAGAGCCTCCATCAGAAAGACTTTATTACGTGCAGCCTCTGAAATCATCTCGTCAACCTCACGCTCGTTGATTGCAAGCGCCTTTTCGCAAAGTACGGCCTTCCCGTTCTTCAGGCAAAGTATTGCATGCTCCCTGTGAAATGAATGCGGCGACGCAATATAAACGATATCAACCCGGGGATCCTCAGCCAGTTCCCTGTAATTGCCATAGAATTTTTTGAACCCGTTGTCAGCGGCAAACTTTTCCGACCGCCGAATGTCGCTCGAACCTACTGCATACAACTCCGCATTATCCAGATGCTTCAATGCATTCGTGAATTTTCCGGCCATCCTGCCAGGGGCGAGTATTCCCCATCTATAGCGTTTTTTCATAACAAAAGTTTGTATAAAAATAGACATTCTGGTCATAATGGCAACTACCCGGAAAATCCGGGAATTATCATCTTAAGTACTAACATGGAAATCAGCAACGACTCTATGTTAAGCCAGTGTTTCGGGGTGAATCACCCGTTTTTGCGGCGGTTTTTCATGTGAAAATATATTTATATACTACTGAAGATTAAGTGGTTCACATGGAACCCACATGAATTTTATTTTCATGCTTGTTTGTGATTTTGTATCATGTGGGTTTCATTTTATTTCAAACTCCAAATTCCGGTCATCATTTATTATCATATTTTCACATCACTCATTCTCTGATAATTAATAAATTATTCTTATTTTTTAGTACTATGTATTGCATAGTATATATATTTATGTATATCTTTGCAATGGATTGTAGTAAATAATCCTCAGTAGTAAATTTTATAAGGTTCCTTAAATAATATGATATTATACCAGGAGAATATTTAAAAGTTCAATTGAATTTGCAGCCAATAATTTACACCTCGGAAAATGAAAATCACGGTCAGTATTAATCTTGGAGGGTATTCGTTCAATATTGACGAGGATGCCTATACCGAACTTAAAAGATATCTGAAAAGCCTTGAGTTTAACCTGGCAGGAGAAGAGAGTTCCGCTGAAATCATATCAGATATTGAGGCAAGGATGGCGGAGTTGTTCAGGGCAAGGCTCACCGGCTACAAACAGGTGATTACTGTTTCTGATGTCAGGGATATAATTGCCGTAATGGGAAATCCTGAGGACATATCCGACAAGGAAGATATGTCGTCAGGGGCGAAATTCACGGAACCCGGGGCGCACAGGATGTACCGTGATCCTGACAGGAGGATCATTGGCGGAGTGTGCGCAGGGATGGGAGCTTTCTGGCAGATCGAACCGTGGATTGTGCGCGTAATATTTATTGCGGTCACCATGGCCGGGGGGCTCGGCATCCTGGTTTATCTCATCCTTTACATTGTTCTTCCCGAAGCACGGACCACTGCCCAGAAGATTGAAATGAAAGGTGACCCGGTCAATATTCACAATATTAAGGAAGCTGTGAAAAGAGAATTTGATAATGTGAGAAAGAACATGAATCTCTGATGGTCAGTTGTTCCTGAAAACAATAAATCTTATAAATATGGATATCGAAAATACAAAAGCCCAGATGCGTAAAGGGATTCTCGAATACTGCATTTTATCGGTATTATCGAAGGCATCCTGTTATGCAAGCGATATAATCAGGGAGCTGAGGGAGGCGGAATTGATCGTTGTGGAAGGAACTCTCTATCCTTTATTGACAAGACAGAAAAATGCCGGGCTGCTGAGCTACCGGTGGGAGGAATCGCAACAGGGCCCGCCCAGGAAATATTATGAACTCACTTCCGAAGGCAGGGATTATCTGGCCGGACTTGACAAATCATGGGATGAGCTTGTTGAGTCGGTAAGGCTCATAAGAAACCGTTGAATCGTTGCTAACCTGTAAAACCAAACATAATGAACAAAACCATAAAAATCAATCTTGGCGGGATCCTGTTTCAGATCGACGGGGAGGCATACAATATTCTGCGCGGGTATCTTAACGAGATTGATGCCAGAGTAGGAAAGCTTCCCGGTGGTGCGGAAACCCTGGAAGATATTGAGGCCCGGATTGCAGAGATCTTTCAGTCGCAGGGTGCAGCGGCAGGAGTCATTTCCGCAGATAATGTGGAGGAAATGATAAAAATCATCGGCCGTCCCGGGGATTTCGAAACAGGCGACGGTGCGGAGGGCAGGAACAGGGAACATACAAGCGTGCCGCGCAGCAGGACACTTTACAGGAACCCTGATGATTCCATAATTGGCGGGATCTGCGGAGGAATGGGCTCATATCTCGATATTGACCCGGTGTGGATCAGGGTGATCTTCATAGTCTTTGCAATCTTCGCCGGGGTCGGATTCTTCGTTTACCTTGCTCTCTGGATAGCACTGCCGAAGGCGGATCCCGAAACAATGAAAAGGGAATCGTACATGAAAGGTACAGGTCATGCAGGTTACGGTTTGGAAAAGAGGTCCGCCGCGGGCACCGCCGCTTCCCCTCATACGGGAAATGCCTGCTCTGAACGTCTGGCCGGCGCACTGAATGAGATTTTAAGGGCAGGCGGCAGAATTCTATTCATTGCGATGAGGGTGTTCCTGGTTCTCCTGGGGCTTGCATTGGTTCTGTCGGGCTTCCTCGCACTGCTTGGATTGATCATGGTGTTTATCTTCAAATTCCCGGGAATTTACTCATCGCAGGCTTATGGCCTGAATTTTTCCTGGTTATCCGACTTCCTCAATTATGCCGTCAATCCTTCAACCGCACCATGGATACTGACTCTGGCATTCATAGTTTTGCTGATACCTCTGCTTGCAATGATTTACCTGGGTATTAAAATGATATTCTGGTTCAGGGCCAGGGACGGATTGATTTCACTCGCAGGGTTTCTCATCTGGCTGGTCTGTCTGGCTGCATTGTCGGCCCTTTTGTTTAACGAAGGAACAGGCTATGCCGAAACCACAAAAAAAGACACCGGGGAAGTGCTGAAAAAAACGACGGGAAATGTTTACATCTTCAGCGGCAATAAAATAAACGATATCAGATATGACAGGGAAATTTCATTTCCATGCAGGTATTACCGCATGTACTTCACGGATAATCTCAGGAACCTCTGCATAGCTCCTTCCCTGGCAGTCGGCAGATCGAATGATGAATACATCAGGATCAATGTCAGGAAACGTTCTTCGGGAAGGACCAGGGATGAGGCCACAGGCAGGATGGAGCAGCTTGTGTACAATTATTCCGTTGAGGGCGACACGATTTTCCTCGACGAGTACTTCAGAATCCCGGAAGAAAGAAAATGGTCATTCGACAACATTGTGGTAAGTCTTTACATTCCTGAAGGAACAAAGGTCAGCTTCAGCCGGGGTATGGAAAACATGCTTCGCACTGACTGGAACTGCAATGACGGCTTCGGCACACCGGAAGCATTCAGGGAATACGGAACTGAAGAATCCGTGAAGCCTGAATATGAATGGATAATGACGGAAGACGGGCTGAGTAGAAAGTCCGTGGAACCGTGATCTGAATAATCACTTCCCTTTCCGGCCCGGCAATTTTATGAAAGGCCGGCTGCTGCCCCTGTGATAATCAGCAGGTGCCGGCCGGATAACCGGTTTGACATCCTGCCCTGATATACAGCCAAAAGCTCAGATTTGCAAAGGTTAAAAGAATCATTCACTGTGGTCCTCTGCACTCCACCGGGAAGTCTGTGCAATAAAAGAACCACATGAGCCGAATTTCTATTACCTTTGAGAATGATCTGACTAAAATAAATCCTATGAAGACGCATAAAGGTTATTTACTTCTGCCTGTTCTGGTGGCACTGGCCCTCTTTTCCTGTCAGCCGGGCAGGAAAGCGGCCGTTCCCGAAGATCTCACCCGATATGTCGATCCGCTGATCGGCACTGCACACTGCAGGTGGTTCCATGTTGCCCCCGGTGCAAGTCCGTTCGGAATGGCCAAACCCGGTCCCTCAACCGACGGGCACCTTGGAAATTTAAGCGGGTGGGAAGCAGTTGGCTATGATTTCAGGCACAGGTCGATTGAAGGTTTTCCCAATTTCCATGAGTTTCAGGTTGGCGGGGTTGTGTTCATGCCCACGGCAGGCGAATTAGTGACCGTTCCGGGTGAGGTTGACTCAGCTTCCAGCGGTTATCGGTCATTTTTTGACAAGAAGGATGAAATCCTGGAGCCAGGTTACTATTCCGTGATTCTGAAAGACTATGGCATTAAGGCTGAGCTTACATCCACTCCCAGGGTCAGTTTTCACCGCTACACATTTCCTGCAGGCGACCGGTCGAATATTATTTTTGATATCGGCAACAGGCAGGGTGAGAGCGGTGAAGTGACGGATGCCCGGGTCTGGTTAAGTGATGACGGGCGGGTTGAGGGATTTGTTGAGACATACCCGGAATATGTAAAGAAGTATCAGACGGGAGCCAGTGTAAAGATGTTCTTTTCGGCCATTGCTGATAAGTCGCCCGTGTCGTGGGGTGTTTTCAACGGCCCGGCAGTTAGGCAGGGAGAGAAGGAAGCTTCGGGCCGCGGCGCCGGGTTGTATCTTACCTGCAGCACCGCCGGGAATGAAAGCATCACCATAAAGGCAGGGTTATCATACACATCTGTTGAGAATGCACGCCTGAATCTTGAAACTGAAGCAAAGGATCTGGGTTTTGATGAGGCGCGGGGGAAAGCCCGCGATGCCTGGAACTCATATCTTGGCAGGATAAGGGTTGAAGGCGGCAGTGCCGCAGACAGGATCAGGTTTTACACCGGGCTTTATCACGCGCTGCTTGGCCGGGGGCTGGCAAGCGACGTCAACGGAGCCTATCCGAGGCATGATGGCAGCACCGGGCAGATACCTGCAGGACCTGACAATAAGCCGCAGTTTAATTTTTACAACACCGACGCTATCTGGGGCGGTCAGTGGAACCTGGTTCAGCTATGGGCCCTGGCGTATCCCGAATATCTTACTGATTTTGTAAAGACGCATCTCACGGTTTACCAGGATGCCGGATGGCTCGGCGACGGTCTTGCCTGCAGCAGGTACGTATCGGGTGTTGGCACCAACCAGGTGCCCCTGGCGATTGCTGCGGCGTACCAGTGCGGTATAAGGGATTTTGATATTCAGAAAGGCTATGAAGCTTCCCTTAAAAATGAAATAGGTTCAGAGAACCGTCCCTTCGGGGCGGGGAAGGCAGATGTGGGGAAGTTCGTAAAATACGGGTATGTTCCCTATCTTGCCAAGGGGGAGGGACCCGATGAACTCTGGAAATTTTCATGCTCCCACACCCTTGAGTATTCCTTCACCTCCTTTGCTGTGGCCCAGATGGCAAAATCACTCGGCAGGGAAGAGGATTACAGGCTGCTTACGGATCTTTCGCATGGCTGGGAACGGATTTTCCATCCGCAACGGAAACTGATGTGGCCAAAGCTTGAGAATGGAAAGTTCGTCGAGGATTTCGATGCTGCAGTGCCTCACGACGGCTTCCAGGAGGGCAACGCCTTCCAGTATTCGTTCTATGTTCCGCACGATCCTGAAGGTATTGTTGCCAAAATCGGCAGGGAAGAATTCAACAGCCGCCTCGACAGTACATTTGTTATTTCACGGAAGGACATTTTCGGAGGGGGCACCGAGATACACGCATTCGCCGGGATCACAAAGCCTTATAACCATGGCAACCAGCCATGCCTGCATACTTCCTGGCTTTTCAACCACTCAGGAAGGCCCTCAAAAACACAGATGTGGGTAAGGGCAATACTGAATGATTTTTACGGAACGGAGGGTATCCATGGTTATGGCTACGGACAGGACGAGGACCAGGGACAGCTCGGGGCATGGTATGTCATGTCGGCGATGGGGCTTTTTGATGTTAAGGGATTAACAGATACCGATCCTTCATTCGGTATAGGCAGCCCGCTGTTTGACAGGGTGACTGTTACTCTGAACAGCAGGTATTTCAAAGGCAGGGAGTTCGTTATCGAAACAGAAAACAATTCCGCTGATAATCCTTATATCCAGGAAGTTTCAGTGAATGGAAAAATATTGTCCTCGGTTTTCGTGCCTTTCACCGACATTACCGGCGGAGGGAAGATGGTGATCAAACTTGGGAATACTCCAAAAGACCTGCCATAGAATAAAATCCGGCCAGAATTATCCTGAACCGGCCTGGGCAAGACTTGTTTCGCTTTTCTGCCACCCGTTTCTTACAATACCGCTTTTTGTGGCAATAATGATGTTCGCCTTCAACGACGTCAGAAAAGCAGCCTTTGTTTCTTTGGTAATAATCGGAGGTATTTTCGTTCCGCTGGCAATCAGCATGTACCTGAAATCAAGAAACGGAACTTACACCAACTTTGATGTCTCCGACAGGATGCAGAGAAATACCCTGTTCTATTTTGCCGTTCCGTTGCTGATTATTGCCTGCATAATACTGTATGCAACGGGGCAGCCCCGCAGAATATGGATGAGTGCCGGATTCGGGCTGATCCTGGTGTTTGTGTCGCAAATAGTCAATCATTACATAAAGAGTTCCCTGCATGTTTCATTAAACATATTCCTGTCGTTCCTTGTGCTCCCGGTTAACATATTTGCCGGTATACTTCTTCTGATACTGACAATTCTGACAGGATGGTCAAGGATAGTCCTCAAAAGGCACACATTAAGGGAAGTTATTACCGGTGCAATAATAGGGCTGGCCGTAAGCCTCCCGATGTTCCTTATCGGATAACCGGTCCGGCCGTGGACCTGGAAGAGCCAGGCTGCTTTTCCTGATCATGAAGTTATTCCTGAGCCTGCAGACAATCAGCAAATGGTGTCTGGCTCGAATAGTGCTGCAACGGAAGGCAGCTCTGTTATTGTTTTCCTCACCCTAATGCGGGATGAAGGGTTTCCTTTTCTGTACCCTGGTTATTCCGGCCAGCATTATGGCATTGCTTTTCATCGGTTCTGTAACTACCTTTACGTAATCCTGCTGCAGGGTCTGGTAATTGGTTGTTCCGCAAAGGTTTATTTCTTTGATCACCTTCCCGAACCTGGTGTTTGTCCATTCGAAGGCAAAAAAGGTAACAGGGGGATACCGGCCCTCTTCCGAACATGGCACCGGGTCGGCCATATAGCAATAGGCACTCTGCGGCGAGCCTGTATTGCCCTGGAGCCGGTCAATGCTCTTTTCCCCGCCCGGGTTCCATTCCAGGATATTGACCCCGTACTGAACAGGAATGATCTCCTTAAAACCATCCTCATAAATGATCTCATACCATCCGAGAAGGTCCGCCGAATCGAAAAAGTTGGGAATATTGAAGTAGGCTTTCTGGTTTGCGGCGGGCAAGGCGCATGCATGCAGGAAGATGAGGCTGCTTACATCCTCACCTATGGCGATCCCGTTAACCTGGTCGGGCAGGCGGACGGGACCGGTTCCGGCAGAACCCACTGCAACCAGCATATTGCCGTAAGTGCCGGCAGGATTGACCATTCTGAAATAAAGCGGACCCTTTTTTATTTCGTCTGTCATCAGCCCGCGCAGATCCATGTTGAAAGCTTCTGTGCCGGCGGTCATGTTGGCATATTGCGAAATATCCACGGGTACGAGGGGATCTCCTTCCCTGCCCGGTATTCCGGCACCATGCAGGTCCTCCCTTACCGTACCCGCCGCCTCCCTTACAACCGACCCCAGCTCCGGCAGGCTGATGCCATGCGGTGACCATAACAGGTTGGCGCATCCCATAAAATCAAGAAGAAGATCTTTTCCGAAATTGAATTCATTCGTCGAGGCCCACGAAGAGGGAGCTCCTCCTGCAAGATTATTTTTCCCCGACCGTTCTTCCCAGTTGGTGATTGCCGGGGTAAAATTGCCGTAAACCTGTGTGAACCCGAAATCATTAAGGTCCTTTTCCTTTTTTTCACTGTCCCAGAACCAGTTAAAGATAAGGATATCCTTGGGTATCAATTCCTTCACCACTTCCGGCCTTACCGCTCCCGGGGTCCGGTATTTAATGCCGGTTGATGAGGTCCAGTCCATAAAGAGGGTATCACGCACGCTTTCGAGAAGGTAATCGCCCCACATTGCCGTCATGATTCCCTTACCGGTAAAATATCCGTGTATCTTTTTCACATCTTCGGCAAACAGGAGTGAATAATCCTTATCCCTGCATGCCGGACAAACTCCCACAGGCGCTCCCCACCATTCATCATGCCCGATGTGCACCATTTTCGGTTTCATCACTTCGACATATTCATCGTAAACGTCAAACATAAGTTCGTACGATGCCGGATTTGAGGGGCAGTAGGTATCGGGCCAGATATCGCCCGGATATTCCGCCAGTTCCGGATGGCGCGTAAGAAGGTAATACGCATGTGTAAGGGATGGGATTTCAGGGATAACCTCAATGAAGTTACGGTTTGAAAGGTCCACAATGTTCCTTATATCGGCTTTTTCAAGTATTTGGCCGTCGCCGGCATCATGATGGCTTGAGTTTTTCACCTCGCCATGAGGGCCCTCGGTGGAATTTGACCGGGTATACTGCATGTATTTCGAGAATTCGACCCATCCGGCATTGACCTCAGGGTGCCTGTCGAGCCGCATGCAGTTAACCTCCATTATCAGCTTGTTGAACTTGTAAAGCGCCATGAAATCCCTTATGAACCTGTTGAAGAATGCGATATTATCAGGCCCCGGCACATATAGTCTTATACCCCTGAATGGCATTTGCGGCCAGTCTCTCACCCTGATGCCCGCAACTGAGTTCCCGTTTCCGTTCCTTATCAGCTGGCGCAGGCTCTGCAGCCCGTAAAATGCCCCGGCATCGTCCCAGCCGGCAACTACGACAAGACCTGCATCCACATGAAGCAGATAGCCTTCCGGCCCGGGGTTGCGCGACGTTAATTCAAGTTTTCCCGACTGACAATATTTCTTCACCAGCGGATTGCCGGTGGCACCCATCAGAATTACCTTTTTGTTTTCCGGCAAAGCGGCTGCCCTTTCAGTTTTCACTGCAATGCTGTATTTTGAACTTAATTCACCCGACAGTGACCTGGCCAGGAACATGTCATTTTCTGAGGCGTTTACCGGTACAATAATCACGGTTTCCTCAGTGAGCGGGAATTCCTCTCCGGTCAGCTGCATTTCGCGGGGAACAGGAAAAACAACGGGCTTTCTAAATTCCTGCCCTTCCACTAATAAAGCGGATGACATCACAGCAAAAAAGACGCCAGCAGGGATCCATTTTGAAAAACTGGTTGCAAGCTTCATATTTTCATTGTTTTGGATTGTCAGTTTTTATCGTGTACTTAATTACCTGTCATGATATCAATCACTTACCGGGGAAGGAAACGTTCAGGTCCGATACTGTTTACCAGAAGATATATTACCGGCCGTTGTTACTTCCGGATGTCCAAAACAGGTTCAGGGCCGCGAGAACAAATTAATAAAAAATCCGTCTATTCTTACCGGCCTGAAAAAACTTTAAAATGATACTCTCAACCACCGGAATGCACATATCGTATTCTCTAAATAATTACATTTGTTGATTGGGGTATCTGTTCCGGAATGTTATATTTGAATCTGACAATGGCTTTATGAACAAATCAAAGAATATTCTGCTGATAATATTCCTTGCAGCTGTTTGCATGGCAGTCATTCTGCTCACCCGGACAAACAGTTCAGGCAGGAACATTACAATCTTAAATCCGTTCAACAATGCCCTTTTTCCTGCCGAATTTCCTGCTCCTGCCTTTGAATGGAGAAGTCAGCTGCAGGATCCGTCACCCTGGGAGGTCTCGCTTTCTGTAAGGAAGGATGACTATTCGATATCGGATATTACGGACAAAACCACCTGGAGGCCTGAAGAGCCGGCCTGGGACAGCATTAAAAGGCTTTCGGAGAACGGGAGGATCTTTTTCCGGGTAAGGAAACAGGGAAGCGGAGGACGGGGCAGACAGGTTGTTTTCAGGATCAGCCCTGATTCTGTCGGGGCCCCGGTACTTTACAGGCAGATGCCGATACCGTTTGTTCTGGCTGAAAGGGAACTCGAATCGATGAATTACATGCTGATTGATCCGGGCAGCCCGGCTCCGCCCCATATTGCCATGAAAGGTTTCCCGGTTTGCGGGAATTGTCACTCTGTTTCAGACGACGGTAATCACATCGGGTTGGATCTGGATGCGGGCCGAAGGGATAAAGGAGGATATTTTCTGACCACAATCAGCGACACGGTTGTCTTTGATCACGGCAATTTCATGTCGTGGTCAAGGCTTGAAAAAAGGAGCACTTTCGGATTGTTCTCGAAAATCTCACCCAACGGCAGATATGTGGTCACAACACTTAAGGACCGCGTTGTTGCCGAAAACCCGCCGCTCAACTCGGCTGAGAGCTTTGCATACTCACAATTGTTTTTCCCGGTTAACGGGCACCTTGCGATTTACGACAGGGAGTTGAAAACACTGAACGATCTTCCGGGAGCCAATCTTGATGAATTTGTTCAAAGCAACGCCTTCTGGACGCCTGACGGCAGATCAATTGTATTTTCAAGGGCGCGGGCATTGCCCAGGAGCGATAATATTTACGAAATCACCGTATCTGACAGGGAAGTCCTTGATTCATTTGTTTCGGGGAAGAAGCCATTCAGATACGACATTTGCATTATCCCGTTCAACAATGGTAAGGGCGGTACTGCAGTTCCGGTAAAAGGAGCCTCGGGGAACGGCAAAAGCAATTATTTTCCGGCAGTTTCACCCGACGGAAAATGGATAATATATTGCCAGGCCAAAAGTTTCATGAACCTGATGCCCGACAGCAGGCTCCATATCGTGCCTTTAAAGGGAGGTACCCCGCGATTGCTCGGCTGCAACATGTACGCCATGAATTCCTGGCACTCATGGTCGCCCAACGGAAAATGGATAATATTCTCATCAAAAGGACTGAGTATCTATACCGATCTGTTCCTGTCGCATATTGATGCAAAGGGAAATGCCTCCATTCCGGTTCTTGTTGACCGGGCAAGGGAATATCAGAGAGTCTGCAATTACCCTGAGTTCATTAACCGCAATCCGAAAAACACGTTCAGCATGAAATATGATTATGTTGAACTGGCTCATATCAGGTATGCCCTGAGGGACAACGACCCTGAAAAAGCAAGGCAGCTGTTCTACAGGCTGCTCAAACAGGATCCATTCATGTTCAGTGAGGACTATTCAGAGCTCAGCGGTTTTCTTTACAGGATGGGGCTGAAGGAAGAAGCGGTAAAATATGCTGAAAAAGCCGCCAGGTCGATGAAATCAAATATTAATACCGACTGACCCGACATAAATCCCGGATCTGGTTTTTTGCATTCCGATAGTCAACTGGTGACACCGACGGGCCGGCCATACGGCCGGGGCTGGCCAATGTTAAAAAAACCTAATTTCTGAGCGCGATAAATAATTTAAGTATATTTGTTCATCAACAGTTCTTTCATGAATATCGCTCCTGCGCAACAATATGATTTGCAGGATAAACCGGAAAATTAACCAATATGAGACTTATAAGGATCATTTCATTCACAGCACTGGCTGCTGCACAACTCCTATTAATTTCCTGCCGGGATTCCGGTTCGGATAAATACTACAAACCGGCTGTAATTGTTCCCGTCAACACTTTTACCATCGGTGTCGAGGGTCCTGCGGTTGACAGGCATGGGAACGTATACGCGGTAAATTTTGAAAGTGAAGGCACCATCGGCAAAATTACCCCCGACAATCAGGCGGGCATGTTCATCAGGTTACCCGGGGGAAGCATTGGCAACGGAATCAGGTTTGACAGCAGGGGCAATATGCTGATTGCTGATTATACCATGCATAACATTCTCAGAGTGGATATGGCCACGGGTCAGATAAGCGTATTTGCAAATGAGCCGCTTATGAGTCAGCCCAACGATATAGCCATTGACAGCAGGGACCGTCTTTATGCCAGTGACCCTGACTGGAAAGCCCGGAAAGGAAGGTTCTGGCGCATAGATACCGATGGAAGCACAACCCTTCTCGACAGTCTTGGAACAGCAAACGGAATTGAGGTCAGCCCCGATGAAAAAACCCTGTATGTAAATGCAGGGCGCACTGTATGGGCCTATGATCTTTCTTCCGGGGGCGATGTAAGCAACAAGAGGGTTCTGATCGAATTTCCCGATTTTGGCATGGACGGGATGAGGTGCGACATAAAGGGCAACCTGTATATTGCCAGGTTCGGCAAGGGAGTTATAGCGATCGTTTCGCCTGAGGGTGAACTGTTACGGGAAGTTCAGCTGACCGGTAAAAGGCCGACAAATGTTGCTTTTGGCGGAAAAGACGGAAAGACCCTGTATGTTACATTGCAGGATCAGGGAAACCTGGAATCGTTCCGGGTGGAAACGCCCGGGAGGGAATGGAAAATGCAGAAAAATGTAAAACCAAATAAATAAAAGACCTGAAATGAAAAGAGTATCTGTTCTTATTATCATGTTATTCTTTGTTATGGCCGGAGCAATGAGAGCCCAGACCTACAATATCGTGATAAAGGGCGGTCATGTGATCGACCCGAAAAACAATATCAACGAAGTGATGGATGTTGCAGTTAAAGATGGCAGGATTGCGAAGCTTGCAAAAAACATCGATGCAAAGGAAGGCATCCAGGTTGTCAATGCCCAGGGCTTATACGTTACACCGGGGCTCATTGATATTCATGTGCATGTATATCAGGGCAACTATCTGAACCAGCAGTACATGAACGGCCCCAACTGCGTTACACCCGACGGGTTCACCTTCAGGGTGGGAGTGACAACAGTTGTCGATGCCGGCTGTGCGGGCTGGAGAACATTCCCCGATTTCAAACGGCAGACCATCGACCGGTCACAGACCAGGGTCCTTGCCCTGCTCAATATCTGCGGAGAGGGTATGAGGGGTGATCCTTTCGAGCAGAATCTCAAGGACATGGATGCGAAGCTTACGGGTGAATTTGCATTGAAAAACTCAAAGGACATCGTCGGGATCAAGCTTGCCCATTTCAGCGGGCCCGACTGGACCCCCACCGACCGTACCGTTGAAGCAGGGAAAATTGCCAATATGCCTGCAATGATCGATTTCGGGGGAAGCAATCCTCCTCTTTCCATTGAAGAGCTGTTTTTTAAACATCTCCGTCCGGGTGACATCTTCACCCACTGTTATGCCTCTCTTGGCAACAGCAGGGAGTCGGTGGTTGATGAAAAGACCGGCAAGCTCAGGCCGTTTGCACTCGAGGCCCAGAAAAGGGGCATTGTATTTGACATAGGTTACGGCGGGATCAGCTTTGCTTATTCACAGGCGATACCGGCAATAAAGGGCGGCCTTTTCCCGGATGCAATAAGCACCGACCTGCATATTGGCAGTATGAATGCCGCAATGAAAGATATGCTTACAACCATGTCGAAATGTCTTGCAATGGGCATGGATCTGCAGAGGGTGATCAGGGCAAGCACAAGTGATCCTGCACGGATAATCAAAAGGGAAGAACTGGGTAACCTCTCCGAAGGTGCCGAGGCTGACATTGCCATCCTTAACCTTCGCAAAGGGAAATTCGGATTATTTGACTATACCGGCTACAAGATTGAAGCTGACAGGAAACTTGAATGCGAGATGACCATCAGGGCCGGCAGGATCGTTTATGACCTTAACGGCATAGCCGAACCCATTGTTCTGGCAAGAAGACCGAGATAAGCATGTTTTTCAGTGCGCCGGGCCATTATTTTCAGGCAGGGAATAAAGAACCAATCATTTAAAACAGTAAATTTAGCTTCATAAAAAATTTCATTTAACCATAATTAAAATCACTATGAAAACAGAAAGAAGGACAGCATTAAAGAGAATGTTTACATCAGTACTTGGTATTACCGGGGTGAGCATGGCAGTAAAAGCCAGTGCACCGGAAAAGGAAGCAGGCAGCATATCCAGTCTTCAGCAGGCGCCCCTGTTTTCGGGTCATACAAAATATGGCAATCTTATTTTTATTGCCGGGAAGGGTGCGCATGTAGCTCCGTTTGACATAAAGAATCACACCGAGATTGTTATCAAGGAGCTTGAAAAAGAACTTATCAAGGCTGGTTCTTCAATGGAGAAGGTTCTCAAGGTGAATGTTTACCTGAATGATATTGCCGACTACAAAGGCATGAATGAAGTTTATGCCGGCCGCTTCGGCAAGAATCCGCCTGTCAGGACCACCGTGGCTGTTGCCAAGGGCGGTGTTCCCGGTGATTCGCTTGTGGAGATGGACTGCATAGCTTATATCTAGGGATGCAATATCTTTAAGGCGTAAATTAAAATCAAATAACACTATTTTTCATGAAGCGCAGGGACGCAATAAAAAATCTGTCGATGCTGCCCGTGGCCGGGGCAGTTGCAGGTACCACACTTTCCCTTGAATCTGTCACCGCAGCACCGGCAGCACCGGCAGCACCTCCTGCACCTAAGCGGAACCTGTTCAGGGAACTGGGAATAAGGACCTTCCTCAACGCTGCCGGCACCTATACCGCAATGTCGGGCTGCATTATGCAGGACGAGGTGGTCGACACCATACGGGCAACTGCAGGAGAATATGCAATGATTGATGAGGTGCAGGACAAGGTCGGAGAAAAGATCGCAGCCATGTGCCACGCTGAAGCTGCCACGGTGACAGCCGGATGCTGGTCGGCTCTTGTTTTAGGCACTGCTGGAGTACTGACCGGGACGGATATGGAAAAGGTTGCCCGGTTGCCGCACCTGGAAGGAATGAAATCGGAGGTTCTCGTACAAAAGGCCCATAATCACGGGTATGTTCATGCCCTCACAAACACTGGTGTAAGGATTGTTGAGGTTGAAACAGCCGCAGATGTTGAGAAGGCGGCGGGCCCCGAAACTGCAATGATGTGGTTCCTGAATTATGCCGGACCCGATGGCAAAATTAATGATATGGAATGGGTGGCCCTGGGAAAGAAACTAAACATCCCGACAATGATTGACATGGCTGCCGATGCAACTCCTGTCAGTAATCTCTGGAAATTCAACGACATGGGCTTTGACCTTGTATGCATCTCAGGCGGAAAGGGCCTCAGGGGCCCCCAGAGTGCAGGAATACTCATGGGCAGGAAAGACCTTATCGCAGCAGCCAGGCTCAACGCACCCCCAAGGGGCGGGAACATAGGCCGCGGAATGAAGGTAAACAAGGAGGAGATACTGGGTATGTATGTGGCTCTTGAAAAGTTCATCAACCTCGACCATGCAAAACTCTGGAAAACCTGGGAGGACCGGATTGCCGTAATGGAGAACTCGGTCAAAAAGATACCGGGGGTTACAACCAGCGTAATTGTTCCGCCTGTTGCCAACCGCACTCCCACATTGATCATCTCATGGGACAAAGGCAGGGTGAAGGCAGGCCGGGAAGAGCTCATCAGCCGGCTGAGAGACGGAAGTCCTTCTGTTACCGTTATGGGAGGTAAGGACGAAAGCATAACAATCACATCCTGGAACCTCCTTTCCGGCCAGGAGAAACTGGTTGCAGCAAGGCTCTCTGAGGAGTTCACCAAAGCATCCGGCTGACCGTTCCGGCATTGAAACCAACAGGCTCTGATTACATAAACCACGGAGGGGCACCGGGAAACGCAGGGTAGAAAACGGAATATCCTTGATATACTTAACCGTTCTATCCTGCGGCAACACAGTGAATCTCCGTGGTTTTTTCCTTTCAATACCAGGCTATAGGCATATACTAACAACACATATCCATGAAACACAAAGTATCCTTATTCATTCTGCTTCAACTGTTGTCGGCCGGTTTTCTTGCCGCCCAGACATACAGTATTGTTATTAAGGGAGGCCATGTTATTGATCCGAAAAACAAAATAAACGAAGTCATGGATCTGGCCATCAAAGACGGGAAAATTGCAGCGGTTGCCAGGAATATCGATGCCGCATCGGGCAGCAGGGTAATCAACGCAGCCGGCATGTATGTCACTCCCGGCATCATCGACATGCATGTCCATGTCTATTACGGCACAAAGATGGATCAGGGTCTTATGAACGGGCCCACTTCCGTTCAGCCCGACGCATTTTCATTCCGTGCAGGGGTTACAACTTTTGTCGATGTAGGAAGTTCCGGCTGGCGGTCTTTCCCTGACTTTAAAAGACAAACCATCGATGCTTCCCGCACCAGGGTTCTTGCTTTTCTCAATATTGCAGCAGAAGGAATGCGAGGGGGACCTTTTGAACAAACCACCCTCGACATGAATCCGGTGCTCACAGCCAGATGCGCCAGCCAGTATCCGTCCGACATAGTCGGGATAAAGCTGGCTCATTACAATGGCCATGAATGGGCCCCGACCGACAGTGCAGTAAAGGCGGGCGAGCTGGCAAAACTTCCGGTGATGATTGATTTCGGTTCGGCCACGCCGCCTCTTTCCCTTGAGGAACTGTTCATGAAGCACCTTCGCCCGGGAGATATATTCACCCATCCCTATGCCTATTTCCCCTCTTCCAGGGAAGCTGTGGTGGATGAGGGAGGCAAGGTTAAGCCTTTTGTTTTTGCAGCTGTCAAAAGGGGAATAAAATTCGATCTGGGCCATGGCGGAGGATCCTTCAGATGGAGCCAGGCAATACCATCGGTGAGGCAGGGTTTTATTGCAGATGCAATAAGCTCCGACCTTCATACTGGAAGCATGAACAGCGGCATGAAGGATATGGCAAATCTTATGTCGAAGTTTCTGGCAATGGGCCTTAGTATCCAGGAAGTAATCCTCCGGTCCGCCTGGAACCCGGCAATGATAATCAACAGGCCCGGCCTCGGTAATCTCAGCATCGGATCAGAGGCGGATGTTGCTGTTTTCAGCATAAGCCGGGGTGATTTCGGATTTCTCGACATCAGCGGTGAGAAACTG
Source organism: uncultured Rikenellaceae bacterium (assembly GCA_964435015.1). Lineage (GTDB taxonomy): Bacteria > Bacteroidota > Bacteroidia > Bacteroidales > VadinHA17 > LD21. Next base: position 49,735 of record CAYSXP010000024.1, read on the forward strand.
AAAGGAGATCAGAAGCTTGTAGCCGAACTCACCATCAGGGCCGGTGATATTGTCTGGGATCTGAACGGCATTTCAGCCACTGATAAAAAGTGGTAAGACAGCTTTCCAAAATAAATAAATCCGTCTGATCATGAAAGTTAAAAATCATTTCATTTGCATGCCTGGTTATGCAAGGAATCTGTTGTTCAGATTCCTCCTTCCGGTAATTATTGCAGGTGCTTTTGCTTTTACCCACGCTGAAGGCCAGGCACTCAACGATATCCGTATAGAGAGGCATAAGCCCGTTCCCATGAGTGACGGGGTTAAGTTGTATGCCGACATCTACCTTCCGTCGGCCCCCGGCAGGTATCCTGTTCTGGTAACAAGGACCCCGTACGGTGTTCAGAGGGATGGCGTCCATGAAATGATGGTAAGGTTTGCACAGCACGGTTACGCGGTGGTGGTAACGGATGTGAGGGGGCGGTATGAGAGTGAGGGCAGATGGGAGCCTTTCAGGGATGAGGCAAAAGACGGCTATGAAACAATTGAATGGGCAGCCAGGCAGCCGTTCTCAAACGGCAGGGTGGCCACACAGGGCGGCAGTTATGTGGGGCACAATCAATGGGCCGCGGCCAGCCTGAATCCGCCGCATCTTGTCGCAGCGTTTCCGGCACTTGCTTCAACCAACATCTATGCCAACTGGCTGACCATGGGAGGCGCTTTCAGGCTGAGTTTCAACTATGGCTGGGGGGTCGTAAGGATGCCCAACAGGATAATGCTTCCCCAGTACTGGCACACTGAAAAATATATGCCTGAAAACCTGAAATACGACAATGTCCTGATGCACCTTCCCCTGAACAACATGGATTTTGCGTTTGAAGGGGCTCCGGTTCAGCATTACCGCGACTGGCTGACCCATGAAAGCTATGACAACTACTGGAAGGAAATAAGCGATGAGGAGCGATTTGAAAAGATAACTGTTCCCGTTCATACTCTCGGAGGATGGTTTGACATATTCCTGATGGGAACGATAAACGGTTTTGTGGGGATGAAGAAACACGGAGGATCGCCTGAGGCCAGGGCTGGTGCAAGGATGATCATCGGTCCGTGGGGACACGGACCAACGCGGACCTTCGGAGGAGTGGATTTCACCCCTGATGCCTTCATGGATATGTATGACCTGCAGATCAGGTTTTATGACTACTATCTGAAAGGGGTAAACACCGGACTTGATTTTGAAAAACCCGTTCAGCTTTTCTACATGGGGGTCAACAAATGGAGGAGTGAAACCGACTGGCCCGTACCCGGCACAGAATACCGCGAGATGTATATCAGCAGCAACGGCGCGGCTAACTCGGTCCGCGGTGATGGCAGCCTTTCTTTCCGCAAACCTTTAAAGAAAGCCTCTGACACCTATCGTTATGATCCTCTCAACCCTGTTCCCACAACGGGCGGGAACAACTGCTGCGGAACGCCAACAGCCGCGGGTCCGGTCGACCAGAGGCCGGTTGAGCGAAGGGAGGATGTCATGGTTTATACCAGCGAATTTCTTGAAGATACCCTGACCATTGCCGGTCCGGTAAGGATGAAGCTGTTTGCTGCAACCGACGGGAAAGACACTGACTGGATGATCAAGCTCACTGATGTTTATCCTGACGGCTATTCAATGCCAATATCCGAAGGGATCCTCCGTGCCAGGTTTCGCGAAGGGATTGACAGGATCCGGCTCCTTACTCCGAATCAGGTTTATGAGTATGATATTGAGCTTACCGGTACGGCAAATGCGTTTTTGCCGGGTCATCGCATCAGAATAGACATTACTTCAAGCAATTTCCCGCAGTTTGACAGGAACCCGAATACAGGCGACCCCTTGGGAAGCAGTGCAGTAACCAGGCTTGCCCTCCAGACGATTCATCATGGCGGCACAAGCCTGAGCCATGTTCTTCTCCCGGTGGTAAAAGGCGTTAAATAGTCGGGGTTTCAGGTATAAATCACCATTTCACGTTCAGCATCCCATCCCATTCCCCTGACGTACATATTGTACATGCCGGGTTGTGAGAATCCATCCCACACCACCTGGTGGACGCCGGGTTCCAGATCGTCGGCATGCATTCTCCATACCAGCTCGCCGTTGCCATTCATGACATCGACATAAACATCACCTTTCCCTGGAACGCCGACTTCCATTACAACTTTATCTGCCGCATCGGTGCCCAATGCCCTTATTGAAGGCTGAGCCGCCGCGGCAATTGCCCCCGGTTTCCATGCCTTGTAGTCGAACGGTTCATCGACCATGTGATATCGGGGTTCGTCAATGCCGTCGCTGCTCTTTCTCAGATAATATGTCAGCAGCGGTGTGCGCCTGAATGAATCAAGCCTGGCTTTTTTTGCCTTACCGTCCTTCCAGAGATAAACAGGGATGTCAAACGGATCCAGCACATCCGACAGTCCTCTTTCTATGCCTATATGGAAAAGTCCGAAATTGCCGGGTTCATGGCCGGCGAGCCAGTGTGCGATAATATCGACCCTGAATGCATCCTTGCCAAATATGATGTTGTTGCTCATGAAATCCATGGGCTTGCCATTGTGCGGGCCTCCATGGAAACCGTCACCGTCGCGGCCGTAAATACCCTCAACAATATTTATTCCGGTAGGGGTCACGCTGAATGAATCGCACATTCTCTGGGCCCATTGCTCCATCCAGAAGCCGCCGTTAAACGGGGGTCTGTCAATTTTTTCATTCCACCTCGGAAATCCTGCCTCAATATGTTTTTTATGCAGTTCTGCTATCCGCTCCAGGTAATCCGGCTGAAAAAACCGGTGGTAACGCTTGTCAAGAGTCTTGAATACATCGACGCTTCCTGCGCAGAACGAATGCAGTCTTTTGGCGTTAATACCCTGGAGGTTCTTTATTGCTCCTGTAATGCCCATCTGATGGGCCTTGAATTTGGCAAGGTTGATAAGAAATGTATCCCCGGCGGTCATGGGTGCCATAAAGGCGGTTTCCCTGAATACTATTCCGTTGACGGTCCTGAATATTATATCATCCCCGAGTTCCCAGTAATCCCTGGCAGTAAGGTCTCTCAGATCGAAATTATTCCTTTCCGCCATTGCAATATATCCATTGGGTTTCCACTGGAAGGTACAGGCACATTCTCTCAGGAAAAAGTTCTGAGGGCCCTTCGCCTTTACCCCCCTGAGGTATCCCTCAATGAAATTCAGGTCGGTAGTGATGCCCAGGCTTGCCTCAGGGTCATTCTTATTTCCTGTGCTGCATGTCCAGTTCGGCTTGCACGTTATCCGGGTTGAATTCGGTAACCCCCTGCCTCCTGATGTTCTTACGAACATTTCTCCGGCCAGTTTGTATGCAGCGTCATGTATTGCCCTTGCATCGGTTTTTTCCTTTACCGAGGTAAGGTTTATGAAAACTGCTTCAGGATGCTCCCTGATGAACGGATGCAGATCGAATCCTTCAGCCGGTGCTCCGGCCGGGCCGCCGGCTGCCCTGATCCCCGGAGCTGCCAGGCCCAGGGCGCCCGCTGCGGAAGAAACCTTAATAAAGTCGCGGCGTTTCATCAGGTATAGATAACCATTTCACTCTCGGCGTCCCAGCCCATACCCTTCACATATGTCGTGTACAACCCCGGTGATGAAAACCCGTCCCATACCACCTGGTGAACCCCCGGTTCGAGGCCATCGGCATACAGCTTCCATACGATCTCTCCGTCCCTGTTCAGAACGTCCACGTAAACATCGCCTTTTTCGGGAACAGTTACCTCCATAACGACTTTATCGTTTGAATCAGTTCCAAGGGCTTTAACAGAAGGTGCTTCAGTTCCGGCAATTTTCCCGCCTTTCCATGCGTTGTAATCAAAAGGCTCATCTACCATATGGTACTTGTCTTCGTTCTCGCCGTTTGCGTTCCGCCGCAGGTAAAGAGTTATAAGGGGAGTGCGTTTCAGGGTTTCAAGCTTTATCTTTTTTGCTTTTCCGTTTTCCCACAGGTACACGGGTATATCATTAGGATCAAGCACATTTGAGAAGCCTCGTTCAATTCCGATATGGAACAGGCCGAAATTGCCGGGCTCATGTCCGGCGAGCCAGTGGGTGATGATATCGACCCTGAACGGATCTTTTCCAAAGATGATATTGTTGCTCATGATATCCATGGCTTTTCCTCCCTCATAAGGTCCGCCGGCGAATCCGTCGCCATCGCGTCCGTATATTCCTTCAACGATGTTGATTCCCGTGGGGGTCGCACTGTAGGAGTCAAGCATACGCTGTACCCATTGTTCCATCCAGAGGCCTCCCCCGTAAGGCGGGCGGTCCATGGTTGTGTCCCAGCGTGGTATGCCCATCTCAACATGCTTCTTGTGCAGTTCGGCGACCCTTGCAAGGTAATCGGGCTGGAAAAACTGATGATAACGGCTGTCGTACGATTTGAAGACATCATAATGGCCGCCGCAGAACTGATGGAACTTTTTCCCGGTTATTCCCTGCAGGTTCTTTATTGTTCCGGTTATTCCCATCTGATGCGACTTGAATTTCGCAATATTGATGAGGAAGGTATCCGGGGCATTCATTGGTGCCATATACCCTGCCTGTTTAAACACAACCCCGTCGATCTTCCTGAAAATTATCTCATCGCCCAGGTCCCAGAAATCCTGGCTCGACAGGTTTTTAAGGTTAAAATTGTTCCTTTCTGCCATGGGCGTATAGCCGTTGGCAACCCATGATGACGGCGCTGCACATTCTCTCAGGTAGAAATCCCGGAGGCCCTTTGTCTTTACCCCGTTCAGATAGCCCTCAACAAAATCATTATCTGTTGTGATACCCATATTGGCAGTGGGATCTTTCTTGTCGATCCGGCTGGCTGTCCAGTTGGGTTTGCAGGTTATCTTTGTGGAGAGCGGATATCCTTTCCCTTTTTTTGTTTTAATAAACATCTCGGATGCAAGCTTGAACGCAGCATCATATTTGGCTTTTGAGTCTGTTTTTTCCTTTACGGAAGTAAGATTTATAAACACTGCCTCAGGATGTTCTTTAATAAAGGGATGAAGGTCAAATCCGCCGCCAGAATCAAACGGAGCCCCGAATGATTCAAATCCCCTGCCTACCAGGCCTGCAACTCCGGCAGCAGAAGACACTCTGATAAAGTCACGTCTTTTCATGTGAAAATAGATTTATATACTACTGAAGGTTAAGTGGTTCACATGGAACCCACATGAATTTTATTTTCATGCCTGTTTGTGATTTTGTATCATGTGGGTTTCATATCACTTTTTCCTTCTTCATTTATTTTACTAGTTTGTATTCTGTAATATTAACATTTTAAAATTTCTTTTGTTCCCATCTCTGATTCAGGTCAGCACATTCTCATGATGAGAGCGGCTGGCCCTTGGGGTAGCGGATTTGCCGGCGCGTACCCTTGTAGCTGTTGCGTTTTGCGGTGAAGTTTGCCCTGATATATTCGCCCAGGTAAATTTCTCCCGAAATGACATCATCAGCCAGTTTGCCTGAAAATGTGAAGGGCACGTTATCTGCTATCATTCTTTCCGTGCTGAAGAGTTTGACCTGGTCCCCGTCGATTGTTCCGGTCATTTCGCGCAGTGAGAAGTCACCCTTATGCGATCCCTGTATCCAGTTTCCATCCTGTTCAATTATGAACACATGCTGTGATTTGCTGCTGTAGTATTCGATATCCACGGCCCATCTGCCGCTCAGGTCAGCTGCCGGGGCCTTCATCGGAGCCGGTTTCGGGTATTTTTTGTTCAGTATTTCATATATGCGGTCAGCAGCTGTTTTGTCATTTCCGGGCTGCATCTGGCCCGCGGAAACAAGGATCGAAGTGCTTCCCTCCTGGTCGCCAAAGCCGCTATGGACGGCGATCCTGGGTTTTGTTGTTGCCAGGGTTTCCGCGACCTCTGGCCCGGTGATATTGAACTGTCCCGGATCCCATGATATTGTAAGCATCGGGCTCCTGTTGTTCAGGCCCTGGGGTTCACGGACGGAGGTTTTGATTCCTTTTATTCCGGTGACTTTTTTTGAGATATTTTCGAGGTAGGTGTGCCATGTTCTCATTTTCTCGTCATGATCGCGTGTCACCCAATCTTCGACCGCAGCGAGCATACCCATCATTTCTTCTTTTCCGACCTTATTATCGCGTCCGGTTCCATGGTGGGGCGAGCTTGCCTGCCAGGCCGACATCAGTATTGCCTTGCTTCCGAGAAGCAGTCCTGCACACTGCGGGCCGCACAGGGCTTTACCCCCGCTGTAGGCCACAACAGTTGCCCCGCGCTGAAGATGCACGTTGGGAACTGTCAGATCCTCCGCTGCCGCATCGACCAGGAAAGGAATATTAAAGGGTTTTGCCAGGGCAGCAATTTTGTCTTCCGCGAACTCCCGTCCGGGTTCGGTATCAGCGCCTGTCATTATATAAATCATTGCGGTGCGCGGGCTGAGGGCTTTTCCCAGTTCCTCAAGCGTATTTACCGTAATGATCCTGACGCCGATATTGCGGATTGAGTGATCATAGGCGTTTCTGGAGCTTCTCGGGATAACAACTTCGGTTTTATCAAACCCTGAAAGATCGGGGATCCGGACCATTTTCTCAGGGTTCCCCCCGGCAACGCATGCAGCTGTAACATGCTTCATCCCTGCTGCACAGCCTGCGGAGACCATTCCCCACTCGGCCCCGGTTATCTCCGCAAGGCGCCTGCCTATTCCGAAAGCCAGTTCATCGTACTGGACAAAGTAACCGGCAGCCGCATGAGCAGCTTCAACAACAGCCGGGCGCTCAAGAGAGCCGCCGATTATTGTAAATGTGCCGACGCAATTAATTACCGGGTCCACTCCTATTGATTCATAGATATTTGGTCCTGCCTTCAGCGGTCCGCTGACAGGTCCGACAACTGATTCCAATGGAAGAAATGTTCCGGCCAGAGGCAGAACTGAAAGGTTCTTAATAAGGTCCCTGCGTATCATGGTTATAGGTTTTAAATTTGGTTAATCATTATTTCATGTTACTTTTCTGGTGATCAGGCTGGTTTTCGGCGGAAAGGCCGTTCTGGTCCCAAACGATCCGGCCGTTTCGTATTGTCATTTCAGCCTCAAGCTTTTTAGTACCCTCAAGCCTGTGGTTACGGGTGTCAATAAATCCGAACCTTCCTTCCTTCAGGCTGAGAATGGCAATGTCTGCAACTGCTCCTTCGCCAAGGTTTCCAAGATCTTTACGCTTTAATGTGACCGCCGGGCCCCAGGTTGCACTATATACGGCATCCTGAAGGCTCATTCCGATATTGAGGAATTTCGAAACTATATCGAGCATATTTTTCATTCCTGAATTAATGCTCGACCTGTGAAGATCCGATCCGAACGAATCGGGCTTCAGTCCCTGCCTGAAGGCGGGAACAGCGATATTGAAATGGAACATTCCGCCTCCGTGTCCAACGTCAAACCTGACACCTTTCTTTTTCGCCTCCATCACAAATGGTTTGATTTTCAGGTTTTCATCAAGAAGACAGTCGCGGTCGACCGCGGTGCAGTAGCTATGAGTGTATATATCGCCGGGCCTGAGCCGCCCGAGGATCTCTTCAAGCGGGTACTGGGGCATGTGGCATTCCACAATCAGCGGAACGTCCGACAGTTTCGCGGCTTCAAGTGCCCGGTCGAAAGGTGCCCAGTCGCTTCCGCGATAGTGTCCGATCTTGACACCCACAATAATTTCAGGGTACTGATCTATAACCAGCGACGTCATCCTTGCATCCATATCGTTAAGGTCCTCTTCGGAAGGGAATCCTGTCATTCCCGATCCGGCAATGTTCAGAAAAGCAAGTACCCTGGTCACTGACCTGTCGATAACCTGCCTTTTAAAAACAGGAAAATTCCTCCAGCCCGAGGTACCAGCATCCACTACGGTGGTTATTCCGGCCTTCAGGGTAATATCATCGGGAGAAATGCACATGAATCCGTCGGCAAACCCGTTATTCGTGCCGACAAAAACATGGGTGTGGATGTCAATCAGGCCGGGCGTCACGTAAAGCCCCCCGGCATCAATGACTTTTTTTGCATTTCCGGCAGGGATGGAAGCAGCCACCCTGAGAATTTTACCGTTGGCAACCGCAACATCCATGATGCCGTCAATCTTATTCCCGGGATCAATTACATGACCGCCTTTGATCAGAATGTCAATCTCCTGGGAATGCAGAATCATAACCTGGAACAGCAGGATGACAAATACAGGAATGATTTTTCCCAGGCCTGGTATGATTACTGTCTTCTGCATTTATTCACTTTTTTGTTTGATCACCGGGTTTCCCGTCCCTCTGTTTTATCCTCTGTGCTCCTCCGTGCCCTCCGTGGTTTTTTCCTCTGTGTCCTCTCTGGTTTTCTCTGTGCTCCTCCGTGCCCTCTGTGGTTTTCTCTGTGTAACTCTATGTTCTCCGTGGTTTCTTTCTCTGTGTCCTCTGTGGTTTATCTCCGTGCTTCTCCGTGTTCTCTGTGGTTTTTCTCTTTGTCCTCCTTGGTTAACGTTCCCTGATTAACCCTTCGTTCAGTTTAAAACCATCCTCCTATCTGCCGCTGACCGGTTTGACTTCATCCCACATCGGGGCAGCAATTCCGTTCAGGTCCCACACGACCCTTCCGTCGCGGATGGTCAGTTCTGCTTCAAGTTTCTGGGTTCCCTTCATTTTCGTACCCCTCACATCGAGAAACCCGAAATCGCCTTTTCTGAGTGTGAAAACAGCCACATCGGCCGGAGCGCCTTCACTCAGGTGCCCCAGCTCGGTTCTTTTAATAACCTTTGCCGGGTTCCAGGTTGCCCTGAGAATGACATCGTTGAGTGAAAGCCCCATATTCAGGAATTTCGAAAGCAGATTAGCCATATCCTTCATTCCGCTGTTCATGCTTCCTATATGCAGGTCGGAAGAAATAACATCCGCAATGAATCCCTGCTGAACAGACGGTATTGCCTGTTTCCAGTGAAAGGCTCCTCCTCCGTGCCCCACGTCGAAGATTATTCCTCTTTTCTGAGCCTCAAAAATGAAAGGTTTGACCTTGCCGTTTTCATCAACAGGCACTTCCCTGTCCTGCGGTGCATTTGCATAGGTATGGGTCCAGATGTCGCCGGGACGCAGGTGTTTCATAAACAGTTCCCCGATCGGCAGGGGAGGGTGATGTTCACCGAGGTCCACCATAACCGGCACGTTTGCTATTTTTCCGGCTTCCACGGCCTTGTCAACCTGTGTGAAATCGGGTCCCCAGTAATGTGCCGACTTCACTCCGACAAGGATTTCCGGGAAAAGCCGGGTTATCATGTATGAAGTCATTACCGGATTCATATCGGTTACATCCTGTTCCTCGAATCTGCCATACATTCCGGTGCCCGCAATATTCAAAAACGCCAGTATCCTTGTTCTCGACCTGTCAATAGTCTGCGACTTGAAAGCCCGGAAGTTTCTCCAGCCAGCGGAACCGGCATCGACCACCGTTGTTACACCGGCCCTGAAGGTAAATCCGTCGGGAGGCAGTGCATCCCATCCGTCAGCAATGTATGATCCCGGTTCTGTTCCGTGAAATGCATGAACATGCATATCTATTAGCCCGGGTGTTACATACATTCCCGTAACATCCACAACCCGCCTTGCGTTGCTTGCGGGAATATCCTTTGCAACCCTGAGGATCTTGCCATCGGCAATTGCCACATCCATCCTTGAATTGATGTTGTTTTTCGGATCGATTACATGGCCGCCTTTGAGAAGGATTGAGATCTGCTGCGACAGCACCGGACCGGAAGCAAAGACCATAGAAGCCACCAGGAAGATGGTCCTATAAGCATATGTCCTGATTTTTCTATTCATTTGATAATATTTATTATTTTGATCTTCAGATACCCGGCAGGCATACAGGGCAACGCTCCATTTTTTTATACAGGGAAGCCTTCATTCTTCTGCCTGTGATTAATCAATTCAGATCCATAATAATTCAAATTTACACAAATTAATTCCGAAGCCCATGTTTTCCCGTTACCTGGTCCTGAATAAAAAGGCAGTGTATAACAACACTACCTCCCGGTTTCCTTCCTCGTTTCTGATCAGCTCCAGTTCTTTTTTCACCTTAAAAAACCCCGCTTTATCTCAGTCTGCTGAAAGCGGAGTAAAATTACGAATTTTCCTTACCCCCTGCAGATCAGGCGATGCTTTTATTCTTAAAGATTGTTAAATTGGAGAACCCGGAAAAAACTCATATTTTTGCATCCTTTAAATTCATATTTTTACCATGAACGTGTTTAGCGTATTTTATTGAACACACAGAAAAAGAAAAAAACAAATAAACCAGAAAAATCATGAACTACAACAAATTAAAGTTAAAGAGCTTTGCCGCGGGGATTAAAGCATTTCTTACCGGGAGCATTTTATTAATAATCCTGGCAGTATTGGGGTTTTCATTACCTGCAGGCCAGCAGGCAGCAAAGGAGACTGGTATCTCCGCCAAAAAATACTCGACGGTTGCAGTTGATGATAAAAACACAAAGTGGTTTGCAACGGAAGCCGGAATTGTGAGTTTTGACGGGACAAAATGGAAGCTTCACGGATCCAATGACAATCTTCCCTCTGATGTGAATCATCTGGCTCTTGCTTCTTCAGCTTCCGGACCGGAGTTACTGGTTGCCTCCTCAAACGGTGCAACTGTTGCCTCACTGCCCCCCGATCCCCAGAAGGGAACCAGGGTTCTCAAAGCGTCCGATTCGCCATCGATGGGCGACAAGGTATTAAGGGTGGCCGCAGGATCGAATCTGCTGAAATGGTTTGCCACAGACAAGGGTATTGCAGCATACGGCGACGGCAAATGGATGAAACCTGAGTACACAAGTTATTATCCTGCTGAATTATTCGAGGAATTTCCAATTACCTCCCTGGGCACGAACGCTGCAGGCGATACGCTTTATGTGGGTACATACGGGGCCGGAGTGGCCAGGATCTTCAAGAACAATGACCTCGATGCCATTTCAGGGGCATCTGAATATGCCATATGGGGTCCGATCATTATGCCGTCCGATACCATTCAAAGTGTTTACATAGCAAGGGATGGTTCGAAGTGGTTTGGTACAAACCTGGGGATCGCTCAACACACGGGCAGCAACACTCTCGACAACTGGACCGTTTACACCACTGAAGAAGGCCTTGTAA
>CAYSXP010000025.1:0-59262 GCA_964435015.1 uncultured Rikenellaceae bacterium
AGAGAACTTATATTATACGGCACTATGGCCGCTTAAAACTTTAACGAACTATTGAATTAAAGTGAAGAAAAAATATCCGCCTTTGACATATCCTGCATATCAGATCTTTTCACCTTTCAGATTTGTTTTCGTGCCGTTATTCTCGATCACATCGATGATCCTGTTGAAGATCAGACCGACGGTTTTCGCGGCAAATTCCGCGGTTGGATGCGAGTCAGAGGAAGAGGCGGCATATTCATCCCTGAGATAGAGACCCCCCTCTGTTTCCAGCTCATAGAAGTCCCAGATATGGATGTTGTCTCCGGGTAAGTCCCATTCCTCCTTTACCCAGGTGAAGAACTCCCTTGCCCTCCCGGCTTCATCCTCACTTACAGCGTCTTTGACAAGAGCTGCCCCTGTCCACACAATGAATTTTGTGCCGGGGAACTCATGCAGCTTGTCCCTCAGTGCATTGTACTGAAGCTTGTAATTGCCAGGCGATTTGTAATCCGAATTGATGTCAGCCGAATCCTTATCAGGTTGTATGTAGCTTACAGGAAAACAATGCTTGAAAACCACTACCTGATATTGTCTTGTGAGCATTTCGAGAGTCGGTTCCTCCATATATGGCTCATTCCCTGCATGCTTAACCCATATGTTATAGTAATCATAAGGATAATTTTCCCACCCGTAGGGAGCGGCTTTTGGAAAAGCTGTTTCCCTGATGAGATAATTCTTGTTGTTCTCCCTGTTGTAATTCCTGAATAATGCCGGCAGCATCGCCTGACCGCCAAGGTTATCGGCCAGGCGGGTACTGACTTTCCGTAAGGCACGTGTGAAAACAGAGGCTTTTTTGCCCTGCCAGATCACCCCTCCGGTACTGTGATGGATATAAATGATATTCATGTCAGATGTCTTTTCTTTTTCCTTGCAGGAAGAAAGTGAAACAACAGCAATTGCCAGGATAGCCGGCAGGAATCTTAATTTCATGATCGATACGTTTTATTTAATTGTTTTATTTTCCGGTTAACAAATATACCTCAAAAAAGGCTGGTTCCTGCTTCACTCACCCCCTGAGACAGGAGAAAAAAAACTGAAATTCACTTCCCCGTAACGCCTGTGTTCTGTAAACCATCTGGTTCCGGTGAAACTAATTGTTTTCGGATGCTCGAGAATGAAGATCCCTTCATCTTTCAGAACCCCCGATTCAAAAACCAGTTCCGGGATCTTTTCAATCCACCGGAGGTTATAGGGAGGATCAGCAAACACTATGTCATATCTGAAGGTGCATATTTTCAGATAAGCTTTGACATCAATATGGACAGGCCTGATACTGGTGAACCCGATATCCCCGATGGTTTTCTTTATTCCTGAGAAATGATGCCGGTCTATCTCCACAAGATGCACCGCCGAGCCCCTCGAGGCAAATTCAAAACTGATGCTGCCCGTGCCCGAAAAAAGATCCAATACTGCAACTGACCCGAAATCAACAAGATTATTGAGGATGTTGAAAAGGCTCTCGCGTGCAAAGTCCGTGGTTGGCCTGGCTTTCAGGCCCCGTGCCGGAACAATTCTCCTTCCCCTGTATCTGCCTCCTGTTATTCGCAATTCAAAACCATGAAGAGATTATAAAACTTATTCCGGAGCTTCTCTGTGAAGACATAGCTGAAGGTAAAATTACCCGCAGGCTCGGCATAGCGGATGTTCCTGGCATATCTTGAGAAATCATGCACCATTCGTTCATGCCTGTCGGTTTTTCCGCTGAAATGGATGACCTCATCCTGGCCTATATTCAATCTTTTAATGACATAAAACACATAATACTGAATGTCGGGCAGTGATTGATAATTGAAGGCATTGCAGAACCTGAGCGAATTCTGATCATAAATTATCATGTTGAAGAAGTCATTCTCAAGATGTACGTGGATATGATTGCCGCCGGACGGCCTGCGGCTCCCGGCAACGGCCCGCAGGAGGGGTTTCAGGTGATGCATTGGCCCGGAGCCCGGGAACCTTGACTGGATAAGCTCGACCCTGCTTTGGGGAACAGTGAACAACAGGCTTGCGTCGGGGTCCTGTATCCTGTTCGCCATCACAATGTGCCCTTCATCGGGGCAGAAATTGAACCTGAAATACTCAACCCGGCGTGAATCCTCATACAGGGGAGAAGGCACCAGTATTGATTTCGGGGATGGAGTAACAATGTGAACTTTTTTAAAGCGCCTTGTAAGAAAATCGTCCCTGCTGATTATCTCTTCCATCCCTGCATCATCAAACCTGTTTCCGGGTTCAGGCTCGTATGATCTAATGAGAATGAATTTGTTCCTCAGGGTGTCAAGAATGCTCAGGGAAAGATCATCAGGACTCATCTGAACGGTCAGCCTGTAGTTCTCCGTTGAATTTATGTCAAGCGTTTCGTCGTATAGTTCAAGAAGCGGCATGTGTATCAGCTTTATTGTGTCATTTTCCCTCAGCGTTGCCCGCGGGGGTACTGATCCGTCCATCATCCCGCGCGAATGGGAAGGATATTGCCGGCCCGGGTTGCACGCTGTGCAGTATTCAGTCAAACAGATTCATTCAATGTAGAATAGATTTTCAACCGGAATGTTTAAGTTTACAAGCAAAAATAGAAAAATTATCCGAGCTCCTCAGGGCAGACCTCAATATTGTGATGCGTGAAAAAGTAATATACAATAGTCTTTGCAAATTCCTCGGCAATGACCCCACTGGTGACCAGTCGGCTGTTTTGAGTCTTTTCGCCGGATATATCTGTGAGGGCAGCAACGACAGTATTTTTCTTCTTACCGGTTATGCAGGTACCGGTAAAACAAGCGTTATCAACGCATTGGTGAAAACCCTTTCAGCCCTCCGGCTTAAATTGGTACTGCTTGCACCTACAGGAAGGGCAGCAAAGGTGCTTTCTTCATATACAGGGCAGAATGCCTATACGATCCACAAGAAGATATACCGGCAGAAATCCATTAAAGACGGTATCGGAAGTTTTGTCCTTGACAGGAACCTGCAAAGGAATGCCTGGTTTATTGTGGATGAAGCGTCGATGATATCCAATTCGGCAAATGAAGCTTCAGTTTTTGGCAGCGGAAAACTGCTTGATGATCTTTTGGAATATGTTTATTCGGGCATTGACTGCCGGCTGATCCTCGTGGGCGACACTGCCCAGCTTCCGCCGGTGGGCTCGGCGGCCAGCCCCGCCCTCGACACCGGGGTACTGGGTACATACGGCTTCGGACTGATCGCTGCTGAACTGAAGCAGGTTGTCAGGCAGAGTGAATCATCAGGTGTGCTGATGAATGCTACCAGGGTAAGATTGCTTATCGAAAATGGCGAGCTTGCAAGGCCGGAGATTGATACCAGGGGATTTGATGATGTTAAAAGGATCCCGGGCGAAGAGCTTATTGATGAAATAACTGAAGGATATGGCTCGGCAGGACTTGATGAAACCATTATCGTGGTCAATTCCAACAAGCTGGCCAACAGGTATAATCAGGGTATACGAAACAGGATATTCTTCAGGGAAGAGGAGATAGGCCCCGGCGACATGGTAATGGTTGTAAGGAACAATTACTTTATTACCGATGAAGAAAAAGGAATTGAATTCATTGCCAACGGCGACATCGCGGAGGTCAGGAAAATAAGAAAGTATGAGGAAATCTACGGATTCCGCTTCGCCGACATGGAATTATATTTCAGGGATTATGATCTTGAGATTGAAACCAAGGTGATCCTCGACGTTCTGAACCTCGATGCCCCGGCACTTCCTGCCGACAGGAACAGGGAACTCTTTCAGAACATCCTTGCCGACTATGTTCATCTTAAAACCAGGAAAAAGCAGTACGATGCCGTCAGGAACGACAGGTACTTCAATGCCCTTCAGATAAAGTTTGCCTATGCCGTCACCTGCCACAAGGCCCAGGGAGGGCAGTGGGAGAGGGTCTTTATTGATCAGGGCATGTTCAACAGAACCGAGCTTACGCCCGATTACCTGAGATGGTTCTATACTGCCCTTACAAGATCCACGGACCGGGTGTACCTGGTCAATTTTTCAGATGATTTTTTTAAAGCTTCTGACTAGATTCATTATACCGGATCACTCGCTGCAGGAGTGCCGGCCTATTCTCCAATGATCTTGACAAGGACCCTCTTCCGGCGCTTCCCGTCAAACTCGCCGTAGAAGATCTGTTCCCACGGACCGAAATCAAGCTGACCGTTTGTGACGGCAGCAACAACCTCCCTTCCCATCAGGGTCCGCTTTATGTGAGCATCGGCATTATCCTCAAAGCCGTTGTGCCTGTACTGGCTGTAGGGTTTTTCCGGTGCAAGCTTCTCGAGCCAGACCTCAAAATCGCTGTGCAGGCCGGATTCATCGTCGTTGACGAATACGCTGGCAGTTATGTGCATCGCATTCACCAAAACCAGCCCTTCCTTAATACCGCTCTCCTGCAGGCATTTTGAGACATGCCCGGTAATGTTGATAAATGCCCTTCTCGATGATGTTTCAAACCAGAGCTCTTTTCTGTATGATTTCATCTCAGTCAGATATTGTTGTTAAATATTTAACAGCATCCGCTTGCTTCTTCTCCGGCAGGTGACTCCGGCTGATCCGCGGAAAACAATTGAACTGTTCCGTAATTCAGTTTTCGCGGCAGGAACTTGCTTACCGGTGATGCATGGGGATCACGACAGTCCCATATCATTGATTACGTCGGCTATGCGCCTGTCGAGGACCAGGCCCGTCTTTTCATATTCATCGGGCGAGGCAAGCGCCGTATGCACACTGAAATAGAACTTGATCTTCGGCTCGGTCCCGGATGGCCGCACCGAGATCTTTGTTCCGTCTTCAAGGAAAAACTGCAGCACATCGGATTTCACCAGGCCCAGCCGGCTTTTCCCACCTGTGATGCAATCGGTTGATATCTGCAGTTCGTAATCATCGATCTTTACCACCCTGCTTCCGTTGATGACCGACGGAGGAGCATCCCTGTAACCGGCCATCATGGCTTTTATCTCATCGGCGCCCTCCTTTCCCTTCCTGACAATATTTATGAGTTTTTCCCTGTACAGCCCATATTCGGAATAGATCTTCCTGAGCAGGGAATACAGCGACATCCCGTTATCCTTTGCCCAGGCTGCCACCTCTGCTACCAGGGCACATGAGCCGACAGCGTCCTTGTCCCTTACATAATCACCGGGGAGGTAACCGTAACTTTCTTCGCCTCCGCCAATGTATTTTTCCCTGCCCTCAAGATTCCTTATCAGCTCGGCGAAATACTTGAACCCCGTGAGTACGTTGTAGCATTTAACACCATGCTTTTCAGCTATTTCATCAAGGAGGTCGGTGGTAACAACCGTTTTGATGATGTATTCATTTCCCTTGTATTTGTTCTTTTCCCTGTATTGCGACAGTATATACCAAGTCAGCAGGATGCCGGTCTGATTGCCATTTAAAAGAACAAATTCACCCTTGTCGTTTCTCACGGCCACTCCCAGCCTGTCGGCATCGGGGTCGGTGGCCATTACAAGCTCTGCCCCGGTTTCATTGGCCTTTTGTATTGCCATTGCCAGTGCAGCGGGTTCTTCGGGGTTTGGTGATTTGACCGTGGGGAAATTTCCGTCGGCAATATCCTGCTCCGGAACCGTCTGAACGTTTGTGAATCCAAAAAGTTTCAGTGCCGGCGGCACCAGTATGCCGCCCGTGCCGTGAATTGATGTATATACGATCCCGATACCGGAATGCCTTGCAATTATCTCAGGGTTCAGCCTTACCTTAAGCAGCTCGTTGAGGAAGGAATCATCCGTTTCCCTGCCGATCATTCTTATCAGATCCCTGTTCCCGCTGAACCGGATCTCCGACACCGACCTGATCTTCCTGACTTCAGCAATAACGCCTTCATCGTGGGGCGGAACCACCTGCCCGCCGTCGTTCCAGTAAGCCTTGTATCCGTTATATTCAGGCGGATTATGCGAGGCAGTGATAACTATTCCGCTCTGGCACCTGAAGCGCCTTATTGCATACGATAGTTCCGGAGTGGGCCTGAGTGATTCGAAAAGATATACTTCAAACCCGTTGGCCGAAAATATGTCAGCAGCGGTTTCGGCAAAATACCTGCTGTTGTTCCTGCAGTCGTGGGCCACAGCTACCCTTACCGGCGAGCCGCCGCATTCCTTTAAAATATAATTCGAAAGACCCTGGGTCGCCATTCCAAGCGTGTAAATGTTCATCCTGTTGGTTCCGGCACCCATTATGCCCCTTAATCCCCCGGTTCCAAATTCAAGATCCTGGTAAAATGCGTCAATGAGTTTCTTTTCATCATTCTCGAGCATCCATTTTACTTCCTTGCGGGTTTCTTCATTGAATTCATTTCCGAGCCATTCCCCGGCTCTTTTCCTTATGTGGTCAATTGGCAGCATAGCAGTATGGTTTATCTTAATAGGTTAATGCATTTCATCAGACTGTCTTTCCAGTATGGTATCTCCAGGTCGTAATTCTCCTTTATCTTGCTTTTGTCGAGAACTGAATACGAAGGCCTCTTCACTGTTGACGGGAACTCGTCCGACATGATCGGAATTATCCTGCATTTCAGCCCTGATAAAGATACTATTTCGTTTGCAAAATCGTACCAGCTGCATACTCCTTCATTTGAGTAGTGGTATATTCCGGGGATAAAGGCTTTCTGGTTCCTTATCACCCTTGCAGCAATCGTCATTATGGCGGAAGCCAGGTCAGCGGCATAGGTAGGCGTGCCGGCCTGGTCAAACACAACCCTGAGGAATTCCTTTTCTGCGGCATGCCTTAAAATGGTCCTGACGAAATTGTTCCCGAACGACGAGTAAAGCCATGATGTTCTGATGACCATCGAAGCCGGGTGCGTCAGGGCATTTTCCTCCCCGGCACGCTTCGACCGGGCATACACCGACAGCGGGTTGACTCCGGAATTTTCATTGTATGGCGTATTTGCTGACCCGTCAAAGACATAATCGGTTGATACATGGATCAGCTTTCCCTCAGTGTTCCGCAATGCTCCTGCCAGATTCCTGACCGCAGCGGAATTGATCAGAAAGGCCTTTTCCTCCTCCGTTTCGGCCCTGTCAACAAAATTGTAGGCAGCGCAGTTAATGATCCAGTCGGGTGACGTCTGCCCGACAAAATCATTCACCGCACTCTCATTTGTTATATCGAGGTCATCTATATCCGTAAAGATAAATTCATATCCCGAATAATTCCTTGAAAGGACCCTGATCTCGTTCCCGAGCTGGCCCGACGCTCCCGTTACAAGTATAATTGCCATCCGTGGTTTTTTAGAAATTGTTGTCAGCATCCCTGAACAAAGGGTGTTTCATATCCTTTTCACTTATTACCGGCACCATGTCATTCAGCTTCCAGTCAATGCCCAGGTCAGGATCATTCAGTGCTATCCCCCTTTCATACAGCGGGTTGTAAATATTGTCGCACTTGTACTGAATTATGGCTGTTTCGCTGAGCACCGAAAATCCATGGGCAAACCCCTTTGGAATGAAGAACTGGGTCTTGTTTTCCGAATCAAGCTCGATCCCGTACCATTTCCCGAAAGTCGGGGAATTTTTCCTGAGATCGGCTGCGACGTCGTAAATCCTTCCTGTAATTACCCTGATTAGCTTTGCCTGATCGTGGGGCTTAAGCTGGTAGTGCAGCCCCCTTATCACTCCCCTGACTGATTTTGATTCATTGTCCTGAACCGGAACAAAGGAAATGCCTGCCTTAATGAAGTTATCACTTCTGAAGCTCTCAAAAAAGTAACCCCTGCTGTCGGTAAAGATCCTGGGATGTATTACATAAAGCCCTTCGAATCCTGTTTCGATGATCTCCATCTTAATTCTGTTAACTGACTATTCAAAAACGTTTATTTCCTCAGCGGCAATCCTGAAAAGATACTGGCCATACTGGCTTTTCTTTACGGGTTCAGCCAGTGCAATAAGCTGATCTTTTGTGATAAAGCCTCTCTTGTAAGCTATTTCCTCCACACATGATGCCTTCAGGCCCTGGCGCTGCTCGAGGGTGGCAATGAAATTTGAAGCCTGAAGCAGGCTGTCGTATGTTCCTGTGTCAAGCCATGCCATACCCCTTCCCATGAGCTTTACCTCAAGGGTCCCTTCCTCAAGGTACAGCCGGTTCAGGTCGGTTATTTCAAGTTCGCCCCTGGCCGACGGCTTAAGCGATTTTGCCTTCCGTGCAACGGTATTGTCGTAAAAATAGAGACCCGTGACGGCATAGTTCGATCTCGGCCGGGAAGGTTTCTCCTCTATGGTTACAGCTTTCCTGTTGCTGTCAAATTCAACAACCCCGTAACGTTCAGGATCAGTAACATAGTACCCGAAAACGCAGGCTCCCCCCGTAAGTTCCGATGTCTTCAGAAGGGTGCTGCCAAATCCGTGCCCGTAAAATATATTGTCGCCCAGGATCATGCACACCGTATCCGTCCCGATAAATTCCTCGCCCAGAATGAATGCCTGCGCAAGCCCGTCAGGCGAAGGTTGTTCCATGTAACTGAATTTTATCCCGAGCGATGAACCGTCGCCCAGGAGTTCCCTGAATCCGGGAAGATCCCTCGGGGTGGATATAACAAGAATATCCCTGATGCCTGCAAGCATCAGAACGGACAAGGGATAATAGATCATTGGCTTGTCATATACGGGAAGCATCTGCTTCGATATGGCACATGTGATGGGGTAAAGCCTTGTCCCTGAGCCGCCGGCAAGAATAATTCCTTTCATAAGTGTATGTTTTACAATAAATTAAAATATAAGGGGTTATTTTCGCTCAATCTCATGCCAGTTAAGTCCGTGTCTTAAAATCCGGGAAGCTGGTAAATGTTCTTCCCGTCAAAAATAATCTTTTCATTCATCAGCTCCGGTGTTACGGCAAATTTCCGATGATGTACCCCGGCCCTTCCCCCTTATGGGCCAGGTCGCTAACTCCCGTTGCCTGCCGCATTTCTGCCATGGGTTCCCTTTTAACATCCGTATCTGGTTTAAACGGCATGAAACATATTCCTATTGCCTTCGTGTTTGTGTTTCTGTTCAGACATGCGGGTTTCAAACAATGGCTCCGGAGTCAAAAAGGATAACCTCAGCAAATATAATACAACGAACGAAAAAATGAAACCCGGCACCGGAGCGATACCAGCCGGTGGTTCTGTCCGGGGGCAGCGGTATTTGCAGCCATGCCTGTTATGATGTTAATTCATTAACACCTTGTTTTTTCAGGCTTTCTCCGGTGACCCCCCCGTCATTGAAACACCCTTGCGGGCGATGTGTGTTTTGCCTTCATATATTTTAACTCAGTGAAAACCTTAAATATATTGTACCAAATCATAAAAAATCATATCTTTGCATCCGATTTTTAACAAAATAATGTCTAACTTATTAATTATTAGTTCTTTTTATTACAATTATGACTGACGCGAACAAAAACCCAGGCAACAAGGAAAATCTTGAGAATATTGGCGATGAACTTATCCGGGAAAAATCCCAAATAATAAATGAGGCAAACCTGGTACAGGATGCCGGTGAGGAATTGCCGGAACCGGAACTGTCCGGCCCTGATGCAAAAGATACCGGGGAAATCCCGGAACCATTGAAAGTAACTGCTGAACAGGAAGCAGAAGATCTGCATTCTGAAAACGCTGATGAGGCGGTGTTTTCTGTTCCTGACATCAAATCAGGGCAGGAAGCGGCAGCCGGGGTCATTGAAGCAAGGGAACCGGCCAGGCTTTCACCTGAGGATTTCGACTGGAAGAGCTTCGAGCAGGATGAAATCAGGAATTCACCCAGGCACAGGGAGTACGAGGCAATGTACGACAAGACCCTGTCGACGATTGCTGTTGATGAAGTTGTTCATGGCACGGTAATCCAGATGACTCCGCGCGAGGTGGTGATAAATATCGGATACAAGTCAGAAGGGGTTGTCAGCCTCAATGAGTTCAGGTATAATCCAAACCTCAGGGTTGGTGATGAGGTGGAAGTCTATGTTGAAAGCCAGGAGGACAAAAAGGGCCAGCTTCTTCTTTCTCACAAGAAGGCGAGAGCCATAAATTCCTGGGACAGGGTAAATGCATCTCTTGAAAAGGACGAAATAATTAACGGCTATATAAAATGCAGGACGAAAGGCGGCATGATCGTGGATGTTTTCGGGATAGAAGCATTCCTTCCCGGATCACAGATCGATGTAAAGCCGATTCGCGACTATGATGTTTACGTGGGAAAAACCATGGAGTTCAAG
The DNA here is from genome assembly GCA_964435015.1 of uncultured Rikenellaceae bacterium. Taxonomy (GTDB): domain Bacteria; phylum Bacteroidota; class Bacteroidia; order Bacteroidales; family VadinHA17; genus LD21. Next base: position 10,256 of record CAYSXP010000025.1, read on the forward strand.
GTTGTCAAGATCAATCAGGAATTCAAGAATGTTGTGGTTTCTCACAAAGCTCTTATTGAAGCTGAGCTTGAACAGCAGAAGAAGGAGATCATTGCCAAGCTCGAAAAAGGACAGGTGCTCGAGGGCACAGTCAAGAATATTACATCTTACGGGGTATTCATCGATCTGGGCGGCGTCGACGGCCTTATCCATATCACCGACCTCTCATGGGGAAGGGTCAACCATCCGGAAGAAATTGTTCAGCTTGATCAGAAACTGAATGTGGTCATCCTCGATTTTGATGATGACAAGAAGCGTATAGCGCTCGGACTCAAGCAGCTTACTCCCCATCCGTGGGATTCGGTTGATCCCGACCTCAAAATCGGCGACAAGGTCAAAGGCAAGGTTGTGGTTATGGCCGATTACGGAGCTTTCGTCGAGATTGCACCCGGGGTGGAGGGCCTTATTCATGTTTCTGAAATGTCGTGGTCCCAGCATCTCAGAAGTGCTCAGGAATTCCTGAAGGTGGGCGATGAGGTGGAGGCAGTAATTCTTACCCTCGACAGGTCAGAAAGGAAAATGTCGCTGGGCATCAAGCAGCTTAAGCCTGATCCATGGCAGAATATTGATGAGAAATATACAATCGGCTCAAAGCATACAGCCAAAGTCAGGAATTTCACCAATTTCGGTGTTTTTGTTGAGATCGAGGAAGGCGTCGACGGTCTTATTCATATATCTGACCTGTCGTGGACAAAGAAAATCAAGCATCCCGCCGAGTTTACATCAATCGATTCCGAAATTGAGGTTGTTGTACTTGAGATCGACAAGGAAAACCGCCGGCTGAGCCTTGGCCATAAGCAGCTCGAGGAGAATCCGTGGGATGTTTTCGAAGACCTGTTCACAGTCGATTCCGTTCACGAGGGCACCGTTATCGAAGTGTTCGACAAAGGCGCGGTAGTTGCCCTTCCCTATGGTGTGGAAGGATTCGTTACTCCGAAAAACATGGTGAAAGAAGATGGAACTCTTATCAGGGTTGACGAGAAGCTCCAGTTCAAGGTGATCGAGTTCAATAAGTCCTCAAAGAAAATCATCATTTCACACAGCAGGGTGTTTGAGGATGAAAAGAAAACGGCAGAAAGCCCGGCCAGGAAAAGCGAGTCTGAAACAGCCAGAAAAATATCGAGAAAGACAAAAACAAATGTGGAAAAAACAACTCTTGGCGACATAACACAGCTTGCTGCCCTGAAAGAGGAAATGGAAGAAAAAGAAAGCAAAGCTTCCAAAAAATAGAAAAAATAGTTACATTTAGGCTATAATAAAAAAATCATCATGGATTTTAATATTGAGAGTAGGAATAACAGCACATTAATTCAGATTCAGACTGAAAAGCTTGACACCCATATTGCTCCTGCGCTTAAATCCGAACTTGTGTTAATTTCAGGAAAAGGAGAAAAAAATATTATTCTCGACCTGGAAAAATGCCAGTATTGTGACTCTTCCGGTCTTAGCGCTATCCTCGTTGCCAACAGGCTGTGCAAAAATGCCGGCGGAACTTTTGTTCTTTGCGGCCTCAGTGAAGCTGTCGAAAGGCTGATCACCATCTCCCAGCTTGACACTGTCCTTAACATTACAGGATCCGTAAGCGACGCCGAGAAAATAATTTCATAGCAGCCCGTACTGCAGATTGCCCATGAAACTGACCATCCTTGGCAGCAGTTCTGCATTACCGACATCAGAAAGATACCCATCTGCTCATGTACTCAATGTACATGAGCACTTGTTTTTAATCGACTGTGGCGAAGGAACGCAGATGCAGATGAGGAAATGCAGGATCAGATTCGGGAAAATAAACAATATATTCATTTCCCACCTCCATGGCGATCATGTGTTCGGGCTTTACGGACTGTTGTCCACTTTCAGCCTGATGGGCAGGAAGACCCCCCTGAGCCTTTATGCCCCTGCAAATTATATGTCAATACTCGGTTCACACCTGAAGGACTTCGATATTCACCTGAATTATAAAATCGATTTTCATCCTTTGAAGGGAAAGGAAGCGGTACAGATCTTCGAAAACAAATACCTTACCGTTAGCTCCTTCCCCCTGAAACACAGGATTGAAGCCTTTGGGTTCCTTTTCAGGGAAAAACCTGCGGAAAGGAACATTATCAGGGAGCGTATCGGAGAATTCGGAATACCTGTGGCACAGATCAGGGCTATAAAGAAAGGCAGTGATTTCGTTGCTGCCGATGGCAGGCTGATTAAAAACAGCGACCTGACACTGGACCCGGAAAAACCCCTGTCATACGCTTATTGCAGCGACACCAGGCATTTCCTCGGACTGGCCCGGTACATCATGAACGTCGACCTGCTTTATCATGAAGCAACCTTCGACAAAAGCCTGAAGGAACTGGCAAGGCAGACCGGACATTCGACAACAACCGGGGCCGCGGAAACAGCAAAAGCCGCAGCGGCCGGAACACTGGTCATCGGCCACTTCTCGGCACGTTACAGGAACATCGGCCCTCTTGTTGAGGAGGCAAGGGAAATATTCCCCTCAACAATTCCGGCACTCGACGGTTTTACTTACGATATAGCTGAACTGACCGGGAAGAAGCAAATAAAAGAATAACTATCTTTACCGGCGTTCGGCAGGGCTGTTTCAGGCAGTGTTCCAGGCTTCAGCATTGATCACCGCGCGGTTTTTGCGGACAGAAAAGAACGACCCTGGTAAAAATGAAGCAGGGATAAAGTAATTTAATACAGGAAAACGTGGGAAGATTTTTAAAGTTTGGCGCCATTGCTATCGCAATTATTCTGGCAGGTATCTGCGGCTATTCCCAGGAGCCTGCCGACGCGACCCTGAAAATAGGACGCACGCTGGGACTCATCGATGCATTCTACGTCGATACCATTAACCTGGGCAGCCTGACCGAAAAAGCCATAATTGAAATGCTGCGGACACTCGATCCGCATTCCTCATACATCTCAGCCAGGGATGTTCAGGAAATGAACGAACCCCTTAACGGTAATTTCGAAGGAATAGGGATCCAGTTCAACCTGCTTCACGATACAATCATTGTTATTGAACCTGTCGCCGGAGGACCCTCGGAAAAAGTGGGGGTAAAGGCGGGCGATAAAATCATATCCATCGATAACGAGAGAGTTACAGGAATAAATATCACCACGGCAGGGGTCAGGAAACGGCTGATGGGCATGAAAGGTACAAAGGTTGAAATCAGCGTTTTCAGAAAAGGCGAAAAAAACCTGCTGGGATTTACGATAGTGCGGGATAAAATTCCGATCAACAGCCTTGATGCATCCTATATGCTTAATAATGAGACAGGTTATATCAAACTGAATAAGTTTGCGGCAACCACTGAAAAGGAATTCATGGATGCAATTGCCCAGCTGCAGAAGGAAAAAATGAAAAACCTGATCATCGACCTCCGCTCGAACGGAGGCGGATATATGCTTGCAGCAACGAACCTGGCAGGAAAATTCTTCCACGACAAAAAGCTCCTTGTTTACCTCAGCGGCAGGAAAACCCCCAGGCAGGACTATAATTCATCAGGAACGGGGCTGCTGTCATCAGCCAGGGTGGCCATACTTACCGATGAGGGTTCGGCCTCGGCAAGTGAGATCCTTGCCGGCGCCCTTCAGGACTGGGACAGGGGTATAATTGTCGGGCGCCGTACTTTCGGAAAGGGACTGGTGCAAAATGGCTACTACCTCCCTGACGGTTCCATGATCAGGCTTACAATAGCAAGATATTACACCCCTACCGGCAGATTGATACAAAGCCCATATAATGAAGGATATGACAAATATATCGAGAACTTCTACAAGCGTTATACAACGGGGGAACTGATGAGTGCCAACAGCATCCATTTCCCTGACTCCCTGAAGTTCAGGACTCTTGTCAGCCAAAGGATCGTATATGGCGGCGGTGGAATAATGCCTGATATCTTTGTGCCCGCCGACACATCAAACTATTCCGACTATTACAGAAACCTCGTAAGGCGGGGCCTGCTGAATTCGTTTGCACTGGAATACTCTGACGGAAACCGCGAAAGACTGTCAGCTGAATATAAAACATTTGAGGATTTCAGAAAAAAATTCAGTTTCACCACGGATGAGATTGCTTCATTTATCCGGAAAGCAGAGCAATCAGGAGTGAAATATAATGATGAGCAGTTCCTCCGATCAAGGGAAGAGATCCTTACGGTGCTGAAGGGCCTTGTGGCCACCAACAGATGGCAGACGAATGCCTATTACCACATTATCAACGAAAATGATGCCGTTATCGGGAAAGCACTGGAGGCAGTCTCCGATAATGCTGTGTACAACAGGCTCCTGGGTTACTAGTTTATCCTTGTGGCCGTGTAGATGTACTCAAACTTCTGCCGGACATTGTCCTTTGTTTCCAGTTCTTCGAACGACCAAACAAGCTTGTTCCCGTCGATACTGATCTCCCATTCATTCTCCTCATCGAAGCCCATGTCAAGCGTCAGTTTGCTTCCTCTAAGGTTCCATGTGAAAGCTCCTGCGGCATCATTGTCCTCAAAAATTGTTCCGGTACCGCCGTCTTTGAACTGGAAAATCAATTCAGGATCGATGGAATACAGGGTCTGATCCAGCATCTTTACATTGTTCTCATAGTATATCAGAGTGATCGTTTGTACTTTCCACTTGCCGATAAGAAGCTTGTCAAGCGGTTCTTCCTTCTTGCACGAAGTCATTGCCAGTATCACTGAGAAAAGAATTATTACAGGCAGGGAGATTGCTTTTTTCATACGTATAATTTAAATTTTAATGGTATGGCGGAAACGCAAATGATTGAAAATTATCTTCTCAGTGTTCGTGATCAATCAAGCAGGTTTCACAAGTACTGTTATTAATTTCTGCAAGATACGTTTTTTTATATTCATTATTAACTTTGGTCCGGCTCATTGCTGTTAAATTTACGGATCCATGAAAAACCAGAGGGATGAAATACCTTGCAAAGACATTATTCGGGCTCGAAGGAGTGCTGGCGAAGGAACTTGAAGACGCAGGAGCCTCGGCGGTAGAACCGCTTAACCGGGCAGTCGGCTTCAGGGGCGATCTGAAGCTGCTCTATAAAACGAATTACTGCCTCAGGACAGCTCTTTCCGTCCTTGTCCCCATTGCTGATTTCCGGATCAGATCCGCCGAGGACCTGATGAAAAGGAGCCTGCTGGTTGAATGGGACAGGTACATGGATGCAGGCCAGACCTTTTCGGTGGTGCCTGTTGTGAATTCCCCGCTTTTCAGGCACACCGGATACGCTGCACTTGTACTTAAGGATGCTGTTGCCGACTGGTTCAGGATGAACAAAGGCAGGCGCCCCTCTGTTAATACATCAGATCCTCAGATAGTTATCAATCTTCATATAAGCGGCGACGCTGTAACCGTGTCGCTCGATTCCTCGGTGGTCCCGCTGTACCGGCGAGGTTACCGCAGGGAACCCGGGCCGGCCCCCCTGAATGAGGCGCTGGCTGCCGGCATTATACTGCTTTCAGGGTGGGACGGTTCTGTGCCGATGCTCGACCCCATGTGCGGTTCGGGAACATTCCCGGTCGAAGCCTGCCTTATCGCCTGCGGAATACCGCCGGGAAAATTCAGGAACTTCTTTGGTTTTCAGAGATGGAATGATTTTGACCGGAAATTGTTCGAACAGGTGAAAAGCGAATGCAACCCGGTTTCAGAACAGCGGCATGCAGCCATCTCCGGAAGCGATATCTCCGTTGAGGCGGTCGGCCAGGCGAAACTGAACGTTGAATCCGCCGGACTCTCACATCTGATCAGCATAGAGAAACACGATTTCAGCAGCAGGAGCTCCGCCGGCAATGAAGGTGTCATTTTTATAAACCCCCCTTATGGACAGAGACTTAAGACCGGCGGAACGGAAGCCCTTTACAGCATGATCGGATCAACCCTGAAACATAATTTCCCGGGCTGCAGGGCATTCATTATCAGCTCCGACCCGGAAGCATTGAAGCACGTGGGCCTGAAACCCTCCGGAAAACGCACCCTTTTCAACGGATCACTGAAATGCAGCCTGCTGGAATACAACCTTTATTCCGGATCGCTTAAAAAATGACAAGCCCGGGGAAATGCCCGCCGGCTCATCCCTTTTATCCCGTTTCGGGTGCTGATATCTAAGGCAAATTGTTAATACTATTATTGATGAGAGGTAAAAAAGTATGGAGGTATTTTTATTATATTTGTTTCCGGATAGATTTGACCATAAAAAATGAAGCTTAGATGAGCTTTGATGTTGAAGATTATTTCTCAGCTGTCTCCAAAGGTGATACTATTCTTAGCTTTAAGGGTAATATTGATTCGGAAAGGATAAACGAGATGCTGGATAAGGTTGAGGAGAAAATGATAAGGGACAATGAGCCCCAGCGGCTGAGGAAAAGAGTCTATAATGTTCTTGTGGAAAGCCTGCAGAACCTGTATCATCACCTGGAAAAGGTTCCTCCTGATTTTTATGACCAGGAATCCGAAAGGTACGGTATGCTGGCAATCAACAGGTCAGGGAAGGGATACACTATTTATACCTGCAACTTCATACTGAATGATAATATACCCCGGCTTGAGGAAAAAATCGAACTTATCAACAGGTCGACGCATAAGGAGATATCTGAGCTGTACAAGTTCATCCTGAATCATCAGAGGATCTCGGCGAAAGGGGGCGGAGGGCTGGGCCTGGTTGATATTGCAAGGAAAACAGGAAGCAGGCTTGAATATACCTTTAAGAGGTATAATGATGAATATTCGGTTTTTTGCCTGAACACACTTGTTAAGGAAGATAGTCTGAACATAAATACCTATAAAGATGAAACCAATAGTTATTGAAGGAACACCAAAGACTCCGTCAATAAAATTTGATCCTTCGGAAGGAGTATTTGAGATCGCAGGCCGGTCAATTCCGGAAAACTCGGTTGAGTTTTACAAACCTCTTCTGGAATGGCTCGACAAGTACAAGGAAGTTCCTCTTGAAAAGACAGTGGTAAAGATCAGGCTCGAGTATTTCAATACAAGTTCTTCAAAATGCATACTTGATGTTTTCAAGAAGCTGGAAGCTATCCACAAGGCAAAAAATGAGGTGGAGGTAAACTGGTATTATGAGGAAGACGATGAAGACATGCTTGAAGCCGGCGAGGATTACGAATCAATCATCCGCGTACCGTTTAAAATGCTGGAAACAGAAGCTTAGGCCATTGACGGGTATTTTCGGGAAGTTACCTGCTCCGGTAATCATGAGGCTGTTCTCCTGACAGCCTTTTTTGTTAATGCAGCTCCTTGTCGGATCCCTTATACTTTTCTCCCGAGAATGATTCAACTGAAACAAGCAGCCTGTTCAGAAGCCTGAAGTAGAGTATAACATAAATCACCAGGGTCATGAACCAGATCACTGCCACATTTACAATATAGGTATCCGCCAGGCGGCCGAAGAGTTGTTTTGAGGGCGAATAGAAATGTGCCTTTATAAATGAAGGTTCAGGATCCATGAAGATGGGATCAAGTTTTCTGACGAGCTCATTTTTGTATTCGATTATCTTCTGTGTTTCGTTTTTCGCCGTCACAAATTCTTCTAGGGAAACATTCGAGTAATCGTTCCTGAGCTTCTGAAAAGACGATTTGTCCTTCTCCTCCATCCGGGTGATCAGCATATCCTTGCGGCTGTTTGCCTCATTATATAGCCTTACGTAATATCGCCTGACGGCTTCCACATACCCGGCTGCCTCAGTGATTACTTCCGGGGTTACCTTTTCAGGCGTAAGCAGCGGGGCATTGGCAAAGCTTATTCCGGGCAGGATCCTAAGTTCCTTGCCGATCTCATTTGACAAAAGCAGCAGATTGCCGTTGAAATCATCGCTCCTGCTGCCCCTTTCAAGGTCGAGCAGCAGAATGTCGAGCTTCCCTTTGAGTTTTGAATTCCAGTAATCCTTCTTGTACCGCGCATTGCTCATTTCCTTGTCATGCTCATAGAAAAGCCTTTCATACCTGTTGTTCATAAACTGCCTGACGGCAAGGGCCTCATATCCCCATCGGGCCGTGATCATCTCCCCGTAAACGGGAATATCGACCGGTGATGAGATGTGCGGATTGAGCTTTTCGAATTTCACCATTACCCCGCTCAGGAGTATCTGGGGGATCACCAGGAACGGGATAAGGATGTAAATCGTAACCACGGTCCTGAAGCTGTCGGAGATCAGCAGCCCCATCACGTTTGCCGATGCCCAGCAGGAGAAGAGCACCAGCCAGTATTCGAATGTCATCCCTTTAATACCCGTGATTGAGTTGCCAATCAGTACGAATGTGAGGGACTGGACCGCAGAGATCCCGAACTGCACCAGCATCTTTGAGGCCAGGTAGCCGCTCCTGCTCAGGTTGAGGAAGGATTCCCTCCTGAGGATCTTTCTGTCCTTTATTATCTCCTCTGCGCTTACGGTGAGCCCCATGAAGATGGCTACTATAACCGACATGAAGAGGTATACTGGCAGATTGCCGTTATCCATGAGCGTGTACCCGGGGTTTTTGGCGCTCACGTCGAAGTACCTGATGAGAAAAGCCAGGAAGAAAGCCAGAACCGGGGCCTCAAGCAAGGTTATCAGCACATACTGGAGGTCGGCCGCCTTGGAAAGGATATCCCTTTGTGCAAAAACCAGGAACTGCCGGTACCATGGCGGAGTCCGGAAATTGATTTCGGGAAGTGAATCGCCCTTCTCAAGATGCTCTTCCTTCTTCTCCGATTCATACAGCTTCCACCATTCGCCGGGGGATATCCGCCGTGTGGGCGTGGGCCGGCCGCTCTCGGTGAAAACCTTGGTCTCAACAATATTGAAGATCTGCTCGGGATTGACGTTGCCGCAGGAATGACATTCACTTTCACTGTAGTCGGCCTGACCTATCCTCTTCTTGAAGTATTCAATCGAGTCGACGGGGTTCCCGTTATAGATCATATAGCCGCCGGTGTCGAGTATTATCAGCCTGTCAAACATCTTGAAAATGTCGGACGAGGGCTGATGAATCACCACGAACAGCAGCTTCCCCTTCCTTGAAAGCTCTTTCAGCAGGTCAAGGATATTCTCCGAATCCCTCGACGAAAGCCCCGAGGTCGGTTCATCAAGGAACAGTATTGCCGGTTCCCTGATGAGTTCAAGCGATATATTGAGCCTTTTCCTCTGGCCGCCGCTGATCTTTTTGTTCAGAGGCGTCCCTACCTTCATGTTCCTGATCTCATGGAGCCCGAGGCTCTTCAATACGCCATCAACCTTGTCCCCGATCTCTCCTTCCGACAGGTTGCCGAAGCAAAGCCTTGCATTGTAGTACAGGTTCTCGAAAACGGTGAGCTCCTCGATCAGCAGATCATCCTGCGAAACGTATCCTATCAGTCCTTTGATCCTGTCTTTCTCCCTGTGAATGCTTATGCCGTTTATAAGCACCTCCCCCCCGTACGGGGCATTGATCCCGTTCAGCACGCTCAGCAATGTCGATTTGCCCGCCCCGCTGGCACCCATGATCCCTACCATCCTTCCCGACTCGGTACTGAACGACATCCGGTGGATCCCCACTTCTCCGGCCCTGAACCTGTATTCAAGGTTGTTCACTTCATAAACCACCCGCGAGGCAAGAAATTCCTCCTTCAGGAACTGCATCGTTATGTCCCAGTAATAAATGGGCGAAATATTGTATCCTTTTATCGAGGAACCCCTGCTGACCGGGTAAACCGTGTCTTCATTGAGAAGCTGCCCGTTCATTGACAGCTCACCCGACCTGCTGAACCTGAGAAAATACATTCCCACCGACGGCACATGCAGAACCCAGATACGGCCCTTAAGCATCTCCTTGCGGAGATATCTTGCCACACTGTTGCCTTCAATATCGTCCTGACCGGAAATCACAAGGATGTTTGGCGTGGCAGGCACCTCTGAAAACGGATTGACTGCAAACTGCCTGATCGATTCAAATTCCGCGGTCCCGATTCCCAGCCCCTCGGCAAGGGTGTAGATGAATCCCATTTCCATCGGGGATATCTCTGCATCACCCGACCTGCAGAATTCAAGTGCCTTGATGACGACCACCACCCTTTGTTCCTGATCAAGCTGCCCCTCCTCATTGATGTCTCTGCAAAGCTTGGTTATCCTTATGGCTATTGCCCCTTCACGGCGTTCCGGAGTGCTCCTGGCCAGCTTCCCGGCAGCTTCCATGTAGGCATCGTTGTAAACTGAAAGGTACTTCCCGGCCAGTTCCTGATTGAGCAGGTGACCAAGAAAAGCCTCCACCACGCCCCTCCGCTCTGATTCGTTCCTCTGTGGATTGGCGATCAGGGCAAAAAGATGCATCAGGGTTTCAATAATCTTTTCGCTCATTGGCTGCAGTAAAGGAAAACTTCTTTCACAACTCGTGATCAGGATGCTAAACTAAATCAAGGCCGGGTAAAAAACAGATGAAAAAACAAGTTGTTATCATCACCCGGCAAATAATTATTAACAAGTCGGCATCGCTGATCGTAAAACGGCAAAATCAGCCGATGATTATTTCCAGGGCCCTTTTGTCATGCTTTTTCTGCTGAAAAGCCGGATCACGTGCCCCGCGGCCCCTCGTAACCACCGGCAGGGGATGCGCAATGGCCGTGTTTCCAGGCCGGCCCCTTTTTTGTCATAATGACATAATAACGAATCAATTATATGTCATAACGACATAAAACCGCGATGGCAAAGAAATTGAGGTACCAGTGCAAAAACTGAATATCATGAATCTGAATAATTTCTCTTTGAAGGCACAGGAATCGGTGCGGCAGGCATTTGACATTGCCTCTTCAAAAGGTCAGCAGGCGGTTGAATGCGCCCATCTTTTGCAGGGAGTGCTGAGCCAGTCGGAAAATATCACGGACTGGCTCCTTGGCAAGATCGGTGCAAACGCACAGGCTATCCGGGGCAATACCGGAAAGCTCATCGATACTTATCCGAAGGTGTCGGGAGCTGATAATTATCTTTCCCCGGGGGCATCGGAAGCTCTCAGGAAGGCAAACGACCATGCCTCAAAGATGAACGACAGGTTCGTTACAGCCGAGCATATCCTCATGGGGATTCTCGAGACTGCCGATCCGGCATCCCAGATACTTAAGGATCAGGGTGTGACCCTGAAAGAACTGCGCTCTGCCATAGGTGAGCTCAGAAAGGGTGCAACGGTAGAGAATCCCACTTCCGATGACACATTCAACTCACTGAACAGGTACGCGATCAACCTCAACGAAAGGGCCCGCTCCGGCAAGCTTGATCCGGTGGTCGGGCGCGATGAGGAGATAAGGAGGATACTCCAGATCCTGACCCGCAGAACAAAGAACAACCCCCTGATGATAGGCGAACCGGGCGTGGGGAAGACTGCCATTGCCGAAGGTATTGCCCACCGGATAATCCGGGGCGACGTTCCCGAGGACCTCAAATCAAAAACCATATATTCTCTCGACATGGGGGCCCTGATTGCAGGTGCAAAATACAAGGGTGAATTTGAAGAACGGCTGAAATCGGTAATAAATGAGGTAATTTCATCCGACGGCAGCATTGTGCTGTTCATCGATGAGATACATACGCTTGTGGGGGCGGGCAAGTCAGACGGGGCCATGGATGCAGCCAACATCCTGAAACCCGCCCTTGCAAGAGGCGAACTCAGGGCAATAGGTGCAACCACACTGAATGAATACCAGAAGTATTTTGAGAAGGACAAGGCTCTTGAACGCAGGTTCCAGGTAGTGATGGTCGATGAACCCGGCCGGGAAGACACCATATCGATACTCAGGGGTATCCGCGAGAAATACGAGGCCCATCACAGGGTCATTATCAGGGATGAGGCGATCATTGCCGCCGTCGACCTTTCAACCAGGTACATCACCGACAGGTTCCTGCCCGACAAGGCCATTGACCTTATTGATGAGGCTGCTTCGCGGCTGCGGCTCGAGATGAATTCGGTGCCGGAGGAGATCGATTCGGTTACGCGCTCCATCACACGGCTTGAGATTGAGAAGGAGGCAGTAAGGCGCGACGGCGACACGGTGAAGGAAAAGGAGATCTCCGGAATGCTTGCGGAACTGCAGTCGGAGAAGGATGACCTGCTTGCCGCCTGGAAGTCGGAAAAGGAAATGGTGGAGAGAATGCAGGAGATGAAGGAGCAGGCGGAATCGCTCCGGCTCCAGGCCGAACAGGCCGAACGCAGGGGCGATTACGGGCTGGTTGCGGAGATACGGTACGGGAAGATCATCAGCCTGGAAAATGAAATCGCAGCGCTGAAGGAAAGCATCGAAAGGAAAAGAAGCAGGGGCTCTCTCATCCAGGAGGAGGTGCGTTCGGAAGATATTGCCGCAATTGTGTCGAAGTGGACCGGAATTCCCGTTTCGAGGATGCTTGAAAGTGAGAAGGAAAAGCTTCTCAGGCTTGAGGAAGAACTTCACAAGAGGGTAGTAGGGCAGGATGAGGCTGTCAGAGCCGTAGCAGATGCCGTCAGGCGTTCGCGCGCCGGCCTGCAGGACCAGAAAAGGCCCGTCGGCTCTTTCATTTTCCTGGGTACCACGGGAGTCGGAAAAACCGAACTTGCCAAGGCACTCGCCGGGTTTCTCTTCAATGATGAGAACCTGCTCACGAGAATCGATATGTCGGAATATCAGGAACGCCATTCAGTCTCAAGATTGATAGGGGCACCCCCCGGATATGTCGGGTATGACGAGGGCGGACAGCTGACTGAAGCGGTACGGCACAAGCCATATTCCGTGGTGCTGCTCGATGAGATCGAGAAAGCCCATCCCGACCTGTTCAACCTGCTTCTCCAGGTACTCGACGACGGCAGGCTCACCGACAACAAGGGAAGGACAATCAACTTCCGGAACGTGATCATGATAATGACTTCCAACCTGGGATCGGAGATAATCAGGGACAGGATGGACAGGTGGAACAACAAAATGCCGGAAGGCGAGGCGGAGCTCCTGAGAAAAGAGCTGTTTGCACTGCTTAGGAAATCATTGCGCCCGGAGTTCCTGAACCGGGTGGATGAAGTGGTCATGTTCACTCCCCTCAGCGAGGATCAGATCAGGGAGATTGTCGGAATGCAGCTGGACAGTGTCAGTAAAATACTCGAAAACAACAATATGCACCTGAAGGTTTCCGCTGAGGCAGTCGACTGGCTGACGCGGCACGGATACGACCCCCAGCTTGGTGCCAGACCTGTGAAACGCCTGGTGCAGCGGGAAATAATCAATGAACTGTCGAAACGGATAATTGCCGGTTCCGTCAAAAGGGACGATAACATTCTTATTGGTGTACGGGAGGACAGGCTCACTTTCGACAGCGGAAATCAGGATGCTGCTATCTGAATGACTCAATACAGGCATCGAGGTCATCGAAGATCTCAAACACCGTATGTAGGTGCAGAGTCTGGAACAATTCGAGGACCCTGGGCTCGGGATGAACAAATTTCAGTATCCCGTAATTGTTCTTTGCCGCCTTATGAAGGGTCAGGAAGAAGGCAAAGCCTGAGCTGTCAATGTATTCGATGCCTTTCAGGTTAAAAATGATTTTCGAGTTGGGATCATCAAAAATCTTGTTGACCCCATCCCTGATCTCATCCATGTTGATCGCATGCAGCCGGTTAACTGAAAAGGAGATGATCCCGACCTTTCCCCGCTTTTCCATGATGATCATCCCGGGCCTCGCCTGCTGCCCGTTAACCAGTGTTTCCAGTTCCTTCACCGCCCACTTGGTGTCGGCACCGAATCGGGTTACATAATCGTCATACCTGTCGGATTGCTGTCCGTCCCTGGCCTGGCGCTCAAACAGCTTCAGCATTTCTGCCAGGCTCTCCATTCCCATTATCGCAACCGACGATTTGGCCTTGTGCGCCAGCAGTCCGAGCGAATTGTAGTCATGGTGCGACAGCAATGACTTCATATCCCTGTGAATCTCATCGGTCTGCTCCCTGAACATTGCAACCAGCTCCCTGATCAGATCCGGATCCCCTCCGGTGACCATCTCAAGATATTCCGGCTTTATGTATTTGTAATTCATGATTCCCTGATCGCTGGTGCTGAAACTGATATCTTTTGTATAGGTAACGGTTATATCAGCTTTTTATTTTTTTCCTTCTCTCTATTCTCCGGCCGGCTGCGGGAAACATTTCTCCCGCTTCAAATATTATATTAAATTTATGGCATAATAATTCCCGGCCGGTTCGCCTGCCGGCATGGTCGTTTGCATGCAGGGCGGAACAGGCTTTATTGCAGATGAAATCAAATTGTGACGCATATGAAGAATACGATTTTTACCCGTTTCCACGAGGCTGCCGGAGCCAGAATGATCCCATTTGCCGGCTATAATATGCCGGTTGAGTTTGCCGGAATAACTGAGGAACATATTGCGGTAAGAGAAAGCGCGGGGGTGTTTGATGTATCGCATATGGGTGAGTTCTGGGTCACCGGGCCCGGTTCGCTCCCTTTCCTCCGGTACATTGCTTCCAATGATGCGGCTTCCCTTGCCGACGGGAAGGTGCAGTACACCTGCTTTCCGAACGGAAAAGGCGGGATAGTGGATGATTTTCTTGTTTACAGGTTCAGCGCCGAAAAGTATCTCCTGGTGGTAAATGCGGCCAACACTGAAAAAGACTGGGAGTGGTGCGTGTCGCATGCCGGCAGGTTCAATATCATACCCGGGCAGGACCTTGTCAACGCATCCGGCGAGATCTCCCAGCTTGCAGTGCAGGGGCCCATGGCCCTTAAAGCCATGCAGAAGCTCACTGCTGCCCCGGTTGCTGACATGGAATGGTATACATTCAAGATAATCGAGTTTGCCGGGATCAGGGATGTTGTTTTTTCAGCCACAGGTTATACCGGCGCCGGCGGATGTGAAATATATGTAAGGAACGAGGATGGCCCGAAGCTGTGGGAAGCGGTTTTTGAAGCAGGCAGGGAATTCAATATCCGTCCTGCCGGACTGGGGGCAAGGGATACCCTGAGGCTCGAGATGGGCTATTGCCTCTACGGGAACGATATCAACGACCAGACCTCCCCGATTGAGGCCGGACTGGGATGGATCACCAAATTCAGCGACGGCAGGGATTTTATTGACAGGGCCGTTCTCCAGAGGCAGAAGCAGGAAGGCGTAAAAAGAAGGCTGAAGGGATTTGTTATGATCGACCGGGGAATTCCAAGGCAGCACTATGAGGTTGTAAATGCATCGGGGGAAAGGATAGGCGAAGTGACCTCAGGCACCATGTCGCCCATGCTCAGGCAGGGCATAGGGATGGCTTACCTTGATGAAGGATACTGGAAACCAGGTACTGAAATATTTATCAGGATAAGAAACAAGGACCTCAGGGCAGGGGTGGTGAACACACCCTTTTATAATAAGGCCTGAGAGCTTACCGGTTTCATTCCTGCGTTGAACCGGGTTTCGTGCAGGAAGGCGGCTTCCAGGCGAAACCGCCTCCGGCCCGCAGCCGGCAGGAGCAAAGGATCACCGATGGAAAAGAGGAAGCTTGAAACATGCTTTTCACCCGCTCTGTATGAGCCCGGGGCGCACCACGATCCTATTGTGGTGATAATCGACATTCTGCGTGCAACCTCGTCGATCTGCACCGCTTTTGCCAACGGAGCAGGCAGGATCATTCCGGTCGGCACTGCCGGCGAAGCGAAGGCCCATAAGGAGAAAGGCTTCCTGGTAGCTGCCGAACGCGACGGCTATGTTCTCGATTTTGCCGATTTCGGGAACTCGCCTTTTAATTTTACGAGGGAAAGGGTTGCCGGCCGCACCATTGTATACAGCACCACCAACGGTACCGGAATAATGCGGCTCGTCCCGGAAGCCAGCCTGGTTGTAATAGGTTCGTTCCTGAATATAAGCTCGCTTGTTAATTGGTTAACAGCAAAGGATAAGGATGTAATGATATTCTGCGCCGGATGGAAAAACAGGTTCAACCTCGAAGACACGATCTGCGCCGGAGCCATAGCGGAGCGGCTGATGGCAACCTCACTCTATTCCACAATCTGTGATTCAACCCACGCTGCCATCGATCTCTGGTCGCTGGCAAGGAACGATGTAATAGGATATATTGAAAAGGCCGCGCAGCGCTCGCGCCTGAGAGACAAGGGACTTGACGACTGCCTTGAGTTCTGCCTTGCCTGCGACTTTACTGATGTGATACCTTTAATGCGGAACGGCGTACTTGAACCCATTGATCTGAACGGAAAGTCATGATATTTTTCCTGAATTACCAAACTAAACATATTATTTATTTAATTTTGTAAACAGACGAACCAAAATATTTAATAAAATCAAATCATTCCGACCATGAAAAAACACAATTTTTACGCAGGCCCGTCAGTCCTTTCTCAATACACACTAGATAAGACCATTGAAGGTATCAGGGATTTTGCCGGATCCGGCCTCTCGGTACTGGAAATATCACATCGCAGCAAGGAATTCATAGCCTGCATGAACGACAGCATTGCACTTGTAAAGGAATTGCTTGATGTTCCGGCCGGCTACCAGGTAATATTCCTGGGCGGGGGGGCGAGCCTTCAGTTTGCAATGGTTCCCATGAACCTGATGAACACCAGATCGGCTTATCTTAATACCGGCGAGTGGGCCAACAAGGCACTTAAGGAGGCAAAATTCTTCGGGGAAGTGACAGAGGTGGCATCATCGAAGGAAAGCAACTATAATTATATTCCGAAAAATTACGTGGTACCCTCCGATGCCGATTACTTCCATGTTACCACAAACAATACAATATTCGGCACCAGCCTGAAAACCGATCCCGACGTTTCAGTGCCCCTTGTTGCCGACATGTCGTCGGATATTTTCAGCAGGCCGGTCGACGTGTCAAAATACTCAGTGATGTATGCCGGGGCACAGAAGAACCTCGGCCCTGCAGGGGTTACGGTAGTTATAATCAGGGAAGAGGTTCTGGGCAGGGTGAACCGCGCCATACCGACAATGCTCGATTACCGTACCCATATCAAGGCCGAATCGATGTTCAATACGCCTCCCGTATTCGCCGTATATGCAGCCCAGCAGACACTGAAATGGCTGAAGGATCTTGGAGGGGTGAAAGCCATGTATAAAATAAATACCGGAAAGGCTCAGATGCTTTATGACGAAATAGACCGGAACAGGCTGTTCATTCCTACAATCAAAAATGTTGAGGACCGGTCGATAATGAACATCTGCTTCGTTATGGCCGATGAGTACAAGGAACTTGAAAAACCTTTCTCCGAATTTGCCAAATCGCGGGGAATTGTCGGAATAGAAGGACACCGTTCGGTCGGAGGATTCAGGGCTTCAACATACAATGCCCTCCCCGTTGAGAGCGTCACCGCCCTCATTGATGCCATGAAGGATTTTGAAAATAAAAACTGACCCCGGAATACACCGATTTTTAATGATATTCATGATTCCGGTAATTAATAATCAATACCATGAAAGTACTTGTAGCCACTGAAAAACCTTTCGCAGAAATTGCCTCCGGGAAAATAAAAGAACTCATAGATGCAGCTGGTTATGAAGCTGTGTTTCTTGAAAATTACAAATCGGCCGCGGAATTCTCAGCCGCTGTTTCCGATGCCGATGCCCTGATTGTCCGCAGCGATATCGTCTCAGCTGAATTGCTTGATGCGGCAAAACGCCTGAAAATTGTAGTGAGGGCCGGCGCAGGTTATGACAATCTCGACCTGGAAGCCTGCACCCGCCACAAGGTGGTGGCAATGAACACTCCCGGGCAGAATTCAAATGCTGTGGCAGAGCTTGCCTTTGAAATGATGCTGTATATTGCCAGGGGAGGATTTGCCGGGAAGTCGGGCACCGAATTGCGGGGAAAGACCATCGGTATCCATGGCTTCGGAAATGTGGGCAGATACGTTGCTGAGATATCGAAGGGATTCGGTATGACAGCCAGTGCCTTCGACCCCTATGTGGCCGGCGAGGTTATTGCAGGACATGGCATTAAAGTCTGCAAATCCGCGCATGAACTGTATTCGGGCTGCGAGTACATCTCACTCAATATTCCGTTTAACAAGGAGACCGGCGCTTCAGTCAACTTCAGCCTCCTGTCGGTGATGCCTGCACCTGCAGTGCTCGTCAATACCGCACGGAAAGAGATCATCAGCGAAGAATCCCTGCTGAAAATGTTCGCGGAACGCCCCGACTTCAGGTACCTCTCTGATGTCGCACCCGACTGCAAGGCGCTTCTCGAGGAAAAATACAGCGGACGATTCCTTTTCACCGCCAAGAAGATGGGAGCCCAGACCGAAGAGGCAAACAGCAACGCCGGCATTGCCGCAATAAGCCAGATTGTTGATTATTTCAACACGGGGAACGAGAGGTTCAGGCTCAATAAGTAAAAGGACCGGGGTACAATATGAAAAATGACGCATGCCGCATGGCAGCGGGCGGGAAGAACCCCCTCATGCCGGCGCAGGTATTAATTAATGATTCAAGGACCAGATAACTTATGGCCATAGTTAAACCATTCAGGGGCCTCCGACCCCCTCCGGGCATTGTCAGCGACCTGGCATGCCTGCCGTATGATGTGATGAACACCAGCGAGGCACGAAAAATGGCGGAAGGCAGGGAATGCTCCCTGCTCCATATCACACGCGCTGAAATAGACTTTCCGCCTGACACCGACATCCATTCCGAAGAGGTGTATAACCGGTCGGTGCAGAACTTTGCCCTCTGGCAGAAAAAGGGGTGGCTGATCCGGGACGACCAGCCCTGTTATTATATATATGCCCAGACAATGAACGGCAGAACGCAGTACGGCATTGCCGGCTGTGCATCGGTCGATGACTACCTTGACGGAACCATCCGGAAACATGAACTCACCCGGCCCGACAAGGAACAGGACAGGATGGTGCATATTAGGGTCAACAACGCCAACATGGAACCCGTGTTTTTCGCCTACCCTTCTGTAAGTGAGATCGATGAAATAGTCAGCTCTGTTGTGGAGAAGAATATGCCGGAATATGATTTCGTAGCTGACGACGGCATCGGACATCATTTCTGGGTGGTGAAAAAGCCCGCGGTCATCAGCCGCATTGAAGAGCTTTTTGCACAAAAGGTGCCCTTTACGTACGTGGCTGACGGACATCACCGGACTGCGGCAGCGGCGCTTGTGGGCAGGGAGAGGAGGGAACAGAATCCCGGATACGACGGAACAGAGGAATTCAACTTTTTCCTTGCCGTGCACTTCCCCGATAACCAGCTCGGAATAATGGATTACAACCGGACAGTGAA
Source organism: uncultured Rikenellaceae bacterium (assembly GCA_964435015.1). Taxonomy (GTDB): domain Bacteria; phylum Bacteroidota; class Bacteroidia; order Bacteroidales; family VadinHA17; genus LD21. The sequence continues at coordinate 29,545 of CAYSXP010000025.1, forward strand.
GGACCTTAACGGCCTGACTGAAGAAGAGTTCCTTCAGAAACTGAATGACGGGTTCATTGTAACGGAGAAAGGCGCCAGGCCCTGCCGGCCCTCCAGGCTGCACAACTTCTCAATGTACCTTGGAGGAAAATGGTACAGCCTTACAGCAAGGGAGGGTACCTATGATGACAATGACCCCCTCGGCGTACTCGACGTAACAATACTTACGGAGCAGGTACTTAAGCCGGTACTCGATATCCAGGACCTCAGGCGCTCAAAAAGGATCGATTTCGTGGGCGGCATAAGAGGCCTCGGCGAACTTGCGAAGAGAGTCAGCCAGGGCGATATGAAGGTTGCATTCGCACTTTATCCCGTGTCAATGAAACAGCTTATGACAATTGCTGATTCGGGTAAAATCATGCCTCCAAAGACCACCTGGTTTGAACCGAAACTGCGCAGCGGCCTGGTGATTCATCTGCTCGGTTAGCCCCCGGGCAGGCCCCTGCGGCTGACAACGGCCCTGGTTGCGGCAGCCGGAAGGTCCATGCAACCCGGAACCTTTAACACGGCCGCGGAGCGGAAAGGAGATGATCCGGGACATATTAATGAAAATCTGCGTGACTGACATTGCTTCAAATATCAAATCGTTAAAAGCTGTTTTGCCTCCCGCGGTAAAGCTCGTGGCCGTGTCAAAGGCAAGATCCGCAGCCGAGATCCTTGAAGCCTACAATACGGGCCACAGGTGTTTTGGCGAGAACAGGGTGAGGGAACTCGTTCAGAAAAAGGATCTTCTTCCTTCCGACATAGAATGGCATCTTATCGGGCACCTTCAGACAAACAAGGTTAAATTCCTGGTCCCTTTCATTAGCATGATAGAATCGGTCGACTCTTTCCGCCTTCTGAGGGTAATTGACGCCGAAGCTGCAAAGGCCGGCAGGGTGGTGAAATGCCTCCTTCAGGTCCATATAGCGGAGGAAGAGACAAAATTCGGATTCAGCCATGATGAACTGTGTGCCATGCTTGAAGATCCTGACCTGCGCAGCCTCAGAAACGTAAACATCTGCGGTGTAATGGGAATGGCCACCTTTACCGGCAACAGGGAGCAGATAAGAAGCGAATTCAGATATCTTTCAAAATGCTTCGCTGATGTACGGAACAGCTATTTCGCTGACAGTGGGAATTTCAGGGAGATATCGATGGGGATGTCGGGCGATTATGAAATAGCAGCAGGAGAAGGGAGCACAATTGTACGGATCGGAAGCCGTATATTCGGAGAGCCTGTAAAAAACATCAAATAAACTACCTGATCATGGAAAAACTTCAGACACAATATCTCGGGCTTACCTTAAGGAGCCCCCTGATTGTCAGCAGCAGCCTTCTCACTTCAACATTGGGCCAGCTTAAGGAAGCGGAAGACAGCGGGGCAGGCGCCGTTGTCCTGAAATCTCTGTTTGAAGAGCAAATCACTTCACAGATACACTCATTGTCAGCAGCACACGAATATCCTGAGGCAGCTGACTATATTGCCGGCTATGTAAGGTCGAACTCGGTCGACAGCTACCTCGACCTGATCAGGAGCGCCAAAAAGAACCTTAAGATCCCTGTTGTCCCCAGTGTCAACTGTTACACTGCCGAAGGCTGGACGGAGTTTGCCACCAAAATGGAGGATGCAGGCGCCGATGCGCTTGAGATAAATGTGTTCTATCTTCCCGTCGACCGGAAAAAATCTTCCGCGGAATCGGAGAAGCTTTACCTGGATCTTATCGGCAAGCTCAGGCAGAGTGTGAAAATACCCATTTCCCTGAAAGTAGGGTTCAGGTTCTCAAATATCCTGTATATGATTGATCAGTTCTATATGAGGGGCGTTGCAGGGGTCGTTATGTTCAACAGGTTCTTCGAACCCGACATCGACATTAACAGGATGGAGATCATTCCGGCCTCCGTTTTCAGCATGGAGTTCGAAAGAAGGTATGTGCTGAGATGGATTGCCATGGCCAGCGCCCAGGATATCAGGATCGACATCTCTGCTTCGACCGGGGTGAAAACAGGGCAGGATGCGGTGAAATACCTGCTTGCCGGCGCAAATACGGTGCAGGTGTGCTCGGTATTGTACGATAAGGGGATAAGCCACATACGGACCATGAATGACCAGATATCGGGCTGGATGAAGACAAAGGGCTTTGACAGCATCGATGTGTTCAGGGGAAGGCTCAACTATATGAATTACGGCATGCCGGCTGTTTATGAGCGCACCCAGTTTATGAAGCATTTCTCAACCTACGAATAGGGCGGCCCCCCCTGTTGCAGCACCGATATCAGCTCGCTGCACAGGGCGCTCTTCTCGTCAGTGATGCCGCAGGCGCCTTCCTTTAGTTTGCCGGTCAGTGATCTTCTCTCTTCGCCGCCAAGTTTATGAGCCGACGAATCTATCACGGTAAAGCACTCCAGCGCCGTCATATAGTCGGCGGCCAGAAAAAGATCCGTAAAATCCTGACAGTAGGCCGAATAGTCAAGACCCGACTGCCAGCACGACGAAACGATCATCTGCAGGGTGTCGCTGCTGTGACCCCTTTTTATTTCCGCAACCACTTCGCTGCACGATGCCTGGTCCTTCATGTCGTTCATGAATTCCCTTATGAGCTGTCTTATCTGATAACTTGTGCTTTTGTCATAATGTGAGATCAGCAGTGCAATGGCTCCGGAAAACGGCGGCTCATTTCTCATAACCCCGATCGCCTGAGTAATCCTTATGCTGTTGTTTTTCTCCAGAACTGCACCCAGTTCCTTTAATTTCTTCTCATTTAATGTCATCAGTGAATATTTTCTGCAAAGTTACTATACCATTTTCCAGATTTAACCGTTTTGATATAATAAAAATAAAGTACTAATTTAGCTTAGTTTAGCCAGGAAAAATAAAACAGCCTATCATGAATAAATATTTAAAGATAAATAATGGTGTGCCGGCACTGATAATTCTGTTTGCCATTTTGCTTACCGCATGCAATTCCGGAGGAAGAAGCGCCAATAAGGAGGGAGGCACTTTCAGGGCAACCCGCGATAATGCGGCCCTGTACGACGATCTGAAAAAGGCTGAAAAGATCTTCTACACACTGCCCTCGCCCCTCGAATCGGCAATGCTGATCAAGTCGGCCGGCGCCCTGTTCGACAGCAAGATCCTGAATCCTGTCGACAACACGCGGAATTACAGCACAAACAAGAGCATGGCCCTTAACCTTGGCATATATACCTGCGACCTCAGCTTTGCCAGCCTGTACGACCAGACCCAGATGATAATAGATTATATGAATGCCGCGAAGAAAATGGCCGACGGACTGGGTATCCTCGATGCCATTTCCGAAGAGGATATCAACAGGCTCGAAGAGAATATACACAGCCAGGATGTGATCATGGAGATCATTTCGCAGACATATCTCAATTCAAACTCGTATCTCGAGGATAACGGCCAGCCTGCGATAGCCGCCATGGTGCTAGCGGGAGGATGGATCGAGGGATTGTACCTTTCAACCAGGCTGGTGAGTCCGAAAGATCTCGGCACTAACAAGCTTGCAGGAAGGATAGTGGACCAGAAGCTTTCCGTGGATAACCTGCTGAGCATGCTCGGTAACAACAAGGGCAACCCGGCCATCGACGACATACTGGTTCAGATGGAAAAGGTGAAGTCGGTATTTGACAAGATAACCATAAGCACATCCGATATCAAGCCCGAATACAGCGAAGCAGAGAAGCTTACCCTGCTCAGGTCACAGGTAAAATCGAACCTGACGGTTGAAGTGTTCAGGGAACTGTCAGCAGTTGTTACGGAAATAAGGAATTCATTCGTAAAATAAAAACCTAAGCTATGAAAATTCTCAGATTCATTACTATACCTGCCCTTCTGCTTATTTTATCCCCGCAAAACACTGACGCCCAGTGCAAGGCTTTCGCAAGGCAGAGCTGCCTCCCTTCGCTGGAGTCATTCACCCACGACGGCAACTATCATGCAACCACTCTTGCTGCAGGAGAGGAAGCCGAATTATACAAGACCTTTTATTCAGGAATGGAATACAGGCTGGCTGTGTGCGGAGCCGAAAACCTTCCGCCCGTCGAATTCAGGGTGCTCGACGCCAACCGGAACGTGATATATTCGAACAAGGAGTCAGACTATGCGGGTACCTGGGATTTCAGGCTCGAATCGAGCCAGCAGCTGAAGATAGTTATAAAGATTGGTTCGGCAGGGGCCCAGGCCACGACCCCTCCGTCGGGCTGTGTGGCAATAATGTTCGGGTTCAGGCTGAAACAATGATCTTTTATCGCTGCCTGCCCAGTTTCCGGGCAAGGTATCTGCCAGTATAGGATTCACTGCATTCTGCCAGGGCCTCGGGAGTGCCTTCAAATACAATATATCCGCCCTCTTCTCCTCCTTCCGGTCCAAGGTCGATCACCCAGTCGGAGCTTTTCAGAACTTCAAGGTTATGCTCCACCAGTATTACCGAATGGCCATGATCGACAAGGGCATTCATCGATCTGAGGAGCTTGCCGATATCATGGAAATGCAGCCCCGTGGTGGGTTCATCGAAGATAAAGAGTATGTGCCCGGTATCCCTTTCCTGGCTCAGGTAGAAGGCAAGTTTCACCCTCTGGCTCTCTCCGCCCGACAATGTGCTTGACGACTGCCCCATCTTTATGTATCCCAGCCCCACATCCGACAGCGGCTTCAGTTTTTCGATGATCTTCTTTTCGTGCTTTCCCGGGTGGCTGCCGAAGAACCCAATGGCATCGTCGATGGTCATTTCAAGCATATCATGGATGTTTTTGCCGTGATACCTGACTTCGAGTATCTCCTTTCTGAACCGCATTCCCCTGCAGCTTTCACAGGTAAGCTCGACATCGGCCATGAACTGCATTTCAACCCTGATGATCCCTTCCCCCTGGCACTCCTCGCACCTTCCCCCGTCAACATTGAAAGAGAAATGAGAAGCCTTGAAGCTGTTCACCACCGACGCCTGGAGTCCGGCATAAAGCCTGCGGATCTCGTCATATGCCTTTAGATAGGTTACAGGGTTCGAACGGCTCGACCTGCCGATGGGGTTCTGGTCGACAAGCTCAATGCCCGTGAGCCCGTCAATGTCGCCGGCCAGTCCGCGGAACCGGCCCGGCTTCAGATTGTTCCCGGCGATCCGGTTCGACAGGGCATTGTACAGGATGCCGGAAACAAGGCTCGACTTGCCCGACCCGCTGACTCCGGCCACTGCCGTTATTGCGTGAAGGGGGAACTTTACGTCGATATTCTTCAGGTTGTTCTCATGTGCGCCCTTCACCTCTATGTAACTGTTCCATCTCCTCCTGGCCGACGGGACCTCCACTGAGAGCCTGCCGCCCAGATAAGCTGCAGTGTACGACTTGTTCGATGCGGAAATGTCAGGCACCCCCTGGTAAACAATCTCACCGCCAAGCCTCCCGGCCTCCGGTCCCAGGTCGATGATCTCATCGGCCGATCTTATGATCTCCTCTTCATGTTCCACAACCAGTACGGAATTCCCCAGGTCCCTGAGTTCCTTCAATATGCCGACAAGGAGCCCCGTGTCGCGCGGATGAAGCCCGATGCTCGGCTCATCGAGGATATACATCGATCCGGTGAGGTTGCTCCCGAGCGAGGTGGCCAGGTTTATCCTCTGCGATTCGCCGCCCGAAAGGGTTGATGAGAGCCTGTTCAGCGTGAGGTAGGAGAGGCCCGTGTCAATAAGGAACTTAAGACGCTGCCGGATCTCCCTGAGAAGCCTTTCCGTGATCTTTTCCTCCTGCTCATCGAGCCTGATGCCGAGGAAAAAATCATAAAGACTGCCTATGGGCATCGAAACCAGCTCCTGCACCGTGATGCCGGCTACCCTTACATACGAAGCCTCCTTCCTGAGCCTTGTCCCCCTGCATTCCGGACACACGGTCTTCCCGCGGTACCGGCTCAGAAGAACCCGGTACTGGATCTTGTATTTTTTCTCCTCAAGATGTTCAAAGAACCTGTTTATACCATAAAAATACCTGTTGCCCTTCCACAAAAGGTCCTTCTGCTCCTGCGTGAGCTGGAAATACGGCTTGTGAACGGGAAAGTCAAAGAGCCCGGCATTGCTGATCAGCCGTTCTTTCCATTTTTTCATGCTCTCACCTTTCCAGCATACAACCGCATCCTGGTACACCGAAAGATTCTGGTCGGGCACCACAAGATTCTCATCAATGCCGATCACCCTGCCGTAGCCTTCACAAAGGGGACAGGCACCTATTGGATTATTGAAGCTGAAAAGGAACTCCGTCGGCTCCTCGAACTCAATGCCGTCTTCCTCAAATTTCACGGAGAAATTCTCCCTGGCCGTTCCGTTGTCCGACTGAATGATTGCCCGGCAATGACCTTTCCCGGTCTGGAACGCAGTCTGCGCGGAATCGGCAGTGCGGCTGAGATTGTCAGGATCATTGTTCACAACAATCCTGTCGATGACAATATTCAACGACTGCCCGGGATGAAATCTCTTTTCAGCGTCAGGGTCGTCGATCCTGATGAGCTCTCCGTTCTCCTCAACACGGCTGAACCCCTGTTTGACCAGGAAGGAAAGGTATTCTGCAACCCTGATGTTCTCCGGGATGACGCCGGGAGAAGTAAGTGTCACCCTGGCGCCTTCCTGAAGCGATCCGATGAACTTCACCAGGTCGTCGGCGCTGTGGCGCCTGACCTCCCTGCCTGAAACCGGTGAATATGTGCGGCCGATCCTTGCAAAGAGGAGCCTTATGTAGTCATAAACCTCAGTTGACGTTCCGACAGTGGAGCGTGGATTGCGCGTGTTCACCTTCTGCTCTATGGCGATGGCGGGAGGGATGCCGTTTATGAAATCCACCTCCGGCTTGTTCATCCGGCCCAGGAACTGCCGCGCATACGACGAGAGACTCTCCACGTACCTCCGTTGCCCCTCGGCATAGATAGTGTCGAAAGCAAGGGAGGATTTCCCCGACCCCGACACCCCGGTGATCACTACCAGCTTGTTGCGCGGTATTGATACACTTATATTTTTCAGATTGTGAACCCTTGCACCCTTTATTTCTATCTTCCCGTCCATTGCCCGCCAGTATCTTAAATTCAGGCCACAAAGGTAGCGGTTTCAGCGATATTTTCTGCGGAACACTGTGAGTTATTTGCGGATCCCGGTGAAACTCCTTCCGGATTCCCTGAATGTTCTCCCTGCCTTTGACCAAAACATGAATTTCTTTGACGAATTTCATGAAATATTACATAAACGGTCTTTTTTTTGATTTTTCAGCAAAAAAATCCATAAAAACATTTGGCATTTAAAAAAAATCATTTTCTTTGTACCGTTAACCAACTAAAGCGACTGCCTATAAAACAACTCTACTCTAATTTATTTTTAAATCAGAGAGAGCTATGAAAAAAAACATGACCGATTATGAACTGATCGAAATGTTCATAAAAGGTGAGCAGTCCTGCTTCGAAACACTAATCCACCGTCACAAAAACAAAGTATTCGCGTATATAAGTCTTTATATCCGCGATCAGGCACTGGCCGAGGACCTTTTCCAGGATACCTTCCTGAAGGTGATCCAGTCGGTCAAATCAGGCAAGTATTACGACAACGGGAAATTTATTTCCTGGGTTATGCGCATAGCACATAACCTTATAATCGACCACTTCCGGCGCGTCAAGCAGCTTAATACCGTGTCGAACGACGATTATGAGTCCGACCTGTTCAACTCCAAAAAACTGGCCGAAGCCAATGTGGAGGATCATCTGATAAAAAGGCAGATCCAGAAAGATATCAGGAAGCTTATCAGCCAGCTCCCCGACGACCAGCGCGAGGTGGTCATCCTGCGGCATTACTCGGGCCTCAGCTTCAAGGAGATAGCCGATATCACCGACGTGAGCATCAATACCGCTCTCGGAAGGATGAGATATGCCCTCATCAACATGAGAAAGATGATGGAAGAGAAAAAAATATCACTTACCTATAATTAACATTTTTTAAGCAATAATAAATCCCATGGGCCGTTTTCCATAAAATAAAAATTAACGGCCTATGGTTTTAAATTCTACACGATTACTTTCATATCAGGAAATTTTAGTACAAAAAACTGACATCTACGATGATGCATGGGGGTTCTGCCCGGAATTTAATGATGTGATCAAACTTCTAAAACAGGTCAAGAAACCTGTTGCGGGGAAGCGTCTGACACGAAAGCTGATTGCTAAAGTCAGGGAGCAACAGTGAGAAACCAAAAGCCGTCGTTCAATAATTGAGCGACGGCTTTTACTTTTATGATCTCCTTGGCTGACAATCATTCTCACATGGAACCTGACAGGTATTTGCATATGAAGGGGGAAGGCGGCTGAGGGGGAACACTGCCGGCAGTTGAGCGCTGCCGGGAAAGATCCGGGGCACAGGTTTAAGGGCTTCACTGATTGATGAAATACACCGCCAGGCAGGCAGCCACACCGGCTGTTTCCGTTCTGAACCTGCTTCTCCCCAGTTCAACCGGTCTGAATCCGTGTGCCAGGGCCGCCGATATCTCTTCCCTGGTGAAATCACCTTCCGGACCAATCAGTATAATTGCGTTTTGCCCCCTGCCTATACAGTTGCCGATCCGGCTTCTTTCGAATCCGCTGCAGCAGTGGGCAATCATCCCTGTGCCGTCCTGTTCCACCCGGATAAAGTCGCCGAACATCGCCGGTTTGCCGAGAAGCGGCCTGAATGCCTTCACCGACTGCTTCATTGCTGAAATGATGATGTTGTTAATGCGGTCCTCCTTTATTCGTGACTTTTCGGTGTTTTTGCAGATAAGCGGGGTAATCAGGTCTATTCCGGCCTCAACGCTTTTCTCGACGAACCACTCGAACCGTTCGGGGTTCTTAAGGGGGGAGATGGCTATATGGAGCCGGTAATCCCTTTTCTCATAGCCTGCGATGGCGGCAGTGACCGTTATCCCGCAGCGCCCCTGAACGGTATCGCTGATAAGGCCCTCATAAAGCGTCCCGTTCCCGTCGACCAGCCTTACCGCATCGCCCTTCTTCATGCGCAAAACCCTTATGCAATGACGCGACTCGCTTTCATCGAGGTAATGCGTGCCGCCTTTTATTCCGGGTGCGTAAAAGATCTGCATATCAAATCCATTTCAGATGTGTCACCATATCTGCCCCTCTGGCGGCGATGATCCCTCATCCTGTTCGCCCGACATCCTTCTCAGGAAACGGCTGAGCCTGTCTTCAACAGCTATCATGTAGGTATAGGGAACCCTTGTGGATGACTGAGGGTGCCTTCTGTCCTTCAGCTTTATCGAACTTATCAGCCTGTTGAATTCAAGATTTCCGGCCTGCGCCATCATCACGCCCCTGAAATAGGAAAAGTAATACCATGTCGACTGGTTCGCCCTGAGATAAATGTCGATCAGATCGCCCGAGCGCCTTCTCTGTATCTCAATGAATCCGTCGACATATACATTCACCGCCTGGGGTCCGATGAAACCTATGCCGATCTTTCCCTGCGACCTGAATGATGACGAGCTTTCGTTCCAGTAAAGACTGACATCATTCAGAAGCAGCTGGGCATCGAATTCCCTGGGCATGCTGCGGAACGTTCCGAACAGGCTGATCTCATCCCTGAGCTGGTTGGCGAGGCTTTCACCATAAAGGTCCTTCATGCCCTTGCTGTTGAATTCCGAATTGAGGTTGACTGTTTTCAGCGACGGAACGAGCCTGATGTCATCGCTCATCATTTTCAGGGCAGCAGGGGAGAAGTGGAAGCTGAGAGCCAGGATGGTCCTTATGCTGACCTTTCCCGAATCAGTGTTGTGCCTGACCGACCCGGCCGTATTCATCTTCACAAGATCAAGGCTGGCGCCAAAATTCAGCCTGCCCTCTCCCGACAGGATGCATGAATTCCTGTCGAGCGAAACAAGGTTGCCGTACCTGCCCGGATCGGCTGTCTTTTCAATGGATGTTATCTGGTATCTTCCGGCCGGCCTGTTGTAGTACAGCACGCCTGAAGCTGTTACCAGCCCGGCATCGGACCACGATTTCTGCATCGACAGGAAGGCCGGGTAAATGTGCGTGGAATCGATATTGAGGAAGGATCCCGAGAAAACAAGATTGTCATTCTTGTCGCGCGGCTTGTCGCCGACGGGGATCATAACATTCGCCGGATCGATATAAGACCTGAATTTTATGCCGTAGCTTGTGATCCTGTCGCAGTTGTTGATTATGCCGGCCGAACCGGTGAAAAACAAATTGTTCTTCCGTGCCGACAGGCTGACGTCGCCGGAAAAGGTAAAGGCCTGGCTGAGCATGAATTTCTGGCTTTCGGGAATAGATCCCTTTCCGGAGGTGGTGAGTGTGTCGACGGTTATCTCACTGAAGGTGACGGGATGGATGTTTTTGCTGTCATCCACATAGTTGTAAACGGCGCTGCCGGAATATTTCCCGGCCGATTCGATCGTTATATTGCCCGAATGCAGCAGGTGCCTGTTGTTTACCGCGATAAAGGCGTTGCTGAGCCTGCTGATGACGGCTCTCCTGTTGATTGTGATCTTTCCGTTCTCAGGCTGGATCAGAGCGTCGGCTATATGGATATAGCTGATGTCGCCGGCTTCAATATATTCCTTTTCAACATTGTAACTGGCCTTGCGGGCAGCAAACGCGACTGTGTCCCTCAGGCTGTTGACTGCAATGAAGGTTGGCTTTTCCAGGGTTTTCATGTTCAGCGCCAGCAGCTTCTCCGGAGGAATGAGCCCCGGCCCCGAGGCCGGTTTTCCAGCCTGTTCCATCGACAGGATCCTGGTTCCCATGTCGTAGCTGAAGTCAGTCATGGTGCATAGGTACTCTATCTCCGGGAACCTCACGAATGACGATCCGGTATTGAGATGAAATGCCGCCTTCTGCTTATCGAAATCGATCTCGGTATTTGCATTTTCTGCAATGAATGCGTAGCCGCTGGTTGAGGGCGACCTGAAGCTGTAGTCGGCAGTGTCGGCCCTTATCTGCGATGCGGTGAATGAGAAGCCGTTTGAAACGATTCTCGAATCGGTCATGCTTATGTCGCCCGAGCCGCTGAGCCCCGACGGTTTCAGCTTAAGCCTCCCGTCAAGGATCGTTCCGTTGGCGAACATGCTGAATCCCCTGTCTTTCGCATTCTCCGCCAGCCATTCATCCCTGCCGGGAAGCCATTTTATCTTCACATCCTCACTCTTCAGCCCGGGGAAGAGCCCCGTGCCGTCGTTTTCGATATTGAAGACGGAAGCCCTGGCAAGCATGGAATCGGGAAAGAACCTGTACTCATCCGACTGTGTTACTGAAGCCAGGTGCCTCAGGGTCCCGCTTCCCACGAGCCCGCTGTTGCTCATATGGATATGGTCGTAAAGCTTTCCCCTGCCATCATAAACTTCAATGCCCTCCCGCGGTATGTTCATTTCAAAGCCCAGGCTGTTGTTTTCCTGAACCGTCATCTGCTGCCGCATCGGCTTCAGTATCTTCCCGGCAACAAATTCGCCTTTAAGGCTTATGTCTTCATCCCTGAAATGATCAATATTCTCGAACGTGAACGGATCGATACGGAAATAAAAGTCTTCTTTCCTGTAAATATCTTCAAGCCCCGGGATCTTGTCATAATAGATATAAGACGGCACCATCGCGTTGATGATCGGATACTGTGTGAGCCGCTTTCGTCCCGACTTGTTTGCCGGATCGTCTATATACAGCTCTCCCCGCGTAAGCTGGATTATGTTCCCCACATCCCTGACGATATTGTTGCCGAATGCATCGGTGCTTCCGGTTTCCACGGCGATGCGGATCGAATCGATTTTCGCGAGCCCTATCTTGAAAGTGTCGTAGCTGAACCGGAAATCACGCCCGTATATTGTAAACAGGCCCGCCTGCACCACGCCGTCGAACGTTAGGCCCCGGTTCCGGGAAATCACCAGCTCGCGGTTATACGGGTATATTGCCACGCGCTGCGAATCGCTGAGGAATATGCTCCTGACTCCCATCACGCGCATGTCGAAGGTTTTCAGATCGAGAACGGCATTGTCCATGGGGGCCCTGACTTCGCTCCTTACCGTCAGCACATCATAGTCTTTCTTCCCGGCATATGAATCGATGAAGTCGCTCACTTTCTTCTTGATCACCACCTCATCATTGTCCCTGTCGTAGAATACAAATCCCTTTGCAGCCATGTCGATGCACATCCCCGTAACTGCATCGGGCGATATTTTCAGCCATTTGGCAAATTCACCCACGGGGAACCTGTCTGAATAGTACCATTCGCTGAATTTCTTGAGTCTTGCCAGCGGATGATAATTGTCGAGGCCCAGCAGGCTCATGAAATACCCGGCATTGAAGAATGTTGCCGATTCAAACAATGCCTGTCCTATCGACGCTCCCTTGGCCCTGGTTATCAAAACCTTCGAACCATTCATGTCCCATGAGAGGTTCTCGAAATACATGTCAAGATTATGATATGTGTCGTAGTAGGGGCTCGCCGAAACCGGATTGTTCGTCCTGTAAAGGTTTACCTGCCTGTCATTGGCATTGTATGAAAAGCCAAGGTTTGAGTGGTAAATGGAATCGCTGCCCAGGTACAGGGTCGATTCGGTACCTGCCGAGGTGAGTCCGACCCTTGTGAAGGTGAACTCCACAGCGGTTATTTTTATATAAAGGGTGTCATTCCTTGACAGTGTGATCTTCGCAGGGCTTGACCTGTTACCCTTTCCCCTGGTTTGTGCTCCCTCGAAGGCCAGGCCGCCCTCGTAACTGACCCCTTCGTAAATGTTGTTCAGCACGAACTGACTGGTGAAGGTTTCAAATTGCGGGAATATCGACCTTTCCCTGCTGGAGACGCTGGCCGCCTGGTCGGTGAGGATGCCGTAAACGGGTTCCCTGAAGTAGGTTTTGTGCGTAAGCCGGGCCGAATCGCAGGTAAAGGAGTTACGGGTGGTATTTATCGTGTAGTCATGCATCTCTGCATATACATTTTCCCGGGCAAATCCGGCCTTCTCCCAGGTAACCGTGCCCTCCGATCCCCTGAATATCTGCAGATCAGGATAGTACGACCCGCTTGCATTGTAGATCTCCGTGCTGTCGCGCTGTGAGTAGCAGGTGAGGGTGGCGTTACGGATATCTATATGAAATATGGTATCATGGGTGAACTTAAGTTCCGATCCCTTCACTTTCCATTTCACCGAGCCCGATGAGAAGATAAGGTTCTCTTCTAGCAGTGAGCTTGTATTTTTTATATACCTGGTAATGCTCTCGTTCGAGAACCGGGGATTGAAAAGAAGCTCGCTGAAGCCCGTGAGCCAGTAGCCCAGGAAAGCGTCATCCCTGTTCCTGGCGGCAAAGTCGGTAAGGGTTTTCAGGAACTGGCTGAACTGCGGCACCGCCCTTATCTGGCGCCCGGTGAGCTGTGTGGACAGATCGAGGATGCGCGACATGTTGTCGCGGCTGAAGGCGGCGCTGTCCCATTTTGCAAGAAAAGTGCTCAGGATGGCATTGTGTTCGGGTGACAGGTTTTCGCCCATGAACATAACAAGCTCTTCCCTGAACCGTGCGGGATCGCCGCTGAAAGCAGGTTTAACCTGCGCCTTCAGGGGTGCTGTGGAAAGCAGTACCGACGCGAATATCAGGGAAAGGAGCTTTTTGTTCATGCTACAATGATTCAACTATTGCAGTGAAATCCTCTATTTTCAGTGCGGCGCCGCCAATAAGTCCGCCGTCAACATCGGGCATCGAGAAGATCTCCCGTGCGTTGGAAGGCTTGCAGCTTCCGCCGTAAAGGATCGTCAGGCTGCCGGCGCATTCATTACCGTACCTGGCAGCAGCCAGGCCCCGTATGTGTCCGTGCATCTCACTGGCCTGCCCGGGCGTGGCAGTGAGCCCCGTGCCGATTGCCCATACCGGTTCGTATGCAACGATCACTTTCCTGAATGCTTCTTCCGGTAGGCCGAACAACCCTTCCTCCAGCTGAGTCTTAACCACCTGGAAATGGGTGCCGGCTTCCCTTTCGGAGAGAACCTCGCCGCAGCAGAAGATCACACTGAGCCCGGTTTCGAGCGCCAGCCATGTTTTCCTGTGCAGCAGCCTGTTGTCCTCATGATAGTATGTCCTTCTTTCCGAGTGGCCTATGATGACATATTCCGCGCCGGTGCTCCGTACCATTGCCGGCGACACTTCGCCGGTATATGCGCCCGACGGCTCCGATGCACAGTTCTGTGCACCGCATGCCACCTTCCCGCCCTTAAGGATGTCAGCCACCCCGGCAAGATGAATGAAGGGGGTGCACAGGATAACCCCGGCGGCAGCCGGCTTCTCTCTGAAGTATGCGTCAATAGCCCCGGCAAATTTCAGTCCTTCAGCCAGCTCCATGTTCATTTTCCAGTTGCCGGCAACAATTTTCTTTCTCATCGATCTGTGATTTTTGGTTATGGTTAATTTTATTGTTCAAACGTGTGAATCCTGTTTACAATGATCCTGATTCATGTTTTCTGCTTATCCTTCTTTTTAAAAAGACCGGCTGACAGCATCAGGATGATCACCGACAACCCGGTAAGTATAACGGCGATCCGGTATGCTTTAATATCCAGATCCCTGAAATGCCCGACAGGGGCATCTGCAATGAATTCCTCCCTGGCGGGAACCGTCGCCCACGACCATTTTCCGGCGATGCTGCCGCCGCGGAGCAGCAGGTATCCCGGATTCGACCTTACAATGGTCTTGAGCGTTATATCATCCGCCGTGCAGTAAGTAAGTCCATCGTTGTAATCCCTGAGCACATCCGCGCCCGAGGCAGTCACCACATAAAAGCCGATACCGTTTGCCGCGAGGTATTTTCCGAGATTGAAACCCTTTTCGAGCCTCGACGGATCCGCCTCCTCAAGTTTCGTTGAAATAAAAAGCAGGGTATATCCCCCGTCGGCAAGTATCTGGTCGGTAAGATCAATGCCTTCCCGCGTTGTAAGGCTGAAATCGTGGACAGGCGGCTGGTAACCCTTCTTTACCAGCACCGATTTCGCGTCGACAAACACCCATGATGTGTCATCGGCAGGGTAATTGTCGAGACTGAACTCTTTCCTCATCCCGTCTTTTTCATAGATGAATGTTGTTTCATACTGGTCGGCCGCCACTCCTTCCGGTATCTTCATGCCTTCCGCAATGCTGACACCGGGTTTGTACGGCAGGAAGTCGATCAGGGGAAGATACCTGAGGTTCAGCAGCCCGAACACAACAACGAGCAGTGTCATGATCCCCAGCAGCATCCATTCCTTCGCCGGGGCAAACACATTTCTTACCCGCTTTCTTCCGGCAAAAAGAATGACCGTGAATACCATCAGGAATATGTTCTTCCCGAAAGTCTCCCAGTTGGTAAGGTGTATTGCGTCGCCAAAGCAGCCGCAGTCGGAAACCGGGTTTGTGAGTGCAAGAACAAGGGTGAGGGGAGTGAAGACGATCATAAGGAGCATTACCAGGATGATGCCGGCCTTCTGCCTGTAGCCCGACAGCACCGCGAAGCCGGAAATAAATTCCGATGTGCTCAGGAGTATGGAAAGCGGGAGGGCCAGCGGGTGAAGGAACTCCATCCCGAAGGCCTGGAAATAGTCGTGGAACTTATACGCCGAACCCAGCGGATCGATCGCCTTGACTATCCCGGAAAACATGAAAACAATTCCGATGATGATTCTGCTTAAAATTGTCAATACTTTCATTTTATATCAGTTTCCTGTCAGTTATCAGTTTGATTATGCGCTTCGAGATGATCCCGGGGGGCAGCATTTCCCCGTCGCTTCCGGTGCAGTTCAATACGGTCATCGTTTCGTCGCGTTCAGCGATCCTGATGTAAATGTCGCGAACCTTTTTCTGAAACAGGAGGCTGCTTTCATGGATGTCATTGCTGCCGTTAAGGTATTTCCGCGCGTGTCCTGGCCGGTCCGATGAAAGGTTTTGCCCGGTGAACGTGGCCGGCACATCGAGGAAGACGTTGAGGCCGGGGCGGGGGATCGCGAAATGACCGAACTCGAGCGATAATATCCAGTTCATCAGTTTCTCGCGGTCGCTTTCATCATCGAGTTTCGCACACTGGTATGCAATGTTCGAATAGGTGTACCTGTCGAGGAACACTGTTTTTCCGCCGGCGAGCCACGCTTTTATCTCCCCCGAAGCATCCATCCGGTCGCCCGCATAAAGCATGGCAACCAGGTAGGGATCGACCTGTGCGAGGGAGCCGAATTCGCCGCGCAGGAACCGCGCAATGAGCTCTCCGAAATACGGCGCCTCCGTTCTCGGAAAGTGGAGGTATTCAGAGTCATGGCCCATCCTCATGAAAAATTCCCTCAGCAGGCTGAGCTGGGTCGATTTTCCGGATCCGTCAAGGCCCTCGATCACAAAAAGCTTCATACTCCCTTTTTTGACATGTTGCACAAAAGTAATAACGCAATCCCAAAGATGAAAGTGTATGCCGGTTAAATGTGCCGGACCCGGGTAATGATATGCGGAAATGGCCGCACATTTGTAAAAATCATTAAATTCGTGAAAAAATTACAGCCTTGCCAGAAAAGCCTGAACTAATAAATGTAAGGGGAAACCTGCTCGACATTTCGGTGCCGAAAGTGTCGGGGATCATCAATATTACCCCCGATTCATTCTACAGCGGGAGCCGTTTCATGGACGAAACGGAGATAATCCGGACAGCTTTCGACATGATTATCGAGGGCGCCGAGATAATCGACGTGGGCGGATATTCATCACGCCCGGGTGCAGCGGACATCACGGAGGAAGAAGAGAAGAAGAGGGTGCTCAATGCGGTGAAGCTGATCAACCGTGAGATGCCCGATGCGATCATTTCCGTCGACACTTTCAGGCCGGAAGTGGCTAAGGAGGCTGTTTACGACTGCGGGGCGGGGATGATCAATGATATAACGGCAGGGGAGGGCGATCCCATGATGTTAAGCGTTATCGCCGGCCTTAACGTTCCTTATGTGATGATGCACATGCAGGGAGATCCTCGGACGATGCAGGTCAGCCCTGAATACGATGATGTTGCTGCGGATATCCTGAAGTGGTTCGGAGACAGGATATACAGGGCCAGGACCGCCGGGATACGCGATATAATCATCGATCCGGGATTCGGATTCGGAAAAACCATCACCCACAACTTCACCCTGCTGCGCCGCCTGGGCGATTTTTCCATCACGGGGCTGCCGCTTATGGTAGGGTTATCGAGAAAATCGATGATCTACAGGTCGCTAGATGTTTCGGCGGAAGAGGCGCTTAACGGCACCACTGTCCTGAACACTGTTGCCCTTCTCAACGGGGCCGATATTCTCAGGGTTCACGATGTCAGGGAGGCGGTCGAGGCTGTCAGGCTGACAGAAAAACTAAAGAAAAGCAACGACAAGCAATGATATTCAATTTTACCATCATCGATGCTGTGGACATACTGCTGGTGGCGGTGATCCTGTTCCAGCTCTACAGGCTCATCCGGGGTACCGCGGCCCTTAGCATATTTATAGGGATATTCCTTATTTACCTTTTCTGGCTCATCACCCGGGCCCTGAACATGGAACTTATCTCCGCACTGGTGGGGCAGGTAATAGGGGTGGGGGTCATCGCGCTGATAATCCTGTTCCAGCAGGAAGTGAGGCGCTTTCTCCTTGTGATAGGGAACAGGTACATGAACAGGCAGAAATTCTCGCTCGGGAAAATATTCTCCCCCGTCGACAGCGAGGCTGAAAGCCCCAGGGAGGCAGGGGAGATTGTGAGAGCCGCGGAATCGATGTCGTCAAAGAAGATAGGGGCGCTCATTGTGATCGGACGCAAGTCGGTCCTCGATATCTACTCCGAGGGAGGCGAACGGCTCGACGCGGTGATCAGCGCCGAACTGCTCGAGACCATCTTTTTCAAGAACTCGCCGCTGCACGACGGAGCGGTTCTTATCGAGAACGGCAGGATCCATTCGGCCCGCTGCCCGCTGCCCATTACCGACCGCGTCGTCCTGCCTTCCAGGTTCGGAATGCGCCACCGCGCAGCCATCGGAATATCAGAGCACACCGACTCGCTGGTGGTCGTCGTCTCAGAGGAATCAGGAACAGTGACCGTGGTCGAGTCGGGTGTCGTAAAAGAGAATGTCAGCGCCAACGAACTCAGGCAGTACCTGCTGAAGGAAAAGATATAGCCACTCACCAATAAGCTTTGCGATGCAGGGATCTGAAACGGACCAGCCGACCGTTCTTATCACCGGGGGAACCTCGGGCCTCGGAATTGAACTGACCCGGCTGTACCTGCAGAGAGGCTGCCTGGTGATAAATACGGGAAGAAGGCCCGTCCATCCCCTCGGTTCCCGTACGAACCTGGAATACCATCCTGCCGACTTCAGCGACCTGGCCGGCACATCGCAGACAGTCAGGGGCATCTGCGAAACCCGGAAACCGGATATTGTGATAAACAATGCCGGGGTACTCAGTCCGGCCCGGCACCTGTACAGCAAAAACGGACTTGAATATACGTTCCAGGTGAACTTCCTTGCACACCTGCTTATCAACGAGATCATTCTGCGCAGAAACCCTCCCGGGCACCCACTGACAACGGCGGCAGTTACCTCAGTGGCGTACAGGACCGGCTCAGGCGACATGATCCTTGCTGCCGACCCCGGAAAATACCGGCCATTCAGGGCCTATTCCGACTCGAAGCTTTACCTTACGGTCATGTGCAGGCATCTCCATGAACGGTACCCTGATCCGTGGCTGAGATTCATCAGTTTCAACCCCGGGGTTTTCAGGTCGGGCATCTACAGGATGCAGAAAAAGTGGTTCGGGGCACTGTACTCTGCCGCCGCTCCTTTCATGCTCAGCCCGGCAGGGGTGGCAGAAAGGCTCGCCGGGATCATCGGGCGGAACGACCTTGTGAACGGCGCAGTGATCAATTACAGGAAGGGTGCCGGCCCTGCCCCGGATACGTGCAAAACCGCTGAAAATAGTTTCTGGGAAGCATGTTACGGGTTCATTGAACCATACCTGGATGCTGACTGACAGCGTCAGTCGGCCCGGCCCTGAAACCGGAGCTGCCGCAATTCTCACTGTTATTCGTTTCACAGTGCGCCGCGCGGCCGGCAGTGCTGTTATCACCGGGCCCCGTCACATTTCCGGCGGATACCGGTGAACGTGCAAAAAACTTTTTACCGTATCCAAATGATTTCTATATTTATTCTCTCAATCACTTAATAACCACATCACTCATTCCGGCCATGAAAAACACAATCCTTCAAATCATGCTGTTCTCAGCCGCCACCCTCTTCGCTGGCTGTTCGGGAAACAGCGACCCCTCAGCCTGGAGCAGGCAGAAACTTGACAGATGGTTCGACAAAGGCGAATGGCTTAACGGATTGAACGCCGTTTGCGACCAGTCTGCCGACAGGAAAGCTTTTGCAGAGTCATACTTCAGAAACAGGGAGAGATGGGACAAGGCTTTCAGGTACCTTAAAGACATCGAACCTGATGAACTGGAGCCCGGGCGGCACGATATTGACGGCGACAATCTTTATGCATCAGTAAGCGGGTATATGACAAAGGATCCGGAAGGAGCCCGGTATGAGGCTCACAGGCAGTACGCGGATATTCAGTATGTTCTGGCCGGCAGGGAGCTCATCGGCCTTGCGCCGGCATCCGGCCTTGAAAAGATGCTGGAAGTGTATGACCCGGAAAAGGATATAGAGTTCATGACGGTGCGGCAGCCGGCCATGCTGAGTGCCGTTCCCGGCAGGCTGTTTCTGTTCTTTCCCGGGGAGCTTCATTGTCCGGGACTGAAAGACGGAGAGAATTCGCCCGTCAAAAAGGTTGTGATCAAGGTAAGGATTGACTGAAACCGGCGTCGGGCGGATACCGGGGCCTGCCCCGTTAAGCCCATGGCGGGAGCTGCGGTTCATCAGCCTCGCTCAGGTGATGAGCAGCAGGGCACAGGGGATCAGTGCAGGAAGGTGACGTCGCCGACCCGGTTGAAATATATCCCGTCGGCGAACTGGCCGCTGGCCCTCCACACATACACTCCCTGGATGGCAAGGTTCCCGTCGCCGAAATAGCCGTCCCATCCCCTGTACAGGTCGTGGCTCTCATAGATCAGCACTCCCCACCTGTTGAAGATCTGCAGCTTGTAGTCGATTACATTCTCGAAGAAGGGCCTGAAAACATTGTCCATTTCGGGGTAGACCCCTTCTCTCCAGGCTCCGCCCGTGGGCCCAGTCCCGTTCCATTTGAATACGTTCGGGAAGCCAATGAACCCTGTCTTCCATTCAACGATGACAGGATTGCTCATCATGGAGGAATCAACGCACCCGTCTTTGGATGTGACCCACAGGATCACGTTGTAGGTTCCCGGGTTCTCATATCTGTGCCACGGATTCTTTTCCGTGGAGCCCGACTGGTCGCCGAAGTCCCAGAGGTATGTGCTGTCGTAGTATGAATAGTTGTAGAACACCACCACCTGCTGGTTGTTGATCACGTGTGTGGGATAGGCCCCGAACGATGCCACCGGGCTCTGGTAAACGATAACCTTTTCCTCATGGGTGGCCGAGCCCAGCAGGTTGGTGACAGTCAGCCTCACCTTGTAGGTTCCGGGAACATAATATGTATGGACCGGATCTTTTTCCATCGAGAAGGTTTTGTCGTCGAAATCCCAGAGGTATGATTCCCCGCCGATGCTCAGGTTCCTGAACTGCACGGTGAACGGGTTGCATCCCGATGTGTCGGGCTCGAAGAGGGCCGTCGGGAACGGAGGCATGGTGACGTGTATATGTATTGTGTCCTGGTTCTTGCAGCCAAACCTGTCGGTAAGGGTGGTATAGGTTATTACATGGGTGCCGGTGCCTGCGGTTTTCGGATCGAAATACAAGCCGCTGACCCCGGTGCCCGTGAAGGTTCCGCCTGCCGGCAATGCAGCCAGCGGAACGGGGGGTGTATGGATGTAAACCGTTCCCACCCGTCTGATGATCACATCGGGAACGGGCATTACGGTTACGGTTATGGTGTCGGAATCGGTGCAGTCGGGGTTGTTAAGGTCGTAAATGATAACATGATCACCCGGCCCTGCCAGGGCAGGGTAGAAAACGCTGCCGGCCATACCGCTGCCGATCCATATGCCGCCCAGGTCATGAGCCGTCATTGTCACGGGCGGGCTGTTAAGGCACAGGGTGTCGACCGGGTCGATGGTTGCGTCGGGGGTGGCTACCGTGATGACGACAGTGGCGGAATTGCTGCATCCGTTTTTTGTAATGTCGTAACGGACGGTGTAGTTTCCCGGTCCGGCGATGGAGGGATCAAAAATGTCGCCGACCAGAACCGGCGGCGGCGGACCCGACCAGGTGCCTCCCGGTGTGACGGCTGTAAGCCTGAACGGCGGATCGATATTGCAGAGGATCCCGACCGGATTTATCGTTGCATCGGGTATCGGCAGCACGGTTATCGTTTCGGTGTCGGAACTGCTGCAGCCGCTGTCGCTGGTGATGTTGTAGGTAATGGTGTGTGTGCCGGGCCCCGCAACTGACGGGTAGAACCTGTTGCCGGTCACGCCCCGCCCCGACCACCGCCCTCCCGGATCATGGGCGGTCAGGGTGACCGCAGGCGCGTTTGCACACATCGGGGCCACCGGGTTGATGGTTGCATCGGGATAGGGCACTATCAGTATCCTTGCAGTCGTTTCAACGGGAGGATGGTCGCCGTTAACCGGATCGGCCGGCGGACCCGGAATGTTCGGATCATCGTAGGGGTTGCAGTAGTTCCAGTTGCGCAGTGTCACCTGGTAGTACTGACCGACAGGCTTGTCGTTGGCGACACTGATTATTCTCGACCACACCCCCGAGCCGGTCACCGGGCCCGTGAGGGTGATGACGGCATCGTGCCAGGAGGGCGGCCTGACCACCCCGCCTACGGTGACGGGAACGCCCGTCATCGTACTGGCAGTTCCGTAAACCCACTGAACCCACCTGGTGTGAATATTCGGATTGTCCCTCTCCTGCGGCGGAACACAGTTGAACTGGGTGAGGTCGCGGAAGCGGG
The DNA here is from genome assembly GCA_964435015.1 of uncultured Rikenellaceae bacterium. Taxonomy (GTDB): domain Bacteria; phylum Bacteroidota; class Bacteroidia; order Bacteroidales; family VadinHA17; genus LD21. Next base: position 51,601 of record CAYSXP010000025.1, read on the forward strand.
CATTGTCGGAATTCCCGACACAGATGGGCCACACCACCGGGCTGATGTGCATCTCGCCGCCGTTGTGATCGTCGTCGTCCCATACCGTCACGATCTGCTCCTGCGTGGATGAGGTGCATACCTGGCCGTTCACTATCAGGGTTGCCCGGGGATGATAGTTGCAGCGCCGCCCCTGCGAGGTGTAGGTGTTAACGGCATTGGCTTCAAACACCCCGGGACTGACCTCTGTTGCCGGAACCTCGGTTACCACCCCGTTGTCCCAGTCATACCTGATCCGAACCGGGGTCCCTGCATTGTTCACCCCGCTGTAGCGTACCACCCATGTGGCAGTAACAGGCGAACACAGCTTGTCGGGCGTGATATCGTTGGCCTTGGATATGATCGAACAGTTCTGCCCGTAAATGTTAAACGAAGCCAGAAAAAGTATGAAGGTTATAATGGAAATTCTCATAAAACCCGTTTCCCGTTACTTTCACCACTGCAATTAAACGGGAAAAACGGGTTTATGTTACATTTTTCCTCACCGAAGTTCTGACGTGCCGGGCCGGAGGGGGACGAAACGGGTGCCCGGGGGCCGGACAACCCGGCACGGCAGCGGTAACACCGGCTCAGGTTTTCAGTTAATGGCCTTGTACTTTTTCAGGATGGCCGAGGTGCTCATCTGGAAATCAAAATACTGGGCCCGGTAATAGGCATTCTGGCCGGTGATGTCTTTGCTTGAGAGCCTGCCCCTGAACTGGCCGATGGTTTCATACCCCTTCGAATCCATCCATTTCGACAGATCATTCAGTATGTTCCCGATAACACTTATCTGGTTCAGGTACAGAGTGCTTACAATCTCCACCGCATCGGCGCCGGCAAGCAGCATCTTCACAACATCAAGGCCGTTGAAGATCCCCGTGTTTGCACATACCGAAGCCTTGGTGTTCCCGTACAGCAATCCTGCAAACCTCAGCGGCAGGCGGTTGTCTTCGGCATTGCTCAGGTTGAAGGGATACCTGTGCTGCTCGGTTTCCACGTCAATGTCGGGCTGGAAAAGGCGGTTGAAAAGGACAACCCCGTTGGCTCCGGCATTGTCGAGATCATATATTATTTTGAGCGGGTTGGTGTAGAATGAGCTCAGCTTTACGGCTATGGGGATCTTTACGGCGGACCGCACCTTTCTGAACGTCTCAATCTGCCTCTTTTCAATGTCGGCATGCTTCCCGTCAGGCTTCTCGGGAACACTGTAGAAATTCAGCTCCAGTCCGTCGACGCCCGTTTCTGCGGCCCTGACCGCATAATCAACCCATGTGTCGTCGTGAATGGCGTTTATACTTGCAAAAACCGGGATGGAGACAGATTCCTTTGCGTTTTTAAGATTCAGCAGATAGTCAATGGGCCCCCTGTTCTCCTTTTCAACCCTGGGAAAAAGAGTGATCATCTCCGCATGCCTGTCTTCATATTCGGTCTTCCGCTCATAAAGCTCAAGGTTCTCAAGCTGTATCTGCTCTTCGAAAAGTGATTTGTAAACTACCGCGGCAGCGCCGGCTTCTTCGATTTTTTTGAGGTTCTGCGGATTGGTTACAAGGTTGCTTGCGCCGACAATGACGGGGTTCTTCAGTTCCAGCCCCATGTAGTTTGTTTTCAGATCTGCCATGATTGATTCGTTTAACGGGTTAATATCTGTCTTGCTGTTGGACTAACAATTGTGCCGGTGAAATGTTTCATTGTAAAGGTACTTAAATTCCCGCGACATGGTGACCGGGATCATGATGAACCTTCACAGGGAGAAAAAGCTGCGCGGGCGGACGCCGGGGTGCCGGCTGACCGTTCCGGACCCGGGAGCCTGCCGTCGCCTTTCCCCCCTGCCCCGCGGGGTAAAAAAAGCATTGCCGCGGATCACTACGGGGATCGGGTTTTTTCCTATATTTGTTTAAAACCTGAAATTCTGAAGTTATGGCCAGAGCTGCGATCCTCGGCGCCGGGTTCATCGGCGATTTCTATGCATCTTCCATTAACGGGCGGCGCGGTCGTGACTCGGTGAGCGTGATCTGGTCGCGCAGCGCGGAACGCGGAAAAGCGTTCGCGGCGAAACACGGCATTCCACGCCGGACCACCTCGATGCATGATGCGATCAGCGACCCCGAAGTGGATGTTGTCATCATCGGGCTGCCTAACGACATGCATCTCGAGGCTGTAAGGCTCGCGGCTTCCGAAGGCAAAAACGTGTTCTGCACCAAGCCCCTCGGGCGCAACGCGGCGGAGGCCTTCGAGATGCTGAGGCTCGTCGAAAGAGCCGGCGTTATTCACGGTTACCTCGAGGACCTGGTTTATCCGCCCAAGACCATGAAAGCTCTGCAGGCGGTCAGGTCAGGGGCCATAGGACAGGTGACATGGGCACGGTCGCGCGAGACCCACCCTGGTCCGCACAGCGCATGGTTCTGGACAAAAGACGTGTCGGGGGGAGGCGTGCTTCTCGACATGGGCTGCCATTGCATCGAGATTGCGAGGAACTATATCGGAAAGGACATACGACCCTCGGCGGTAATGTGCTGGGCCGACACGCTTGTGAAGCCCATTGAAGCCGAAGACAATGCGCTGGGATGGGTGAAGTATGAGAACGGCGCCATCGGGCAGTTTGAGGTGAGCTGGACGTTCAGGGGCGGGATGGACCTGCGCGACGAGGTGATGGGAACCGAAGGAACGGTGTGGATAAACAATTTCCTGCGCACCGGGTTCGAGATGTTCTCGGCAGAAGGAAAGGGAGGATATGTAGCGGAAAAAGCCGAGTCGGAAAAGGGATGGCTCTTCCCCGTGGGCGACGAAGCGGCTGAACTGGGCTATATTGACATGTTCGCCGACATGTTCGGATCACTCGAGAAAGGCGTTCTGCCTTCGGAGACTTTCTATGACGGATACATTGTTAATGAAATAACAGATGCCTGCTACAGGTCGGCCAGGTCGGGAAAGTGGGAGCCGGTGGAGCTGAAGGTGTGGCGCGGACGCGAAAAGACTGAAAAGATCAGCTTCGTGCAGGATTATGATGATGAACACATTCTTATAAAAGAAGAAACCCTGCCCGGCGGCAGGGTAAAGAAGATACTGAAGAACAGGAAAACCGGCGAAATATCGGAAGTGAGCCTGTAACCGGCCGCCTCCGGTGCTGATCACCGGACCGGTGTAATATCAGTCTCTGTTCCTTCCGGGTCAGTGCCGGAATACCGGACCGTTCTTTCCGGTGAACGATACTGCGCCCTTGACGGTAAGGAAAGTCGACCTGCTCAGGTCCGAGTTTGGCATTCTCCCGACGGTAAGGGATCCGACGCTTATCTTGAGCGAGGTTCGCGGTCCAAGTACTTTCTGCAGACCCAGTGCGGGCAGTATGAATATACTGGTGTTCTTCATGCTTTCGGTGAAGAATTCCAGTCCGCCGTCGGCAGCAATGAAGGGATTCAGCCCTTTTGACCCTGGTAGCGGGGAAAACCTGAAACCCAGGAACAGCGGGACACCCAGCCCGCCGTTATATGCCCTCAGCCCGAGGCCGACCCCGGCGAGGAAGTTCCTGTTAACCTGGTAACCGAAGATGTTGTCGAAGCCGATCACTCTGGCGTTGTACTCGGGAACCGTTGCACCCAGCCCGAAGCCTCCGCTGAACCCGAAGATATTGACGAAGCCATTTTCCTTAGGCTGCCGGAGCCTTACGGCTTCTTTCAGCGAGTCGGTTTCGATCCTTATGTCTTTCTTCCTGATCACTTCAGCGAGACCGGAATTTTCAACCCTCTTCGATTCGATGGTATGGTTCAGGTCGGCGATCCTGTCTTCCCGGTCGGTTATTTCCCTGCTGAGCGAATCATTTTTCATTATCTGGGCAGTGATGATGCCGTTCAGCTCAACCTTTTCCGACTCGGCTTTTTTTATCTGCGCGCCGCGGGCGCTGTAGCCCGCCTGCAGGTTCCTGATCCTCTGCAGGAGTTCCTTGTTCGATTCACTCAGGGCATTGTAGTTGGCCGAGAGTGTATCATATTCGACCTTCCTGGCCTCGAGGAGCCGGAAGAGCGAATCTTTTTCATTTGCCATCAGCACATGCTGCTGCGTAAGCACCATGATCTGATCTTTCAGCTCATTGCTCTTGCACGACGGGGAAAGCAGCGCCACGGCTGCGGCCATGCATAAAAGGACTGACCGGATAATGCTGTTCACTGAATACCTTTTCATAGTTTCAAAGGTTTATGTTACGACTTTACACCAAAGGATTGCAATACGCTAATATAGAACATTCCCTGATTCGGGACACAACATTTTTCAACAATTTATGCTGCGTTATTCACAGGGTGCGCGGCCGGCTACTCCTGTTGTTCCTGCCTGTATTCCGGCACAAGCTCCTTAAGCCTGGCCACAACCTCTTCGTTTGACTTTTCGTAGAGGCTGCCGAGCAGTTCATTTATCTGATTTCCCAGTCCGGCAAAGAGCTTATCGCCGTTCTGTACTATCATTATCTTGGGATGGTAGGTTTCCGAAGTTTTTTCATTTTCGGTGAGAAGTTCCTCATACAGCTTCTCCCCTGGCCGGAGCCCGGTGACCTCAATCTTAATGTCCTCGCCCGGGATCAGTCCCGAAAGCTTGATCATCTGTTCGGCAAGGTCGTAGATGCTCACCAGGCTGCCCATGTCGAATACGAAGATCTCGCCGCCCTGCCCCATGAAGGCGGCTTCCAGCACGAGCTGGCAGGCCTCGGGGATGGTCATGAAGTACCGTTTGATGCCGGGATGGGTGATGGTGACGGGGCCGCCGCTTTCAATCTGCTTCCTGAATATGGGTATCACCGAGCCGTTCGATCCCAGTACGTTCCCGAAGCGTGTCGTCACGAATGAGGTGCGGCACTCCTCATTTGCGCAGAGCGACTGTACATAAAGCTCGCAGAGCCGTTTCGAAGCCCCCATCACGTTCGTGGGGTTCACAGCCTTGTCGGTGGATATCATTATGAATTTTTCAGTGCCGCAGCGCACCGCGAGGTCGGCAATAACCTTCGTTCCTCCGCAGTTGACCCTCAGCGCCTCATGCGGGTTTTCCTCCATCACCGGAACATGCTTGTATGCCGCTGCATGGAAAACGATGTCGGGCCGCCAGGTATCGAAGATCTTTTCCATCAGCTCATGGTTGGTGACATCGGCAATGATCGTTTTGACGCTGGCGCCTTTCAGGTCCGTCTTCAGCTCCGTCGTGAGGAAGAACAAAGGGGTCTCAGCCTGGTCGACCAGTACGAGCCTGACGCTCCCGAACCGCAGTATCTGCCGCACAAGCTCCGACCCTATGGAGCCGGCAGCGCCGGTAACAAGGATAGTCTTGCCTTCGAGACCCTCGAATATCCTTTCGGTGTTCATCTTTATGGGAGCCCTTCCGAGCAGGTCCTCCGGACGCACCCTGTGGAGCTGGCGCATGCTGAACTTACCCTGGAGCCACGCATCGGCCGAGGGCACCTCGAGGATCTCGAGGTCGAGGCTCAGGGCCTTGCGGATCACCATGGCCTTCCTCTCATGCGGAAACTTATTGACGGCCAGAATGATGGTGCTGATATTTTCATCCTGCACGAACCTCTGGTCAAGTACCCCGAACGACCATATCGGATGCTGGCTGATGGTCTTTCCCCTCAGCTTCCTGTCGTCGTCAATATAACCGGCTATCCTGTATATGCTGAAATGATCGCTTTCAATTATCCGTTTCACCGCCGCCCCGAGAATGCCCGCCCCGAAAATGATAACATTCTTCTTGTCGTCCCTCGGTGCATTGATGTATTCGAAAGTGAGCTTCACCATGATCCTTTCAACCGAATGCACAACGATTACAAGCACATAATGTATTATAAGTATGGAGTAAGGAACGATGAATATGCTGTTCCAGCCGTACCTGCGGCCAAGGTGGGAAAGCAGGAGCAGCACAGTGAAGGCAGCGGAGTTGGCCTTGATAATGCTTGTTATGTCATTGATGGTGGTGTGCCTTATCAGGTCGCGGTACGATTTGAACGCAACCATGAAAACGGCATATACCGCCACGGTTATAAAAGACTCATGGATGAAGCCGGCAAAATCGATCTCCCTGATCGCGAAATTGAACCGCAGGGCGCCGGCGAACAGGAAGGCGAGGAACACTACTGCCAGGTCGGCGATGAAAACCAGGCCGCGGGGCAGGGAATATTTCCTGGAAATGGCAACTCCTTTTTTACGGAGAAAGTTAAGAATACTATCTGCTGTCCGTTGCATGCTCATTGAACATCCTTTGCGTGTTCCGGTTCCCCTGCCGGGTTCCCGCGGCATTTTCCGCGGTTCGCATTAATCTCCGGCTGCAGGGGCCGGCACATTATATGATCCTTATATATCTGTGATTTTGATTATTTGGCGCAAATGTACTAAGAATTTTGGCTTTTGCCGGAGATTTGAAGAATGTTTTCAACAATCCTCTCCGCCGCACGGCTGTCCCATTTTTCCGGAAGGCCGCCTTTTTTCCAATTGCCGGCCAGCAGTTTTTCCGTGGCGGGTCCTATTGCGGACGGGTCGGTTCCCGGGAGCTCATTGGTTCCCACGGTGCAGGTCCCGGGCCTTTCGGTGCTGCCGCGCAGGGTCATGCACGGTACCCCCGTGACGGTTGTCTCCCCGGTGATGTCCCCGAACCGGTTATCACGGCCAGGGCGCGCTCAACGAGATAGTTGAATTCGAGGTAAGGGAAAGGAGAAGAAAAAGAGTGAGAGTGAGTGTGAGTGTGAGAGTGAGTGTGAGAGTGAGAGTGAGAGTGAGTGTGAGAAGATACTGCTGCCCGCCCCATGCCCCATGCGGCCCCGGGACCCCATCCTCCCCCCGGGAGGTTATAAAAATGCCGCCCCGGCCGGGTGGCCGTCTCCGATTGCGCCGGGAACCGGCATACCGGTATCCATATGCATTTCGTTCCGGCGCGGTAAATTGATGGTGATTACGTTTCTACAGACATACCGCCCCTGCGGGGCTACAGACATATCGCCCCTGCGGGGCTACAGACATATCGCCCCTCCGGGGCTACAGACATATCGCCCCTCCGGGGCTACGGACATATCGCCCCTCTGGGGCTACGGACATACCTCCCCTGCGGGGCTACGGACATACCGCCCCTGCGGGGCTACGGACATATCGCCCCTGCGGGGCTACGGACATATCGCCCCTGCGGGGCTACGGACATACCGCCCCTGCGGGGCTACGGACATATCGCCCCTGCGGGGCTACGGACATATCGCCCCTCCGGGGCTACGGACATACCGCCCCTGCGGGGCTACGGACATACCGCCCCTCCGGGGCTACAGACATACCGCCCCTCCGGGGCTACTTCCTGCGGTGGCGAGCCTGCCCTTCGGGCCCGGTTCAGGGGCATGGGGCAGAGGGCAGAGGGCAGAGGGCAGAGGGCAGAGGGCAGCAAAGCGGGGCTCTCTTCCCTTCGTGCCCGGTTCAGGGATTCAGAGTTCAAAGTTAAAATCCTGAGCCGGCGGCTCCATAAGCGGACGAACCCCGAAACCCGAACCCCGAAACCCGAAACCCCGAATCCCGAAACCCGAACCTTAAACCTTGAACCTTAAACCTTTAACCTTAAACCTTGAACCTTTAACCTTGAGTCCCCTCTGAAAAGGGGTTTTATAATAAGACATAAAAATTATTGATAATC
>CAYSXP010000026.1:0-58818 GCA_964435015.1 uncultured Rikenellaceae bacterium
GACAGTTTGCAGGAAGATATTTCAGTATATCAGTCATTTCCTCATCGGAAAACATTGACTCGGCAAGATATATCGTCAGTTCCTTTCCGGTCTTTTTTGCTCCCTCGTTGAACAGCTCCACCAGCGATGCAACTCTCCTGCCCATGGATATTCCCCTGCAGTGTGAGGGCCCGTTCGGACCGGAATACTGCCAGTCGGACCAGCAGATCCCTGACCCTGCATCATTGGTCTTGAAAACAAAGGTTCTGATCTCAGGAACGTTTTTAAGCAGTTCCTCAATCATCCCGGCAACCATTTTCCTGCTTTCTTCAAGGTCCATGCAAAGAGAAAACGCAGGATGGTTGCCCCTTCGCGGATGATCTACCCTCGGCCCCCTGAGACCGGGATAACTGTCAAAAAAAGCATCTGGCAGAAAATTTGGTTCATTGCACCAGAACTCGGCATTAATACCATATTCCCTCAGTATTCTGGCCCTGGCAAGCAGGTATTCACGGTTTCTTTTTACAAAATCGGCCGGTATGAAGGGTGCAATTGCGGGATCGGGAAAGAATTTGAAAAGAGTTGCATTGTAACTGGCATACTGGTGCCAGAAATTGTTCCCTTCAGGAACCTCGTGAAATCCGCCGCCGGCAAGTGCGCTGATGTTCACCTGAACTTCCCCGTACGGCTTCAGGCGTGCAGCCTGGATAACCAGTTTGCGAAACTCTGCAATATCACGTATCGGAGCATTCACTATAAAAACCTTCCCCCTGTCATCAGCCCGTTTGGCTGCCGGATCAGCCGGAACTGAAGCTTTTGTCACATGAACGGACATTGATATAATTGCCAGTGCAAAAAGGATCAGGATCCTTTCCGGCCGTTTGTTTTTCTGTTTTTGCATGTTTCCTGGATTATTGGGTTTGATTATTGTTGTCCGTGCAATTCTCCGCCAACGGTTAGTGTGAAGGTACCCCATGTTACATCCCTCCTGATCTTCTGCCAGTCCTTTACTTCATAGCAGGCAAGGAACCTTATTTTATGTCCCGGAGGACAGGTGTCAGAAATATGTATAAGTGACGACAGGGAATATCCGTCACCCCATTTGTCGGGCTGGATCTCATCGTACAGGCGTTCCCCGTCTATGTATGGGTCATCATAATATAACCTCAGCCTTTTGCTTCCGTCTGATATCTCGTAAATCATAATGGTTTCTCCCGGTTCTGCAATGTTGTTCCCGTTTCCGCTGCCGAAAATCTCGCTGTCGCCGTCGTCGATTCCCAACTGTGTGAATTCCGGAACGTCAAAAAAGACAGGAGCATCAAATTCATCCTTCCACACCCTGTTTTTTCCGTCTCTGATCGTAAGATTGAACCTTATCATGAAAGGAGAACCGTCGGACGGCGGTTTGTTGAGGGCAGTAATTGTAAATCCCTGCGACAGGGCTTTCATCTCACATGAAGGAAGAGAGCCCAGTTCAATAACCGGATTGGCGATGGAAACTCCCGGAACATCGGTGCTTAGTGTAACATGGACCTTCTCTGCATTGCTCCCTCCCCTGTTGAGGAAACTTAAATTCACGGTATTCTCGTTTTTCTGATCGAGGAAAATCCCTTTGCCGTTAACAGCATGTTTTATGAAAACAATTTCAGGAGGATCCTTTTTCCTGAAAATCCCGATCTGGTGATTCTCATTGTCTGTATCAACAGTGATCCTTCCCGATTTGTCGCTTGTAATTTCACTGATCCTGACAGAACCGGTTGAATGACTGTAGTCGAGAACTGTATATACGGTATTGGGTGAATACAGCGGAGCTGTTCTCACCCTGATGTTCACTCCCTTTAGCGGCTTGCCGTCGGGTTCCCATGATTTTGTGGAAATTCCGAATCCGCCCCTGGTAACTCCTTTCATGTCGATGAAACCAGGTTCGTTTAGATTACTCTCCACCTCATAACCCCGTATCCTGAAATCCGGATATATATCTGCATGATGCCAGCGTTCAGGTGCCGGTTCAGGGTTTCTGAAAGCCTCAGCCACAAACTCAAATGCATCCCTGAACTGTTCGGGAGTGATATCATGGCTACCTTCATAGCTGAAAAGAGTGAAATCAAGGCCCTTTTCATTCAGAGCTCCATTAATAACTTCATTGTTAAGATAATATAGTTCGCACGAGGTACTCGTTGCAAATCCGGTCTTTATGCCGCAGAGATTCTTAAACATGTTCCTTACCTGATACAGAGTGTGGCGCGCAGGCGTCCCGATAAAAAATTCGGGCGATCCTTTCGAACTGAAAGCGGCGCCTGTGAGATCAGGGTGCTGACCGGCAAGAAAAAATGACATAATTCCCCCCATGCTGTGCCCGATAACACCCCTGGCTGATCTGTCAGGAATGGTACGGTAGGTTTTGTCGATATAGTCAACCAGTTCGGCGAAATAATCCCTGAATTGTATATCGTATTTGATGTTTGAGTGATTCCCAATATTGTAAGGTCTCAGGTCAGCCTCATCCGAACGGCCGTTCCACGCAACAAGAATAACCCCATTCGCATTGACAAGCCCGCTTACCCCCGGAATGTCGAGTTTGTGATCGCCGGTGTTGCCGTGAAAATAATAGATAACCGGATAGTGCCTGTTCTGCTTGTGGTAATCTGCAGGCAGGAAGATCCTGTATGGTTTTTCCCTGTTGAAAACCTTGCTGAAATGGGTCATGTCTTCCTGTGCAGATAACCCGGGAGATAATACTGTAACCAACATCACTGCTGTTATCAGACCCATGTGCCGGTGCCGAATTTTTTTTTTCATTTCATTTCTAATGCTGCAATACATTGCTGAATGACAAATTTAATTATTATTACAAAACCTTATTGATACTAAATGATTATTTTTGTTAAACAGGAAGTTGTCTTATAAATACTTTCATTTGCCATTGCGATGACAGGATATTATAATATGATTCATCGTATTACCGTGCGGTCCGGCAGCAGAATACATTTATTCCTGTTATTGCCTGAAAATCAAAAATCACGGATGTGGGATATGATAATTCTGATCATTCGGGTTTGTGCCAGCCGGAAAGACAGGCATGCGAGGCCTGCCGCCCTGCATCTGCAAAAAAAATAAATAAAAACTATCGGCCATGAAGAATGTACTTGTATTGCTTATCGGATTATCGTTCTGCTTACAGCTTTTTTCGCAGTATTCTCCCCTTGCTCACCGGAAAATTTCACCAGGGGAGATTCCTGTCAGCTCCCCGGGGTGCTATGTTGGAGACGGCAGGAGATACGTGCTTGTGAATGATATCAGTGCAGAAGGAAGCGCATTGTTCCTTGGCAATAATGTGACCCTCGACCTGAACGGATACACTCTCAGTTATGCGGCAGGCAGTTATGAGCATATTCCGAATTCCGGATTTGAGGAAGGACCGGCTGGCTGGGATCTTTCAAAGGCGCCCGGCGCTGCGATCCGGAACACTGAAGATGTGCATGTTTTCATGGGCAGGAAGCTGATGAGCCTTCGGCCAGGTGATGAAATCGTGTCGCAATATGTGAATCTGCCGGTTGCCGGCAGATCATATTTTGCAATGTGCGGAATTACGGGCAGGTATTATCATGATATGAAGAAATATCCTGATGATGAGATGAAAGTGAGCGTATTTGTTGAGGATGAACAGGGCAGAAATGTGGTATGCTCCACAAAATACGGTGACGGCACGAGGATCAGCTGCCCGGTTGAGAAGAAATCTCCCCGGCTGGGAGGCGGATTTGTATTTGCTCATCTGCATGGATTGCCTGCAGGAAAATACAGGGTCAGGATTAAGGCAGACACCGACTGCCTGGTTGATGAGATTGATATTCGTCCGGCAATGGATGCGGGCATAAGCATTATCGGAACGACAACCCCGCAGGCTCATTACGATCATGTTATCGCGGAATCATACCCTCCGGTCACACCTGCTTTCTATGATTATACCGGTGATTTTGAGCGGAACCTGCCCTTGCCATCCCTGCCGCATATCAGCGGTTCGGGGGTTATCACGATTAAAAACGGGATAATTGAAGCGGGTACCCCGGGAATCCAGTCGTGGGGTATACAGTCATCCGCACCTGATGTGGCAGTGATCCTCGAAAATATAAAAATAGTTACAGCCGGTATAAGCTGCGGAAGCGCCGACATATTGCAGGCAAAAATAAAAAACTGCAGATTTGAGGCAGATGTTCCCTTTCTTATCCAGCGGCATGTTAACCATTGTTCGGTTCTGATCCGGGGCTCAAACCCATCGGAAGTGTCCAATTCTGAGTTCTTCGGAGGCCAGGGCTGCCTGTCGATCACAGGGAAATACTCTGTTGTGCATGACAATCTTTTTGTAAACGACCAGTGGGTTACAAATCATTACAGCATCATGGGTACGGGCGACAGCTCGAAGATCTTCAATAACAGGTTCGAACCAAAACAGGGCTCGGGTATTTATGTATCGCGGCATACTGAAGTTTTCAACAATCTCTTCAAAATTGAGACATCGAAACCAACATGCGAATACGGAAGGGAAGAATACAGCACCGCTGCAATCAGGCTGGGTGATTACAATGCCGCACCTGGTTCGCGAAATGCATCTGCCGGTAACAGGATACATGATAACCGGATCTTCATAACGGCAAGGGATTTCGGCCCCGCTGAATACACACCCATGTGCTGGGGAATATACTACAGTGCCAGCGGCGGGGAGAATTATGTGTATGACAATGAGTTCGTCGTGGAAAAGACGGATCCTTCATCGAAGGCAATTACAGCGGCCCTGTATATCTGCGGCGGACCCAGATACTATGGCGGACAGTTTTACGGCAATGTCATAAGAACCAATGTGCCTGCAGCCTGGATAGCCTCAATGTACGGAGGCGCCGCCAATTCAGATATTTATTGCAACACGGTGATCGCAACCGGCAATGATCCCTTTAAAACTTTCCGTATGGGCAGCTCTGGCTGCGATGATTGTGTGGCTAAGCATATAAAATTCAGGTCAAATGTTGTCAGTGGGCAGGAGTTCGGTATTGATGCTACCGGCCAGGATCATTCATTTACCGTTTCCTGGACCCTGAACGCAGTAGTTAAGGATAAGCAGGGCAGACCGGAAGAAAACCGGGATATTGCGATATTTGACAACACGGGAAAAATTGCAGTGCAGGGCAAAACAGACAAACAGGGACAATTCAGTGCCGAACTTCCGGAATATCAGGCGAACGGAAAAGACAGGATTTTTTTCTCACCATATACCATAGTGTCGGGAAGCAGGTCAGTTAAGACTGACCTGAACAGGAACCTGGAAGTAATTCTGATGCAATAGGAAGTGAAATCCGGTTCTGACTGTCATGGCTGCTGTTTCTGTATTTGAAAAACATATTCAATTCACTGACTTTAATGATTAAAAGCAAATTAGATGAATGATATATATTTATCAGTGAATTGATATATATTAATTATATAGTTGATAAATATCAATTAAATATGTAACACAATCTTTACCCCCCTGCTTTTTATATAAAATGGAAGTTTTTGAAATACAAAAAGATGCCTGTAATGGTTTCTTTTATCCGGCGGACCCTGCCCCGGGCTTTCCCATGCTGCCACCCGGCTCACTGCCGTGGAGAACATGAATGTCGCTGTCGCTCTTTCTGAGAACCACAAAACATTCAGAAATGTTTTTATCCTGATAATCTTTTTGTAACTTGTCGGGATATAAGACCCATAAGCCTGAGGCACTTCGTCAGAAACAAGGGAAGGTTTTGAGTTCAGCCATAATGAACAGGGATCTGAGCTTTATGAATCCGGGAAGACAGGAATCACACTGCATTCAGACGGTGATCATGTATTAAAGTGAAGAATCATGTTGAATGTGGAACAAATTGATTGTTCTGAAAACAAGCCTGATTGATACTGGCAGTTTTGCATCATAATCTGCCATATGGATTGCAGCAGAGCCCGGCATAAAATGAAACACCATAATACCTGAATCGTGAAGACAAGAGCTTTCATACTGATAACCATATTTATAACAGCTGCCATCAGGAGCTACCCCCAGGATAATCTGTATTTCAACAGATCACTGCAGGACTTCGCTTCGAAAATGCAGGTATCAAGCGGTAATCCCGGGTATCGTGTAACCGGGTCCGTTAATTCACAAATTGAGGGTTCTGAGTACTTCAATAAAGAATTTACGGAAGGGGAAATATTCACTTCGGACAATGAGCGGTTTACCGGGGTCCCGATGAGATTCAATGCTTACCATGGCGAGGTTGAAGTTATGATGCCCGATCAGACCATCTGGACCCTGGGAAATATAAATAATATTGAAAAAATCGTATTTGATTCATCCACTTTTGTTTACAGGAATTACATCATAGGGGGAAAAACTATCCCGGGTTTTCTTGTCCTGATCTACAAAGGCAAAAATCAGTTACTCAGAAGAGATTACAAAGTTTACATGGCAGGAAAACCATCGGACGGGATCGTGAATGAGATCCCGCCAAAAATAGTTGACAGGCCCGTGGAGTTTTATATCGATACGGGTACCGGATTGCCAAAATATTTCAGGTCTGCCCGCGAACTGTCTGAGATCCTGGGCAGGAACAGCCAGGAGATAAATTCCTTTGTCAAAAAGGAAAAGATCAGTTTCAAAAAGGAAAAAGATCTTGTAAAACTGCTTTCATATATTGATTCCCTAAATTAATCCGTGAATGAAAAAGTATTTTAACCTGCCGGGTCTTCTGTTAATGACCGTTGTTTGCTGTATTGCAGCGGGTTGCAGGCAGCATCAGACAAGCAAGCTGAACCCAGCCGCATTTGTTGATCCTCCGTCCTCAGGCCACATTCATGCATGGTGGCACTGGCTCGATAATGCTGTTACCAGGGAAGGTATTACCAGGGATCTTGAAGCGATGAAGAAGCAGGGTATTTCCACCGCAACCATCCTGAATGTAGGCCTTTTTGATGAGAGGGATCTTGGTGTACCGCCGGTGAAATTTGGTACTGAGGAATGGTACCGGATGTTTGAATGGGCCCTGTCTGAGGCCGGCAGGCTGGGCATGACCATCGGCGCGCACAACTGCGACGGATGGAGTTCAAGCGGAGGGCCATGGATTGATCCTGCCAATTCGATGAAAAGGTGTGTGTGGAGCAGATCGGAGGCCGAAGGCGGAAAAAAGCTGGAAATCAGGTTGCAGGAACCCGCCGCCAGTCATGATTTTTACAGGGATATCTGCGTTCTTGCGGTACCTGCTTCCGACGGGATCAATTCTTTTCAGAAGGCGGCACCTGAAATAAAGGTGAATGGGAAAGCTGGCAGAACAATTTTTTATGATGCCAATCCATTCAGCAGTGAAGAAATAAGAAACGGTTCCACAATCGACATTTCATTCGTTAACGATTTTCAGATGTCATCTCTGGCAATCCACCCCAGGGTGGAATTTGCATGGGCAAGCCTCGACGAGATCAGCTTTGAACTTGAACTTAAAGTTTCAAAGGACGGGAAAATATTCAAAACCGTTCGGGAGTTTTCAGGTCCTTCCCTGAACAGGACAACTATCCTCGAAACGGGTCATCAGTCGGCGAAATATTTCAGGCTGGAATTCAGGGATCTGACTGGCGTGGATGCACTTGACATTTCCGAGCTTGAACTTCTTGATGAAAATGAGGAACCTTCATATCACACGGTGATACCCTTCCATCTGGAAAAAACCTGTACCACAATGGCCCATAAGCTGGATGATTTTCAGGTGGAGGGAGAGGATCAGCGGTTTTCGGTCCCTTCCGGATCAGTTGTTGACCTAACAGGCAATATGGACAGGGAGGGAATGCTGAGGTGGGAGGCTCCGGCCGGAAAATGGGTGTTATTGCGGATAGGTTATACCACAACTGGAGCCATGAATGCCCCGGCTACCAATGCCGGCAGAGGACTGGAATGCGATAAGATGGACACCGCCGCCCTCAACCTGCATTTCCGGAGCTTCCCCGCAAAACTTATAAGACATGCCGGAAAATATACGGGCAATACCTTTGAATATCTTTTTATCGACAGCTGGGAGTGCAGGTATCAGAACTGGACCGCAAATTTTGCCGGTGAATTCGGGAAGCGGAGAAAGTACAATATTATCAACTGGATGCCTGTTATTTGCGGTATTACAATAGATGACCCTGCTGCCACCGAAAGATTTCTGCAGGATTTTCAGCTTACGATAGCCGAACTTATTGAAGAGAACTACTATCATCATTTTCACAGGCTCTGCTTGCAGAACGGCCTGAAATCCCATGCTGAAGTTATTTACGGAGGCACCGGATATCCTCCTGTTGATATCCTGCGGTCAAACAGTTATGTGGATGTTCCCATGTTCGAATTCTGGGCCAATCCTGACAGGAGAACAGGCCTGGTAAACTACAGGCCGGTTGAAAAAACCATATTTCCCATGCCGGCATATGCCGGGGCCCTGTATGGTAAAAATGTGGTGCCCGCCGAAGCCTATACCGGATATGCCAATTACAGTGAGTGCCCATGGAATCTTAAATTATTCGGTGACAATGCTTTCTGTTCAGGAATCAATCAGATGGTGCTTCACAGCTACGTCCACCAGCCGTTTGAAAAAAAGCCGGGAATCACTCTCGGAATGTTCGGGCAGAGTTTTAACAGGCACAATCCGTGGTGGGACTTTGCATCACAGTGGTTTACCTACCATGCACGGGTTCAGTACATCCTGCAGCAGGGCACTACGGTTGCGGATATTCTGTGTTTTACAGGCGACCGGTTTTATCTCGATCCTGAAAATCAGAGTGGCCATCAGCTGCCGCCAGGATACAATATTCAGCTATGCAATTACGATATTCTTAAAAATCATTGCCGGGTAGAGCATGGCAAACTCCGTCTCGATAACGGACTAAGCTATGATGTTCTGCTTTTGCCCGATGATATTTATATGAATCCGGCGACACTTAAAATAATAGCAGAACTTGTTAAATCCGGAGCGACGGTTGTCGGCTCCAGGCCCGCACGGGCTCCCGGGTACCTGAACCATATTGAGAATGATAAAATTATCGGTGAGATCTCTGAAAATGTATGGGGAAAAGCGGGAACCGGCGGGATACATGAAAATAAGTACGGGAAAGGACATGTTTATGCAGGTTTAAAGCTTATGGACATTATTGATAAACTTGGGATCCGGCCCGGTCTTTCCTGCAAAGTCAGCGGCGGCGGAAAGCTTATTTACATTCATAAAAAAACAGGTCCGGATGATGTTTATTATATTGTAAATCAGGAAGACAGAGTCTGCAACAGCGAGCTTGTGTTCCGGATAAGGGGAAAATATCCTGAAATATGGAATCCGCAGTATGGAACAATTTACAGGGTAGAAGATTTCAGTGAATCTGAAGGACGGACAGTTATAAATCTTAAACTTCAGCCGCGCGAATCAATCTTCATTGTATTCAGGGATGAGCTTTCATCCGATATTCCGGCATACAGGGAACCCGAACAAAAATATATAACCGGTGATTTTAAGGGAACTCTTGAATTTGAGGACCTGCCCGGTAAAAAGCCGGTGGAGATTAATTCCCTTAAATCATGGATCACTTCCGACGATCCGGAAATTAAATACTATTCAGGCAAAGCCAGATACTCATTAAAGTTTGATCTTCCCGGGGAATTAATTAACCTGAAATCACTTTATTTGTGCGTTGACAGCATCAGAACCCCCTATGAAATAAGCATCAATGGCAAACCGGCAGGATGTTCCGCCTTTCCCGGCCACCGGTTTGAAGTGTCGGCCCTTGTAAAGGAAAAGGACAACAGTGTTGTGATCAGGGTTGCCAATCCATACCGGAACAGGATCATTGGTGATTTTATCCAGTATGGCAGCTTAAAGGATCTGTGGACCACTTCGCCCTTAAGCAGCCTGCCGGGTAAGGATCTGCCTCTGCTTGAATCGGGTATTTCAGGACCGCTGAGCTTCTGTTACTGATGATTATTGCGATTTCAGATTAAGGATTTTTGACTTGCAGTTCAAAAGTAAGGATGAAAAACAAGATCCGAAATCCCGAATAGTTTATTACCACCAGCCTTCAGGCATATTCGTGATATCGTCGGAGCTGCCGGGGATTCCTTTCGCCGGGCCGTAGAAGACACTGCCACCATAGGTTGTAAGGTATAACATACCCGGGTTGTGTATGTCAGGAACGGCACGCTGACCCCATTTGAACCTGTATCCCCCGATCCGCTTCCAGCTTTCTCCTCCGTCTTCAGAGCGGAAAGCCGCATTCTGAAAAGTGTTGATGTAAATGACAGCGGGATTCTCCGGATCCATTCCAGCCGAGTTGACCCGGATCCTTTCATCAAACACCCTGCGCCAGCTTTTGCCGCCATCGGTGGTTCTGATAACTCCTCCTCCTCGATCTTCATCTTTGTCGCCATGTGGCCAGCAGCTTACATACATTACACCGGGATTGACCGGATCAATCATGAGATCATGGGGTCCGTTCACACCTTCCGCAAGGGGAAGAGGAGACCATGTGCCGCCTTTGTCGTCACTGAAATACAGCGAGCCGTCAATTGTTTGATTCCTGACCATTCCCCGGACCATCAGGGCAAACAGACGTCCGTTGCTGTTCTGCCTGAGCTGCCAGGCAAACAGGTTGTTCCCCAGCCCATTGTTTGAAAGGGTCCAGGTTTTTCCGTCATCCGCCGATTTATAGATACCCCTGTCAAATACGCTTACATACAGGGTTCTGCTGCCTGCCGGTGATTCCTGGTCCAGCAGTATGCTGGTGCATACTGAATTCTCAGGAAGTCCGTCATTGCTCTTTTCCCATGTCAGTCCCCCGTCTTCAGAAACCGCGACTCCTCCAACAAAGCCTCCGAAGCCACGGCCGCCGAACATTTTTGTCCTTGGAAGATCATGGGCATCTGCCCACACTGACCATACCTTGCCCCTGATAGCGGGATCAAACTTAAGATCGTAGCAGGTGTTTGCCCATCTGTGCGGCAATCCGTTAATTGAGTGGAGCCAGCTTTTGCCCCCGCTGAAAGTATGAAACAATCCAATGTCAGTATAGCAGATGAAAAAGTGATTTTTCTCAAAGGGATCGAAATGTATCCCATAGCATGTTGTCACATTGAGGCCGTTGCTCGTGTATGTTCCGTCGGGATTATTATGGCTGTAGACCTGGGTCCATGATTTGCCGCCGTCGGTGGTTTTATATCCGCGGCCGTTATCTCCCGCATAGCAGACATCCGGATCATCCGGCGCCACGCCCATATCAATCGGACTGCCACCCCATCCGGGATCATAGCTTTGCTCCATCCATGACCCGCTGAAATTATCTGTCAGGTAACCACCAGGGGAGGAAGACACAAGAACAGGATCCCATTTAATCCCTCCGTTTTCTGTTTTATAAATGCAGTAAAGCTCATAATAGGCACCTGAAGCATCTTTTTGGGGAACATCGACCGAGATATAAGCTGCTTCAGGTCTTGATTCACACACAGCAAGGGCCTGCCTGAATGAGGGAAGAATTTTGCCGGCCGGATCAGGCAACAGTCCATTGTTGATCTGCTTCCATGATTTTCCAAGATCACTGCTGATATACATGCCTCCTTTTCCTCCAGCCATGAAAGGTGACTGGAGGTAAATGGTGCTGCCCTCAATGTCCTTTCCTCCTTCGACTGCAATTATTTCTTCCGCCGGCAGGGGAAAAGAGATTGTCTTCCCGGTTGATGTGTCAATATGCGCACAAACCTTGTCGGAAAAAACAATAACCTTGTCACCGGGAGCTCCGGGGAAAATGGCCATAACCTTCCGGCCCGGCAGTGAAACCGGCCTGTTCCATGTTTGCCCGTGGTTGAAGGTTGATACCATAAAGACTTCTCCCGGTATGGATTCTGCGTTTCTTCCTCCCATATAGTCTATCAGGGGAGCAATACCCAGGTATATGCGGGCATTGCTGGCAGGGTCGACTTCGACTTTCTGGATGGTGCCGTCAATTGCTCCTTCCATTATCTCCGAGGGCATCAGCCTGCTGCTTTGAATGCATTCTGTCTTTTTAGCCCGTGATATCTCAGGATAGATTATTTCCCAGCTTTCCCCGCGGTCTGTCGATCGCAGCAGCAAAGATATCCCCGAACCCCTGTCCTCACTGTACAGAAATCCACGGGTGGAAATGTAGACAATATTTGAATCGACCGGGTCAAACTCAAAATCATCTGGCACGTTCCACAGATTCTTCATTTTCCACGTCATACCGCCATTATGTGACACAAATACGCCAGTCATGTCGCAATGGGTCATCACAAAATCCTTATTGAACGGACTGACGGTGGGTTTTAAAACCCCTCCACCGCCCCCCGGCCCGATTACACTCCAATGGTCATGATGCTGTCCGTCACCTGGTGCTTTTTCAGCGCCCCTGTGCCCGGTGCAGCCTCCGGTGACCAAAATGAGTATTGCCAGGAACCTGATGAATTTGAAGTTTTTCATTATCAGTGGTTTTTGTTTAACTTGATTCCGGGGTGAAATTGCCTTAGTCTGTTTTTTCCTTCAGATGTCTGATCATCCATCCGTATGTAATCTTTTCTGCTTCCGGGGTGATCCCGTGGCCCTCTCCGTGATTGAAGAACATAAGGTTTTCAGGTTTGCCGTACAATCCGTAAACCGGCTTCACGGCATCGATATAGGGTTCACTGATCCTGCCGTCGGATGAATCGCCTCCTATCAGCAGGAAAGCTTTTGGTGCGCATAATCCGAGCACCTCATGATGCTGATGGGGGAAATCATGTATCTCCCGGCCCAGATACCACGGATCGTCCCAGTTGGTGGAGTTGAGGCCTATTCCTCCTTCGTTGCTTACAACGGCGGTTACGCGATCATCAAACGCACCAAGGTAAAATGCTTCCTTTGCCCCGAGGGAATGCCCCAGCGCACCTATCCTCTTTTTATCAACCTCATTGATCTGTTCCAGTACGTCCACTGCCCTCATGGCATCAAACAGCATCTTTGCCATCCCTTTCGATTGCAGATGCCCTGACCTGAACAGCTCAACCTGCTCCTCGTAGCTTTTTGTGCCTTTTTCATGCCAGAGAAAGCACATGGGGCAGATAACAATGAAGCCCTTTTTTGCAAGGTTATACCCCAGCGACTCAATCCCGGGTTTCTCCAGTCCTGCAATTTTCCTCATCTGGTTATCGCCTGTGGAATGCAATGCCACCGCAGCAGGCAACCGGCCTTCATGTTTTCGGGGTTTCAGAAGGTAAGCCTTTACCCTGATGCCCCGCTCACTTTCATATTCAATATATTGCCTTGTAAGCTCTTCGGGATTGTCTTCATTCATGATCCTTATTACCGGGGGGTCGGGATTGGGAGCCATGATCCCCAGATATTCCGACCATACCCTTTTTATCATTTCCCTTTTCCTTATCCATTCCCCGGGCGACGTGATCGGTTTGCCGGATTGATCTTTCAGCAGGGGAGCAAGCTGCTGGCTGATGGGTGAGCCTGCTCCTCCTGCAGATGGATTAAAGAACATGTAAGCCAGGGCGGCTCCTGTGTTTCTTATAAAGATTGATCTTCTCATTTTAAAGTGCGGGTCCGGTAATTTAAATATTGTAATTTTGTTATGATAAGAATATGAAAGTAAAATTAATTTTTTAATATATATTATAAAAATACTTTGCCTTATATTTAATAACTTACGCATCGTTTTTAACAACCTGAAATATTACAGGAGATGAAAGGAATAAATTCTGAGACCCGGACCGGATGCAGCTGTCTCCGGATTCATTTTTTCAGTTGCCGGACAATATTGGCACGAATGGCATTTATGATTTGTCCCCTGGTACTTTGCTCAGAAAACCTGATTTATTCACAGCCTCAAATCACTGCAGGAGAACAGGCAGTGGCTGCCGCTGCATTAATTGGGTCAGGTTCTGAAAGCGGGATTAAAAAAGACAATTGCCTGAACTTACCAGGGACCGTTCTTTTCCTTGAAAAAAAAGCCG
Source organism: uncultured Rikenellaceae bacterium (assembly GCA_964435015.1). GTDB lineage: Bacteria > Bacteroidota > Bacteroidia > Bacteroidales > VadinHA17 > LD21. The sequence continues at coordinate 14,003 of CAYSXP010000026.1, forward strand.
GTGGAGATGGCAGGGAATTTTCTTATTACAGTCACGGACAAGATGAAAAGCCCGGTTCATACAGGCCCCCGCTTTTCTTCAGGGAAGACTGGAAGGAGACCCCTGCGGCAACCCCTGTGAACCAGAACCATGTCGCAAACAAGGATCTTGTGCTTTCCCTGTACGGACCGGGATGTGACAGCATAAAAAAAAGCCATCACGACCGGCCCGATGACGACCCGTATTATGTGTGGTCGGGCCTGTGTACGGGAAACTGGGCCGTGACTCTGAAGAATCGCAACAATTTCGCGGACCTCACGGGATTTTCAAAAATAGCCTGGCGAACCAAACAGAGCGGATTCAGGGAACTCAGGGTGATACTGAAGCTCTCGGACGGAACATGGCTCGTGAGCAGGGAAGGCGATGGCATGTCGAATGACTGGAGGATCAGTGAGTTTAATCTTTCGGACCTCAACTGGTTCAGGATGGATATTGATAATATTATTGAGGGCGAACCGGTAACCGGCCCCGATCTGTCGAAAGTTGATGAAATAGGTTTCACCGACCTTATGCGGGGAGGCCAGAGCATTGCCTGTTCGAGACTCGACTGGATTACAGTTTACGGAAAACAGGTTGCAAGATAGAATCTGATTAATAATACTTTAATGAAGAGGCGAAAATTTTTTAAAGTCACATCTGCCGGAGCTGCGGGTTTTTCACTTGCAGCCTCATGCAGGAATATTACCGGCAAAGGGGACAGCAGGACGGGCAATACGGCTGAAAAACCGGAGGTGCCGCCTTACCGTGCTGCGGTTAAGTCTAATTTCGCGACTGACAGGGCCCGGTCTGCCGCCGATAAGGTAATTCTTGCCCTTATCGGCGCCGGGGGATGGGGAAGCCATGTGATCATCGAGACGGCAGGATTGAATGAGAGCGTGTTTGTCAAGTATATATGTGATGTTGATGATACCAGGGGAGGCCGTGCCATTGAGGAGGTTGAAAGGATCCAGGGAGCCAGGCCGGTTCGGGTCAGGGATATGAGAAGGATCTTTGATGACAGGGAGGTTGATGCTGTTATCATTGCCACACCTGAACACTGGCATGGACTGGCAACCATCCGTGCCTGCCAGGCGGGGAAGGATGTTTATGTTGAGAAGTGTATTTCCCATTCGATCATTGAAGGACAGAAAATGGTTGAGGCTGCCATGAAATACGAGAGGATCGTTCAGTGCGGCACACTGAACAGAAGCGCCCGTTACGGCCTCACTGCCCGCGATTACATAAGGAGCGGAGAACTCGGGGATGTTGTCACTGTCAATGCAATGGAACTTACAGATGGCCCCGTTCCGTTTGTAGAAAAGGAGGACACCGGGGCACCCTCAACGATTGACTGGGATCTGTGGCTCGGTCCTGCTCCGAAGGTTCCTTATAATGTGTCGAGAAATAAATCGTGGGCATATTACTGGGATTATGCAGGCGGTTATGCCTTCGGGCAGGGTGTTATTCACCAGGCAGATATGTTGAGGATGGCGCTGGACGATCCGGGCTTCCCGAAGTCAGTTTATTGCACCGGGGGGCGTTATCTGTTCAATGACAAGCGTGATGTTCCCGACTACCAGCTTGCAGTGTTCGACTATGGAAATTTTGTAATGACATTGCAGGGAGGAGAATTCACTCCCTATCTTGCAAAGACAAATGAAAAGATAAGGTTTGGAAACACCTGGCCCGAATGGCAGCAGAATGCCACCAGGATAGAGATTTACGGTACAAGGCGCATGATGTACCTGGGTGTGATGGGGGGCGGCTGGCAGGTTTTTGATAAGGACATGCAGCTTGTCGCCAGCGACAAGGACATTTATCCTCTTAAGGATCATATAAGGAATTTTCTCAGCTGTGTCCGCTCAAGAAAACAACCAAACGGAAACATTCTCCAGGGTCATTACAGCGCATCCCTTATTCATATGGCAAACCTGTCATACAGATCGGGATGCAGGCAATTATTGTTTTCACCTGATTATGAGACGATACTCAATGACGAAACAGCCCGGGAGCTCGGACGTCCGAAATACAGGAAGGGGTTTGAGCTGCCTGATATCGTTTGAGACAGTTTTTCACAAAAAGTAAATAAATTTCTGATGAAACGAAGAAAATTTTTTCAGTTAACATCGGCAGGGGCGGCAGGGATGGCAATTGCACCCTCCTGCAGTTCATCCGCACAGAAAAAGGATGAAAAGGATTCCGGGATTGTCATAAATGAAGTTGTTCCCGATTACCGGGATCAGATAAAGACCTCTTTCTCTGTGCAGAACAAAAAAGGTGCAAATGACAGGGTGGTGCTTGCACTGATCGGAGCCGGTTCATGGGGGACTAATCTCATTCTGGAAGCCGCCAATTCGGGTGAAAATATCCTGATAAAATATATTTGCGATGTTGATGATACACGGGGAGGGCGTGCCATCGCAGAACTGGAGAAAATCCAGGGATTCAGGCCCATTGCGGTGAGGGATATGCGAAAGGTGTTTGACGACAGGGAGGTTGACGGCGTCTTTATTGAAACTCCCGAACACTGGCATGCACTGGCAACTATCCGGGCCTGTCAGGCCGGAAAGGATGTTTACGTCGAGAAGACAGTTTCTCATTCAATTTTCGAAGGGCAGCAAATGATTAAGGCAGCCATGAAGTATGAGCGGATCGTGCAGTGCGGAACCCAGAACAGGAGCGCCGATTATGCCCTTACGGCCCGGGATTATATCAAGAACGGCAGCCTGGGTGAAATTGTAGCCGTCCATGTGAAGGAGCTGCTCGAGGGCCCGGTTCCGTTCAACGTAAAGGAGGATTCTCCCGCACCTGATACAATTGACTGGGATATGTGGCTGGGACCGGCACCAAAGGTACCGTATAATGTGTCGCGGAACAAGGCGTGGATATATTACTGGGATTACTCAGGCGGACCTGTCACCTCGGGAGGTTCAATTCACCAGCTCGATATGGCGCGGCTGATTCTTGACAATCCCGGGTTTCCAAAATCGGCATATTGCGCCGGAGGCAGGTATTTTTTCAATGATAAGCGTGAAATACCTGATTACCAGATGACAACCTTCGATTATGGAAATTTTGTGCTTACCCTTGAAACCGGTGAATGCACCCCTTATTTTCAGAAGGAGGGCCCCGAGGTGAGATTCGGAACAATCTATCCGAAGTGGATGCAGAACGCAACCCGGGTTGATATTTACGGAACGGAAAGGATGATGATTGCAGGGAGAATGGGCGGCGGATGGCAGGTTTTCGATAAAGACGAAAAGCTGGTTGCACAGGATAAGGGAATATTCCCCCTGAAGGCTCATATTGTGAATTATATCGATTGCATAAGGACAAGGAAGCAGCCTAACGGCAATATCGTGGAGGGGCACAACAGCTCCGTAATGATACACCTTGCAAATCTCTCATACAGAGCTGGAAATAAGCAGCTATTGTTCTCGCCTGAATATGAGACCATCACCAACGACAGTGAAGCCCGTGCCCTGGCCAGACGGACCTACAGGAAAGGATTTGAAATAAACCAGGAGGTTTGAAAATTGCATCCTCCCTGTCAGGTTCTGAATCCCGGTTGAGATTTGGCTGTATTAATAAAAGCAATAATATTTTCAACAGGAGCATCTCCTTCAACGGCATGGGAGGGTGCGAAAATATAACCTCCATTTCTGCCTGCTTTGATCAGTTCCATGGTTTCTTTTTCCACATCTGCAACAGTTCCATAGGGAAGGATCCGCTGGATGGATAAGCCACCCCAGAAAGATAATTTTCTATGATATTGTTTCAATAGTGCCCTTATATCCATCACTTCCGGCTGAAATGGATTGAAACAATCCACTCCGATCTCCACAAGATCATCAAAGAGTTCATCAACATCCCCGCATGAATGGATGAAAACGTACTTACCGCGATCCTTGATGAATTTATAGGTTCTTTTCAGGTAAGGGTAAATAAATTCCTTCCACATATCGTATCCCATGATGAGACCTCTCTGCTGACCCCAGTCGTCGCCCAGTTCTATGCCGTCTATGTCATATTTCAGTGCTTCATCAATCTGTTCGAGATTGTATTGTGTGATTGATTCCATAAGCTCATGGACAAAACCCGGGTTGAGGCAGAAATCCGCCAGCAGGTTTTCCATTCCCCTCATTGTCCATGCCCTTTCAAAAAGGGAAAAGCCCACCGCATAAAGCCTGAACCTGTCGCCATGTTTTGCTATTCTCCCGGGAATATCCTTGAAATATCTCATGTCGCGCGGATCGGGGAACACGTAGTCTTTAAGTGAAGGTTCAGGCAGGAGAGATCCTTTGACATTTCCAATATCCCTGTCAATGCTCCTGTCCCATATCACTCCAAAAACATCCTGATACAGGTTGTCACCGAGGTATTCGAAGAAGCCCACATCATCTCCCAGTTCAAGAATGTGATTCTGCAGGTATTCTTCAATGTCCCTGCCAGCAAGGTAATTAAGTACCTTTTCCCTGGCTTCGACTGTAAATTTGAAATGCCAGGGTACATAGGGTATATCGCGGAAATTCAAGGCCCTTGTGACTATTTCCCTTATCTGCATTTAGGTTTTTAATTCATGCTGTTTGCCTTGAAATACTCAATATAGGCTTTCAGTTTTTCAATATATCCTTCAATATCGAGCAGCTGTTCATCGTAAATAAGAAACGACATGTCGGGCCTGCGGAAGGCAAAGTGCCTTGCCCTGTCCTGCTGCCAGAAAAATTTCTTTTCCGGCGTCGAATACCCTTTTGGAAACCTTGTTTTCTCATAAGTCTTTACCAGATCATTGAAAACGTTTTCTCTTCTTTTAAGAACGCTTTCGGCAATCTGTTGAGCCGATTGCAATTTTTCAAGGGATACATTGTAATCCGCGAACCTGTTTCTGTGGGCATCCCTGATTGTATATTCAAGTTTTGAAAGATCGAGGTAGGTAAGACATGTATGCTTTATGAGCTCAGCCGTGGTTCTGAATATTTCAAAATCACTGAGATGATCAGCTTTGGCTTTAATGTTTTCATCGATGATCCGGATTGCACTTTCCATTTTTGAAAGCATTTCCTCCGATTCCTCCACCTTCTGCTTATACTGAGTGTTCCAGAACGGATCATATTCCAGGGCATCACCGCGGGGAAGGTCGGGCAGATGTGTCTGGCCTATCTCACCATAATGCCACACATTGCGCTCCATTGTCCATGCATAGAAGTAAACACCTTCGTTAAGGAGGCGAAACAGTTCAGGGATACCGGAGGCTGAACTGCCATAATAGTTTTTAAAATATGTCTCCCTGAACTCATTAAGGGAAGGTCCGCTTCCGTTCCACGAACAAGCCGCAGCATTGACAAAATGCATCATCCACATCTGGTTATGCAGGCCGTCGTCATCCCATGATGTGCAGATCATACCATCGAAAACGCCTGATTTTGCTGCATGGGTAAGGAATCTGTATGAATTCTCAAGGCTCCCCGGTCTGTTTTCACCGCTTTCGGATTTCTCGAAATCGTAGGGAACCATCATCGGGACAACTCCGGGATTGGGGTCATAGGCATACACTTTATGACCGAGAGATCTTGCTTCCCTGATATACTTCAGATCGGGTGTCTCATAATCGTAGCTTTCCGCGAGAATAAGTCCTTTCACGGGTTCTATTCCCCTGGCCGGGGAGTCTCCGATCTTCCAGCCCATAGGTGTTTCCCATGCCATCACCTGTCGACCCTTTTTCTGAAGAAATGAAGCCGATTTATTAATAAACAACTGGTATAACCCGCTTCGCCCGGTCTCTTCAGCTTTTGCCCTGCACTGGTCACATGCCCCCAGTTCGTAGGTTTCATCCGATCCGATATGAATAAATTCCGAACCCGGGGTGGCTTTTATCGCATCGGTCCAAAGGTCAAAAAGAAGATCGTAGCTGCCCTGTTTCAGGGGGCAGAATTCCCAGTTTGATGCTTCAATCTCCCTGAGATGCTTATGCTGCGGCCACTTCAGGATAAAGCTCACATGCCCGAGCCCCTGGACAAGGGGTACTATCTGAATATGATACTGCCTTGCATATCTTGTGAGCTCCTGCATCTCTTCCATCGTGAATGCCCCGGGAGCGCCTATTTCAGGATGGCTGGGATAAGCAAACTTGTCTTCCCATTCCCAGACGAGCATATTTACCTTGTAATAGGCCAGCTCTTTGATAAAGCTTTTAACATAGGATGCTTTATCCTGGTGATGCTTGGTGTCGTAATGCACTGCCCGCTGAAGGATATCGGGCCGGTCATTGATGACCAGGGCCGGTATCTTCAAGGTTTCGCCGGCATTGCCTATTAACTGCAGGAGTGTTTGTGTACCATAGAAAAGGCCGTCTTCACTACGGGCTCTGATAACAACCCTGTTTCCGGAAACAGTCAGCTGATATCCCTGGGCCTTTATGTCACCCGGCACCTGGCGCCGGGTGAGGATAACGGCAGGTTCTCTGCCTTCGCTGCCGGATTTTGCCTTAATGTTCCATCTCTGATTCAGGTCCCTGATCAGCTCATCGGCAGCAAAACGGTCAGCCGGACTTGCATTTTTATCAAGAACGATGGTAAGGTTTTCGTCAATTAAAAAGTCTTCTCCGCCGGATATGACCTCCTGCGGGTATGGAATAACATTCAGAACCGGGGATGAAAGAACGCTTTTCCGGGCAGCTTCACCGGGCCCGTAATCCACCTTTTTTACCGCATCGAGCTGCCTTTCCCTGTCGCCGGTTGTGAGTTTAATATCCCTGTATCTCTCCAGAACCGGAGGGTTCGGATCGGTCAGGATACTGTTCAGGTCGGGCCGCCGCGATTTCATCATCATGGCCCTGGTATTGTTTGTCCCGTTGATTGTTTCCCACCAGGTGCTGTTATATGTCCTTTCCTTTGAGAAATCAATCTCTGCCATAATTACGGTGTTTTCCCTGCCAAGGGCTTCGGCAACAACATTGCCGTTAAAATCTATTATGCCTGTTCCTTCAGTACCCAATACAACCGGAGCTATATATACCGAATGGTCTTTTGCCCTCGTGATGTACATTGGTGCCGTGCTGAGGCTTTCTCCCGGCTTGTTGTCGAGAGCCATGGTAGGGTTGAAAATAATGTCGGCCCCCCTGAGTGCATAAATTGCCGGGATCTCGGGATATGAAATTTCCCAGCAGGTGGCAACAGCAATAGTTGCAAAATCAGTTTCATATGTTTCATATTCATTTCCGGTTGATACGAGCCATGTTTCCATGACCGGAAGCAGGGTCTTGCGGTGCCTCCCGATAATATTTCCCTGGCGGTCAAATACCAGGGCAGTGTTGAATATCTTACCGTCCGCATCCTCATAAAGGGGAGCAACAATATACATTTTGTATTTCCTTGCGATCGCTGCGATCTGATCCGTAAAGGGTCCGGGAATCCTGAGTGCAAGTGAGTTGAAAAGGATTTTCCCTGTTATGGGATCCTTCCTGTCAACATGAAGCCCGTATGATCCGATATTCTGGATATCTTCAGGTCCGCAAACCAGATCTGCGCCCATTTCACCTGCCTTTTCAAACAGCTTAAGGATATTGTTGAAATTACCGGTCATTTTGGGATATACCGCGGATTGATCATAATTGCCCATGAACGGATCCTCATTCGGCATCGCCGAAGCCTGCACAACGGCAATTTTTGCGGGTCCCCTGTTCTGGCACACTGCCGGAAGACAGAAAGATGCAGCCAGCATCGTCAGGATGATGCGCAACACGGCATTTCTCATATTTATTAATTTAGTTGCATAAAACAGAATACTTCATTCAACTCTGTTATGAAATTGAAAGATAATATCATTCAGCCATAAGATAGACCGCTATCAGTGCAATTACTATTCCGGCTATGATCACCGGGTTGGGAATGATGGAATATATGATCAGGGAGATTAAAACGGTGATGACCGGGGCGATTGCATTTGTGAGAGGAGCAACTATTATCACTTTGCCATACCTGATGGCATAAACGAGTGTGAGCGCCCCGATGGAATTCAGCAATGAAACCATCGCTGCAAGGCAGGGCCCCCTGAATCCGTAATTGATTTCCTGGGTCCAGTCAGTGAAAAGGTACGCAAAAGGATTCAGCAGCAGGGCCCAGATCATCATATAAAAGAATATGCTTTCCGCCTTCATGTGAAAATTGGCCTTTTTCATAAAGAATGCCTGTATTCCCCAGGCGAGAAAAACCAGTATGGCAAAGATGAACCAGAGATAACCCTTAATGATGGTATTGTCGGGTTTCTGGAACGACAGAAGGACAATGGCAATAAGGGCCATGATGATTCCTGCCCAGTGCCGTTTTGCTGTGGTTTCCCCGAGAAAAATTATAGACAGCAATACCGTAACGGCAGGGGAGAGTGAAATGATGGGAAACACCAGGTAGGCGGGTCCGTCGGCAAGGGCCTGGAACAGCACAATCTGGCCTCCCGCACCCGTCAGTCCGATTATACTTCCCAGCAGGATTGACCTGGGATCCCGGTCCAGCTTCCATTTGATAATCGCAAGTCCAACAATTGCACAGGGTATCATGGTGAGGGACCAGACAATGTATACCAGCGTTGCGGGAAATCCCGACCTCTCGGGCAGTTCAATCAGTGCACCCCATATCCCCCAGAATATAGTGGTGGTAAGGGCAAAAAGCAGCCAGGGTCTTTTAATCATCATTCAAAGTTTGAGATTTTACAGGAGACAGAATTGATTGCGGCACATCGATCAGACCACAATTACTTCAATGCCGTTTTTTTCAAGACTGACCCTGTCTTCCGCCTTAATACCGGAATCGGTAATCACTGTGCTTACATGCGTTATCGGCCCTATGAGCGCAAACCTTTTTTTCCTGAACTTGCTGGAATCTGCAACCACGATGACTTTCTGGGCGGTGTTTATCATTATTCTGTTGAGATGCGCCTCTTCGCTGTTGGGTGTTGATAATCCGTAGGTGGTATCAAATCCGTCAACCCCAAGAAAAAGCTTGTCGCAAAAAAATCTGCCGAAGTTCTCATCTGCAAGCACTCCCACGAGAGACAATGATTTTTTTCTGAGCATTCCCCCGGGCATGAAAATGTTGATCCCTTCAAATTCCGACAGTATGATGGCAATGTTCAGGGCATTGGTAATAATTGTGAGATTCCTGAAATTGCCGAGAAGCTTTGCAATCTCCGATGTGGTTGTGCCCGAATCCAGAACTATGGTGTCCCCTTCTTCAATGAGCCTGACTGCGGCATTAGCTATACGTTGCTTTTCCTTCAGATATTCCTTCTGCTTGTCGGTTATGGAAGGATCTATTCCCATGCGGTAGTATTTGATCTTTATCGCACCGCCCCTGGCTCTGATAAGCATGTTCTGCTTCTCAAGATGAGCAAGGTCATTTCTGATGGTTACTTCACTTATGTTGAACATCCTGCTCAGATCTGTTACTCCTACCTGGCCTTTGGCCTCCAGTTCTTCAAGGATTTTAGCGCGACGCGAAACAGTGGATTTGTTTGAGAGCCTTTCCATTTTGCTGATATTTAATAGTCAGATATGTTTGTACCGAAAAGAATTATGCAATTTAAATAAAAATAGCTCACAACAAAGAATATGCTCATTTATTAATTCATAAATATCTGTTTTTTGAAACCCAAATTGCTTTCAGATCATTAAAAAATGATTCCGGCTTTTGAAAAGCACATAATGATTGAATAATGACCAGCAATGCCCGGAAAATTCCTTTGATTTATTATATTTAAATCAGATCCGGTTTTTTGTTTTCCGGAAATCATGGTACTCTTTAATCTGGACCCTTATGGTTATTTTGGATGGTGAGATCGGAAATTATGTTATCAGCGGCAATGAGAAATACTCATACTTTGCCGGGAACAATTATCTGGGCCTGGCAGCACATCCGCTGGTGAAGGAAGCTGCCGCAAGAGCGGTTGAAAAGTTCGGCACCGGATTTTCAGCCTCGCGCCACACAACAGGAACTTCGCGGCTCCACCTGGAACTTGAAAAGGAACTGTCTCTTTTCAAACAGAATGAAGATTCGGTGGTATTTGCATCAGGGTTTCTCGGGAATCGGATCCTGACGGAAGTACTCTGCAAAAGATATTCATCGGTATTTATTGACCAGGATGCACATCCCAGTATAATCTACGGCATGCCAGGTGAAATACATCAGATATACAGGTATAATCATTGTGATACCGCTGATCTGGAAGCAAAGCTTGAGGAGAATGGCGGCGGCATTCCTCTTATCATTACCGATGGTGTTTTTGCCCTGACCGGTGAGATTGCTCCGCTTGATAAGATTTATGACCTTGCATTGAAATACAATGGGATACTTATAGTTGACGATGCTCATTCAACCGGGATTCTGGGGGAAAACGGCAGGGGCACGCCTGAGCATTTTGGCATTGGCAGTGCCAAAGGGATCTGGCAGTCTGAAACAATGAGCAAAGCCCTTGGAAGTTACGGAGGATTCATTTCTTCAGACGCCGGCCTTATCAGGCAAATTCGCGAAAGTTCTGCAATCTTTCAGGCATCCACCTCATTGCCGCCAGCGGTTGTTGCAGCCGGAATTGCCTCACTACGGGTTATCAGGGAGAATCCGGGGATCAGAACTGAACTCGCAGCAAAGAGCCGCTGCCTGAGAGACGGAATAATTTCCCTGGGCTTTCATTCATGGCAGGGAATTACCCCGATAATCCCGATTTTTGAAGACCACCCGGGAGAAGTCCGGAATTTATCGGCCTTCCTGGAACAGAATGGAATAATCGCCCCTGCCATAAATTATCCCGGACTGGGATCCAATTCCATTCTAAGGATAACGGTTTCAGTATTGCATGAGTATCAGCAGATTGAAATGCTTCTGGAGAATCTGCAAAACTGGAAAAATCTATATGGAAAAACCTTCCGGCCAGGAGCCCTGCATCGGGGATGAGGAAAACTCCCTGAAATACCGTGAGGCCCTGACGCCGGGCAGGATCTGAAAACAAATACTGGAAATTATGGAAATGAAAGACCTTTATGTTGAACAAATGCTCATAGAGCCTCTCAATGTAGACCTTGCGGAACCATTCGCGATAGCCACAGGAACAAAATACCGCATTGAGAATGTGCTTGTGACCCTGGTACTTAAAAATGGTATCAAAGGATACGGTGAGGCTGCACCGCTTGAGCCGGTAAATGGCGAGAACCAGGCTACGGTTATTTCAACACTCGAAAGCTGCAGGGATTTTATTGTCGGTAAAAACGTATCGGATTATGTTTCTGTTTCACGAACCCTGAAGAGCGTTTTCAGGGCACAGAATACAGCCCGTTGTGGAGTGGAAATGGCATTTCTGGATGCTTACACGAAATGCCTTGGGATGCCGCTTTACAGATTCTTCGGCGGAGCCAGCCGTAAAATTGAAACCGATTATACGATCACAATCGTTTCCCCGGATGCTGCAAGGCAGAATGCAGCAAGGCTCAGCGCCCTGGGATACAGGATTCTGAAAACAAAAGTGGGTAAAGACCTTAAGGATGATATAGAGAGGTTAACCCTGATTTCAGAGGCAGCTCCCGAATGTTCGGTCACGGTAGATGCCAATCAGGGATATTCACCAACCGATGCAGTAAGGTTTATCCGGGAACTTGAAAAAAAGAATATCCGGCCTTTGCTTTTCGAACAACCTGTTCTGAAAGATGATCTTTACGGGATGAAATATGTGAAGGAACATGTTTCAGTGCCGGTTGCAGCCGATGAATCGGTTTTCAGCGGTGCCGACGCTATCAGTGTTGTCCGTTCGGGCTGCGCCGATATCATAAATATCAAACTCATGAAGTCCGGCATAGTTGAGGCCCTCGACATTGCGGCCATCGCCAGGAATGCAAATATCAGGCTGATGATTGGATGCATGCTCGAGACAAAACTGGCACTTGGCTGTTCGGTCCATTTTGCCGCCGGCCTTGGAGTTTTTAATTATGTTGACCTTGATCCCCATATAGATCCGGCCCTTGAAACCTTTGATGACGGACCAGATTTCACAGCTCCCTGGTATTCATTATCAGACGACCATTCAGGAATAGGAGTGAGGAAAAAATAATTGCCGGAACTGGACTTTCGGTCCGTCAGTATTTCAGGTCAGGCAGTTATATCTCCCTGCGAAAAGAGAAAACAATCGATGATTGTAAATAGGCCCGGCCTGTGCTTCACCCCCCGCGCAGCTGAAAAAGAAACCGGCAATGAGACAACTGAAAGCAAATTGTTTTTTGATGTTCATTCACAGGAACCTGAAAAATTAAAAAGCTCACTGGTTTGTGCCCGGTGAGCTTTTTACAACTATTTACCCTAAAAACCTACCTGCTTACTGCCATGCTGTCGGCATTGTTGGAGCGGTCCAGATATATTTATGAGGTGCATCTGGATTTTTGTCCCACCAGAATCTGGTGAGCCTGTTGTCTTTTCCGGCATACCTGCCCAATGCCTCATTGTAACTGGCGCTGTTGATGTTCTTTTCATTGTATGGCCACGGGTTCCTCCGGGGCACGACGCCTTTAAGATGTGATGCATCGGGACCTATCGGAACTTTGGGGTAACCCGTTCTCCTGTATTCTGTCCAGCCTTCAAATTCATCGGGATAAAGGGCAACGATCTTCTGATTGATGATCTTTTCAAGCTGTTCCTCATTCGATCCCGAGAGGGAATACATAGGTGTGGCTTTGAAGTTGTCGATCTCCTGGTCAGTGATCTTCTTATAATTGAGATACTTGTCAACATCGGCCTGTGTCCATTGCGCTCCCGGTGAAATAGCCGGATTGTGGATGTATTTTATCATCAGATCGGGTATCTGAGGTGCAGTAAGATTATAGAACCATTTATACCATTCGATTGATGCATCTATTCCCTTCCTGTAATAATCCTGGGCCGAACCTGAAAATGCAGCCGGAAGAAGTCCTGCAAGCTTTGCTTCGGAGAGGGCAAAAAAGACTTCCGAGCATCTCATCAATGCAGGGGCAACAATGGGAACCCTCCACAGATCAGAAATTTCGGAACATGTATTGGCTCCCCATGGATATTTGTATTCAACAGGTACAAACCCAAGGGTGGGCTGCCCGCGGTACTTGAATGCGGGGAAGAAATACCCGTTTGGAGATAATCCTCCTTTCCATGAAGCTTTAACCGTGTCGGCATATATCTTTATACGCGGGTCCATGTGAATTGAGTCATTCTTCAGAATGTCAATCATCACTTTATGGGTCAAAACGCTTTCCGATGTAGTATTGTAATTCACTATCCTGTAGAACCTGGGGTTTTGGTTATCGGGGTAGTCGAGGTTATTAAGGATGAAAGCGTCATCGGAAGATCCCGACATCAGGCCGGCTTCGGTAAGATCGCTGAGCTGGGCCTGGGCCAGTGCGGGATCAGCAAACCGTACCCTCAGTGCCAGACGCAGCCGCAGGCTGTTGGCAAGCTTCTTCCATTTTGCAACATCGCCGCCGTAAATAAGATCTGCTCTGCCATAGCTTGCCTTGCCGTCATCAAGTTGAGCGGCCGCCTCCTTCAATTCCTTGAAAAGATCCTTGTAGATGCTCTCCTGGGTGTCGTATTTCGGGCTGTATATAGCCTGTTCCTTGGGCAGGCATGATTCCGAATACGGTACGTCGCCATAAGTGTCGGTCAGTTTGGAAACGGCCCATGCCTTCATTATTCTTGCAATTGCCGCCTTATTTACCAGATCGTTTTTGTCTGCCTTGCTGTTGATCAGGTGAATAATGTCGGACAGGTTATTTACAGCGACACCATATGCAAAATCCCATTCACCCGGCATATCCCCTTCCCAGAAGGGTCCGTCGTCAGCCCTTACACACATGCCGCAGTAGGAACCGGCAGTTCCGTTTCCATAATCAGAACCTCTGACAATGGCTTCCCTCTGCACATAGGTGAGTAATAACCCCGGATCAATCAGATCGCCAGTAATGATTCTGGGATCCGTGTTCAGTTCTTCATATTTTTTCGTACATGCACCAGTCATCAGTAACACTGATACGAGAAAAAACGAGACAATGTATATTAAATATCTTTTCATAATCGTCATTTTTAAGGGTTTGATTAGAATATGAGCTTAACGTTGAAACCCCATGTACGCGTGGTTGGCATGGCAAAATATTCCGAGCCCGCATAACCGGCAGAAGTGTTGGGAGCGGATTCGGGCGAAACACCCATACCCATCATGTGTTCCTCAAGATACAGAAGGTTACGGCCGAGCGCACTGAGCGTTACTCCTGCGAAAGGTGTTTTTGCCAGTCTTTTCGGGCTGAAGCTGTATGACACCATAACCTCGCGCAGGCTGATATAGCTTCCATCCATAACAAACTCTTCGGAAATGTCGCCCCAGGCTCTTGTGGCCCAGTATGTCTGACCGTCAACAGCCTTGGTGTTCTTTTCATACCTTATGTTGCCATCCCCGTCATCTATTGCAACGACACCTTCAAGCACGCCAACCAGCGGCAACTGATTGCCCTGGTCATCCATGTCCCTCAGTCTCCTGCCCTCAACGGTCCACTTGCCGGTTCCGCTGGCCTCACACCTGTATTTGGTTTGAGAAGTAAGCTCATTTCCCTGGACGAAATCAAGAAGGATATTAAGCGACAAACCCTTATATGAGAAGGTGTTGTTTAAGCCGCCGATCCAGTCGGGAGTGATGTTACCCAGTACGGTAAGCTTGGGGTCAAAAAGGTAGCTGCCGCTTTCATCGACTACCCTCTGCCCGTCGGGAGCCTTTTTGTATGGATATCCCACAATGTTCCCGTAGGGTTCTCCCGGCCTGGCTTCAATTGTTGCTGATGCTCCCTGGCCGACAATAAGTGATTCTATGCCGGGGGCAAGGGATACAACCTTTGACCTGTTCCTGGAAAAATTGGCATTAATGTCCCACGAGAATCCTCCCGCAGTTCTTACCGGGTTGAGATTAAGTGCGATCTCGATCCCCTTGTTCTGGATTTCTCCTGCATTGATTACCACATCACTGTACCCGCTTGCGTTTGAGATGGATATTGGCAGTATCTGATTTGTGGTTTTGCCGTTGTAATAGGTAATGTCGAGATCTATCCTGTTATTCAGAAACCTCAGGTTGGTGCCGAGTTCCCATGATTGAGTAAGCTCATTTTTCAGATTGAAAAGGGGTATCCTGCTGTTCATCCATGAGATCGGCCTTCCGGCAAAGGTTACCGTTGTTGATGCATAACCGTTCTTGGTAAGATATGGCTCGGAATCGTTTCCAACCTGGGCCCATGAAGCCCTGATCTTTCCGAATGACAGTATGTTGCCGGAAAGGGATTTGAATGCATCCGTGAAAACAAAGCTTGTGCTGACAGAGGGGTAGAAGAATGAATAGTTGTTTATCCCAAGCGCCGACGACCAGTCGTTCCTCCCTGTCACATCAAGGAAGAGATAGTTGTTGTATGCAAGCTGGCCGGTAAAAAACACGGATTGCATTTCTTTCCTCGATAAATATGTGCTTGGCCGGAGATCAAGACAGTTGCTTATGTCGTAAACACCGGGAGCCTTAAATTTTCTTCCGTCGATGATCTGATTATTTCTTTCCTGGTACAAAATGCTTGAACCGACCGAGAGATTGCCCGTGAAATGACTTGAAAGCTCCTTTGAGGCAGTAAGAATGATATCCGCATTCAGGTCCTTTACAAGATTCAGTTCATTGTAAACCCTTCCATCCTTGTTATCGCTTCTTAATGCACCAACTGGCCATTTCCTGATAAGTTTCTGGGAATAATAATCGGTGCCGGCCCTTCCCATAAGGCTGAGCCAGTCGGTAATTTTCAAGGTTGAGGAAATCTGGCCTATGATCCTGTCTTTTACGTCGTTGCTTTTCAATTCATTTACGATGTAGTATGGATTGTATTGCACGGCGGGCCAGTTCCCGGGTCGTTTTGTCCTTTCGTAATATTCCTTCAGAAAATCGTGCGGCACATATCGTCCCATTGAAGCGAAAACCTGTGAAACATTGCCGCTCTGATATGCTGTACCCAGGATGGGCCGGTTATTGCCCTCATCGCGCAGATAACTTATTTTAGTATCGAATGACAGGTAATCGGTTACTTTTGAGTTGACATTAATCGATATTGTCTGTTTTTCCCATTTTGAGTTGGGAATAATACCTGTGTTTGAACTATGACCCAGTGAGAGCCTCGCAGAGGTTTTCTCGCCTGACCCGGAGATTGCCAGTGTGTTTGATATTCCCAATCCATTGTTGTAGAACTTTCTTACATTGTCTTCAGGCTGCGGAAGGAGCGTGAAGGTCCTTGAGTAAGGCTCCTCATCGGGAAACATGAATGGATCCACAATGACCCTTCTTCCGTCCATGGGAGGGCCCCAGCTGTCTCCGTGCCATGTGTCCATTGTTTCATAGGATTTGCCGCTTCCTTTGGGGATTTCCACCCACTCGCCATAAAGGTTCGTCTCCTCGTAGCCGGTGGCATAATAATTCTGGAAGGTGGGGAACAGGTTTAAGGTTTCAAGTGAGAAGTTGGAGTTGAATTCCACGCCGATGCCTTTTTTCTGCCTTCCCGATTTGGTGGTGATCAGAATGACACCGTTGCTTCCTCTTGCTCCGTAAAGGGCGGAAGCGTTCGGACCCTTCAGCACCTGCATCGATTCAATGTCCTCGGGGTTAAGGTCACCCATGCCGTCGCCCAGGTCAATACCCTCCCAGGTACCTCCGCCCGTGTTGCCTATATTTGTTATCGGCACACCGTCGAGGACAAAAAGCGGCTGATTGTTTCCAAGGAGCGATTTGGCTCCCCTGATGGTGATTGCAGTTGAGCCGCCTGTTCCGGAGGAGGTTTTTGCAATCTTTACCCCTGCAACCTTGGCGGTAAGAAAGCTGGTAAGATTGCTTTCCCTTGCCGCCGACAGCTGGTCAGTTTTCAGTTCCTGCTGGGCAAAGCCTACCGCCCTGACCTTCCGTTCAATGCCGAGCGCGGTAACGACAACTTCATCAAGAACCTGGGAGGATGATTCCATGGCTACATTGATGGTGTTTGAAGCAGCTATTGTTTCAATCCTGGATTCCATTCCGATAAATGAAAACTCAAGAGTGCTGAAGCCTGAAGGGACCCTTAAAGAGTAGCGTCCCTGGGCATCGGTGATGGTACCGACAGTTGAGCCCTGTACCCTGACGTTCACGCCTGGCAGAGGCGACCCGTCATCAGCTGAGGAAACCACACCACTTATGGTGCGGTCCTGCGCCAAAACTCCGGTCACAATAAAAGTAATCAGAGTTAAAAACAGAAGAAGCTTTCTTTTCATAATGCTGGTTTTGGTTTATGGATTAAGGACATATCTTAACTGTTAAATCAGGCCCTGATCAGGATTGAAAAAGATCAGGGCATCATATTATAATAAGTATTAATAAGGTATATTTGATTGCGTAATGTTATCATATTGTAATAAATTACCTTTTGATTCATTGTAAATATAAATACAATCTTAAAAATATTACGAAATAATTTGATTTTTTTTTATGGTATCTTGATTTTTTTTAATAAGGTTATATGTAACGAAAGAAACACACCTGTTGTTATTATATCAATTTTTCACCGGGTTGATCTTTTCTTCCTCTGAAAAAGAAACGGCATTATCAGCAAAAGCGGCAAGATCCAGATTGCCGCGTATGAAAAATTCTCGAACCGGTTATCCGCTGAATAGACATGTTTTTTGTCGCCGAAGATCTTTACCATAAAATCCGTTGTATAAGGATCAACAGCATCAGGATAGTATAGCGAGGCCATGTTTTTGTATGACTCCCTTGCCAGCTCGGGATCTGCAGTAACCGCCGCCGTGTCGTGCGGAACAACGATCCCGTAATCCGGATCAAGCAGATAAGTTGCAGTGTCGTTAAGTTCCGCCCTGACAACGACATGACGTCCACCCACGTCAAGCAGTTCGGCCTTTATTCCGTTGTCCTTCAGAACGCCCTTAACAACGATGGAATGGGTCGAACAAAGCCCCGCCCCGCGTTCCAGGTTCTTTTTGTAATTGCTGAACTCGTATTTCCTGTACCCGGCCGGATCAATGTACGATGCAGCAAAGAGAAGATAGTTTTCCCAGACAGGGACCCGCAAGTGATATTTGTTTATTCCGGCGTCTTTCCAGTAATGAATGAATCCGTCATTTACCGTTTTATTTATCCTGACAGCAAAATCAACATTGCTTTCACCCGGTTTTCTTTTCAATAATCCTTTTATTTCGGGATATCCGATACTGATATCATTTATCCGGTTCCTGAGATTGTTCTCCTCGGAGAAGATCGCCGGATTTCTCATTGTCATGAACAATCCGCTGATATTGATACCCAGAAAAAGAATACCGGTTGCAAGACCGAATTTATATATAGCTTTCATAACCTTTCATTATTAATAATAATTGATAAATATAATAAATGTATTGGAAGTAAAAGAGATTATCTTTATTTTTATAATATGATATTTATAAAATACTTTTTTGGTTTTAAAGGAAAGAGCAGTTCTTAAGACTCACTATGTAAAGGCTGTCGTTGAGGATATAAGAAAACCTTGATTATTTCAGCGACTTTATGAAAAGGCGGTAATTCCGGGAGGATAAATGGTTTGAATAATTCACATTCTATTCGTTTCCTGTATTAACTAAATAGGAAATCACACATGTTAAATCTTAATATTTACTCAATGAAAAGGACAGCTGTGCTTTTGTATTGGATAATCATCATTCCTGTTAATTATTTAACAGCACAAAATCCTCCGGTAAAATCCAATGTTGTTTTTAAGACCGGATTTGAAGAAGGGAATAAACTGATATGGGATGACTGGGATGGAAATCCTGATACGGAGAACCAGATAGTGTCTGACCCGGGCCCGTTCAATGTGCAGGGAAATCATGCGATCAGACTTTTTGTTCCTTCCGGCCAGAGAGGAGGCTCCGATCTGGTAAAGGTTCTGCCTGCACAGTATGACAGCCTTCATGTACAATGGTACATCAAATATGAAAAGGGCTTTAACTTCAATGCACCAAACCATGGCGGCGGGCTGTTTGCCGGCAGCAGGGATTATCTGGGGCAGTCGGATAACCGGCCAAACGGTGATGATTTTGTTTCGGCCACCATTGAATACAGCACTTCACGGCACTCATTCCAGGTATATTCATATTACCGGGGCATGTACCAGGATTGTGCCAATCCGCGGGGAGCATGCTGGGGAGATGCGTTCCCTTGTACCTCGGATGACGGGAGAACCTACTGTACCAGGGCAGAACACAGGCCTCCTCCAACGCCTCCGGCTCTGTCAACGGACAAATGGTACCGAGTTGACATGAAACTGGGACTTGGTACGCCTTCAGTTGACGGATCAGTTCGCAACGGCGAAATTGCCCTCTGGGTTGACGGTGTAAACTGCGGGAAATGGGATAATCTGTGGATGCGCACAACCGGCAGCTTGAGGATAAGCATTCTCTTTCTCTCACTCTTTCACCACGATAATACGCATAGTACCGCCGGAATTCTCATTGATGATGTAACTGTAAGCACTGATCAGGAGATACCGACCAACATTGCTGATCTTAACAGCAACTCTGAGTCATTCGGAATTTATCCAAACCCGGCTGAAAATTCAGTCAGAATTGCCGTAAATGAACATGGCACCTATCTGGCCTCAGTTTACAGCATGGAAGGAAAGCTTATGATTTCAGAGATGATTAATAATGATGAAATGACAGTTAATATTGAAAGGTTAAACAAGGGTCTTTATTATGTAATTATTCATGATTTCATCAGTAACAGATATGTTGGTTCTGGGCGATTCATCCGCAAATAATGTTAAGGGTAATTAATGAATTGCCCTTAATTTAACCGTGATCAATCATTAATCATTTCTTGTTTATACAACTTCTATTTTTGATCATTGTTAAAATTAAAAAGCTCATGAAGAATGGTCTCCATGAGCTTTTCCAATTTAACCCTTAAACCTGATTTAGCTATTGTGAAACCCACGGTCTTACCCGGGTTTCAACTGTCCCTGGATGGGGTTTGTACGGATCAGGATTAGCCTCCCACCAGAACATTGTGGTCCGATTGTCCTTCTCAGCTCCACCCATGCGCCCCACGGCAATTTCGTACTGTTTTGCATTGATTAGCTTTTCGGAACTTGGGTAAGGAAACCTCCGGGGCATACGGCCCTTAAGTGCTGAAGTCTCAACACCTACGAGTATTCTCGGGTATCCGGTCCTCCTGTGTTCGCACCATCCTTCAAATT
Source organism: uncultured Rikenellaceae bacterium (assembly GCA_964435015.1). Lineage (GTDB taxonomy): Bacteria > Bacteroidota > Bacteroidia > Bacteroidales > VadinHA17 > LD21. The sequence goes on from CAYSXP010000026.1 coordinate 34,305, forward strand.
CCTGCGGGAACAATGCGATGATCTTCTGATTGATAATTTGTTCCAGCTTATGTTCATTTGATCCGGTCAGATTAACAGTTGGTTCATTATTAAGAAAATCATCAATCTGCTCCCGGGTTATCTTTTTTTCCGCAATTAAATCGGCCAGATGCCTGTCTTTTTCTGCCTGGGTTTTGCCGGTCAGGAACAAGGAAACAACTGCAGGTAATTGAGGAAGGGCTTTCTGGTAAAGCTCCATGGTGTGTTCCATGGCCAGCTCAATACCCCTTTTATATAAAGCCTGGGCATCGCCAGCCTTTATATCAAACAATGCTGCCTCGGCCAGGTTGAAATACGTTTCGGAAGCCTTATAGAGAGGGAATTCCTGTATCTGAACCCAGAACAATTCAGAAAATCTTGATGTGGTATTATCACCGTATGCATAACCTTCCTCGGGTTTTTCTCCGCTCAGCAGGGGCCTGCCCCTGTAACCAAAATACGGAACATCTTCATAGCCCGGAGTTTGTGGGAACCATGCGTCAACTGTATCTGTAAAAACATGAAGTCGTGGATCATGGTTTAGCTTCAAAATATCCATAAAAGTCTTTGCAACCGTATTTCTTACAACAGTAGCCTGACGTGAAACCAGATCCCTGTACATGGAATTCTCATGCTCCGGAAAATCAGTAATATTGTAAATCGCAGCGTCGTCAGATCTGTAAGTGATCAGATCAGCTTCCGTCAGATCAGCCATTTGGGCTTTTGCCATTGCCGGATCGGCATAACGTACACGTAATGCCAGGCGAAGTCTTAATGAGTTGGCAAATTTCTTCCATTTCGCCATATCTCCCCCGTACAGTATGTCAGCATCACCAAAACCGGGCCTGGATTCATCAATGTCGGCAACTGCTTCCCTCAGTTCTTTGAAAAAGTCAGCATAAATTTCTTTCTGTGGATCATATTTTGGAGTGGTAACAGCCTGTTCAACAGGAAGGCATGATTCAAAATAAGGAATGTCGCCGTAAGCGTCAGTGCATCTTGCAAATGCCCACACCTTCATTATTCTGGCAATGGATTTTTTATTTATGAGATTATCTGCATCCTTCCTTTTGCCGCATATGTCAATAATGTCGGTCAGGTTTCTTCCCCAATTGCCATAAGTGCTTTCCCATATTCCATTGGCCTCTCCCAGTTCAAATGGGCGGTTGGCACCTGACACAGACATCCCTGCCCAGTTACCGGTTGTGCCAAAACCATCTTCCCCGTTGACAATTGATACAGCCAGCACCCTTGTAAACATCATGTCAATATCCACAATATCCTGTGTTACGAGGCTCTGGGAAGTGTTCATCCGGTCGAAATCATCCGTGCACGCGTACAAGATAAGCGCCACCAATGAATATGCAGTTATTGCTTTTATATAGTTTTTCATAATATCAGTGTTTTTATTTAGAATGTAAATTTTATGTTGAATCCGACTGACCGTGTAGAAGGAATGGTTAATGACTCGAGACCGGAGCCTCCTCCTGAAGTATTGGGAGCAGACTCGGGAGATAACCCAAGATAACCCATCTTGTTCTGGAGATATGCCAGGTTACGCCCTACGGCAGTGATAATGATTCCCGTAAACGGGGTTTTCTTTAAAAATGAAGGCTGGAACTTGTAACTTAGCATAACTTCCCTTAATGATATATAACTGCCATCTTCAACGAATTCTTCCCCGATACCATCCCAGGCCCTCGTTGCCCAGTAAGTCTGCCCCGGAACTGCCCTGGTGTTTTTTTCATATCCGGTGACGTTGCCATCAGGATCAGTAATTTCAACAACGCCATCCAGCACCCCGGTATAGGGCATCGGATCTCCTATGGCTGAACCCGGGGGAATAATGTCGCCATCTGTATATCTGGCCTTGGGCCTTCTTCCTTCTATGGTCCATGCACCTGTACCTTTTCGTGTCATTTCATATTTTGTGGATGAAACTATATTTCCGCCCTGTACCATGTCAAGTAAAATATTCAATGAAAATCCCCTGTAGGAGAACGTGTTGTTTATGCCACCGATCCAGTCAGGTGTGATGTTTCCGAGAACAGATAGGTTGTTTTCTCTCAGATAGGCACCGGAAGACCCCACGATCCTTTGTCCGTCAGGTGCTCTTTTATATGCATAGCCAACAATATTGCCGTACGGTGCACCCACCTGTGCTTCGATATTGCTGAGAGCCGGTTCTCCTGCGTTTGTAATAAGCCTGTAGGTTTTAATGTTCCCGTCAAGTACAACTACCCTGGATTTGTTTTTTGCAAAGCTGACGTCAATATTCCAGCGGAATCCATTGTAGTCAACCGGATTTACTCCGATGATGGCTTCGATTCCATTGTTCCTTATTTCACCTGCATTGGCAACCTTGGAATCATAACCTGATGCACTTGAGACAGCCAGGCCCAGGATCTGATTGCGTGTAGCTGAGTTATAATAGGTAAAATCAAGATTAATTCTGTTGTCAAAGAATCTGAGGTCTGCACCAAATTCAACAGACTCCTTCAATTCATTTTTCAGGTTCCACAAAGGAATCTGACCGCTTTTTGAAGCATATGGCAATCCGTTGAACCCAGCCGTATAAAGACCATATCCGGCACGGGTTAAGTATGGGTCAGCGTCGTTTCCTACCTGGGCCCATGAGGCGCGTATCTTGCCAAAACTCAATATCTTATTGTCGATGTTGAAAGCGTCAGTAAACGCAAAGCTTGAACTAACCGATGGATAAAAAAATGATTGATTGGATTTTCCCAATGCCGATGACCAGTCATTTCTTCCGGTTATATCAAGAAACAGATAGTTCCTGTAAGCAATCTGAGATGTGAAAAACACTGATTGCATCTCCTTTTCATATATTCCCGCGGAAGGATAAATAATATTAAAGTTGGAAATATGATATACATCCCTGGTTTTGAACTCCCTTGCATCCCATCCCATGTAGTCGCTTCTGTAGGAATGAATACTTGCACCCAGGACACCGCTTAAACTTATGTTATCAGTGATGTTTTTGTTGGCAGACAGAATAACATCGCCTGTAAGATCCAGAGCCCGGTAATTGCTCTGAACCATTTGTCCTTTCTGTGATGCCCAGTTTCTTGAATTAGGATCTTCAGGCCATGTATTCTCAGATACGGAGCTGTAAAAATCAGCACCGACCCTTCCAGTCAGGTTGAGCCAGCTGGTAATATTCAATGTGGAAGATACCATCCCAATTACCCGGTCCCTGAAATCATTGTTCTTTATCTCATTAACCATATAATATGGGTTATAGTTGACACCCGGATACCTTATGTTCACTCTTGTCTTTTCATACTGGTACTTCACAAAATCTAGCGGAGTATTGCGGGCCATGCTTATCAGGTTATACATCGGATTTGCAGGATCATAACCATTGAGGGGCCTCTGTTTGCCTTCCGAACGAACGTAGTTTACCTTTCCTTCAAATGTAAGTCTTTTGCTTAGCTGGGTAGATCCGCTGAAAACAACTGAATTCTTGGTGATTTCATTATTAGGGACAATACCATGGGTTTTTATGTTCCCGAGGGATAATCTCATTGTTGTTCTGTCTGACGATGAAGTTACGACAGCATTATTCGAGTAGGTAACGCCTGTATTGAAGAAATTGCGGACATTGTTCCTTGGTTGTGCGACATAAGGAATTGCCTCATTGATCGGACAATCCCAAACACTCGAAGGAATAGAGCCGTCCTCCGGCAATGTCCACCAGTTAGGAATTTTAATGCTGCCATCCAGCGGGCCCCCCCAGCTGTCCAGCTGACCATTCTCGGGCCAGTTATAATAAATGCCGTCAAAGGTAAAACCTCCCCAGTCGTAATTGGCATATCCTTCGTCATCGTAACCGCTGCCAAACTTATTCTGGAAATTTGGCACAAGATATAGCTTTTCCAGGGTGACCCCTGAATTGATTTCAACACCAAGGCCCTTTTTCCCGCCCCTGCCGGATTTTGTGGTGATGACAATAACGCCATTTGCACCTCGTGAACCGTACAGGGCAGTTGCCGCAGGACCCTTCAGTACATTTATTGATTCAACATCCTGCGGATTCAGGTCCCCGATACCATCACCATAGTCAATGTCAGCTGAGGCAACACCACTGTATGCAGAGCTGTTGGAAAAATTTATTATCGGCACTCCATCCACAACATATAATGGCTGATTATTGCCTGAAATGGAACTTTTACCCCGGATAACAACATTGGTTGACCCACCGGTACCACTGCCAGTTTTTGATATCTGCACACCCGCAACCTTACCTGCCAGATAATTTGTAATATTGGTTTCCCTGGATACCGATAATGCATCTTCTCCAATCCTCTGAGCAGCAAAGCCAAGTGCCTTGACCTCCCTTCTGATCCCGAGGGCGGTAACTACAACCTCATCCAGACCGATACTTGCTTCCTCAAGAGTTACATTAATTTCATTTGAAGTGCCTATGGGTGCGGTTTCAGTTTTCATGCCAATAAAAGAAAAAACCAGGTTCCTGGCATTGCCGGGAATTGGGAGGGAGTAGATCCCCCTTGTATCAGTCAGCGTGCCAATACTTTGATCTTCCTGTACAACAACGGTTACTCCCGGAATCGGAGATCCGTCTGAAGCCGAAACAACAGCGCCTGTAATTATCCTTTGCTGTGCCGATAAACTGCCCAGAATAAACCAGGTTAGCAGAAATGCGAGTAATAATTCTTTTTTCATAGATAAAGGATTTTGGTTTTTGTTCGCAAACGAATAAGATAAAGAGCTACATAATTAGATAGTTTAATATATTATATAAAAATAATAATGTTATATCCGGAACTTTTTCAGGATGTAATTACTGTATTTAAAAAAACTGTTAACATCGTTTTTGCAAAACAGCTTTTAAACACCCGTGATTAATTATTTCATAAAAATCTGCATGTTTAAAATCCTGTCTGTTGGATCAGGCATCATTTGGCAGAACCTGGAGAAAGCAGAAATAATTTTTTGTTGCATTGTTGCTGTTTATGATTTAGTTATGTACCCTCCATGAATTATTTCTTGTTTGGTATTATTGTCACTTTACCCAGCTGATACCAGCCGTCAGGCTGTTTCCCCCTGATGGCCAGGCTGACACGTGGCTCATGCCTGAGCTTGTCCACTATTGCGACCTGGACATCACAGGGGCCCGGAGGGAAGTCCCATGGTACGAAAATGCAGTCGTCATATACAATGTCGCCGGGAAGCCAGTTGCGAACACCGGCCCCCGTGATGAACACCTCGCTCCGGTTGCCGGACCTAAGCCTGATCGCCATGGCAAAATCCCTGTAACACGGAGCAACTCCGAGATTTTCCCACCAGGTGGTATATTCAAGCTTCCCGTTGGCTTCAACGGTTTCCGGGCAGGTGAAGCGCCTCAGTGCAAACCTGTATCCCATCCTGCGGAGCCAGTCGTCGACCAGGTCGGACCATTCGGGAGGAACAGGAGATGATTTGGCGTTAAATGAGGATACATGCCACTTCAATGACTGGTCAAATATATACCTTACCTGTTCCCTGTTGTATTTCTGTTCATCCCGCCAGTTCAGAAAGGTACCGCAGATCTCAAAGCTTACGGGCGATCTTATCCAGGCATCGCTTACATTGAAGTTTATTATTTCGCGGGGATAATAGTCATACATGTGCGACCATCCGTTCTGTTCCGCTGCCCAGAACCCCAGGTCGCCGAGACAGTCGATCCGCCATCCCACCGGGATCTGCGAAGCGGCATAGGTATTGGTCTCCCTGTCCATCAGCAGGGCTATTACCGGGGTCTTTCTGAAGGAATCAGTGTAGGCATTTACCAGCGCCTCCCTTGCATCCCTGCTGAGCAGCTCAGACCCGGCGCCTTCCCCCCAGGCACCCACAATCGAAAGATCGACAGCTTCGAGATCGGGATGACCGTCATACCTTTGTCCCAGCGCCCTGATCAGACCGCCAAAGTGCTCTGCATACCTGGGATCTTCCGGATCAGCAACCCACAGATTGACGGGATTATTATACTTCCAGTTCCTGCCTGGGCCAACCATTTTCCTGTACCAGTCCGGAACATCATTATTGCTTTCCGTGCCGTATGGAGCAATGCGCAGCAGCAGAGTCTGCCCCCTGGAGCGGGCCATGGCAAGCGCCTTGTCGAGCATGTCAAACCTGTACCTGCCTTTTTCAGGCTCCATGAACCTCCAGTATATCCGCCAGTAAGCAATCGTTGTGGCCGGATAATCCCTGTTTGACAGGTTGCCATTGAAATCCCGGTAATCGATGGGAAAGCCCTCTGTCCAGCCCGGTCCTGCATTGAGATCATCACCGTTGAAACGCTGGAATGTCATAAACCCCATTCCGGGGTTCGCAAGTACGTCATTGATCAGTTCCGGCTTAATAATCAGTAAATGATCGGGATTCTGCGACTGCAGCATCATTGGTGTGGAAGAAGAAATAATTGAAAAGCAAATAATGACACAGATACTTGTTTTACTCTTCATTGCAGTTTTTTTTGACAGGTCGTGGAAATAATTAACTTTGTTAATGTTATGTAATAAAATTAACAACCTGAATAGACAAATATATAAAAAAGCCTTTAAAAACAGAAGAATATGTTAAATAACATAAAATAAATATTTATTTTTATTAGAAATATAAGACTATGAAACTAAAAATACTGTTTCTACTGTTGGTGTTTTGTTCTTTTACTTGTGTTAAGAGAACTTATTACATTGCAGAGGTGGACAATCCGGATCGTAAACCCAATGTTGCCTTCCTGGGTTTCGAGGACCTGGGATCATCGAAATTTGAGCATCTGAAGCAGAAATACATGCCTGACACTGTGTTTCACGGGGAGACGGATGAATTTAAGAGAATATTGCTGCTCCGCCACTGGATAAAATCAGTGATCGCAATCGACGATCATGGCGATCCCTACCCGGGAGATGGCGATGTGGAAGCCATTATCGATAACGGCCTGAAAGGTACAGGCTATCATTGCGGACATTATATGATTGTGCAGAATGCCATTCTTAACGCTTACGGCTATGTCACACGCACCCTGGGCGCCGGACCGGGCGTCAAAGGCGGCCCTGACGGACATCACGGCATCGATGAAGTATGGCTTAACCAGTACAATAAGTGGTTCCTTTCAGATAACAAATACGATCACCATTTTGAGAAGAACGGAATACCCCTGTCGGCTCTCGAAATAAGAAAGGAATTCCTCAGGAACAGGGCCGCGGACATCGTTGTGGTTAAGGGACCGGATCGTGTTCCGGCCGAAACAGATGAAGAAACAAAGATCAGTAAGGAGCGGTTTGCCCAGACCTATACCTGGATCGAATGGCACGGACATAACGATATCTTCACCGTCTGGCCTGCTTACACCGAACTGCTGGTAATGTACAATGACGATTTCTTCAGGAACAATGTATGGATATGGGACAATAAACCTCACTGGGCCTACAGCCAGCCGGAGTTCATGAAACTGGTTGACAGCCCTGACCATATTTACTGGACGCCGAATACGATTTCTTCCGATGTCAGAATTGAAGGCAGAAAGGCAGCCATAACCCTGGATTCCGATACTCCGAACCTGGGGGAATACCAGGTAAGAACCTCACCCGGAGGAACATGGGTCCGAACGGATCCCTCATTCACACTTGACCTGAAAAAGAAAAGATATGAACTCAATTTCAGGGTTATGAATCTTGCAGGAGTTGCAGGACCCGAACACAGGATAATTATTGAAAGTAAGTAAAAAAGCATTCCGGACATAAGCTGTCGCCTGTCTGGAGAAGCCGTATAATACATAAGTTGTATTCATTTTTAAACATTAACTTAATTTCTTATTATGAATATGAATACCTCAGGCAGGTTATTGGTTTCCGTTTTAATAGCAGTTGTTCTTAAATCATTTCCGGGTTCGGGACAAATTTCCTCCCAACCGGGAGAATACGGAATCATTGAGGAGATAGATGTCAGGGTACCGATGAGGGACGGAGTAAGGCTTTCAACCAATATTTACCGGCCCGGCGCCCCCGGTCAGTACCCGGTGTTGCTCATGAGATCGCCGTACGGCAACGGCGGGGCAGGGAACAAATCCGCGGCCAGGGCAGCGGGCAGGGGCTACGCGGTCGTTCTCCAGGATACAAGGGGGAGATATGAATCTGAAGGTGTTTTTGATGCAATGCAGCCCGAGGCACTGGACGGATACGACACCCAGCAATGGATAGGGGCCCAGCCATGGTGCAACGGGAAGATCGGCACTTTCGGCGGATCGTATGTCGGCTTCACCCAGTGGATGCCCGCACCCCTCCGGAGCCCTTACCTGGTAACAATGTTCCCTACAGTCACTTTTTCCGACCTTCACGATGCGATCTACCAGAACGGGGCTTTCAGGTACGAATTGTTCGGATTGTGGAGCTATGAAATGACATCACCGTATAATTTGAATCAGGATTCACTTGAAACCAAAACATCAAAAATACTGATGAGCCTCCCCCTGATTGACCAGGACAAAAAGCTGGGCTGGAAGGTCCCTTTCCTCCGCGACTGGCTGATGCACCCTGAGCATGACAGGTATTGGGACCGGACATCCATCAGGGATAATTATACGAAGATAAAGGCATCAGTCTATGCTATCGGAGGCTGGTATGACATACTGCTGAAAGGGACAATAGACAATTACCTTAAAATGACCTCTCCGTCCGTTGACGCGGAAATCAGGAAAAAGCAGAAGCTTATGATCGGCCCCTGGGTTCACGATTACGGAAAGCGCAAGGCGGGGGAGCTGGATTTTGGTGAAGAGGCTGATCTGGATGAAGGAGAACTGATGTTACGATGGTTCGACAACCAGCTCAGGGGGGTCGAAAACGGTATGGATGAGGAAGCGCCGGTAAAGATTTTTGTCATGGGAGCAAATAAATGGAGGTTTGAAAATGAATGGCCCCTGGCCAGGACCGTTTACCTGAGCTATTATCTGGATAGCAAGGGAGGTGCAAACACGCGGTCGGGAAATGGCCTGCTTGATTTAAAGGCACCTGAAACGGGCAGGTCCGACACTTTTGTATATGATCCGGCCGATCCGGTACCGACAACAGGCAGCATGGGACCCTATGACATGCAAAAAACCGAGGATCGCCCGGATGTCCTGGTTTACACCTCAGGCCCCCTGAAAAACGATCTTGAGGTCACGGGACCCGTTACAGCTGTTGTCTATGCTTCAAGTTCCGCCGTGAACACTGATTTTACAGCTAGGCTTACCGATGTTTACCCCGATGGCAGGTCAATAAGGATATGTGAGGGGATCATCAGGGCTTCCCACAGGAATCCTGATCTGCCGCCAACCAATATCGAACCCGGCAAAATCTACAGATACAATATTGATCTCTGGGCAACCAGCAATGTATTTAAAAAGGGCCACAGAATAAGACTTGAGATTTCCAGCAGTAATTTTCCCAGGTTTGACAGGAACCTTAATACCGGGAACTATTTTGCCACTGAAACCAAATGGTTAAAAGCCGAGCAGACAGTTTTTCACAATGAGCAATATCCTTCATGCATAATTCTTCCGGTTATTAAGTAAACGGCAGTAAGGCATGATATTCGGGCGACAGGCGAATGGCGAATGGCTGCAAAGTAACAAAGTATCTGCTTTATGAAAAACAGGTTTTACTGCAGAACTTTACTCTTATTTTTGTACTGTTTATCTGTCACGGAATGCAATACCAAAACTTCTCCTGATATGCTGCTTATTAACGGAAAAATCATCACAGTCGATAAAAACTTCTCCATTGCAGAAGCGGTTGCCATAAAAGGTGATAAAATATCTGATGTCGGAACAAGCAGACAGATCGGGAGATTGGCAGGCCGAAATACAAAAGTCATCGATCTTAAAGGGAAAACGGTTATCCCCGGACTTATTGATGCGCATCTTCATCCCGAGCCGGCAGCATTAAGTGAATTGCAGGGTGAAATAGCTGACCTGCATACTGTACCCGAATTGCTTGATTGGGTAAAAAGAGAGGCTGCCGGTAAAAAAGAAGGCGAATGGATTATTCATCCAAAGTTATTTTACACCCGGCTTAAAGAGCTCCGCCCCCCGACCCTTTCTGAACTTGATGAAGCCGCTCCCGTGAACCCGGTCTTTTTAAATGGTTCATTCGGGGGAATGATAAACTCATCTGCAATGAGGGCTTCCGCAATAATCGGCAGCACAACAGATCCCGGGATGATCCATGATAAAAAAACAGGAAAACTCACGGGATTTATTCGGGCCCCGGCTTTCAGGCTTCTTAAATTGCCCGAAGAAAAAGCTGTTTCCGACGACTCGATGCTCGACGCTGTTGAAGCAATGCTCCGGCGGTACAACAAGTACGCAATCACAGGAGTCTGCCCGGGTGAGGGCGATTACAGGAACTATTTGTTGTACAGGGCTCTTCATGAAAGAAACCGTCTGACAGTAAGGGTTTTCCAGAATATTCTGATCAATCCGGGCGGGGATAAAACATTAAAAATGATCCTGGACACTGTTCCCGGCTGCAGGTATTCAACAGGGTATGGTGATGAATGGGTTAAAATAGGCGCTTTGAAGATCATGCTTGACGGTGGAATACTGACTGGCACAGCTTTTCTCACGGAACCGTGGGGGGAGAAGGCCGCAGATATTTTCGGAATAGATGAACCTGATTACCATGGTGTATTGAAATACTCATATGATGAAGTATTATCAGCTGTCAGAGTTGCCGCTGAGAAAAACTGGAAATTTACGGCACATTGTACCGGTGACGGAGCAGTCAATATGCTTCTCGATGCTTATGAAGAAGTTAATAAAACAATTCCGCTGAAGGGAAAACGGTTTTCAATAATTCATGGTAATTTCTTCAGCAGGGAGGCGATAGAGAGAATGAAAAAACACGGTATTTATGCCGACATGCAGCCGGCATGGCTTTACAGGGATGCAGATGCGATGCAACTGATACTGGGCATTGACCGGGTTAAAAGCTTCCATCCGTACCGGTCAATGATCGACGCTGGCGTTATGGTGAACGGAGGATCCGATCACATGGTCAAATGGGATGCCGATACCTCTGTAAATCCTTATAATCCGTTTCTCGGAATGTGGTCAATGATAACCCGGACAACTGACAAAGGTAATCTATTCATGCCTGAAGAATCGATCAGCAGGGAAGATGCACTGAAAATATATACAATTAACAATGCCTGTGCTTCTTTCGAGGAAGACATCAAAGGGTCAATTGAACCGGGAAAACTTGCAGACATGGCGGTAATTACAGATGATCTGCTTACATGTCCGGTAGAAAAGATTAAGCAGATTGTTTCTGATCTGACCATAGTAGGCGGCAGGATCGTTTATTCTTCAGGAACAATCACCGACTAAATGCCGGAAATCATCGCAGACTTAACATTTAAAGCTTTGAAATACGTTGGAAATCTTTCATATCCCCGGGAACCATTTCTCCGCGTTTTTACGATAGATTTTCTCAACAACCTTTTTTGGCAGCCTGAGCCCTTTGAATTCACCGTTCACTTCCCATGAAGTCATCAGGGAATCGGTCGTCAGGAACTTCCAGTCCCTTACCCATGATTCGTGGGTTCTAGTCTTCATTTCTGCCGGATCCGCTTTGGCCCCGTAAAAGTCGCCCATGTCGGTTCCGTACATGATCCTGTCCTGGTATTTAATGAAAAAATCATGGACTTTCTTCCAGTCTTCAATCGCCTGCTTCTGGATGTGGCAAATCCGGGCAGCCAGGTCAACGGTGAAGTTTGGAAACATGTCAAAACGCTTACCCAGTTCATCGGTGTCCCATTCAAGGCTGCCGAGATGGGCTCCCATGAAATGAAGATCAGGATGTTTCTTCAAAAGATTATCCCTTGAGTTGACCTGATCCTCATAGGATGGATAATCGGGATGAAGGTACATATGATACTGCGGATTCTCCTCAAAATATTTCCTGTCGTTGTTCACTGTCATTTCCTCCAATGGCAGCCAGCAGTTCTTTGGTTCTCCGATATGGCCGCAGACAGGAATATTGTTCTTTTCAAGATAGTTGAATATGGTGTCGAACCGCGGATCGTCGATCATTATGAACCGGTTGTTCCTGTCCTTTTCCACCATGCCGATGTTCTTCCATACTTTCATGCCTTTTGCTCCCTTTTCAAAGGATTCTTTTATGTAGGCAAGGCTTCTGCACTGCCAGTCTGGTTCATCCCATCCCTTCATCGAAAATGTGGTCAGGTATGCCAGCCTGCCTGGGAAAGCATTGCGCTGGTACAGGGCAAATCTTTGCTGTTCTTCAATCGGTCCTTCCTCTGCGGCATCGGTATTGATGGTGAGTATCCTGAAATTATCTTTTATTGCCAGTTCCATGAAATCGGGCCTTTCAACACTAACATGGCAATGTACGTCTATTTTCGGCATGGTGTAAAAATCAGCGCTGGTGCAATATTCATTCTTTGCTGCCCCTGACTGGTTGCAGCCCTGGGCGGCGATGAAAAAAGAAAGTATTATAACTGGATAGACAAAACTAAACTTCAATTTTGGTAATGTTTTCATGATCATTGGTTTTTAAATCACTATTTCCTTATCCAGCCATCGTAAAACACATCCCGGGAAACACCACTGAATGGTTGTTTTAATTGATCCGGTCAGTGAAATACGAAAAGCCTGTCAAATTTTTTAATGGTTCTGTTTCCAAAGATATCAATTGTTTCCACTTCCATCCTGAACAATCCGAAATCTTGTTTTGGTAAGGTTGCGCTGAATAAACCGTCGTTTTTTATCCTGTCACCGTCTCTCCCTTCATCATTCAGATCTGTCCCGAAAACCCTTCCATCTTCTCCGCCTGAAGTAAACCGTGCTCTTGCCGACCTGATCCCGGCGCCATCCCTGATTTTAACCTGCACTGTATTGTCTCCTGTAACATTTATCCATCTTATTTCGGGAGAAGTGTTGTCCTGGCCGGAAACCGGGATGGAAACTCTGCCATATTTTATTATATGATCAGGGTAGGAGGGGAGCCAGTAAGAAGCAATGAATTCAATATTGTGATTTTCAGGGCAATCCGATGAAATCAGCGGCACCGAGTATTTGGCCGAACCGCCGACGTGGTCATAGTTGGCCCAGTTATCGCTGTGTCTTTCATTTATGCCATTCTTATTAATGTATTGATCGGCTGAAAACAATTCGGTCCGCCTGAATAGTCCCTGGTCTTTCACAAGAATTACTATCGATTCACCGGGGTTGGCAATTCCGTCCCCGTTCCCGTTTCCCAGGAAAAGTGCTGACGTATCAGTTCCCGAGCCTGCCACATTGAAAAGCCGGCCATCGGCAATTTCAAACTTCTCAATTGCCGGGGGATCTTTCCTTACCGCGATCTCAATATGATCTGACCATTCATTCCTGTTCCCGTCCCTGATCATAAGTTTTAGTTTTAGCATCTCAATGGTATCAGCAGTCACCGAGAAGGATAAATGATCGCTTCCCTGGCTGCTGTTTCCCGGCGCAATGTTACCGAAAGATGCAGTGTTCTGACGGATAGCCGCATTGCCACCGCCAGCCGGCATAACAGCCATTACCTTCACTGCTTCAGAGTTGCCCTTGTTCAGAATGCGTAGTCTGATCCTGGATTCCCTGCCGGCAATAACCCATGGCTGACCGTCAATCTCAACACTGCCGCAACACAGATTTGGTTTGTCTTTCATCCTGTTTATCCCTATCTCATGCAGCCCGCCGTCGAGATCGATCTTCAGCCTGCCGGATTCATTGCTGCGAATGGTTTTTTCAGTGCAGGAAAAGGTTTGAAGATCAAAATCCCTGATGGTGTAAAGCTGGTTCTTGTCATATACGGGGGCCGTGATCACACTCAGCCTGACGGAGGGCAGAAGTTCGCCGTCGGGCAGGAATTCCCGTACCGAGCTTCTGAATCCCCTGTTATCCACGTTCTCAAGAATGGTGAAACCGGGCAGGTTACGGTCGGAACTGACCTGGTATTCCCAGACTTCAAATGAGGGATACACATCAATGTGGTGCCATTTCAGGGGCTTTTTAGGCGGATCGGCAAATGTCTGCATGATGAATCCGAACATTTCACCGAGTCCGCATGTGGTATGTTCAGCTTCATATATTTTGTACTGATAATTGTCCATGATGTTTGGCCAGATCCTGTTAAGATCACGGTGATAGCAGCGGATAAAATCCCTGTTGCCGTAATTCAGCCTGACGTTGACTCCATTGTAGTTTTTTGCCATGTCAATGTGCCTGTATTCTGCAGGAAACTCCTGCGGACCGGCATAAAATTCGGGCGATCCGCAGAAACTGCCGGCTGCCGTTACCAGGTCCGGATACTTGCCGCCGATCCAGAATGCCATGAACCCGCCCATGGAGAGCCCCGCAACTGCCCTGTGCTCCCTGTCAGGAATGGTCCTGTAGTTATTGTCAATGAATTTCACAAGTTCAGGGAAGTAAACGGGATACTGGCGAAAAGTCTCAACCGGTGAGACATTGTATGGCCGCAGGTAGTATTCCTCATACGGTTTCCGGTTATACCCGTCGGGTTTGACAACAATCACGTCATGGGTTTCAACAAATGCGGCAATATTGTCGCCGCCGTTGCTTTTTCCCTCATCGTAGCCTTCCGAGCTTATGCTTCCGAAATACCTTTGCGACCAGCCATGATAAAAGTAGATTACAGGATATCTTTTACCACGATTTTCATAATATGCCGGCGGCAGGAATATCCTGAAGTTCCTGAACTCCCCGAACACATTGCTGTAATGACCCGAATCGGTAATTATTGTTTTACCCGGTCCGAAGCCGCCTGCCTGAAGCGTAAAAGCAGCAACTGCAAGGAAACTGAAGGCATTTCTGATTTTTCGCATGGTTATATATGATAAGGAGAATTTGGGGCGCAGCTATTCTGAACAGGTGGCCAGTGGTTTATTTTCCGAAATGCATCCGGGCAAAGCGTATGAACTGATCCCAGTCATACTCAAGGACCGCATGGCCTCCGCTGCGGATGTGGTAGCCGATTGTGTTCATCACCGGTGAATTGACCGGGGGCATTTCAGGGGAGGGAAGTCCCTGTTTCCCGAAAAGCTCGTAAACGGGTGTGGCATAATAGCCTGAAAGATATTCTCCCTTCGGATCCGCCCATTTGTCCTCTTCGGCACTTGCAATATAAACGGGCCGCGGAGCCATCAGGGCAATAAGCATATGCTGATCGACCGGCAGAAGGTTGACATCGTTGTCATACCTGCTGCAATTGTCACACAGCCAGTGGGTGAAATACCGGTTCATCCCGCCGAGGGTTTCTCCGTACATCCTGCGCGAGAGAGCTGCTCCCCCGCAGCCGGAATTATTTGAGATGACGATGGCAAACCTCGGATCGAGCGCCCCTGCCCACAAGGCCGTCTTGCCGAGCCGCGAATGACCAATTACCGCCACCTTCGATGCGTCAATGTCAGGATCCTTTTCCAGGTAATCCATAACCCGGCTCAATCCCCATGCCCAGGCACCAATTGAGCCCCACTCATCCGGAAGAGGCATGGTCTGACCATCCTTATACAGGAGAGGGTGTACACCATCCGTAAAATCGTCCTTGTCGGGATCCACATCCCCGTAATAAAGGGTGACCAGACCGTATCCCGATGAGATAATTTTATCAATCTGCCAGGCTGTTTTATCCGTTCCCCTCGATTTTTCTGTGGTGCGGTTGTTGGTTATACCGGATGCAGGATCATTGCGGATCCACGAACTAGTGACAAAAACCGCCGGATCATCAACAACCGCCTGGTTACCATCGAAATTATAACCCACAAAAACGGGAACCTTACTGCCGGTCTTCGGGAGATAAATAAGGAGATTGACCTTAAGATCCCGGTTGTTGCTGCGGAAATTCAGCATAACCTGTTTCCTCACGGCTTTTCCTCCCAGGGCATTGTTGTCCTGCTCGATCACCTTCCGGAAATCAGCTGAAAGTTTACCGGGGATCCTGCCATAGATGTTGTTCTCAAACAGCGACAGGATCTCCGGCCGCCTGATTTCCATCCATTCGGCTGCGGTGGATATGCGTTTTCCTTCTTTGGTAATCAGAAGTTCGGGAAGACTGAATGACGGAACCCGGCTCTCGTCATAATTCGGACTTTCCTGCGGAATGACCGGAATACCGGACAGTACGCCGAGGAAGATGATTAAAACGATTTTTTTCATGTGAAAATTATTTTGATTATACAGACCCTGTTCATTTTATCAAAGCCTGATAAATATTCCGTTCCAGGCTTATAGGCAGCAGGCGGACAGCTTCCACGGACAAATTCCTGACAGTTACCTCCTGATTATAAGATCCGCTGCCGTATTATTCTTCAGATCAATATCCATTTTTTTCCTGCCTGAACTTATCCTGTAGGGCGAGAACCTGGTGATCTGGCTGCCATCCTGAATGAATTCAGCCAGTTCGGCTGCAACTGATCCGTGTATATCGCTCTTCAGACGTGCCGATTCCCTCCCGTACCTGTCGGTGATGACCACATCCCGATCATTAAGGGGTTTACCGGCTCTGTCCCTGACATTTATCCTGAGTGTCCAGGAAACTGAGTATTTATGCTCCTGGCCGGTCGCATCGACCCCAAACTCCAGTCCCTTAAAACTGTTTGACCTGAATTCAATCCCGTCGGCAACACATTCGGCACTTTCGGACGATCCCATCCTCACCGGCATGAAATTCCGGGCGGCATAGGGAGATCTTTCAAAGGTGTTTCCTTTCAATATCGTATTTTCTGCCCTTCCGTAAGCTGATCCCACCCATACCGGTGTAACATTGGATATTATGTTGTTGCTGTATATCATTCCCCCGTCAGCATTGCCGATGTAGAAAGCAAAGGCCTCGGCATCGGTGCCGGGATCCTTCTGGTCAATATAGATCTCATTCCTGAAGATTTCATTGTCGCCCCCGCTGGCACTGTAAAAGAACGCTGAAGCCATGGGTATGTAACCGGGATATTCATGATATTTCTTTCCTGTGATGAAGAACCTGTTGTTGTAAACCCTGTTTCCGAAGCAACCGTTCGGCGCCCCCTTTTTTGCCCCGTAATCAGCCAGCCTTATTCCGTTGGTGCTGAGATGGTCGTGATATTCACAGCTGGGAGGTGCCGCACTGATATGGAATTCATTGTTAAAGATCTCCATGCCGCGGTGTATGTAAACCTCAATCCCCGAACCGATTTCAGGTTCTATGTAGTTTGAGAATATCAGGGAACTGTCGCCCATCGCCATGATGCTGTAATGATTTGTCACTGTCTGGCGGTTCATAAAAGTATTATGATGAATTCTTGAGAAATCTCCCTTGAATGAAAGACATCCCTGCCCTCCCAGGAAAGAGGAAAAAGAAACCTCTGATGCCTCCTTACCCCTAAGATCAACGGCATAGAATTCAGCTCCGTGACGGTTGATGATAAACGGGTTATCAATTTTAAAAGAGCATCTTGTTATGGTTGCCTGTTCAACATCGACGGCAGTGCAGTTAATTCCTGATGATATTATTTCCAGATTGTCGAGGATTACCCGGGTATCTCCGGCTGTTGACTGAATTCCCCATGAGAGGAAACTGGTTGCAGCGTTCCTTATGGTTCCGTTCCTGATGGTAACGGTTCCTTTTCCTTTCAAAACCGGTATGCCTTCCACGGGTGTTCCATCCGATGCATCGGCTGTGTAATCGAAGAAAGCCGAATGATCCCTGTTGAACAGATGATCGTAATGCCCCATGGGATGGGTTTTTCCGACGATGCCTATTCCCACGTCCATTGCCGGCCTTATATCTGCTTCATCCACCAGGCAGTCGGTTTCGGCTTTCACACGGACACGGTACCGGCCGGCAGGAAGATTATTAAGGTGTGCAAACACGAAACCGCCTCCGAGCCTTGGCGACCGGTTAAGAACCGGGCAGCCCGTTTTCGTTGAATCACTGTAGCGGGTAACGCATTGGATCCCGTTGCCGTTTTCGTCATCCACATATATGCTGACCTTCATGTCCCTGGTGAGATCTCCTCCCATTTCATCATAATAAAAGCCTGTTACGCCGCAGATGGCGCAGTAAGATCTTTCACCCAGCGGCAGATAAACATAATCGGAAATCAGTTCATCCCCGGCTTTCAGGCTCATCAGCTTTTTTCCTATGAAGGCATGGGTGTCTTTGGTATTCCTTATTTCAGCCCCCGGAGCCTTCGTAATATCCCAGCCCCTAAGTCCTTCCTCAAATCCGTAATTGGTTACATGTCCGTAATTCCCGTCAGCGAATGCAATAGTGTAGCCGTTGAGGTCGAGAGTAACATCCTTGCCGAGAAAAACAGCACTCCGGGGTGAAGTAATGTCATTTACCAGAACATAAGTGGCACCGGGGATCGCGTAACTTCCGGCTTCCTTGACAGGAATCTCGCCCGGACCGGGCTGCCTGTGGGCGGAAGGAGAGAATTGCCCTGGCAGTTCGGAGCAATGGATCAATGTTATCAGCAACATTGCCAGGTGAGAATAAAGCAGCTTAAACATCATTTTGCAGACTGATTCAGTTTGTTATATTTCATCAAAGCGGTCATTTACCTGCAATAACCAGAAGAATGAGGCCGGCCAGATAGGCGATGAACATTAGCGAGATAAGAGCGTTGACCATTTTGGATGCGCCCCTGAATTCCTTCCAGATGAACACTCCCCAGAGGGCAGCAATGAGCGTTGCTCCCTGCCCGAGACCGTATGAAATTGCAAACCCTGCTTTCCCGGATGCCAGGATGCTCATCGACATGCCAAGGTTCCAGATCACCCCGCCCAGGATACCGGTGAGATGAACCCCTGCGCTGCCTTTCCTGTAATCACTGAATGAAAGAGGCTTTCCTTCGAATGGCTTCTTCATAATCAGATAATTGAAGAGGAAGTTACTTGCCAGTACACCCAGTGCAAAAAAGAAAACAGCACCGTATGGCGTGAGCTTGCCGGGTTCGGGATTCACGAAATCGGTTGCCATCGAACTGGCAACAAACCGGTAGAACAGAGCCATGAGAACGCCGGCCGACACGGAAAGCAGGATTCCCTTGCCTGAAACCTTCTGTTGTGATACACTATGCTTTTTGTAGGCAACTGCATCTATTACTATGGCAGTAACAATGAGTGCCACACCGGCAAACAGGATGACGGGATCTCCCTTGGGTGTAAATATGTAATTGATTATTACGCCCAGCGCCAGAGCGATGCCGACGCCCACCGGAAAAGCAAGCGCCATCCCTGCGATGGCCATGGCTGCAACCAGCAGAATATTTGAGGCATTGAATATTATTCCCCCGGCTATTGCCCTGAAAATATTTGCAGATTCAGCCTGGACGATATCGGCTGCAAAACTCCGCCCCTGTGTTCCGGAACTGCCGAGGGTGAATCCCAGCAGAAGCGAAAACAGAAGTATTCCAATAACATAATCCCAGTAGAACAATTCAAAGCGCCATGACTTCCCTGAGAGTTTCTGGGTATTGCCCCATGAGCCCCAGCACAGCATTGTGACAATGCACAGGGCCACCGCAAGTGAATAGGATTGTGGAATGAACATAATTGAAAAGATAAAAGGATAACAGAAAAAGAATAAAAATAAAAAGATAAAAGTTAACAGGGCTAAGATAAAAGGGAAAATAATTTAAATATTACAACAACAGTAAATAAAAATGCCGGAAAACTCTTTCAGCTTTCATGATTAACAGGGCCACGTTCTGTTAATAAAAAATTCTTAACTGCCTGTCTGAATTCAGTTCCATTGATTAATTTTAAGTTCATATTCAATGTCTGTTTAAGTTCTGTTGGCGTTAAAAATTTTTATGAATCGGGTAAGGCATTGGCAGAGTTGTTGTTCAGTTTGCTGGAGCAGGTTTTTTATTTCGGTAGCTAATGGTACAGGTTTTGATAATTATTATTTTTCAAATACGGTGAATAATAATTGTAATTTTTTTGTCTGCGATGTGGATGGAGACGGATATTCGGATTTAATTAGTACTGATAAAGATTCTCCCTGGACAACAGGGTACCAGATTTTCAGAACAGGAGGAAATTCATCGGCTCTGATATGAAAGGTTTTGACGGCTCCTGGATCTATACAGATACAAGGTATAATGTAAAAGGACAGGTTGACAGTATTTCGGAACCATATTATACAGGACCAACCTGGAACAGGTACCAGTATGACAACTATGGAAGGAAAACAAGCCTGACCAGACCATCGGGAAGGAACAGCAGCTGGACTTACACCAGCAATACTGTTACTGAAACAACAGGCGGACGATCATTCTCCAAAACGTATTCGTCTGATGGCACAGTATCTTCTGCCACCGACGCGGGAGGAACAATAAATTATACCTGGTACCCCGATGGAAAAATAAAAACCATTACCGCCCATGGCAACATTGTAACTCAGATGCAGTATGATATTGCAGGCAACCAGACCAAACTCATTGATCCGAGCGCAGGTACAATTAACTATACTTACAACGGCTTTGGAGAATTGCTAACACAGCAGAATTCCAGAATGCAAACTACAACGATAACATACCATCCGGATGGAAGAATTGCCCGTAAAGTGACACCCGAAGGCACGACAAAATACAGGTATAACGCGAATAAGCAGCTGACCAATATCGGTTCCCCCGGCGGCGTGAGCCGTTCGTTTGCCTACGACTCGAAGGGAAGACCCGCGACGATTACCGACACGATACCCGGGACCACTCCCCTGATAAAAACACTGACATATGACGGTTACGGCAGGCCAGGTACAATAACACATCCATCGAATATTGTTGAAACCAGGAATTACAATTCTAACGGGTATCTCAGCTCGGTTTCTGCCGGCGGTTCGGCCAGGTGGACAGTCACATCGATGAATGCAAGGCAGCAGATCACGGCAGGCCGGTATGGAGCAAGCCTTAATACTGCTTTTGGTTATGACAGTTATGGTTATTTAACTTCCAACAGTACCGGATCTCTGCAAAACTACAACTACAGCTTTGATGCTGTGACCGGTAATCTGAGCTGGAGAAAAAATGTACTTCAGGCGAATATCCAGGAGAATTTCGAGTATGATAATCCCGACCGGCTCGACAGGGTTTACCGGGGAGGCACAACCTTGCTGGACATGGCTTATGACGGTAACAAAGGCGGGATAACAACGAAAAGCGATGCCGGCACGCTGAATTATAATATCACTGCTAAACCATATGCATTGGGTACTGATAATCCGTCGGCAGGGCTGATGCCTACAACAGTCGATTCGCTGACCTATACCTCCTTTGAAAGTGTAAATACCATATCTGAAGGTAACTTTGCTGCATATTTTACGTATAACAGTGACAACGAACGGGCGAAGATGGAAGTAAAGCAAAGCGGAAATACAATACTTACAAGGTGGTATCCCGGCGGGGGTTATATAAAAGAAACAGCAGGAGGAACGACCAACGAATACACGTTTATAGGAGGCGATGCCTATTCAGCGCCGGTTGTTGCAATAACCCAGGGTGGAACCACCACATATTACAACCTGCTGAGGGATCATCTCGGTAGTATAACACATGTAGTAAATGCATCGAACAACACGTTGCTTCATGAGTACAGTTATGATGCCTGGGGGAGGATGAGGAACGTGTCATCATGGACCAATTATGCTCCGGGTTCCGAACCCGCTTTATTTGTTGCCGGAAGAGGATTTACAGGACACGAACATCTCCCATGGTTTAATCTCATAAATATGAACGGGCGTGTTTATGATCCGCTGGGCGGGCAGTTCCTGAGTCCGGATAACTATATTCAATCTCCCGATTTTACACAGAATTTTAACAGGTATAGTTATTGCCTGAATAATCCACTGAGGTTTACGGATCCGAGTGGAGAGGAATGGAGATGGAAATGGAAATGGTGGTCATTGATGCTTGCGGAGATAATCACCGGAGGCCAGATCTCAATAACCGAGGCTTCAATTGCGATAACGGGCGTGGGAGCCCAATCTCTTGCCAACGGGATTGATTATACCTCTGTCTGGTTTAAGAGCTGGTCAGAACCCGGAAAGGCAGGCAGGCAGTTTGATAATTCGTTAAGGATTGATTTTGGAATATTGAACTCATTTACCGGCATGTTCAGGTATGATAAGAGCGCCAAAGGGATTGAATGGCCGCTTCAGGTATTGAACAACCTCACGGGAGGAGAGGGCCTGCAGACAATCCTGGGTAACGGTTTTTCACATATTCAGAATATCGGCAACAAGGTAGAAGGAGTAAGTTACTATCAGGGGAGGACGATAGTTCGTTTAAAAGAGCATTTTCTTTTTCAGGATAAATATGAATTTGACGGGATCTCCTTGGGGCATTATGTGACAGGAGAGAATATTGCATACAGCCCGACGGATAAGACAGGCAACATAGATTTATTTGCACATGAGTTTGCTCATACTTTTCAAAGCAGGATAACCGGTCCGGGATACCTTCTGAAATATGGGATCCCAAGTGGACCATTGCGCTCAAATGTTCCGGAATGGGATGCAAATTATCGGGCAAATGAGAATTTCGGAATAGATCCGTGGGGCAGACCGATGGAACTAAACAAAACCAGGTGGTGGGAGTTTTTCTACTTCCCTTTTTTATGGCATTTCTTGTGGGATCTTAATGATTAAAATTGTTATTTATGAAAAGGATAGCATTTCTTTTAATGATAATATTATTCACTGGATGCGAATGGAGAGTATACTATAACTTTTATGTTACTAATAATTGTCCATTTGATGTAAGTGTTAAACTAGTTGATCACAAAAAGCAAGTTATTATAAAAACAATTACAGTTAATGAATCTTGTCTTGTTTATGAATCTGAAATTGTAGGCCCTCTGTATAAGGGTGACATAGAATATTTCATTAGTTCCATTATTGCAATCCATGATCAGGATACTACAAAAGTTAATTATGTTGACAAAGATCTCTGGGATTTCCAGGCAATAGATGATAATCATGCAAATTGTTACCTTGAGATTGATTCGGTTGATTTCAGGCAGGCTTTAAGGATGAATTACACAATCATTGATCTGAAATGACCATATAAATATTACACAGCCAGCCAGCCCGGAGGGCTGCAAATCCAATATCCATGGTTACATCCATGGTAAATGTCTGCCCTGGCTTTCAACACCGGAGGTGTTGAAGAACAGCAGCTTCAACCCTCTCCGGGGTTGGTCAGCAGGGTCGGAGATCTACCCCGGATGTTACCGGGGACATTGGACTTTAAAGCCCCGCTGGAGCGGGGCAGGCTCCCAGGCTTTAAAAAATTAAACGAGCGTGCGAAGATGGAGGTTAAGCAGAGCGGCAGCACGATACTTGCAAGGTGACAGCGGAGGCGGGAGCACCTGCCATGGTTTAACCTGATAAATATGTTGAGCGAAGAGAGGGTATATAGCGGAGGGGCGAAATCCCGGGAGCGTAGCGAATCGGGAAACGGACGCGTTTATGATCCTCTGGTCGGACAGTTTCTTAGTCCTGATAATCATGTACAGGCGCCTTATTTTACACAGGGGTTGAACAGGTATGTGTATTGCCTGAATAATCCACTCGTCTATACGGATCCGAGTGGAGAGGAATGGAGATGGAAATGGAAATGGTGGTCATTGATGCTTGCGGAGATAATCACCGGAGGCCAGATCTCAATAACCGAGGCTTCAATTGCGATAACGGGCGTGGGAGCCCAATCTCTTGCCAACGGGATTGATTATACCTCTGTCTGGTTTAAGAGCTGGTCAGAACCCGGAAAGGCAGGCAGGCAGTTTGATAATTCGTTAAGGATTGATTTTGGAATATTGAACTCATTTACCGGCATGTTCAGGTATGATAAGAGCGCCAAAGGGATTGAATGGCCGCTTCAGGTATTGAACAACCTCACGGGAGGAGAGGGCCTGCAGACAATCCTGGGTAACGGTTTTTCACATATTCAGAATATCGGCAACAAGGTAGAAGGAGTAAGTTACTATCAGGGGAGGACGATAGTTCGTTTAAAAGAGCATTTTCTTTTTCAGGATAAATATGAATTTGACGGGATCTCCTTGGGGCATTATGTGACAGGAGAGAATATTGCATACAGCCCGACGGATAAGACAGGCAACATAGATTTATTTGCACATGAGTTTGCTCATACTTTTCAAAGCAGGATAACCGGTCCGGGATACCTTCTGAAATATGGGATCCCAAGTGGACCATTGCGCTCAAATGTTCCGGAATGGGATGCAAATTATCGGGCAAATGAGAATTTCGGAATAGATCCGTGGGGATATACAATGAAAACTAATCGTACTAAGTGGTGGGAGTTTTTCAGTTTCCCATTTACATGGCACTTCATTTGGGATTTGAATGATTAATAACACAAAGTATGAAAAAGCTTCTATTGAGTCCCCTCTGAAAAGGGGTTTTATAATAAGACATAAAAATTATTGATAATC
>CAYSXP010000027.1:0-52601 GCA_964435015.1 uncultured Rikenellaceae bacterium
ACTCCTTTTGCAGTAACTGCGGCCCCTCCGTCAGATGTAACGTTACCGCCGGAGGCGGCCGTTTTGGTTGTTATTCCTGTCACAGCCGTAGTCGTCAGTGTCGGCGGGTCCGGTTTCTTCCTGCAACCTGAGACTAATATGATCAAGGCAGCTACAATGATTATCGGGATTGCAGCAATGGAATAAGAATATTTTTTCATTAAATTATGGATTTGTTATAGAAAATTCCTGACGGGCGATGAGATTCCTTTACACCAGCCAATTAATGTAAACTGATGTTTTTAAAAAATATTATCAAAATAAACAACATTCTAAGCTATATCGGGCTCAAAAAAACATAAGGAAGTCCGTTCTTACAACATATTTTTGATTATTCCGGAAGCAGTTATGATGAATAACAGATTTCCATACATTATTGTTTTTCCGGAACCCCGGATAATGGATCCTTTGTGAAGGACCGTCTTCGTTCGGTCACAAAGCACAGTGTTATTGAATTTTTATGCATCGAACAGACATTCCGTAATTATTGTCAAAATAATTACGGAATGTTTTTTCCGAGGAATTAAGGATCTTTCTGTTCCAGGAGTGGCTGGTATTATAACCGGTTGATGACCACCAGTGGGCTGAAGTACCCATTTCCGAGTACTGGCCATCGTGATTTCTGTAACCGCCGGGCAAAGCTGTAAATTCTGTTTCATTGGTAGCTCCGAAGTTTGGAGTGTCCCAGTGTGATGTACCTGTTTCCTTGAGCTTTCCTCCGGCAGGACTGGCTCCGCCCAGAAATGTTTCGAGAATGAACCAGTCATTATCAGTTGAAACCCGCCATCCTGTGGGGCATAAATTGCCTGTATTGACTGCAAACCAGTTGTAGAGTGCTCCATAAACAGTCTTGTTGGCAATGTCATTGTCATACCAGCAATAGCCTGAAGCAGACAGGGCGGCCCATGCTGAGGAGTTTGCAACAGCTGGTATGGCAGACCCGTTGTTAAACTTTGTGGTTTTAAGGTTTTCCTGAAGCCAGAGCTGTGTATCTATCCTTATAACATGGTAAATATTGTTATCGATGTCCTGAATGGTTGCAGGGTCGGATGTGAACAAGCAATCCGTACCGTAGGCTGTTCCGACACTGTTGGTCGCGTATGCCCTGACATGGTATTCGGTATTGACAGCCAGTCCGGTAATATTGCTGGTGAAATTTCCCGGGCCTGATCCATCGGAGGTCCGGTGATTTGCGATTGTCGGATTTGGATTTGTACTCCAGCATACTCCCCTTGCGGTAACAGGCGATCCTCCGTCGGTGGAAACGGCACCCCCGCTGGTTGCGGTAGTTGTGGAAGTGGGCAGGGGAACGGTTGTTGTAACTGAAGGCAGCATCGGACTTGTTGCAAAAGTTATTTCCTGACCATAACTTATACCCTGTTCGTTTACTGCATAGGCTCGTATATAGTATATGGTGTTGCCGGTGAGCCCGGTAAGATTGCTGGTAAACATACCCGTCCCTGTTCCGTCTTCAGTTTTTGAATCAGAAAGGTCAGGGTTTTGCTGTGTGCTCCAGCAAACGCCTCTCCCTGTCACCTCCCTGCCTCCGTCGGAAGTGACATTGCCTCCTGAAACGGCCGAAGTTTGTGTTATTCCCGTAACAGTAGAGGTAGTCAGGACTGGTGTTGTAAGTCCGGCTGAAGTGAAGGTTATCTGATTACCGTAACCGGTTCCGATCTTGTTTGTTGCATAAGCTCTAAGGTAATAGAGTGTATTTGGGGTCAGCCCTGAAATATTGCTTGTGAAAGAACCCGTGCCATATCCATCCGTAGTTCTGGTCCCTTCAATTGTTGGTTCCTTCCTGGTGCTCCAGCAAACCCCCCTGACTATAATATCGGATTTCCCGTCGCTGGTGATTACACCGCCTGATTTCGCACTGGTTGCTTCAATTGATGTTACGGGAACAGTTGTAAGGGTGGGTTCTTTTTCCGGATCACATCCGTAAAGCATAAGCGAAAAACACCCGGCAATAAAACAAACGTTCGAATGAAATTTCTTTTTCACTGTAAATTACTTTGAATTAGAGTCTAGCCAAAAAAATCATTTCTTATTCGTAATAGTAATCTGAAATATAAAATTAATAAAAATTCACATTTCAAGCACCACAATACAGGCATCCTTTTCCAATGGGTCATAAAATCAAACTACCGGTCACATCAACATTTCATGCCACAGGGAACCGGCTGCATCATAAGCCTGATAACCCGAAACACTGCCCGACACAGGCCTGACCGGCCGGTGTAAGAGCTGCTTTGTGCAGATGTACGGAACGGAAAAGAATTCAATTCTCCGGCTTCTATTAACAAACTTCGTGCCGTCCTTGCATTTCCCGCAGATGAAAAAACTATCACCACAGTAAAGGCATATAAACCGATATGATTTAAAAAATTCGCGGAACCAAGGGAGCAAGATACAGGGTAAAGCTGATATTCATAAGTATTATGGCGAAAGATCTGCGGATGCATAAAGTTTTTTGACCTTTTTTCAATCATGTCTCACTGAATGGAGTGCTTCTTTAATTATCTTTTTTCAAAAATAAAAACGGGCACGGATCTTACGATTGCCGTACATACGGAACTGTGAACCTGAAAGTTGAACCTTCCCCCGGATGGGAATGAACCCATATTCTGCCTCCGAGCAGTTCTGCGTACGCCCTGCAGATTGACAGGCCGAGTCCGGTACCGCCAAATTTTCTTGATATGAGATTATCGATCTGAAAGAATCTCTCAAAGATCTTTTCATGTTGTTCGGGCGGAATACCGATACCTGTATCCTTCACAAAGAATTCAAGGACCGCACCCTTCAGACTGTAACCAAAGTCAACCTGTCCTTCCTTTGTGAACTTGATTGCATTACTAATAAGGTTGGACAGCATCTGAATCAGTTTGGTACTGTCGGTGATTATCCTGGCTTCCTCATCGGGAAGTGGGGTATAAAGGTTTAATGAAAGAATGTCAGCCTGGTCCTTGTAGCTGAATTGTTCGGCAAGGCTCCGCATTGACGGATTCAGATCCATTTCCTTAAGGTTCAGTTTAACCTGTCCGCTTTCAATATTTGCAATATCAACAATATCATTAATAATGGATAGCAGCTGGCTTCCGCTCTGGAATATAATATCGACATACTGTTTTTTTTCAGCATCGGTGGTTTCAGGCTCATTAAGGAGTGCTGAAAAACCGATGATCGCGTTCATTGGAGTTCTGATCTCATGTGAAATATTGTGAAGGAAGGCAGTTTTCAACCTGTCATTTTCCTCGGCTTTCTCTTTTGCTGCAACAAGCTCGGCCTCAGCTCTTTTACTTTCCGTGATGTCCCTGAAGCTCCAGACCCTTCCGACACTCTTCCCCGCGATCCTCTGCGGCTGTGAATAGCGTTCAAACACCCTTCCGTCCCTGAATACAAGAAGATTTGACGTAACAATCTCTGATTCACTGTACAGCTGCCTGATCTGATCGGTGAATTCATCCGGATCGGCCAGCTGTTCCATCACGAATTTTACGGCAATCTCATCGTCGAGCGATACCAGGACATTATCGGGTATCTTCCACATTTCTGTGAATTTCTGATTATACTGTAATATTTTTCCATTATTGTCAACCACAAGAATTCCGTCGGCAGTCGATTCAAGCGTTGCCTTGATAAGTGAGAATGATTTTTCAAGCTCGGCTTCAGTCTGCTTCCTGATGGTAACATCCTCAACAAGGGCCAGGAAATATTGTACTTCATCATTATTGTTCCTGATGATACTTACCGTAGTTGACCCCCAGATTATTGTTCCATCGCGGCGGATGTACTGCTTCTCCGAGTGATGCACCGGGATCTCGCCGGCAATCAGCTTCATAATGGCAATTTCATCATCTGAGACGAAGTCGGAACAGGTAAAATCCTTGAAGGTTAATGTCCTGATGTCTTCCTCCCTGTATCCCAGCATATTGCAGAATGCAAGGTTGGCCCTGATAATGCCAGGGTCCTTTCCTGTCATAACGATTCCAAAAGGACTTTCCTCAAATATTTTCCTGAATCTCTCCTCGCTCTCCTTAAGGATAGATTCAGAC
Source organism: uncultured Rikenellaceae bacterium (assembly GCA_964435015.1). Taxonomy (GTDB): domain Bacteria; phylum Bacteroidota; class Bacteroidia; order Bacteroidales; family VadinHA17; genus LD21. The sequence continues at coordinate 4,095 of CAYSXP010000027.1, forward strand.
TGCTTGCGTTCAGTTATGTCGCGACAGATGTACTGAAAATACTTAACGCCCTCAATCTCCACTTTTCTGGCACTTATCTCCACGGGTATCATTCTCCCGTCCTTTTTCAAATGAACTGTTTCGAAAGTCAGGTATCCCCTTTCCTCCAGGATTCTTTTTTCAGCTTCGAGTGCCTTCAGATTTCCAGGGTATGTCAGTTTCGCCAGGCTGGCTCCGATAAGTTTCTCCCTTGGAAGCTGGTAAACTTCCAGGGCCCTGTCATTTGCTTCAATGATAACAAGTCCGCTGTCGGTAAGGAAAATTATGTCATTTGCATACTTAAGTATGTAGTCATAGTGCTTCCTCAATGCAAGATGATCAAGTTCAGCCTCATACTTTCCGCGGTAGAACCGTGCATTTTCGTTCCATTCGATAATTCCCAGCAATAATCCGATTGTAAGAATAAACAGGATTATTATTATGATGATCATGGTCATATGACGATCCAACGCAGTGAGCACCTCATTGTGATCGACCTTGGCAACCATGAACCAGTGTGTTGCGGGGATCTTCTTCATAACGGCCACCACTGAATTACCCCTGTAATCAATGCCTTCGGTCGTTCCTTCGATTCCCTGTACTGCCAGGGCGGCTGGCAGGTTCTCCTCCGTGATTTTCTTTCTCAGAACCAATCCTGAGTTTTTTCTGAACCTGAGATCATTAAGATATACGATCTCATCGTTTTCTTCGCGCACCAGCATGGCTTCGGCTGTTTTGCTCCTGACCGGCCAGGTATTTATCAGGGGAAAAAGGATTTGATCCGGATCTATCCTGATTGTCAGCACTCCAAGCAGGCGGGAAGCGCCATTGAAGTTATGGCTCACCGGTATAATCAGTTCAAGGACCGGCCGGTTGATTGAATTTTGCCTGTACAGGTCGGTCAGCAAAGGTGCATACACCGTGTTTTGCCGGGGAACGACGGCCTTCAATTGCCCGCTTACCACACTGTCCCTGGGAGGAAAGGATAACCTGAGTTTTCCTGCAGAATCGATGAGCTGAACATTCCTGTATTCAGGATTCTTTAATATTGAACTGAAACTTTCCATGATCCGTTTCCCGGCAGCAATGTCGCCGGGTTTGTTCAGGAATGCTTTAAGCTGGTCTGAAAACGCGGTATTTCCGCCAATCATTGCGGCATCATTCAACCTTTCATTCCTCCATTGTGTAATCTGTCTGACCTTCAGATCCGCAATGGCTGACAGATCAACTTTGTTTTCATTCAGAAGACGTGCTTTCTGGCTCCGGTAGTACACATAGCCGAAAATGATACTGACTGCCGATACAATCATGAAGAAAATTATCAGCAGCCATGGAAAATGCGGTTTTTGCCGGTGCAGTGTCATTTCAGCACTTCCTTAAAAAATTGAAAACGCGGACCCTTTCACAAAACGACAGGTAAAATTAAAATTTTACCTAAAAAGAGCATTATTTTATGCATTTAACGGGAATGCAGCTCATTTATTTGATTTAATAAGCAGGGATGCCATAACTGACGTCAGCAGGATGCCTATAATTATTGCAAGCGACAGAAGAATCGGGATCTCGAACTGAAAAAAGGAAAGAAGCATTTTCACGCCTACAAAGGATAAAACGAAAGCCAGCCCTATCTTCAGGTACCTGAAATAACCCATAATGCCCGACATCGCAAAATAGAGCGACCTTAAACCAAGGATAGCAAAAACATTTGAAGTATATACAATAAATGATTCCTTGCTTATTGCCAGGACGGCCGGAATGCTGTCGACAGCGAATATAAGATCGGATGACTCAATAACCAGCAATACCATAAAGAGGGGTGTTGCAAACAGTTTGCCGTTTTCCCGAATAAAAAGCCTGTCGCCATGAAGCGTATCCGTGACCCTGAAAATCCGCCGGAAAGCCCTTAAAAAGGCATTCCGTTCGGGATCAACGGAAGTTTCCTTCTGGAAGATCATCTTTACACCGGTTATCACCAGGAATCCTCCGAATATCAGGATTATCCAGTGGAACTTACTTATAAGCGTTATGCCGGCAAATATGAATACACCTCTCATGACCAATGCGCCCAGGATTCCCCAGAAGAGTATTTTGTGCTGATACCGGGGCTGTATTGAAAAGTAGGTGAATATCAGTATGAATACAAAAATGTTATCAACACTCAGGGAGTATTCAACAACATATGCAGCAAGAAACTCCAGGGCCCTGTCCCTTCCGAATTCGATAAGGACAAACACATTGAAGATCATAGCGAGGGAAATCCATACGCCGCTCCAGGTCAGGGCTTCGCGGACTTCAATCTTATGTGCATTTTTATTGAAAACTCCAAGATCGAGCGCGAGCATGGAAAAAACAAAAATATGAAACCCGATCCAGAAAAATATATTAACTTCCATATAGTCAGATTAGGCAGCAAAGGTAAAAAAAACTGTCAATCGGGTTAAAGGGCGCAAGTTTTTTTCCATAATCCGCTTCATCGGTGAAATTGCGGGGGGTGATTTATTAACATCAACTTTATTACCTTTGGAAAATTTCTGTTCCAGATCAATGAAAGGGAAAAGACCGGTCCGCTCAATTTGTTCATTTGCACTTGCAGTCCTGTATGTTTTGTCGCCTGCACAGGAATCTGCAACCGGAGGCGGGTCAATAGGTGCCAGTGATCTTGAGTTCCATGTATCATTTCTTGCGTCCCCCCGTATGAATGGCCGTGCCAACGGCGCGCCGGAGCTTGAAATAGCACTGAATTACCTGGCGTCGCAGGCTGGTCTGAACGGACTGAAGCCGGCCGGGGATTCGGGTTACTTCCAGAACTATCGTGTTGTCAGATCAAAAAATGCCATGCGATGGCCGCACTATACCCTTAAACCTGCCGGAAACAACAGTGAAGAGAACGGGGATGAAGAAACTGCCCTCCGGAACGTCGTTGCCTGGATCGAGGGATCTGATCCGGTTTTGAAATCAGAGTATGTGGTTTTTTCATGTCATGCCGACCATATAGGCAGGATCAACGGTGAAATTTATCCCGGGGCTGACGATAATGCTTCAGGTTGTGCGGCCCTCCTGGAAATAGCCCAGGCATTCCGGACCTGCACTGAAAAGCCGCTCAGGTCAATTGTTTTTTTATGGCTGACAGGTGAGGAGATCGGGCTACTTGGATCCCAGGCATATGTAAAAAACCCGCCTTTCCCGCTCGATAAGACAGTTGTCGACCTGAATATCGACATGATCGGAAGAGTGAAAGGGATTGCAGACACAACCCCCGATACCCCCGTAACCGGTCCAAATGGCGTTTTCGTTATTTCCGACGACCAAAGCAGGGATCTGATGATGATAGCAGAAGATGCTGACAAAAGGAGCATAATTGATTTCGACTACAGCCTCAGCGGAAGGAACCACCATCTGAATCTTTTTGCAAGAAGCGATCATTTTAATTTCGTGATGAATGATATCCCCGCACTTTTTTTCACAACAGGATTACATTCTGATTATCACACCACCAATGATGTTATCGCGAAGATCGATTTCAAAAAAATGGAACTGATAACAAAATGCATTTTCGAGATCGGATTTGAAATTGCAAACAGAAAGCAGGAATTGCAGGTGGACAATCCCTACTCAGAAAGATAGCGGGTCTTTTCCGAAGTTTATCTTTCCGTCTCAAAAAAGGTCTTTACCGGCGATAAGTACTTCCGGTCAATTTCAGGGACCCCGTTACCGTTGGCATCACTCATTGAGCCGATATATTCAAGAAGTGCAAGCCACTCCTTTCCTTCCTGCACCCCTGCTTCATTCTCATTCAGATCAAAAACAGAAGTGCTCATATCGGTCATCCGGGTTCCGTCAGCGTTTTTGGGAACAACATTTACAAGGCCGAAACTCATCTTTTTAATGATCCCTATAAATTCAAGCATATAGGAATTCGCTGACACCGAGTATAAATGTCTGTTCTTTTTCGAGAGATCAACCTCCGTTTCAGTACCGTCGGGGCTGATTATCCTGATTCCCCTTATCTTCCTCATAAATCCTCTTCCCGGATCATATTGCACCCTGATGCCTGAATAATAACAGAAATGTGAAGGTGCGGACTTATATGCGATCTGAAGGATCTCCAGGATATTCTTCAGCTCTCTTCCGGTCACGCAGAGCCTTGCCAGCGGATATCCGGGCATTCTGTCCTTTCCCGAACCGAGTGACATCACCCTGAAAATATCTGCCGGGGTTTGAATTCCCGGTACGATTTTATCCCGGATTATACCAACCGCTACCATACTGACATCAGTGCCTTCCCTTGTATGCCGGTTAATGTAATAATGGGTCGCATCAGCGATCATGGGGCCCAGGTTGCTGTTTTTGAAGTCACCATATTCATTGCATTCAAGAAGGAAGTCATTCTCAGCCACGGGCTTAAAATACTCAAGGCCCAAAGGCAGGAGAAATTCGCGGGTAATAAGCTCCTGCTGCTCCGCAATCAGTTCCTGCACATGCCTATCTCCTTCCAGCTCATCATTTACGGCAATCAATCTGTAATTGCTGACCTTTATGCCTGCCGGTGACCATGTCAACTCAAGACGACCCACATTCTTCCCGTATTCTCCTGTCTGTACGATCGGAATTCCTTTCACTATCAGCGGCTCCCTAAGTTCAGTATGAGTATGGCCGCTGATTATGAGATCAAGGCCCCTGACCTTTTCAGCCAGCTTCACATCCTCCCCTGCCCACAGGCCTTTCCTGTTCCTGTCAATTCCCGAATGGGAAAGGCAGATGATCATATCGCAACCATCCGATTTAAGCTCCTTAACCATCTTTCTTGCAAAGGGAACAGCTTTCCTGAATCCAACAGGTTTTGAGAGGGGGGCAACATCAGCTGCATCCCTGCCGAGGATTGAGAAGAAGCCTATTCTCAGGCCTTCCTTTTCGATAATTGTTTTTCTGCCTATCACCTTGTTCGCAAAAAGGCTCTCAAGGGCATCGTCACCCGGGTCCTGCCTGCTGAAAATCGCGTTACCAAGAATAAGTGACGGGATCAGGCCCTTCTTTTTTGACTGGGTCACTATGGCTGCCAGCTTTTCGGGCCCGAAGTCAAACTCATGATTTCCAAAGCTTACAACATCATAGCCCATGGTTTTCATCAGCCTGAGCTGAAAACCTTCAGAAACCTCAACGGCATGGAAGAGCGTGCCCATCAAAAAATCACCGGCATCGCATACCAGCGTTATTCCTTCATTCTCTTTTTTCTCCCTGCTTATTATCCCGGCGATCCTGGCAAATCCTCCCAATGTTTTGTCATCACCTGTTGTCAGGGGTGAATAGAGTGATTCCGGTGCAAATCCGTTCAGTCTCGAATGAAGATCATTGGTGTGCAGAATGACCAGCTTTCTTTCACCCTGCCCTTCTGCACACAGAAAAAACAACAGCAGAAGCGGAATCAGTTTTATTTTTTTCATAAGCATATAATTTATTTTACAGGCCGGATGCCTGTCCGGCCCATCGGACAGGGAACCACACATGATTGAACGCGATTATATTCATCCGGTTTGTGCTTTTGGTCAATCATGCGGGTTTCATCGCATTTTTATCGTTTAAAATTACAAATATCTGAGGGCATCTGCAACCACGAAAGTACTTCCTCCGATATAAATTACATCATTTTCCGAGGCCTCATCCCTTGCAGCTTTAATGGCCGATGGCACATCACTGAAAGACCTGCCTTTCAAATTCCTTTCAAGGGCGCTGGCCATAAGGATCTTTTCATCCATGGCCCTTGGAACGGAAGCCCTGGTAAAATAATATTCAGCATCTGCGGGAAAAAGGGATAACACAGGACCGAGATCCTTTTCATTTACGAATCCGATTACAAACCGAAGCTTCGACCGCTGTATCCTGGTTATCTGGTTCAGATTATATTTCAGGCCCTCCAGGTTGTGACCCGTGTCACATATTATCAACGGCCTGTCACTCAGTTTTTGCCATCTTCCCCTTAAGGAAGTGTTTTTCACAACATCCCGGATACCCCTGAGTATGTTTTTCGCTGTGATGTTAAAGCTCTTTTCAAGCATACAGCAGGCCTGAAAAACTCCCTGAATGTTCGCAGCCTGATAATCGCCAGGCAGCGGTGTTTCTCCGGCCAGGTCAATGTTCCGTGCCCGGTCAGTTATGCGGTATTTGCGCCTGCCCCCAGAACTGGAGTACTCTTCCGGATGACATTCAAAGCGGGCATCGGCAAAGAAGATTCCGGAATTCTCCTCACTGGCTTTTCCTGTGAAAATATCCTTCACGGCGGCATCAGTTTCCGATATAACCACAGGCACTCCCTTCTTGATTATTCCTGCTTTTTCACGGGCGATCTTTTCAGGGCTGTCACCCAGAAGGTCCATATGATCGTGCCCGATATTTGTTATTACTGAAAGCACCGGATTTATAATATTGGTTGAATCGAGCCTGCCGCCCAGCCCTACCTCAATTACTGCGACATCAATCTTCTCCGCGGCAAAATAATCGAATGCGAGAGCCACTGTCATTTCAAAAAATGATGGTTTCAGGCCGGTAATGAAACCCGAATGGCAGCTGATGAACCTGGTAACATAACTTTTTGGAATCATTCTCCCGTCTATTCTTATTCTTTCCCTGAAATCCGTCAGATGCGGCGAGGTATACAGGCCGGTCCTGTAACCGGCATCCATAAGAACCGAGGCGATCATGTGGGACACAGATCCTTTGCCATTTGTACCGCCGACATGGATTGACGGAAATTTCCTGTGAGGGTGCCGCAGGTATTCATCAAACGCGATTGTATTGTTCAGATCATCCCTGTAGGCAGCTTTTCCGATCCTGTGGTAGGCGGGCAGCTGGCTGAAAAGGAACTCAATGGTTTTATCGTAATTCATCGTAAGTATTTTCTAAACTCGTTGTTCTTTTGCAAATTCCCTTGTCCGATGGCTTTCCGGCAACTCCTGCCGTGCCGAACGCTGCAATCCGGTACAAGTTAACATACTTTCAAAACACGCTTCGCAGTGTACTATATTTTTTTAATTTTGCAGGTCGGGTGGCCGGTTCAAACTTCACAACAGACAATTGGCTGATTACAAACTTCATGACAATGATGAAAAAGCTTAATAAGAAGATTTTTATACTTGATACAAATGTTCTTCTGCACGATTATAAATGTATATACAATTTCGAGGAAAATGATGTAATAATACCGATTGTTGTTCTTGAAGAGCTTGACAAGTTCAAGCGGGGCAACGATCTTATAAACTTTCATGCCAGGGAGTTTACCAGGGAACTTGACAAGCTGTCGGGCGATATGCTTCTTACTGCAAACATATCGCTTGGGGAGAACCTGGGAAACCTTCATATTGAAACCGGGAAGGATTTTTCCGAAAAGGTGAATGAATCATTTCCCGAAAGAAATCCCGATCACCGTATCCTGGCCATTGCCGAGTATGTTTGCAATTCGAACAAAGACAAGACGGTAGTTCTGATAACCAAGGACATAAATCTGAGGATGAAAGCCAAATCGCTGGGAATAATGGCCCAGGATTACCAGAACGACAAGGTGGCCAATATCGATGATCTCTACAAGGGTATCCAGGTTCTTGAAGGTGTTGATCACGCTCTTATCAACAAGCTTTATGAGATACCGGAAGGCATAAGTGCATCGGAGTTTAATTTTGATCCGAATCTGAAAGGGCATCAGTTTTATATAATGAAGAATAACGGGGCAAGTGCGCTGGCTCATTATTGTCCTTCCACCAGGATGCTTAACAGGGTGATCAAGCAGACCACCTATGGCATTGATCCCCGTAATGCAGAACAGACTTTCGCACTCGATGCCTTATCAAATCCTGAGATTCAACTGGTATCTCTTACCGGCAAGGCCGGCACCGGAAAGACTCTTCTTGCCCTGGCTTCAGCCCTTCAGCAGCACAAGAGATACAAGCAGATCTTTCTTGCCCGTCCGGTGGTTCCCCTTGCAAACCGTGATCTGGGTTTCCTGCCCGGCGACATCAAGGAAAAGATGGAACCCTACATGCAGCCGTTATATGACAACCTGACAGTGATCAAGCACAAATTCAGCCACCAGAGCCCTGAATTCCTCAGAATTAACGATATGATGAAGGAAGAGAAGCTTGTGATAACTCCGCTTGCCTATATCAGGGGGAGAAGTCTGTCAAGCATATTCTTTATAGTCGATGAAGCACAGAATCTGACACCGCACGAAGTAAAGACAATAATAACAAGAGCCGGGGAAGGCACGAAAATGGTGTTTACAGGCGACATCGAACAGATCGATTCACCTTATCTCGACACAGCCTCAAACGGCCTCAGCTACCTTTCCGACAAAATGAAAGATCAGGAACTATTTGCACATGTAAACCTTGTTAAGGGAGAACGCAGTTTTCTGGCTGAACTTGCCAGCCGGCTCCTGTGATTTCATTAAAATGTATTTATCATTCCCTGCAACAAAAAACACATTCAGACATTATGAAAAAGAAAACACTGATGTTCACTGCAATTATAATTATACTGATTGCTGCATCATTAAATGAGGGTCTTGCACAGACAAGGCAAAAAAGTTCAGGAAACCGGAATTCCCGGAGGGATTCAAATTCAGAGAATATACGGCTCTTCAATAGGAAAGATCTGACAGGCTGGATATTTTATCTCAGGGACAAGTCGGCAGATCCTGCGAAAGTTTTTACGGTGAGGGATGGGATAATTAATATTACCGGGTCTCCGTTCGGGTACATGCGGACAAAAGACACATATTCGGATTACAGGCTGCGCCTTGAGTGGAGATGGCCCGTGGAAGCGACCAACAGCGGTGTTTTCATACATTCCCAGACCCCTGACACAATATGGCTCAAAACGATTGAATGCCAGCTTGCCGCAGGCAATGCGGGGGACCTTCTGTGCATGAACGGAACGGACATGAATGAACGCAGGGATAAATCATCAATAGTTGTAAAGAAAATGAACGCGGGCTCTGAAAAACCGGTGGGAGAATGGAACACCATGGAAGTTATATGCAAATCAAACACCATTGAGGTCATTGTTAACGGAGTTCTTCAAAACAAAGGAAGCGGATTAAACGTGAGCAGCGGCCATATCTGCCTGCAGAGTGAAGGGAAGGACATTCAGTTCAGGAACGTCGTTCTCACCAGGGAAAGGAAAACCACCCGCAGGTAAAACGAAAAGTCAGCGCATTGAAACCATCAGACTCCGTCAGCAAAGGTGAAATGAATGATCACAGGAAGAAAGTAGCTTTCTACACCCTTGGGTGCAAGCTGAACTTTGCTGAAACCTCAACAATATCAAGAACATTCCCTGAGGATCAGTTTAAAAGGGTTTCTCCCGGGTCAGCTGCTGACGTGTATGTAATAAACACCTGCACTGTTACTGATGCGGCCGACAGGAAATGCAGGCAGGCGATCAGGAAATTCATTCATCGCTCCCCGGACGCAGTCATTGTTGTTGCCGGATGCTATGCACAGCTTCGCCCTGAAGCCGTTTCTTCAATTCCCGGGGTTGACCTGGTACTGGGCAACAATGAGAAGTTCGATGTTGTAAAATATCTTGAAACCCTGACCGGGAAAGATGAGACCATGATACATTCGTGCAGTATCCTTCCCTCCGGTCGCTTTAACTCATCCTTTTCAATCGGCGACCGGACCCGTTCGTTCCTTAAAGTCCAGGACGGCTGTGACTACAACTGCTCATATTGCACCATTCCCCTTGCAAGGGGGCACAGCAGGAATGAGTCTGTCGGGGCTCTTGTCCGTGAAGCTGAAATAATAGCAGGCACCGGCACCCGGGAGATCATACTTACCGGTGTCAATACGGGCGATTTCGGAAAATCGACAGGAGAATCATTGGGCCAGCTTCTCGGCGAACTTGTTAAAATATCCGGCATTGAAAGGATAAGGTTATCTTCGATCGAACCCAATCTTATTACCGGTGAACTCATCCGTCTGGTCGCAACTGAGGACAAGATACTCCCGCATTTCCACATTCCGCTTCAGAGCGGTTCGGATAATGTATTGAAACTAATGAGAAGAAGGTACAACAGGAGTCTTTTCTCGTCAAAGGTTTTGGAAATCAGGAAGGTTATTCCGCTTGCAGGTATCGGGGCCGATGTCATAGTTGGATTTCCAGGGGAAACCGATGATGATTTCAGAGAAACATGCAGGTTTATTGGTGATCTTCCTTTGTCATATCTTCATGTTTTCAGCTTTTCCGAACGGCCGGGCACACCTGCCGGTGAAATGCAGGGGAAGGTAGCATCCCCGGTAAGGGAGCAACGAAGCAAAACGCTTCTGGCCCTGTCGGGGTTAAAACATGCCGAATTTGCGCGCCTCAATGTCGGAACCACATCCAGGGTCCTGTTCGAAGACAGCAGCAGAAACGGAATATCAGGCGGTTTCACTGAGAACTACCTGAGGGTGGAACATCCATGGTCCGGGAAGCTCTCAGGAACCATCCGGACCGTCAGAATTACAGGATCTGATGAGAAGGGCAATTTGAAAACCGAATTAACAGACTGAATATATGGATCTGGAACAATTATGCAAAAAAATGGAAATGGCTGCAAGGGAGGCCGGCGAATTCATTTCAGGGGAAGCCGAAGCATTCAGCGTCGGCAAGGCAGAAAGCAAGGGGTTGAATAATTTTGTAACTCATGTCGACAGGGAGTCGGAGCAGATGCTTGTAAACAGTCTCGGCAAATTACTGCCCGAGGCAGGATTCATTGCGGAAGAAGGCACCTCTGACAAAAGGGGAAGCAGGTTTAACTGGGTTATTGATCCCCTCGACGGCACCACTAATTTTCTGCACAACGTCAGGCCCTATGCTGTCAGTATTGCACTTACGGAATATGATGAGACAATTGCCGGAGTTGTTCATGAGGCCGGTGGTTCCGAGACCTTTACTGCCTGGAGGAATGGAGGAGCATGGCTTAACGGGAAAAGGATAAGTGTATCCTCAACAAAAAAGCTGTCGGATTCACTTGTTGCGACTGGTTTTCCGTATAATCTCTTCGACCGGCTCGATCCGTATATGGAACTGCTGTCCCACCTGGTAAAGTGCACCCACGGGATCCGCAGACTGGGATCTGCATCAATTGACCTTGCTTATGTTGCCTGCGGAAGGTTTGATGTCTTCTTCGAATATGACCTTAAACTGTGGGACATTGCCGCCGGCATGCTGATAGTGCGCGAGGCGGGCGGTGTTTTCAGCGATTTCTCGGGCAACATGAAGAATCTCACGGGAGATGAGACTGTTGCCTCAAACAAGCACCTGTTTCCGGAAACAATTGAAACAATAAGAAAATTCATGAAATCAGCATGATTCATGCGTTAATGAAAAAACTGGGATTCTATATTTTTTACAGTGTCAACTGGCTGATAACACTTCTGCCCCTCGACGTCCTTTATGTTTTTTCTGATCTGCTTTTCATTTTGTTATACTATTTCCCCACATACCGCAGGAAGGTGGTAATGTTGAATCTTGAGAACTCCTTCCCGGAGAAATCACCGGAGGAACGGAGAAAAATTGCCAGAAAGTTTTACAGGCACCTGGCAGATCTGTTTGTGGAGACATTAAAGCTTACCCATCTTGGCAACCGCGAACTGAAAAAAAGGTTTGCCATAACCAACCCGGAATTGTTTAAACGTCTGCTTGAATCGGGTCATGACCTTGTAGTGGTTCACAGCCACTATAATAACTGGGAATGGCTTGTGAGCCTGCCGCTTTATTCCGAATACAGGGTTGTATGCATTTACAAACCTCTTCAGAGCAGGACCTTCGACAGGTTTCTCAATGGGCTGCGTTCGCGCAATAATATGATTTTAACACCCATGAAGCATGTCATCAGGGAAATCGTAACAAACAGGGAAAAAAATATTCGTGCCATGTATGGATTTATTGCTGACCAGACACCTGCAAAACCCGACATAAGGTACTATACAACATTTCTCAACCAGGACACACCGGTCTACCTGGGTATTGAAAGGATAGCAGAACGTTACGGCATGCCGGTTGTTTTCTTTAACGTTCAGAAAATAAAAAGAGGTTATTACAGCCTTACGCTCGAATTACTTTTTGAGAAAACCACGGGTCTGCCGGAATATACGGTTACGAAGGCTCATGTCAGAAGGCTGGAAGAGCTGATCAGGCAGAATCCGGAATACTGGCTTTGGACGCACCGCAGATGGAAGTATAAAAGACAGGGAGGAAATGATTAAAACCGCAGTTGTAATATTGAACTGGAACGGAGCCGGATGGCTGGAGAAATTCCTCAGGCACACCATCATGCTTACTGCAGACAATGACACTGCCGTATATGTGGCTGACAACGGGTCAACCGATGGTTCACCCGACTGGATAACGGCAAATACCCGCGATGCCAGGATCATCCGGCTTGACAGGAACCATGGATTTGCCGGCGGATATAATCTGGCTCTGGATCAAATCGATGCCAGGTATTTTGTTTTGCTTAATTCAGATATTGAAGTAACCCGAAACTGGCTGGGACCCCTGATCAGCTTTATGGACAACAATCCTGATGTTGCGTCATGCCAGCCCAAGATAAAATCATACCAGGAAAGGGACAAGTTCGAGTATGCCGGTGCCGCCGGAGGGTTCATCGACAAATACGGCTATACGTTCTGCAGGGGCCGCATATTCAGCAATGTAGAAACCGATAAAGGTCAATATGACGACTTTACGGATATTTTCTGGTCGAGCGGCGCCTGCATGGTGGTGCGGTCGGATCACTGGAAGAAGTGCGGAGGCTTTGATGATTCATTCTTTGCCCACATGGAGGAGGTGGATCTTTGCTGGAGATTCCAGGGAGCGGGATTCCGCGTGTCGTACGTTCCCGGATCCGTGGTATATCATGTGGGCGGCGGCTCCCTGCCTTATGACTCTGAACTGAAGGTCCGCCTCAATTTCAGGAACAACCTTTATATGCTGTATAAGAATCTGCCTGACAGAAAATTAATTATCACAATGATCATAAGGTTGTTTTTAGACGGCATTGCTGGTGCATTGTATCTGTTGCAGGGAAAATTCAGGAATTTCAAGGCAGTATTAAATGCCCACTGGGATTTCTACCTGAATATGGGAAAACTGAGGGTAAAAAGAAAAATGATAAAGAGGGACGGAGAGAATAAAAACATTAAAACGATTATGAACAAGAGCATTATTATTCTTTTTTACCTCAGGAAGAAAAAGAAATATAAAGATCTTTTTAACTGATTATGAAAGGAACCAAAATGGCCATGTTCTTTGCTGTTGTTTTTATAATATACTTCACGGGGAACTTATATATCTGCCTGAAGGGATACCATTCCATTGAGCCGTTCAGAAACCACAGGACCCTGTATTTCATTTCCTTCACCCTGCTGGCCTTTACCTTCATTGCAGCCAAAATAATTGAATCCCGTCATTCTTCCGTTTTTTCTGATATCCTTAACATTGCAGGTGGTTTTTGGATGGCATTTCTGCTTTACGGATTCATTTTCCTGCTTCTGTCCGACATAGTGTCACTTCCGCTGAGAATTGCAGGCAGACTGAATGAAGGAAATATTCAGTTATTCAGAAAATGGTCTTTCCTGACCACCATTGCCCTGTCGTCTGTTCTTATTATGGCAGGGTTTCTGAATGCCCTGTCGCCAGTGGTAAAAAGCTATCAGCTCGATATAAACAAGTATGCCGGGGGGATCAGGGAACTCAGGATTGCTGCTGTATCCGACATTCACCTTGGCAGTATCATCAGAAAAAGAAGCATCAGGAAGCTTTCCGAGATTCTGGGATCAGTCAGGCCCGATCTTGTGTTGCTTCTTGGAGATATTGTTGACGGAGAAATGGGCCCTGTTCTCAGGGATGATCTGCTGGGTTATTTTAAATGTCCTGACTGCCGCTACGGACTGTATGCAATTACAGGAAATCATGAGTATATAGGGGGGGCACACAGGACGATCCCCTACATTGAAAACAAGGGAATAAGGATCCTTAAGGATGAAGTAGTTGCACTTCCCGGAGGGATTCGGCTGATAGGCAGGCTCGACAGGGATTCAAAGCGTATTTCAGGCAGCGGCCGTTTGGTACTGAAAGAACTGATGAATGGCGTTGACACAACCAGGCCGGTAATCCTGCTCGATCACCAGCCCTTCAACCTGGCTGAGGCAGCTGCCAGCGGTGTGGACCTTCAGCTGTCGGGGCATACCCATAATGGACAGTTGTGGCCCTTGAACCTCCTGACAAAGAGGATCTACGAGCTCAGTTACGGATATCTTAAAAAAGATGACACTCATTATATAGTGTCATCAGGTTTCGGAATATGGGGTCCGAGAGTCAGGCTTGGAAGCAGATCGGAAATCCTTCTTGTAGAAATCAGATTCACAGGTCAGGATCCCCGGTCTTCCTGATACCGGATCTAGAGCAGATCATAAAGTTTCTCCAGGGTCATTCCTCTCGATCCCTTTACGAGGATAAGTTTATTCCTTGGTGGATTCTCCCTGAGGTAAGCGGCAAGGCTTTCAACATTCTGAAAAGATTTGTAATCAGTATTTTCTGCAGCTTTCTGAAAAACCGGACCCACAAGGCAGACCATTTCCGAATCAAAGGTTCCTATAAATTCCAGTATTTTAAGGTGTTCTTCAAGGCTGCTTTCACCGAGTTCAAGCATGTCACCCAGGATGAGCACTTTATTCCGGCCCTCCAGCAGGGAGAATGACCGGATTGCACCAAGCATGCTTGTCGGATTCGCATTATAGGAATCGCAGACCAGTGTATTACTGCCGGTAACCTTCACTTCAGACCTGTTATTTCCGGGCCGGTAGCCGGCAACGGCCCCGGCTGCCTCGTCAATCCCGACTCCCATGAACAATCCGGTTGCAAATGCGGCCCGCACGTTTTCGAGATTATAGTTTCCAAAGAGCATGGTGGGAATCTCAAGAACCCTGTGCTGATAGCTGACTTTTACACTAAGGTTCAGTCCGGAAGCCATTGGTTCAACTGTCAGTCTTTTTCCTGCATGACCGGAATAAGGGACGGCCCTGACGCCCGTTTTAATGACCTGTCCGGAAAGAACAGGGTCCTTGTCATTGAAAATTACCACTCCCTTTGCTTTCGCGAGATATTCATACAGCTCCGTTTTTGCCCTCAGCACTCCTTCGGCCGAGCCAAACCCCTCGATATGTGCCGTTCCCACATTGGTTATCATTCCAAGGTCGGGCATGGCTATATTGCACAGGTTTCTTATCTCGCCGGCATGATTGGCCCCCATCTCAAGCACCATTATTTCAGTATCCCGCGGAGCGGCAAGTATCGTCAGGGGGAGGCCGATCTCGTTATTCAGGTTCCCGCTTGTTTTGTGGACCCTGAATTTTCTGGCCAATACTGCAGATATAAGTTCTTTTGTTGTGGTCTTTCCGTTTGTGCCGGTAATTGCCAGTACTTTTGCCCCGACAGTCTGACGGTGAAAGGTGGCAAGGGCCTGCAATTCCTGAAGGCAGTTATCAACCAGGATGGTTTTCTCATCTTCATGTTCAGGATCGTCGGTTATTGCGGCAGAAGCACCCCCTGACAGTGCATCATTGATGAATTTGTTTCCGTCATGGTTCTGTCCGCGCAATGCAAAAAAGACCTGGCCGCCTGCCACTGTCCTTGAATCGACAGATACTCCTGCTGATCCTTTACTGAAAATCCTGTAGATCTGTTCTGTTTTCATCTGGCGGATATTGGACCGTTGAAGGAACTAAAATTAATAAAAACACCGGTATGATGCATATGAAATGAAATCAGCAATCAAATAAGATCAAAGCCAGGCTCTTTTAACCAGTGCCCGGCATCCTAAAGGGATTGCCCGGTGACAGCGAACCGGAAAGGCCCCTGCATTTATCCAAAAAAAGAAAGGGTGCTCCTGTTGAAGACACCCTCCTCCTGAATGTAAAAAAGAATAAGTTTATAGTCCTGCAGGGCTTCCGACCCTTATCATTGCACATCTGAAACCTATGTCGTCCCTTGAGCTTTCCTGGTCGAGGTACCTTCTTGTTGAAGGATTGAGCCAATAGGCCCTGTCTTTCCATGATCCGCCCTTATAGACACGGGCCTTGTCATTGATCAGTGTAAAATAGTCATTTGTTTCCTGGGCATACATTCTTGATGATCCCGGCTTGCTGTCTTCAGTGGTCCAGTCGGAGCCGGAGGAGATTGAAGACTGGAGGTCCCCGTCCCTGTAGTTCCTGTAGTCGCCTTTCTGATAATTATACCTGTTTGCCACATCCTTGTCCTGGACAGTATCAATATACAGCCTTCCCAATTTATCTTTCGCCACTACCTGTCCGTTTGCATCCCTGCGCAGGTCGGTGAAAACGTTACCCCTGAACGGATTGAATCCATCCACATCCTGTGATGTCAGGGGGCGGTACACATCGGCCACCCACTCATTCACATTTCCGGCCATGCAGTACAGTCCGTAATCATTGGGCCAGTACGATTTAACATCGGTTGTAATGCTGCCGTTATCGTTCAGGCTTCCGGCAACTCCCATCATATCTCCCCTGCCGCGTACGAAATTAGCCATCATCTGGCCGCGGTATTTTTTTGCGGCATTTCTGACATTATGTCCATCCCACGGATAAATGCGCCTCTCATAAATTCTCTCTTCAAAGGTGTTTCCACGCAGTGCATAGGCGGCAAATTCCCATTCCGCTTCTGTGGGAAGCCGGTAACCCGGCAGAAGAAGGCCATCCTCGAAAGTGGTGCGCCGTTCGGTCTGATTTGGATTAAGGCTCTGACGAAGTTGATTTACAACTCCTTCATATTGCCCGGCAAGATAGGCTTCAGTGTTGAAATTCTTTTCATTAAGCTGATTGGGGTCTGGTTTGAGTTCGCCTTCGTTTATCAGGAGCTGCTCATTTACCCTGTCGGTTCTCCACAGGCAGTAATCGTTGGCTTTAACCCAGCTGACCCCTACAACGGGGTAATTGTTGTACGAGGGATGACGGAAATAGTACTGGACATAAGGATCATTGAATCCCATCGGGTTTCTCCAGACAAGAGTATCCGGAAGGGCTCTTCTGAAGACTTCAGGATAATCGCGGTATACTCTTTTAAGCCAGAACAGATACTCCCGGTAATCAACATTTCTGACTTCGGATTCGTCCATGTAAAATGATGAAACGGTAACTGTTCTTGGCTGATTGTTCCAGTCAAACATAACATCCTGCTCCACGCGTCCCATCGTAAAACGTCCGCCTTCGATCAGAACCAGGCCGGGGCCGGTTCGCTGTTCTGCACCCAAAGCTACCTCAAATCCGCCATTGTCAGGATCGTTATATCTCCACCCGGTAGTGGATGAAACATTGGCGCCGCTTCTCTTCCCGCCTTTACATGAAAAGAGTATCAGTGCTGCAAGAATAATAACCGGCAAAGCTCTGAACTTATACATAACTCCTTAATTTTTATGGCTTTTATAAAATTTCCTTAGTTACAAAATACTTCTGAACCGCAAATATAACTACAATGAAGGGAGATTTATTGTTCGGACTTTAATTCTTTTTTCAACATTGTTTAAATTGAAAGCCAGTCCTGCCTGGTGCGAAAGGGAGAAAGGAAGGAATGCGTTACCTGATTTAAGATTAAACCTGTAATTATAGAGAATTGTAATTTGTTCCTTCCTGAATGAAAAGCCTGTTTGCAGATCCAGGTCGCCGTTATTATTGAAAAGAAAAAGTGAACTGGCTGAAAAAAGCCTGGCCTCGACAACTGCACCGGCATAAGCCGAAATAAACAATCCCTGTATTTCGCCTGCGACCAGGGGCTGCAGTTTCAGATGCTTCCGCTTGTCAATGTCATACTCGGCAGCCAGGTGGATGCAATACTTTCTTTTAAGCTTATCTTCAGCCGATTCGGAAGGCCCGAGGTCAGGCTGGGTAAGATGCAGTATTGAAAATCCGCCAAAATACCGGCCGCTGATAAATACCACACCGGTGCCAAGATCGAACAGTGTCCGCGGATCATTAATGAGCGCCTCCGAAGAAGGCAGTGAAACATTACCCAGAGGGTCTATCTGGTCCGGCAATACAGCATTGCTGAAATTGAATCCGCGGCGAAAGAAGGAGGCTGACAATCCGGCATTGATATAAAGGTCCTTTTCTGCCTGAAGGAAATATGAATAGGAAACACCCCCCCTGAGATCATTGACAATGCCTCCGATAATATCATCCGAGATATAAATCCCCGCACCCCCGTGTATTTTGGGAAAATAGGAATCAAAAGAGGTGAAGACCGAGTGGAAGTTATAGTTGTGTCCGGGGAAAAAATTGAGATATGACATTCTGAATACTCCTGATCCCGAGCTTCCCGTCAGTGCGGGGTTCTTCATTATGCCCGTCTGATAGCCCGGGCCATAATCTGTCTCCTGTGAGTATACAGAAAAAGCAGTTAAGCAGAAAATCGCAATTAAATAAAAGAGGTATCTCGGCATATTTTCGTTTCTGCAATTCAAACCTGACAATCTCAGATAATTCCGTGCAGGTAATTGTAAATACAAATTAAGTTAAAAAACAGATGCACATTTCTATCTTTACAAAAATAATGGTGAGGGCACCCATTAAAATATCATTGATTCTCTTCCTTCTGTCAACGGGTCTTCAATGCCAGGAGGCCCCTGGCAGATATTCTTCCTCATCAGTTTTGCGTGAAGGCGCCTGGTTCAGGTTAGCCATTGCCGAAACAGGAGTGTACAGGGTCGATTTTGCGGCACTGAAACAGCTGGGGCTGGATAATCCGGCATTTCCGAGGCTGTTTGGCAATAATAACGGCCAGCTGCCATATTACAACGGGATAAGGGAAGCGGACGATCTCAGGGAAATACCTGTTTATCTCGAAAAGGGGAATGACGGGATATTCAATGAGGGTGATTATATTTTGTTTTTCGGGGAAGCAACACACAGGTGGATCTGCGACGGGAACCAGGCTGATTTCAATTACCTGGTCCATAATTACTCTGACACGGCGTTTTATTTTCTTACTTCAGGCACGGCAGAAGGGAAAACCATTCCGGTTTCAGATAAGCCGTATGGTGCAGTAAATTACTTCTCGTCAGGCTCTGACGCACTCCTTAATTACGGGAAGAAGCAGGAAAATCTTATTAAATCAGGAAGGGGGTGGTTCCAGCCGGTGTCATATTCCTACGATACGGAGATCACTCCCTCAATGGAAGATCTGATTCCGGATGAAGCCGTGAAATATGAAATCAGGGTGCTTGCACGCACTCCTGCAACAGCCGGTTTCTCCCTTTTTGAAAAAGAATCCCTGCTTGGCAGTGTTTCAGTTCCTGCAGTTAATATGGCTTCAGCAACAGGCACATATGCGCGTTCAGCAACATTAACCGGTGAGGCATTTCCCCATTCTGCAGCTCCAAAATACAGGATCCGGTTCATGAACAACGGTGAAGTATCGGCAAAGGGATGGCTTGACTATGCCAGATTCTCAGCAAGAAAACGAAATATATTCAGGGGTGAGGCAATTGTTTTTTCCGATTCAAAATCGGTATTGCCGGGAAGGATTACCGAATTTGTGATTGAAAGTTCGGCAGATCAGGAATTTGTCTGGGATGTTAGTGATCCTTACAATATTAAGGGCATGTCATTTGAGAAGTCGGGCAGGTTTATCAGATTCCGGTCATTAACCGACAGCCTGAAGACTTTCATTTGCTTCTCAAAAAACAGGACCAGGGCGCCGGTAATAACCAAAAGGCCGGTCCCCAATCAGGATCTGCATGCATCAGGCTTTGCTGACATGATAATCCTTACGCATCCGCGTTTCGCCGGGCAGGCATCAAGGCTTGCCGATTTCCATTTCAGGAACAGCGGGATCGTGTCGCTTATCACCACCCCCCGTGAAGTATACAATGAATTTTCAGGCGGAATACCTGATATCGTTGCAATCCGGAACTTTGTGAGGATGAAATACCTCAGGCAGAAAAGCAGTAACCGTCCCCTCAGGTATCTTCTGCTCTTCGGCGACGGTTCATTTGAAAACAGGATACCGGCCCCGGGAAATCCCAATTTTATCCCTACCTATCAGTCAGAGAATTCCACGGTATTTGTTTCTTCCTTTACTTCTGACGATTTTTACGGTCTTCTTGAAGATGGAGAGGGAGAAGATTCAGGGACGCTTGACATTGGAATCGGCAGGCTCCCCGTTTCTGATACGGTGCAGGCCGGAGCGGTAGTTGCAAAAATAATGAATTATGCCTCCCCGGCCAGTCAGGGCAATTGGAAGAATGCAGTCTGCCTTGTTGCCGATGATGAGGATGCGAACACGCACCTTACCGATTCGGAAAGCCTATCGGCGATCCTGGCCGGCAGCGCACCCTGGATAAACACAACCAAGATATATTTTGATTCCTATAAACAGGTTAGCTCCCCTGCCGGTCAGTCGTATCCTGAAGTAAACAAAGGCATCAATGAGATTGTTAACAAGGGGGTATTGATCTTTAATTACACGGGGCATGGAAATGAGCTGAGTCTTGCACATGAAAGGGTGGTCACCGCAGAAAACATAAACCAGTGGAAGAACGGATCGAGGCTGCCCCTTTTCGTCATTGCAACATGTGAATTCGGCCGTTTCGACAACATTGACATCAATTTTGTGACAGGAGAGATAAAAGGCATGGACTCGGGAGGCGAAAGAATCCTTCTCAGCAGGGATGGAGGAGGAATTGCCCTTATGTCAACCACCAGGCTGGCGTATTCGGGTCCGAACAACGCGCTGAACAAAAGCATAATGGAGCATGCGTTCGACCGCGACAGCGAGGGGAACGCCCTGAGGCTGGGAGACATTATCAGGCTTGCCAAAAACAGTTCGGGAAGCAACTTCAGCAAACGCAACTTCCATCTTCTTGGTGACCCGGCCACCCGGCTGGCCTATCCCTGGCACGGGAATATAATTACCGATTCGATAAACAATGTCAGGGCAAATGAGGCCACCGACACGCTCAGGGCATTGTCGCTCATCACCGTATCGGGTCATGCTGAGGACCAGCACGGAAATCTGGCGGCCGGTTTCAACGGAACTGTCACCCCTACGGTTTATGGAAAAGAGTCCGTTTTCCGGACACTGGCCAACGACGGAGGAGAAAAGGTTGATTTCCGGCAGCAGAAGAATATCATATTCAGTGGACAAACCATTGTCCGGAACGGCCGGTTCAGTTTCTCCTTTATTGTTCCGCGCGATATTGATTATGAATTCGGAAAAGGAAAAATAAGCTATTATGCCACCGGCAATAATCAGGATATGACCGGTTATTTTGACAGGTTCACAGTGGGATCATTCGACAATTCATCCATGCCTGACACATCCGGACCCTTAATAAAGCTCTATATGAATGACACCCTGTTCCGCGACGGAGGGATGACAGATCCCTATCCCAGGTTATATGCGGTACTGGAAGACGGGGATGGAATCAACATTGCAGGATCCGGTATCGGGCATGACCTTGTATGCTGGCTCGACGATGCGCGGAACAACCCTTTTATCCTGAATAATTATTTTGAAAATGATTTTGGCTCATACACCAGGGGGACTGTTAATTTCCTGTTTCCGGAAGTTAAAGAAGGCAGGCATACGCTGACCCTGAAAGCATGGGACAATTTCAATAATTCGTCGGTAAAAGCACTCAGCTTTTTTGTCGAGGGGAACAATAAATTCATTCTGAACAATCTGTTGAATTTCCCGAATCCGTTCAGCACGGGTACCAGAATCACAGTGTGTCATAACAGGCCCGGCACAGAAATTGAAATCACCGTTAACATATACGACATATCAGGCAGTCTGGTCAGCTGCCTCAGGGAATCATCCCTGACATCGGGATATGTGACAGAGCCCGTGATATGGGATGGAAAACTCAGCAACGGAAGCAAAGCCGGAAAAGGGATGTATCCCTACAGGGTGACACTGAAAACCAGAAGTGGTGAAACTGCCACTATTTCAGGAAAAATGATCATTTTATGAAAGCCGCACAATAACTCTTCATAAAATAAGTTATACTTATATTTGAAAAATCTTATAAACAGGCCAGATGAAACAAAAATTACCCGTATTTTTTTTACTAATCATATTATTATCACCTATTTCCCAACTGCGCTCCCAGGAACTGAATGCAATACAGACAGTGGTCCCGTTTCTTACCATTGCCCCCGATTCACGGGCAGGGGGGATGGGCGATGCGGGTGTTTCAACCAGCCCTGATGTGTACAGCAATCACTGGAATCCCGCGAAATTTGCATTTATTGATGGAAAGGGAGGGGTGGGAATATCGTATTCACCATGGCTGAGAAACCTGGTACCTGATATTAACATTGCTTACCTTTCGGGCTATTACAGGATCGACAGGAAACAGGTTGCAAGTGCGAGTCTCCTGTATTCATCACTGGGTGATGTGCCATTTACCGATAATTACGGTAATCTGGAACGTACATTCAAACCCAATGAACTGGCATTTGATCTGGGTTATTCCCGGATGTTTGCGGATCATTTCTCCGGAGGCATAGCATTCAGGTTCATTTATTCGAATCTGACAGGAGGAACCTATTCGGGAGGAACTGCAACAAGGCCCGGGATATCATTTGCAGCTGATATCGGCGGCTATTATCACAATAATGTTTCTATTTTCAGTAAGGACGGAGAGATCGGACTGGGGTTCAACTTCTCGAATATCGGATCAAAAATGAACTATTCCGATGGTCAGACTTCCGACTTTATCCCGATGAATATGCGACTGGGGGCATCCGGCACCCTGAATTTCGACAATTTCAACAAAATGACCCTGGCAGTGGACCTTAACAAGCTGCTGGTCCCAACGCCTCCCAAATATGACGGAACTGAAATTGTTGCCGGAAAAGATCCAAACGTTTCAGTACCCGTTGCCATTTTTCAGTCATTTTATGATGCTCCCGGAGGCTTCAGCGAGGAACTTCATGAAATAACCTATTCCTTTGGTGCCGAATACTGGTACAATAACCAGTTTGCAATAAGAGGAGGATATTTTCATGAAAATGCATCCAAGGGAAACAGGAAATACTTCACTGCAGGTGCAGGTTTCAGGTTAAAGGGATTTACGATTGACTTCTCATATCTCATGCCAACCGTCTCCAATCATCCTCTTGCCCGGACATTGCGCTTTTCGCTGTCGTTCGATTCTAATGCCTTTAAAAGGGCCGGGATATCTGAATAATGAAAATCAGGATCGGACAGGGCATCGATTTTCACCGTCTTGAGCAGGGCCGTGCCCTGTGGCTCGGAGGAATAAACATACCATCAGGGAAAGGCTGCATTGCGCATTCCGACGGCGATGTTCTGCTGCATGCCCTGTGCGATGCCATGCTCGGGGCGGCAGGGCTCAGGGATATAGGCTGGCACTTCCCTGATACAGGCAGCGAGTTCAGGGACATTGACAGCAAAATATTGCTGAAGCGAACATTGTCACTTATCAGGGAAAAAGGATACTCGGTTGAAAATGCCGATTGTTCCGTTTGCCTGGAGGCGCCTAAAATTTCGTCATATGTTCCATCGATGAAGCATATCATCAGCAGTATCCTTGAAATATCCGAAGAGAGCATTTCGATAAAAGCCACAACTACCGAGAAGCTTGGGTTTACCGGCAGGGAAGAGGGCATTTTTGCTGTTGCAGTTGTTCTGCTGGCTGGTGAGGCCTGAACAAATCATCAATGAATAACAGGCTGATTTCAGTTTATATCAGCGAAAATCTCATCTATCAGATCATCATCGGCGGGCTCAGGCAGTGTGACCCGCAATCCGCTGTTCCTGCCCATTTCCCTTCTCAGGGTCGACAATGCGCCTTCGCTCCTGGCCCAGCTCCGGCGTGCAATTCCATTATTAACGTCCCAGTGGACCATCATCTCAATTTTCCTGTCAGTTTCTTCCTTTCCGTCAAGGAGCATTCCGAAACCACCGTTTATCACCTCTCCCCATCCCACGCCCCCTCCGTTGTGTAGCGAAACCCAGGAGGCGCCCCTGAATGAATCGCCGATTACATTCTGGACAGCCATGTCGGCCGTATATCTTGATCCGTCATAAATATCAGAGGTCTCCCTGTAGGGAGAATCCGTTCCTGAAACATCATGATGATCCCTTCCGATAACAACCGGAGCCGATATAATTCCCTTGGCAATTGCATTGTTGAAAGCCTTTGCGATTTCGATCCTTCCCCGGCAATCTGCATATAAGATGCGGGCCTGCGACCCGACAACCAGGTTGTTCCGTCCGGCTGACTTTATCCAGTGAATGTTGTCGGCAAGCTGCTGCCTGATCTCCACCGGTGAATCGGGATAAATCTTCCCGAGAACCTCGCATGCAATCACATCGGTTATTCTGAGATCGCCGGGCTCATTTGAACAGCAGACCCACCTGAACGGGCCAAAACCGTAATCAAAACAAAGCGGGCCCATAATATCCTGAACATAGGAGGGATACCTGAACTCACCCTCCGGAGTCAGAATATCTGCCCCTGCCCTTGAAGCTTCGAGAAGGAAGGCATTTCCATAATCGAAGAAATAGGTACCCCGTTCAGTGTGTGCATTAATTGCATCCACGTGTCTGCGCAGTGAGGCCCTGACTTTCTCTCTGAAACCTTCCGGATCCGCCGAAATCATGCGGTTTGATTCTTCAAACGACATTCCGGCAGGATAATAACCGCCTGCCCATGGATTGTGGAGGGAAGTCTGATCGGAACCTATATCCACGGTGATCCCCTTTTCTGCAAAATGTTCCCAGACCTCAACGATATTTCCCTGGTAAGCCAGTGAGACCGGTTGATCATTCTTTCCGGCCTTTTTAACCCCTGACACCAGGCTCTTCATGTCGGTAAAGACCTCGCCGACCCAGCCCTGGGAGAAACGGGTACCAACAGCCTTTGGATTGATCTCGGCAATAACCGAAACAACACCGGCAATTTCCCCGGCTTTTGGCTGCGCACCCGACATTCCCCCCAGTCCGGAAGAAACAAAAAGCCTGGGGCCTTTCCTGCTTTTTTCAGCAGAAATCTTCCTGGCTGCATTCATGATGGTGATTGTCGTTCCATGAACTATGCCCTGGGGACCGATATACATATATGAACCCGCCGTCATCTGACCATATTGTGAAACCCCGAGCGCATTGAACCGCTCAAGGTCATCCGGTGAGGAATAATTCGGAACAACCATGCCATTTGTGACAACCACCCGCGGAGCATCCCTGTGGGAGGGGAAAAGGCCAAGCGGATGCCCCGAGTACATAACCAATGTCTGCCCGTCGGTCATCTCCGACAGGTATCTCATTGCAAGACGGTATTGCGCCCAGTTCTGGAAAACGGCACCATTGCCTCCGTAGGTTATCAGCTCATGAGGATGCTGTGCCACGGCAGGGTCAAGGTTGTTGGATATCATAAGCATAATTGCTCCCGCAGCTTTCGACCTGAATGGAAAATCGTCGATGTGGCGCGCCCTCATCTCGTATCCGGGCCTGAACCTGTACATGTATATTCTTCCGTAATCCCTTAGCTCATTCAGGAATTCTGCCGCAAGGATCCTGTGGAACTTCACGGGAAAATATCTGAGTGCATTTTTAACTGCAAGCTTTTTCTCACCGGGGCTAAGCAGATCCTTCCTTTTCGGGGCATGGTTCACCGTTTCATCCCGGGGCCTGGCATCAGGCAGTGTTTCGGGGATCCCTTCCGACACACTCCTTTTGAACTCCTCAGAACTCATATTATTATAATTTTGGAAATGAACAGTATAAAGGTAATAAAAAATAAAAAACGTATTAAAACAAAGGTTCTAATACGTTTATCCGGTGGTGTTCCCCCTGATCCTTCCGGATGGAAAAGAGCCGGGAATTCATGAGTGTTGTTTTCTCAGATCCGGCTGTCGTTTATTATTTCATCATCCACAAGAATTCTTCCGCAATATTCGCATACAATTATCTTTTTCCTCGATTTGATGTCGAGCTGTCTCTGTGGCGGGATCTGATTAAAGCATCCGCCGCAGGCGTCTCTTTGAACCGGTACCACTGCGAGACCGTTCCTTGCATTGGAACGTATCCTTTTATAGGCGGTTAAAAGACGCTCTTCAATAATCTTCTCTATCTTCTCCGATTTCTGAAACAATGTCTCCTCTTCCTTCTGAGTGTCGGAAATAATTTCGTCGAGCTCCTTTCTTTTGGTATCGAGATCTGATTTCTTTTCAGAGAGTGTTGCTTCGGATTCTGAAATCACAGCTCTTTTCTCCTCAATCTGAATGTTGAATTCCCGGATTTTCTTATTAAACAACTCAATTTCAAGATTCTGGAACTCTATCTCTTTGGAAAGGGAATCGAACTCCCTGTTGTTCCGCACATTTTTCTGCTGCTCCTCATATTTCTTTATAAATCCTTCAGCTTCGGATATCTCAATATTCTTTTTTGAGACAGCCTTTTCAAGATTCATTACTTCATCGCGAAAATTACCCAGGCGCGTTTCCAGCCCGGCGATCTCATCTTCCAGGTCCTGCACTTCGAGAGGCAGTTCGCCCCGGAGGGTTTTTATTTTATCAATCTCTGAATCAACAAGCTGGAGTCCAAATAATGCCCTGAGTCTTTCCTCAACGGAAATCTCGGTTTCAGGTGTTTTGATTTTATCCATTTTTCAAATAATTTATAGGATTGGTATTTACTTTTGAAAACCGGACTGCAAATTTAGGGAATTTTTTGATAATTAATTCAGCTAATATTTCTGCAGAGAATTTTTCGGTTTCGTAATGGCCGCAGTCAACGAGGAGTATTTTCCTTTCGGCAGACTGGAAGGTGTGATATTTAACATCTCCTGTAACAAATGAATCGGCCCCGGCGGCAATGGCCTCTCCAAGGAGGTGGGAACCGGAGCCTCCGCAGAGAGCGACCCTCTTTATCTTTTTGTCGGAGCCGGAATACCTTATCCCGTCTGCCCCGAGGATTTCCGACAGCAATCTGATGAAATCTTCCGCGGGCAGGGGTTCATCCAGCTCTCCCAGACAGCCGGCGCCCGAGTCTGTACTATTGTTTTCAAGGGAATAAATATCATAGGCTACTTCCTCGTAGGGATGTGCATCCAAAAGGGCCCTGACCACATTGTTCCTGAGATGCGGCCAGAAAACTGTTTCCAGCCTCGCTTCCGGTTCAAGATGCAGTTTATGCTTCTCTCCCACGAACGGATTTGTTCCGTTGCCCGCCCTGAAGCTTCCGGTGCCCTCAACGGTGAAGCTGCACTGATCATATCTGCCTGTTACCCCGGCACCGGCATCAAATAATGCCTGCCTGACAGCCGGAAGCTGTGCTTCGGGCACGAATACAACGAGTTTCAGCAAGCGGTTTTTCAGCGGTGAAAGGACAGCAACATTCTTAAGGCCCAGTTTCAAAGCCATTCTGTTGCTCACTCCTCCCCTGAAATAATCGAGATTCGTGTGAGACGAATAGATGGCTATGTTTTTCATAATTGCGCTGAATATTATTCTTTCCGTGTATGTGCCGTGGGTGATTTTTTTTAACGGGTTAAAAATTAAGGGGTGATGTGAGACAATCAGGTTACAACCCTCTCTTGCAGCCTCTTCAACCACATCTTCAGTCACATCGAGGGTAACCAGTGCCGAATTGATTTCCATATCGGGTATTCCGACCTGCAGGCCTGAGTTGTCATATTCTTCCTGAAAGGACAATGGGATTTCTGAGTTCAGATAATCACAAATCTCTCTGAGTTTCATATTCTATGTTTCGATTAACGGTTATTGCTGCAATTATTGCACAATCAAACCGGGGTTTTCCGGCGTTTTGCTGCCGGGGGCGGTATGCCTGTGAATGCGTGGGCCCGGGCGCCCGGTCAAATATTGTCCCTGAGATCAAGGAGCAGGTCTTTTATTTTTTTCAGGGACTCATTAATCTCATAGATCTTATCGGCTTCATCCCATTTTCCGTCCAGCTTTTTTCTGACACCCTGGATGGTCATGCCTTCGTCTTTCAGCAGGCGATGGATTATGTGAAGGTTCCTTACATCGGTTGCAGTAAACATCCTGTTGCCTTTTTTGTTTTTCATTGGCTTCAGAATGTCAAATTCATTTTCCCAGAATCTGACTGTGGAGACCGGCACATCAAGCAGCCTGGCAACCTCACCTATTGAATAATAGAGTTTTTCAATCTTTTTTTCCTTGTATGGCATGACGGGAAATTATTTAAGCATGCGCAGATGACATCCGTAAGGCCGGAGTATCTCAGTCAAAAGACTGACCTGTCCGTGATGCAACTTCGATCATTGCCTCGTATTCTTCAGCTGTCAGATCATTGAAAAAATAGTTCACCGGATCCACGTTATAACCGTTAAGCTTTATCTCATAGTGGAGATGGGGAGCGACTGACATCCCGGTATTTCCCACATATCCGATAATATCGCCCCGCCGCACCTTCTGTCCGGCTTTGACGCTGAAGTTGTCGAGATGAGCATAAACGGAATTATATCCGTAACCATGGTTGACAACGATACAATTTCCCATTCCTCTTTTTGATCTGGACACCTCATCAACCGTCCCATCGCCGGAGGCATAGACTTCCGTTCCCAGCGGAGCCGTAAAATCCATCCCTGCATGGAACTTGGATATTTTGTATATCGGGTGTATTCTCAGGCCGAAACCCGAGGCTATCCTTGTAAGATCGACAATAGAGATCGGAAGGATGGCAGGAATTGATCTCAGCATGTCTTCCTTCTCAGCAGCAAGTTTTATCAGATCGTCATAGGAAACTGACTGAACATACACTTTCTTCCGCAATGCATCCAGCCTCCGGGTGGTTTCAATTATCAGCCTTGAATTATTGTACCCTTCGAGCTCCTTGAAACGGTTCACGCCCCCGACTCCTCCCAGGCGAAGGGAAGCCTGGAGTGGTTCGGCCCCGAAAATGGTCCGGTAGAGATTATCGTCCGTTTCCTGAAGATGGCCAAGAACTTTTTCCAGATCTTCCATCTCCCTGTTTACCAGGTTATACTGAAGGCTCATCTGTGCAAGCTCGCGTTTGAGTGCTTTTTCTTCGGGTGAATCGAAAATCAATCCGAAAATCAGTCCGTACAATGCAGCAATCATCAATGAACCGACAAAATATGCAAATGACCTCAACAGGATGGCTCTGAAACCCAGTCTTATCTTATCAAAGCTAAGTGATTCGGGGTTGAACTTGTATTTTGTTTTTGCCATGGCCTGACAAAGATAAGGAAATCATTCCTCAAAAAAAACCATGCTTTCCGGGTTTTAAACTGATTAAGGATATATGGTTTTTCAACGGTATTTTGATTGTGCAGAAAGGGTCTGGATCATTTCAAAATACTCTTCCTCAGTAAGATCATCGTTAAAAAAGTAGAGCGGATTTTTAAACTGTCCGTAAAGGTCGATCTGGTAATGCAGATGGGGTCCGGTAGATGTTCCGGTACTTCCTGTAAGGCCAATGAGGTCGCCGCGTTTTACATTCAGCCCGGTGCTTACTTTCATATTGCTGAGATGGCCATATGCAGACCGGTACCCGTAGCCATGGTCGATCACAATGCAATTTCCCAGTCCTCCTTTCCATCCGGCTTCTATCACCCTGCCTGAGCCAGTGGCAAAAACCTCGGTCCCATAAGGCGTACTGAAATCCTGACCGTGGTGCCACTGCGGAGTTCCGAGCACAGGATGCACCTCCCGGAACCTGACCCCGTCGCCCAGCCTGTAAGTGACATTTACAGGGCTGATCATCGGAAGGTATTCCATCTCGCGCTTCCATTCCTCCTTCCTTCCTTCAATTGACCTGAAGGATTCAAACTGCAAGGTGCTCCGGTTTCTAAGATCCTCTATTCTTTTGGCATACCACAACATCAGCCTGGAATTCTCGTAACCTTCAAGTTCCTCGTACCTGTTCACGCCACCGATTCCCATGTTCCTGACAGAACCGGGGATCGGATTCATATCGAGAACCGGCCTGTAGCAATTTCCGTCTGAAAGCTCAAGATTATCGAGCACTTTATCCGAGTTGTCAATATCCCTGCCCAAAAGTGAATAATTGAGTTTAATGTCATCTAATTCCTGTCTGAGCAGTTTTGCCTTCAGGGATCCGAAATGGCTGTAGAAGATTGTGTTGTAAAAAACAGACACGATGACTGAAGCTGCAATCCATAAAGACAGCCGGGAGAGCCTGGTTTTCCAGGGATGCCGGATCCTTTTAAACTGCAGCTCATGTAAGTCAAGTAAATACTTATGTCTGGGCATTCGTGACTTTCGTTGTTTTGATTTTTGACTAGCAGACCCCAAATCTAAGATAAAAAACTAATTTTACAAACTCATAAACCGGCTTTTTATTGCATTAAATTATGTTAAATTCTTTAACAGCGAACAAATTAAGAGAACTTTTTTTCAGATTTTTTCAGGCCAGGGGGCATGTAATTGTTCCATCAGCGCCCATGGTGATTAAAAATGATCCCACCCTTATGTTCACCAACGCAGGCATGAATCAGTTCAAGGACGTTTTCCTCGGAAATCAGCCGCCAGTATCAAGAAGGGTTGCAGATTCGCAGAAATGCCTGAGGGTTTCGGGGAAGCATAATGATCTGGAGGAAGTAGGACACGACACCTATCATCACACCATGTTTGAGATGCTTGGGAACTGGTCGTTCGGTGATTATTTCAAAAAGGAAGCGATAGAGTGGGGATGGGAATTTCTTACCGTTGAACTGGGGATTCCTGAAGACAGGTTGTACGTCACTGTGTATGAAGGCGATGAGAACGATGGTATCCCGGCCGACCTCGAATCGTCCGGATATTGGAGGAACTGCTGTACAGATCCTGAAAGGCAGATTATTTTCGGATCAAAAAAAGATAATTTCTGGGAAATGGGAGAAACAGGGCCCTGCGGACCCTGCTCGGAAATTCATGCCGACCTGAGGGATGACCATGAAAGAACAGGAAAGCCCGGGCATGAACTTGTCAACAAGGGGCATCCGCTTGTCCTGGAGATCTGGAACCTTGTTTTCATTCAGTATAACAGGAAGTCGGACGGCAGGCTTGAGCAGCTTCCTGAGAAACATGTAGATACCGGGATGGGATTTGAACGGCTGTGCATGGTGGTTCAGGGCAGGAAATCCAATTACGACACTGACATATTTCAACCTCTTATACAAAGGATCTCCGTTATCAGCGGGAAAAAATACGGTGAAAATGAAAGCATTGACGTAGCCCACCGGGTTATTGCCGATCATTTGCGGGCAGTGGCCTTTTCAATTGCCGACGGACAACTTCCCTCGAATGTCAGGGCAGGCTATGTGATCCGCAGGATTCTCAGACGGGCAATAAGATACGGTTATACGAGCCTGGGTATGGAAGAACCCTTTATTTATAAGCTGGTGCCGGTGCTGGCTGATGAAATGGGGGCTACCTATCCGGAACTGGTTGCCGGTAAAGAGCAGATCACAAAAATAATCCATGAAGAAGAGGTATCTTTTCTGAAAACACTCGGCAAAGGGTTGAAAATAATTGATAAGGTGATCGGGGAGCTGCGGCATGCCAGCCAAACCACACTCTCCGGAAAAACCGCGTTTGAACTGTACGACACTTATGGATTTCCTCTTGATCTGACCAGGCTTATCCTGAAGGAGAACCGCATGGACCTGGATGCCGGGGAATTTGAGAATGAGATGAAAAGTCAGAAAGACAGGTCGAGGGATGATGCTGCCGTCGAAGCCGGCGACTGGACAATCGTAAGGGCGGCCGAAGGAACATTGTTCACCGGATACGACAATACCGAAGACGAGATCCTTGTGACCCGCTACCGAACGATCAGGGTCAAGGGCAGGGAGATACTCCAGATGGTTTTTGACAGGACGCCTTTTTATGCAGAATCCGGGGGACAGGCAGGCGATTCGGGGTTCATCGAATCAGCAACCGAGAAAATCAGTATTTCCGGCACAGTCAGGGAGAACAACCTTGTCATTCATATCAGTGATGACAGGATATCGGATCCCCATGCAAGGTTTTACGCACGGGTTGATTCCGAAAAACGCAGGATGACGGCAATTAATCATTCAGCCACCCATCTGATCCATTATGCATTGAGGAGTGTGCTTGGAAAACATGTCGAGCAGAAAGGGTCACTGGTCACCTCCGACCGCCTGCGCTTCGACTTCAGTCATTACGCCAGGCTCTCCCGTGAAGAACTGACAAGGGTGGAAATGATGGTCAACAGAATGGTAAGGGAGAATGTCGGCCGGCATATCTCGGAAAACATAACAATGGATCAGGCAAAAAAAATGGGAGCTGTTGCCCTTTTCGGTGAAAAGTACGGTGATACCGTAAGGGTGGTGACCTTTGGCGATTCCATTGAGCTCTGCGGAGGAACGCATATTGAAAATACAGGCAGTATAGGAATTGTAAAAATCATTGCTGAAGGAGCAATCGCGGCAGGGATACGGAGGCTGGAGGCAGTCACCGCTTCAAAGGCGGAAGAGTATATCAATGAAAAACTCGGGTATGCCGATGAGATTGCTTCGATGCTTAAAATAACCGGTAACCTGAAAGAGGGCGTGGAAAAACTCATTGATGAGAATGCAGCCCTGAAGAAGAGCCTGGAAAAATCGCTTATGCAGCTCGCCCTGGCAAAAGCCGCCGACCTTGAAAAAACTCAAAAAACAGTCCGGGATGTCAGGCTATTTTCCGGTCAGCTGGAATCAGGATCGCCAGACACCCTGAAAACAATAGCTTATCATCTCCGGAGCAGGTATCCGGATTGTGCCGTCATGATAGGGTCAGAAACGGAAGGTAAAGCCAGTCTGCTGATAATGATAAGTGAATCACTTGTAAAAAGCAGAAAAATAGATGCCGCTGAAATAATAAGGGAAGTTGCAGGTGAAATAAAGGGAGGAGGCGGAGGTCAGCCCTTCCTTGCCACTGCAGGCGGCAGGAATCCTTCAGGAATTGCTGCAGCACTGAAAAAGGCAGAGGAGTATATCGTTAAATTGATCTGAAGGACGAAACCCCGACAAGCCGCTATAAGTCACAATTCAGTTCCCGGGCGGAAGCTGCGCCGGCTGCCGGATTAAGATCTGTTTCAGGGGAATGTACTCCCCGGGCATAAAATCAGTCTGTGCCATCAATGGAGGCCAGTCTGCCGAAACCACTGTGAAATGATTAACAGCATCAGCTGCGGAACCAGGTAAAAGTAATTTTGTATTTTTGGGGCTTTCAGGGCATGATGAAGAAAAGAAACAGTATCATATTATTTCTGCTTTTCGCAGCATTCGAAGCAGTGATGATCTCCTGTGCGCCTGAAGCCTGCCTCGAGGGGACGGAATCGCTGATAAAGGCATCCCTGTATGATAATGCCACGAAAAGGATGAGATCGCCCGACAGCCTGACGCTTTATGGACTGGATCATGAAAACGTAAAGCTATATGACAAGTCAAAGGGAGTTCAGCCCATGCTGTTCCCGCTTGACCTTTCCTCGGATAAGTGCACTTTCGTAATAAGAATAGACAGCATAAGCGATACTATCACATTCAGGTATACATCAAATCCCCGGCTGGTTTCAAAGGAATGCGGATATACAATTAACTTTAATCTGACAGATACTCCCTTTTACACCAGGAACGCAATAGATCGCATATACACGGCCAAAAGAAAAATAACCACTTACAATGAGGAGAATCTGCGTATTTTTTATTAATCTCCTGTTCTTCTTTAATTCCGTCACGGCCCGGGCCCAGGACACAATTGAATTCCCGCTTAAAATACGGGCCGGAGTGGATATTTCCGGACCGGCTGTCAGTTTTTATGACAGGGACAAATTTAGCCTTGAAGGGTTTCTTGCGCTCGACAGGAATGAAAAAATGGAATATGTTCTTGAAGGCGGTTACCTTAAGTTCAGGTATTCCCAATATAATTACGATTACCTGACCGAAGGTGTTTTCATGAGAGCCGGTGTAAATTTCAATCTGCTTAAACCTGAGATGTCGGCCGGTAAGTACTGGGCAGGAATCGGCTTAAGGTACGGGCTGAGCCTGTTCAATACCGAAGTTCCATTCTTCCGGAAAGAGAACTACTGGGGTGTCTATAATTCATCGCTGCCGGGCAGGACAAGCACGGGGCATTTCATTGAAGTCTCGCCGGGGGTAAGAACGGAGCTTTTTAAAAACCTGAGCATAGGATGGTCGGTCAGATTAAGGCTCCTGCTTTCAGGCGGCGGAGGCAGGGATCTCCGCCCGATACATTTTCCGGGATTTGGCAACAGCGGGAAAATCACAAATGCAGGAATAAACTATTATATCATCTGGGACATCCCTTACAAAACAAAAAAGATCATACGTATACCTGAGGTTGAGGAAGAAGAAGAAACACCCGTTGAAGAACTGCCCGGCAATGAGGTTCGCCGGGATTCTTTTCCATACTGACATCCGGGCATTGGGAACATACGGAAACGGATGTTCATGCACCTGAAATCATGACGTCTCAGGTTCAATGCGCCTGCTGAATATCAGCAGTCCGGCAAAAGTCAGGAATCCGTTAACCAGAAGTATCTCAAACCCGAACTTGTAGCCGTTGAACAGCTCCACCGAATACATGCTGAGAAAGTAGCAAATCACAGGGCAGAGAATTGCCACAACCGGAGTTGCCCGGTCGATAACCTTTCTTGGAACGAATAATCCGAAGGTGTACAATCCCAGGAGCGGTCCGTAAGTATATCCGGCAATGGTAAAAAGTTTGTCGATCACGGCTTTGTCGTTCAATGCCCTGAATATCATTATGCAAATCATGAAAATGACTGCTATTGAAATATGAATGACATACCTGATCCTTGTGAGGGAAGTTTCGGAGATATCTTTTCTCTTATCAAGTCGCAGGAAATCAATGCTTACCGAAGTGGTTAGCGCTGTAAGGGCGCCTCCCAGGCTCGGGAAAGAAGCCGAGATCAGACCTATAAGGAAAACCATGCCGGCAACTGTTCCGAGGTACTTGAATGCAACGGTCGGGAAAAGCTCATCGGTAAATGCCACAGTCACCCCCTTCACGTTCGAATATATCAGCAACATCGCACCCAGCATCAGGAACAGGAAATTAACGAATACAATTATCACGCTGAAGAAGTACATATTCTTCTGGGCATCTTTTATGTTGGGACAGCTGAGATTTTTCTGCATCATCTCCTGGTCAAGGCCGGTCATGACTATGGTAATGAACATTCCGCTGAAAAACTGTTTCACAAAGTATCGTTCATTATGCCAGTCGGTAATAAACATCCTCGACATGTCGCTCTGGCTGATTTCCGCAAACAGCCTGCCGAGTGGAACCCCAAGGTCCCTGCTTATATACAGTACCGAAAGTACAACTGCCAGAAGCATGAATGTAGTCTGCAATGTGTCGGTCCAGACAATTGTCTTGATGCCCCCTTTCATTGTATAAAGTATGACCAGGAGCATGAATACTGCCACATTCAGCCAGAAGGGGATGTTCCAGGCGTCAAACACGAATATCTGAAGCACGTTTATTACCAGGAATGTACGCAGTGATGCGCCCAGCACCCTTGAGACTATGAAAAAACCCGCACCGGTCTTGTATGACCAGAATCCGAAACGCTGTTCAAGATAGGTGTATATGGAGGTCAGCTTAAGCCGGTAATACAATGGAAGCAGCACCAGGGCTATTATCACATAACCCACAAGGTAGCCGAAAACCACAACCATGTAGCTGAACTGGGTATCCTGCACCCATCCGGGAACTGACATAAAGGTTACGCCTGAAAGCGAGGCGCCGATCATACCATATGCAACCACCAGCCACGGTGACTTTTTATTTCCGATGAAGTATGACTGATTATCTGCTTTTCTGACAGTCAGCCATGTAACCGTAAAAAGCATTATTATATAACCGACGAAAACAAAAAGAATAAGACCGGGTGTCATTTCCTGATAATTTATCCGCAAGGATAACAAAAAGTTGGCAGGGAAAAAATATTTAGTATCCTTAGTTTTAAAGATCATATTAAACTAATTTTGCTTAAAAGCTGTTCATTATGGGTTTTTCCGAGTTTACATCAGGGCTTCTTGAAAATGCAGTAAATGAATTCGCCTCTCTTCCCGGTATCGGCCGAAAGACTGCTTTCCGCCTGGTGATGAGTCTGCTGAAGAGAGATCCGGCAGACGTTAAGCGATTTGGGGAAACCATCTCGAGGCTTCACAATGAGATTCGCTATTGCAAATTCTGCCACAGTATCTCCGACACTGAGACATGCTCCGTCTGTACTGATTCCAAAAGGGATCATTCGGTCATCTGCGTGGTTGAGAACATCCAGGATGTAATGACAATTGAGAACACCGGGCAATATCATGGAATATACCATGTTCTTGGCGGAATTATTTCACCGGTTGACGGTATCGGGCCCGCCGATCTTAAAATCGATTCCCTCGAGGAAAGAGTCAGGTCGAACAGTGCAGCTGAAATCATACTGGCCCTCAGCACCACTATGGAAGGGGACACTACAAACTTTTATCTTTATAAAAAACTCAGCAGGTACAATGTTCTGATAACGACCCTTGCAAGAGGGGTGGCGATCGGAGATGAGCTTGAATACACCGATGAGATCACACTTGGGCGGGCCATTAAAAACAGGAATCCGTACCAGCAATGATCACACAGGCTGATACAACCCCTGCCAGATGCAGTAAGAAGCATGAGGCGCAGAGCCGGCAGGAAGACTGCCTGCCGGATCCATGTTCAGGGAAGGCCGGAATACCTGCATTGTGCAACGGAAAACATCAGAAGAACAAACGCGGTGAAAGCTTTGGGCCTGAAATTCAGTCACGGCTTAAAACTTATTTGAGTTCCGGTTGTTTATTGGTTGAGAACTATTGAAATAAATATAAAACAGTATCCTTCAGTCTGATATCCGGCAAGATGCCTTTCTGGCTGAAAACTAAAAATCAAACCATACATATGACGCGGATGAAAATTGTACTTCCCGCCATGGGCGAAGGAGTAATCGAGGCGACGATAAACAAATGGCTCGTAAGCAAGGGCAGCATTGTTAAGGAGGATGACCCGCTTGTTGAAGTGGCAACCGACAAGGTAGACTCTGAAGTTCCTTCCCCGGGGTCGGGAGTATTGGCAGAAATACTGGCCGCCGAGGGGTCTGTTGTAAAGGTTGGTGAGGTGATTGCCATGCTTGATTCGGATGCTGAGTCCCTGCCTGATGATGCATTAAAAGTTGAAAATGAGGTGAAGAGAATCCGGGATACCATCAGTGCCGTCAGGGAGGAAAAAAATGCTGAAACGAGTGTGGCACGCGAGCTCAGGAGCCGTACTCCGTCAGGAAAGTTCCTCTCCCCTCTTGTAAGAAACATAGCTGCACAGGAGGGAATAAGTCATCAGGTCCTGGACAACCTGAACGGGACAGGCATGGACGGCAGGATCACCAGGGATGATATTCTGAACTTTATAGAAACCAGGAAAAGGATATCTGCAGCGAAAGAGGAACCAAAAAAAGCGGAAAGGGCCGGGGAGCCAGCCGTTCCCATCACAGCTGACGCATCAGATGAGATTATTGAGATGGACAGGGTAAGAAAGCTTATTGCCGAACATATGGTGATGTCGAAAAGGATATCCCCGCATGTGACATCTTTCATTGATGCGGATGTAACAAGAATTGTGCACTGGAGGAACAGGATCAGGGACAGCTTCCTGGCAAGGGAGGGACAGAAGCTTACACTCACCCCTGTGTTCATCGATGCAGTTGCAGGAGCATTGTACGAATACCCCATGATTAACATTTCAGTTGACGGAGACCGGATAATCAGGAAAAAAAGAATAAATATAGGTATGGCAACGGCCCTGCCCGACGGGAACCTGATAGTGCCGGTTATAAAGAATGCAAATGAAAAAAACCTTACAGGCCTTGCACGGAGTGTAAACGACCTGGCTGAAAGGGCAAGAAGCAATAAACTGAAACCTGATGAAATTACAGGCGGAACCTTTACAGTTACGAACTTCGGGAGTTTTAACAATCTGTCGGGAACCCCGATAATAAATCAGCCCCAGGTTGCGATCCTGGGTACCGGGGCCGTAAGAAAAGTACCTGCAGTTGTTGAAACCCCGGAAGGTGACGTAATAGCTGTCAGGCATATAATGATATTATCACTAAGCTATGATCACAGGGTGATAGACGGAGCCCTTGCCGGAAAATTCCTGAACAAGGTGAAGGAATTACTGGAAAACTATCCTGTTGACACTTTCCTGCAGTAACCTGCCGGGGCCGGCAGGAAAATCATGTTGATAATTCAGCACCGTAAGATCGCGGTGGTTTATAAATAAGCAAATCAGCCATATGGAGTTTGGTAAATTTTAATAAATTTGACTATTAAAATTTTACCATAATGGTGGTAATAAAGAATCCTGTTCTGCTTGCTGTTGCATCAGTTTGTTTACAATTCCATTCACAGGTCAATGCAATTTTCCGGATGACATTTCCCGGAACGGAATATTTCTTCATGAAAGGTGAAATTCATGATATCATGCAGGCTCCGCCGGGAGAATCATTAAATACTGCCGGGTCTGAATTCATTGCGGATATACCGGACGGGGGCCGGGGGCCTGAACAGGAAAAACTAAGTTGCACCTGAATATTGATTTCTAAAATTACTATATTTGTTATGATGATAAGGATCAGGACAAAAATATACAGCATTTCCCAGATGCTGTTCATGCTTGCTTTTACTGCTGTCGTTGCTTCGGCCCAGTCGAATTCCGAGAAGAAGAAGATATTTCTCAAAGCCGAATCATACAATCTTTTCGAAGAATATGAACTGGCAAATCCGCTTTATCTCCTTCTTGACAGGTCCGACAATTTCAACATCAGATATAAAATAGGCAACTGCTACCTCCATATCGAAGGTGAAAAGGAAAAAGCCATTCCTTACCTGGAAGATGCGGTGAAGAATTTCTCATATGAATCAAAGACCGCATCGTACAGGGAAAAACGTGCGCCGCTCGATGCATATTTTGCTCTTGCAAAAGCATATATGGTGAACAACGAGCTTGAGAAGGCCCTGGAGGCCTTCAATACTTTCAAGAGTCTTGCGCTTGAAACAGAATCAAAGGGAGGCATGAAAAACCTGGAATTCGTGGATCAGGAGATACAGTCGGTTAAAAATGCCATGAGCAGCCTTGAGGTGCCTTTTAAAATAAGCAAGAGGATCGTATCAGCCGGCTTCACACAGGGTTCGTTAAATATCAATCCGGCTGTCAGCTTCGACGGAAACACAATTGTTTATACGGAACGAAGGGGGAATGTAAATGCCATAATGTTTTCCAGAAAGATCAATGACAGGTGGCAGGTTCCCGTTGAAATAACAAAATCCCTTCAGGCAGGAGAAGATTGTTCTTCATGTTCGCTTAACAGTGACGGAACACTTCTCTTTCTTTACAAAACAGATAATTACGATGGCAATATTTATGCTGCTGAATTCAAGAATGACCGCTGGGGTCCGATTCAGAAACTGAACCGGAATATCAATACCAAGTATTACGAATCCCACGCCTCGGTCTCGGCTGACGGGAAGAAGCTCTATTTTACCAGCAACAGGGACGGGGGCTACGGCGGGCTGGATATTTACCTTTCGGAAAGGGATGCATCCGGCGACTGGGGGCCCGCCGTCAACCTGGGGCCGGCAATCAATACTGTTTACAACGAAGATACCCCCTTCATTACCATCAATGATTCGATTCTGTATTTTTCTTCAGAGGGCCACAACGGAATGGGCGGATTTGACATTTACAGAAGCACGGGCAGCAAGACAGCATGGAACACTCCACAGAATCTCGGGTCGCCGGTCAACACAACAGACGACGACAGGTTCTTTCAGCCTTACAATAACGATCTGAACGGGTTCTATTCCATGGCAACCGACTACAAGGAAAAGGATATTTTTTATATCACCCTTACAAGTCCCGACCTGAACAGGGTTTTCGAAATCAGGGGCAGGCTGAGCCTTCGCGACACAACCGTAACATTTGATGAATCCTATTCGGTTACGCTCATCAACAGGGCTGGAGGAGATACCATACAGCTAAGCAATCCGGAAGAAGAAACAGGAAACTATAATTTCATCGTATCGCCCGGAAATTTCAGGCTGTTGTTTTCAGGCCCTCCGGGTTACTATCCGCAGACCATTGACACAACCGTTGTTGCAGACAATCCCGAAAAAATCATCAACATCAGGGATGTAATACTTGAAAAGCATCCTTCCGGATCCGCTGCCTATGAGAAAGTTGACCTTTCACGCATACCGGCAGTTGATTCCGTCGACCCGGGAATCCTGATAAAGGACCTTATGGTTTCCGACATTACCGAGGATGACTCGGCTGATACAACCATCCTGTACTATACCGTTCAGGTTATGGCTTTGTATAATCCGGTTGACGTTACCTATTTCAGGTATGTCTCCGACATCAAGGTCTATTACAACAAAAATGACAGGTTTTACAGGTACTCCACCGGGATATTCGATTCAAAGGAAAAAGCATATGCTCACAGGGATTATCTCATAAGGAAAGGTTACGAGAATGACCTTTTCATAAAAAAAGTATCAAGAATAACCGATGAAAGCCTTGTGAATGAACAAAAGTACTATACCATTCAGCTTAAAGCAACTCAAACACCCCTGAACATCAGGAGTGTGTTCGCCGGATTGAGCGACATCAGGGAACTGAAGGAGATCGACGGGCTGTACCATTATTTTCATGGCCGGTATACCTCTTACGCTGAAGCAAAAATTGCGATGCAGCGGCCCCAGATCAAAGCTTTTGAAGATGCATTTGTCAGGGAAGTGATTGTGCTTGTAAATAATAAATGACCTTTTTGCGATATTTAAGTACAAATCGTTCAGGTATTTATTAATTTTACAAAGAAGCATTACAAAACGAAGATATTATGAAAAGCAATCGCATAATGAAACGCCTGCTTGTTTTTTCAGTACTGTCAGCAGCCATGATGTCATTGACAGCCCAGGAAACCGGAGATAAGGAACGCATTAGTGCCATTCAGAGTGCTGACAATTCTTACTTTTATGATAAGGATTATGAAAGGGCCGCTTCATTATATGAACCCTTGCTGAACGCCAATCCTGACAACAGCAATATTGCAGCAAAGCTCGGAATATGCTATCTGAATATGGACGGCAAGAAGACTGAAGCGCTTGAGCTGTTAAAAAAAGCTTCGAAGAATATTGCGGCCAGTAGCAAGGCATATAAAAAAACAGGAACTCAGGCACCTGCCGATACCTATCTTTATCTTGCGATTGCGTACCACCGGAATGACAGCCTCGGGAAAGCACTGTCACTCTATTCAGAAGTAAAAAAGAAGCTGACGGCAGGAGATGAAGTTCAGGCCGACTTTATTGACCAGCAGATAAGGAACTGCAGGTATGCCCTGGAAATGAAAAAGAAACCCCTGAGAATCATTTCAAACCTGTTTGCCCCATGGCTGGCAGACTACCCCGGAGCCTGCAACCCTGTCCTTTCCAGAAATGATTCGGTATTTGTTTTTACATTAAAACAGACGGGAAAAACACAGATCTATTGTTCCTACAAAACCGGAGGCAGCTGGAACAGGCCGTCAAATATCACACGTCAGCTCGGAGGATTTGACAGGTTCTATTCAAATTCAATCACAGGCGACGGGAAAACACTGATACTGTTTATGGATGATGGCGACGACGGCAATCTTTACATGAGCCATAGAACAGATACCGCCTGGTCGCATATCAGAAGTGTGGGGAAATTTGTCAACACAATCTACTGGGAGGACCATGGATTCATCACACCTGACGGAAGGACCATGTACTTTGCAAGCAACAGGCCGGGAGGCGAGGGCGAACTTGATATCTGGGTGTCCCGGAAACTTGATGATGGAACCTGGGATCGTCCTGTAAATTGCGGAAATGTCATCAATACCCCCTATGATGAAAACACACCCTATTATGATGCTGATGAAGACGCACTCCTGTTCAGTTCAAACGGTCATCTAAGCATGGGAGGCTATGATGTTTTCAGGTCCACTGCAAGGGGGGGGACATGGACACAGCCTGTAGCCATGCCCTTTGCATTTAACAATGTCCTTGAGAATACTAATTTCATCCTTAACAACAATGCACCCGGGTTTGTAGCAAGCCGTTATGATGAAAAGGAGAAATCCAGGAACATATATGCCATTGTGGCAGTAAATCCGGCTGACGAGCTCACAAGAGCCTCCGGTACCATAAAGCTGGAGGATGGCCTGGAGGTCGAACCCGCCCTGTCTTTGATCACGGTCAGGAACACAAAAACCAATGAAGTGATCCAGAACACTGCTGTGGCAAAAGACGGCTCATTTTCCTTTAATATAAAACCAGGCGAGTATGAAATCCTGGCAAGTCACGACGGATATGTCACCGACACCATAAATCTAAGTCTGCCATTATATTACGGAGGCAATTTCATACCGGTCAATCCCGTACTTATACCCCTTGGGGTTGCTTCCGGGGAGTTCCTTTCCATAAAGAATATCCTGTTTGATTTCAGCAGCTTTAAAATCAGGGATGACGTAAAACCCGTCCTTGAATCAGTAAGGAAAATTCTGGTGAGCAACCCGGGCCTTACCGTTGAAATTGCGGGCCACACCGACTCCAAAGGCAGCATTGAATTCAACAGAAGACTTGCTGACCAGCGTGCCCAGGCCGTGATCAACTACTACACATCCTCAGGTATCGAAAATACTATCTTCATTAAGAGATCGTTCGGGAAATCAAGCCCGGTAGCAATTAATACCAATCCTGACGGAACCGATAATCCTGAGGGAAGGAAATATAACCGTCGTGTAACTTTCGGAATAGTCAACCCCCAGACAGGGATCATTATACGCCACGAAGCCTCAACACCTGATCAGCTCAGGCAGTCATACTCCATGCGATTCAGCGTTGTCCTGATGAAAACAAAAAGGAAGCTCGATCCTGCCTATTTCAACAAAGTGATTAAAGATGATATGCTTTTCATCAGGGTGTTTGAAACGGATTCACTCAACTATTACACCCTGGGTGTTTTCAACGTAAGGTCAGATGCCGAAAAATATGCTGAATTTGCCAGGCAACTGGGGCTGAACGAAGCCTATGTGATAAACCAGAATGATCTTGAGGCTCAATCGTCAACCATAGCCGAACCTGAAAAGGTTGTTGTAAACAATCCTGCCCGGAGAATATTTACGATCCAGTTGCAGGCTACAAGGGGTCCCCTTGATATCAACCGGGCATTTGCAAACATCAAGGAAGTAAGGGAGATCGTTGAGGGAGACGGATGGTACAGGTATATTTATGGTGAATTCCCATCAGTTGCAGGGGCAAAAGAAGCACTGCTCAAAGTCAAAAAAGATTTTGAGGATGCTTTTATCAGGGAAATAGAAGTTACAGAAAAGAATTAATACTAAGTCAGGATAAAATAATGAGATATGAGGAGATACGACTCAGGGCCCTGGAACCTGAAGATCTCGAATTATTATACAGGTGGGAAAACAATGAATCCCAATGGCTGATCAGCAATACCATAGCGCCGTATTCAAGATATACCCTCAGAAGATACCTCGAGAATTCACACCGGAGTATTTATGAAACGGGCCAGATGAGATTTATGATCGATCATTCAGCTGATGATCTGACAATTGGGACAATCGACATTTATGAGTTTGATCCGTACCATAACAGGGCCGGGCTCGGTATTCTTATCGCGAATGAGGAATACCGGAGAAGGGGATATGCTTCAATGTCGCTGAAATGCCTGATCCATTACTGCTTTAAAACGCTGCAGCTTCATCAGTTGTATTGCAGCATACTGGCCAACAATCATGAAAGCATGGATCTTTTCAGAAAGCAGGGATTCGTTCAGGCCGGAATAAGGAGAGACTGGATGAAAACCTCCGACGGCTACATCGATGAATACCTGTTTCAGCTGGTAAATTCCTGATCTGCTGCAGGCCTTTCCCTCTTTGCTTTGCTAACGGCACCATATCTTCCTGCAAGAAGACCGCAGGCCGCATCTATGTCAGCTCCCCTCGACCTTCGTATTGATGCAGAAATACCCGAAATGACAAGTTCATGCTTGAAATAATTCATTTTTTCAGGCACCGAAGGCAAATTCACATCATCCGGCACAGGGTGATAAGGCAGCAGGTTAATTCTTATCCCCGAGTTGGCAAACTCATCCTTCAGT
This sequence comes from uncultured Rikenellaceae bacterium, assembly GCA_964435015.1. Taxonomy (GTDB): domain Bacteria; phylum Bacteroidota; class Bacteroidia; order Bacteroidales; family VadinHA17; genus LD21. The sequence goes on from CAYSXP010000027.1 coordinate 48,416, forward strand.
TTCTGAAGGTGCCTCTCAGTATCATTCAGGTTCCGGATCATCACATAGGCAATGCTTAAACGTCTCCTTCTGTCCTTTGGAAATGATCTCATAATATCGGTAAGACCCGTCGAAGGATAAGTCTTCTCGGCCGGAACGACTTTAATCCTTTCTTCTTTAAAGGGAGAAAAAAGACTCAGGGTCAGATTGCACCTTGTTTTCTCCAGAAAACTGCTGATTCCCGGTTCAATTCCGACAGTTGAGACAGTTATGTTTCCCGGACTTATCGCCAGTCCCCAGCTGGCTGTTAGTATTTCAATTGCTTTCAGCAGATGGGGAAAATTATCCAAAGGTTCCCCCATACCCATGAAAACCACACGATTTACGGATGCCGGCTCCCTGATACTGACAACCTGGTTTATTATTTCACCTGCTGTAAGGTTTCCATGAAATCCGTAACCGGCAGTAGCACAGAACCGGCAACCCATACGGCATCCCGACTGGGTGGAAACGCAAACTGTATGCCTCCTCTTATCGGGGATGTAAACAGTTTCATATTCCAGCCCATCCGGGTTCCTGAACAAATATTTAACCGATCCGTCTGACGACAGGCTTTTCATAACAGGTTTAAATATTCCTGTCCGGAACTCCTTATTCAGGATAGTGCCAAGCTTTCCGGGAATTGAGGCCAGCTGGAGAAAATCAGTCAGACCCTTTTTATATACGCTGTCTGCAATAGCTTTCGCCTGGTTCATATTGATCGGATACAACGGACTAACCGCTTCAAATATGTCAGTGAGAGTAAGTCCGCAGATAATATTTCGTAATAATGCCGGCATAAATCCAATTATCTGAACAGTAGCATTTAAATCAGCTTATATTTTTTTATCAGTTCCTGATAATTTTGCCCTGTCAGCAAAAGTCAGGTTTTAAAATTAACTCAATTATCAATATCCTGGTGGAAGGTATTTTCTCTCCAAAACATTTTTTGCCACCAATGACTGTGACAACTGCGGATTATGCATCAGGGAGTGTCCCGCCTCCTCAATAAAGCTGGTTAACAGCCGACCCTACTGGAAACTCACATGCGAAAGCTGCATGAGATGCATGAACCACTGCCCGAAAAAAGCTGTCGGAACTGCCCATGGAATGGCAACGGGCTTTATGTTCCTGATTGCTGCGGCAAATTCGGGTCTGGTAGTGCTTTTACTTTCTGCCTTTAATATCCGTCCGGATGCCTTGTGGTGGAAGCTTTCAACCCAGGTGCTGGGTATCCTGGTTTTGATTCTTGTCCCGGCAGTGGTTTACAGCATCATCCATACAGCAATGGGATCTGGGCCATTTCATTACCTGGTGAAATATACATCCCTTACAACCCTGCCTTTCCGGAGGCGCTACAGGTTTCAGTCAGGGAAAACAGCCCGGGAAAGCTTACAGGGGGGGCGATGAATGGGAAAAGGGATGATTTGCCGGATCATCCCCAAAATTATCCTTATGACTGAAAGCAGTAACGCTATAACAGTCCCCGGTTTTTCAGAAGAGGCTCAATCTGCGGTTCCCTGCCCCGGAAGTTAACATACATCTGCATGGCATCCATTGTACCGTCCTTCTCAAGAATGTTCCGACGGAAAGATTCCGCCACTGCCCGGTTGAAGACACCTTTTTCCCTGAATGCCTCAAAAGCATCATTATCGAGAACGGCTGCCCAGGTGTAGCTATAGTAGCCGGAGTCATATCCGTCGATTATATGAAGAAAATATGTGCTTCTGTAACGGGAGACTATTTCAGGGATGAGACCTATTTTCTTCAAATAGTCATTTTCGAAGCTCTGAATATCAACTACAGCGGGGGCTTCGAGCGTATAGTATGCCATATCGAGCATGGAGGCAGCAAGAAGTTCCACGTTTACAAATCCCTGGTTGAAATACTGGCTTTTTTCGATTTTTTTAACCAGGGATGCAGGGATGGGTTCTCCAGTTTTATAATGCCTTGCATATACATTCAGCAGTTCGGGTTCAGTGGCCCAGTGTTCCATAATCTGAGAAGGCAGCTCAACAAAATCCCAGGCTATGTATGCCATGTTATAGGTATTTTTTGAAAACAGGCCCTCGAGTGCATGTCCGAATTCATGAAAAAGTGTTTCCACTTCCTCGAGGTTAAGGAGGGCAGGCAAATCGCCTGAAGGCTTTGTGAAATTGCAAACAACGGTTACAACGGGGGTAATGGTTTTGCCATCCTTGATGTGATGATTCCTGTAGCCGCCGCACCATGCACCCTGCCGTTTGCTTTCCCGGGGATGGAAGTCCATGTAAAGCACGCCTATATGGCTTCCGTCTTCTTCCCTGACCTCATATGCCTGAGCCTCCGGATGCGGCAGAGGACATCCGTGGATCGGTTCAAAGGTTATCCCGTAAAGTCTGCTGGCACATGTAAAAACACCTTCCCGTACATTCTCAAGCTTAAAATATGGCCTGAGTGCATTATCGTCGAGAGCGTATTTCTCTTTTCTCAGTTTTTCAGAATAATACCACCAATCAGAAGGTTCCAGTTTGAACTTGCCTCCTTCGCGGTCGATTATTTTCTGCATCTCCTTCACTTCATTCATTGCAACAGGCACCGCCTTGCTCCAGAGATTGTTTAGCAGATTAAAAACATTGGCGGGATTTTTGGCCATTCTGGGCTCAAGAACCAGGTCGGAGTGTGATTTATAGCCCAGCAGCCTGGCCCTCTGCGCTCTAAGTTTTATTATCCCGGCAAGCACCCGGTTGTTGTCATTTTCGTTTCCATTGTTCCCCCGGTTTGTATAGGCATTGAACAATTCACGCCGCAGATCCCTGTTCCCTGAATACTGCAGGAACGGGAATATGCTCGGACGGTGAGTTGTAAAGGCCCACTGCCCTTCCCTGCCGGCAGCCCCGGCTGTTTCAGCAGCTGCATCAATTAACTGGTCGGGAAGACCTGCAAGACCATCCCTGCCAACGAACAGCCTGTAATTGTTTGTTTCCTCAAGTACATTCTGGCTGAATTTCACGCTCAGAACGGAAATTCTCTGATTTATCTTCTTCAGCGTGTCCTGATCCTGCTTGTTAAGATTGGCCCCGTTCCTCACGAACTCCCTGTAAAGGTTTTCAAGTATGAATTTCTGTTCGGAAGAAAGGCCCTGACTTTCCCGGTTATCGTAAACCGTCTTGACCCTTTTGAAAAGATCGGGATTAAGTCGAATTTCATCGCTGTAGCCGGCGAGCCTCGGTGATATTTCCATTTCTATTGTCTGCAAAGAGTCATTGGTATTCGCTGAGGCCTGGGCAAAAAATACCGTTGAAACCCTTGTAAGCAGATCGCCTGCTTTGTCAAGGGCCCCGATTGTATTTTCAAAATCAGGCTCCTCCCGGCTGTTAATAAGGCGCTTGATATCATTTCTTCCCTCTTCCATTCCTTTTTCGAAAGCAGGCATGTAATGCCGGGCCATGATTTTCTCAAAAGGAGGGACGTTGAATGGGGTATCGTAATCAGAGAAAAACGGATTGGTCATATCGTCCTTTGTTTGGTTCCTGCAAGCGGTTAATAAGACTGCAAACAATCCGCCGACAAACAACATTTTACAAAAAGTTTTCACGTTAAGGTTTTTAAGAGGTTAATTAGAAACTGCATGGTTATGCAAAATAAGCTCATTCAGCAATGCAATCAAAACAAAAGCAGGTTATTTTTATCGTGTTGCAGGGTTTTTAATAGTGTTTAATTATTATTTTTGCCGCTGCCTGAGGAAAGCAACTTCAGGAGAGATGGTCCGGCATGAGAGGGATAAACTCAGTAGTGATTGTTGCTAATTAATAATTTTAATCCTCCTACGCCAAGGCTTCGGAGGCCAAAGGGAGAGATGGCAGAGTGGTCGAATGCGGCGGTCTCGAAAACCGTTTTTCGCCTATCGGCGGAACGGGGGTTCGAATCCCCCTCTCTCCGCAAAGCCTGCATAAATCCCGCTTTTCAGCGGGATTTGTTATTTTGCCGCAAGTCCTTCAGAAAGCCTGCTTTCTGAAGGAATAAAGGCAAAAGAACAAAAACCCGCAGGGTTTTATGCAGGCTTTGCAGGGAGCCCGTCCGCGGGATCACCGACGAGCTGCCGGCAGGCAGTGAGGAGGTAATCCCAGAAAGAAGCCTGCTTTCTGAAGGAATAAAGGCAAAAGAACAAAAACCCGCAGGGTTTTAT